>CAJNDL010000001.1 GCA_905221505.1 bacterium
CTACCTGTTCGCTCACAATAAGAGAGAACTTTTTTACGAAAATCTATTGAATATGCCATAAGAAGATTATACCACATTCTGTACTGTTTTTGGTTCATTTTACTATATCTACGGTAAGGCGACGCTGACGTGGTTTGAAGAGATTTTCGAAGAGTATTAAATACTTTTTCCTGGTAATAGGGTAACTGGTAAGAAGTAACCAGTTGTCGCAACTTCTTTACCTTCGATCTTCTGCAAGAGGAGATCAACAGTGAGTTGGGCAATCTCTTGCATAGGTTGCTTAATCGTTGTCAAATGAGGGTAGTAGTTCTCGATAAAGTAAGTCCCATCATAGCCGATGACCTTGAGTTCTTCAGGAACAGAAATGCCCAGTTCTTGAGCAATTTTAATGACCAGAATAGCTGTCAAATCATCTGAAGCAAAGATGGCATCTGGCTTTTGTCGGGTCAAGATATTCTTGATTTCCATTTCTTTTCTGACAGGAGAAAAGTCGCTTGAAACATTGATAATAGTAGCTTTTGGGAGTACGGATGCAAAACCAGCGTGGCGCAGTCCGGTTGGCGAATTAGAATTGTCATTCCCTGTAATCATGATGATAGACTGGGCGCCTGTCTTAACCAAGGTCTGGGCAGCAAGAACCCCACCAGCATAGTTGTCAGAGGAAACGACAGGGATGTCTGGAGACAGGTTTCGGTCGAAGGAAATAATCGGCGCTGTCACGCGATTGTAGTCTTCAATTCCCAAGTTGTGACTACCAGAAATGATGCCGTCCACTTGATTAGCTTCCAACATTTCGATGTACTCGCGTTCTTTTTCAGAATCGTGCTCGCTATTGCAGATGATAGTCTTGTAACCATTTTTGAAGAGTTGGTGCTCCAGCTTATCAATCAATTCTGCGTAGAAAACATTGGAAATATTGGGAAAAATCAAGCCAATTAACTTGGCTGACTTTCCTTGAAGGCTGCGGGCTAGGTTGTTGGGCTTATAGCCCAATTCCCGCATGGCTTCATTGACTTTTTGGATGGTTTTCTCAGATAGATAACCCTTTTTATTGATAACCCGAGAAACGGTAGTAGGGCTGACGCCTGCAAGTTTGGCGACATCAGTTAGTTTTGCGACCATAATCTAATTCATAGTAAGTTCCAGTTGGGTTTCCAGATTTGATGAGGATACCATTTTGGTCCGCATGTGGGAAGACACGACCAGAAAATACTTTTTCTCCTTTATTGATGAAAATTTCAAAGACAGAGTTATCGATGAAGATTGTAGCAGTAGTAGCCTGATTATCGATAGGGCAAGAACGAGTTGTTCCAAATTCTTGAGCATACTGTTCACCAGCATGGCTACGATCCACTGTCACTTGACCATTTACAAGGTCAAAGTTGATGGAGAGTCCCTTGCCTTCTTTATCAGCAAGTAAGACAATCTCGCTCTGGCTATTAGCTTCCAAGTTGAGCTCGAGTTCGTAGGTGTTATTGGTTTGAGCACGGTTTGAGAAGACTTCTTCAGAAGCACGAAGGTCCTTGATAGCTGCGACTGGGTATTGGTAGAGTTTGCCGTCTTTGATAGTCAGTTCTTTGACCAATGAGAAGGTTCCTTGGTAGTCAAAACGGTCAGATGGGTAAGAAACATCTGGCAAACCAAGCCAGCTAACTGCTAGAGCACGTCCATCAGGAGCGTTGAAGGCTTGAGTTGCATAGGCTTCGAAACCATAATCCATGTTTTGAAGTTGAGACACATCTACCATTTTAGCATTTTCAGGGTCAAAGCAAGCCCCAATTTTATACATATTTGGATAGATATTATCGTAGTCTAGAACATCTTTATCCAATCCTTGTGGGCAGTAGAGAAGGACAGGTTGTTCCCCTACAAAGACCAGATTTGGGCATTCCATCATGTAGGCAGTGCGGTCGTTAGCAAAGTCAAGGTCGCCAACAGCTTGCCAGTTTGTGTAGTCGTTGTCAATAGCTTTGTAGAGACGGACGAAGCCTTTTTTCTCCAAGTCCTGTCCTCCGACGATAGCATAATATTGACCTTTAAAGTTAAAAATTTGAGGGTCGCGGAAGTGGTCAGTTGAGTCAGCTGGCTGGTCAATCAAGATCTTGTCAATCTTCGTAATCTTGCCATCCTTATCCATCAAAGCCCCAATCTGGTATGGGTGACGAATCCAGTTTTCATCGCGAACATTTCCTGTATAAAATAGGAACAAGTTATCACCAAATTGCATAGCAGAACCAGAGTAGGCGCCGTGGCTATCTAATGGAGTATCAGGCAAAACTTTGACTCCAGTTTCTGTGAAATGAACCAAGTCCTCGCTTTCCAATTGCACCCAAGATTTCAAACCGTGGGCGGCACCAAAAGGAAAGTTCTGATAAAAAACAATCCACTTTCCATCAAAGTAAGAAAAGCCATTTGGGTCGTTGAGAAGTCCTGTTTTTGGCTCAACATGGTAATGAGTATGCCATGGAGATTGTGCCATATTTTCCTTAATATTCTTAATTTCTTCTTGCGTCCAATCTTGATAAAGTCTGTAACGACGCTCAGTAGTCCATTCCATTCTTTCATTCCTCCAAAAATCTTATCACTTTTAATAGTAACCGTTTTCGGAAAAAAAAGCAAGCCTTTTATGTTAAAAAAGAGAAAAAACTGTCAAACGTTTGTCATAAAACAGAACAAGAAAATCAATCAATTTTTTACGAAAACATGAAAGATAATGAAACAAAAACCTTTTAACCAAGATTTTAAACTTGTTTTTTTAAGGAACAACTGATAAAACAGTCAAAATCAATCAATCTAAAGCATGCTTACTAAGTGGATAGAATATTTTTTCTGCAAAACGCTTGACATATTTTTAAAACATGATAAAATAATAGTCGTAGGGCGGATAAAATCGCTTTCAAACAGTTTACAAAATTTTATATAAGGAGATTTTTGCAAATGAACAATCAGGAAATTGCAAAAAAAGTCATCGATGCCTTGGGCGGACGTGAAAATGTCAACAGTGTAGCTCACTGTGCGACTCGTCTTCGTGTCATGGTCAAAGATGAAGGAAAAATCAATAAAGAAGTGATTGAGAACTTGGAAAAAGTTCAAGGTGCTTTCTTTAACTCAGGTCAATACCAAATCATCTTTGGTACAGGTACAGTTAACAAAATGTACGATGAAGTTGTTGCGCTTGGCTTGCCAACATCATCTAAAGCTGACATGAAAGCAGAAGCTGCTAAACAAGGGAATTGGTTCCAACGTGCTATCCGTACTTTCGGTGACGTTTTTGTTCCAATCATCCCAGTTATCGTAGCGACAGGTCTCTTCATGGGTGTGCGTGGTCTTTTCAATGCTCTTGAAATGCCACTTCCAGGAGACCTTGCAACTTACACACAAATCTTGACAGATACAGCCTTCATCATCTTGCCAGGTTTGGTTGTGTGGTCAACCTTCCGTGTATTCGGTGGAAATCCTGCTGTTGGTATCGTTCTTGGTATGATGCTTGTTTCTGGCTCACTTCCAAATGCTTGGGCAGTTGCTCAAGGTGGTGAAGTAACAGCTATGAACTTCTTTGGTTTCATCCCTGTTGTTGGTTTGCAAGGTTCCGTTCTTCCAGCCTTCATCATCGGGGTTGTCGGAGCTAAATTTGAAAAACTTGTCCGCAAGGTCGTTCCAGATGTTATTGACCTCTTGGTAACGCCATTCGTGACACTTTTGGTGATGTCTATCCTTGGACTCTTTGTCATCGGACCAGTCTTCCACGTTGTTGAAAACTATATCCTTATTGGTACAAAAGCAATTCTTGGCTTGCCACTTGGTCTTGGTGGTTTCTTGATTGGTGGGGTTCACCAATTGATCGTCGTGTCAGGTGTGCACCACATCTTCAACTTGCTTGAAGTGCAATTGCTTGCTGCTGACCATGCTAACCCATTCAACGCTATCATCACTGCTGCTATGACAGCTCAAGGTGCTGCGACTGTTGCGGTTGGTGTTAAAACTAAAAATCCAAAACTAAAAACTCTTGCTTTCCCAGCTGCTCTTTCTGCCTTCCTCGGTATTACAGAGCCTGCTATCTTCGGGGTGAACTTGCGCTTCCGTAAACCATTCTTCCTTTCATTGATTGCTGGTGCAATCGGTGGTGGATTGGCTTCAATCCTTGGACTTGCTGGTACTGGTAATGGTATCACAATCATCCCTGGTACAATGCTTTATGTTGGTAACGGACAACTTGCCCAATACCTTCTTATGGTAGCTGTATCATTTGCACTTGGTTTTGCTCTTACTTACATGTTTGGTTACGAGGATGAAAAAGAAGTTGCTACTGAAGTAGCGACAGAACGTTTGGTTCAAGAAGAAACAACTGGTAACATTCCAGCAGCTCTTCAAAATGAAACACTTGTAACTCCTATCGTTGGTGACGTTGTTGCTCTTGCTGATGTCAATGACCCAGTCTTCTCAAGTGGAGCTATGGGACAAGGTATCGCTGTGAAACCTAGCCAAGGTGTGGTTTATGCACCAGCTGATGCTGAAGTTTCAATCGCCTTTGCAACAGGACACGCCTTTGGTTTGAAAACAACTAACGGTGCTGAAGTCTTGATCCACGTTGGTATCGACACTGTAACAATGAACGGTGAAGGTTTCGAACAAAAAGTTGCCCAAGGTGACAAGGTTAAAGCTGGCGATGTTCTTGGAACATTTGACTCAAACAAAATCGCTGCAGCTGGACTTGATGATACAACAATGGTTATCGTTACAAACACAGCTGACTACGCTTCAGTAGCTCCAGTCGCAACAGGTTCAGTTGCGAAGGGGGATACTCTTATCGAAGTGAAAGCCTAATACTCTTCGAAAATCAAATTCAAACCGTGTCAGCTTCGCCTTGCCGTACTCAAGTACAGCCTTCGGCTAGCTTCCTAGTTTGCTCTTTGATTTTCATTGAGTACTATATTCCCTCTCAAAATGAAAACGAACAAATGACATGTTTGTTCGTTTTTGCTTGAATGGTAAGATTTACATAGGAAAATCTAAAAAATTGAGAAACTTAGATTTTTAAAATATGCTATAATAAAGAAAATAAAAACAAGAGGTTTATCATGACAAAATTATATGGAAGCTTGGAAGCGGGCGGTACAAAGTTTGTCTGTGCTGTCGGTGATGAAAACTTTAACGTTGTAGAAAAAACACAATTTCCAACAACGACTCCAATCGAAACAATCGATAAAACTATTGAGTTCTTCTCAAAATTCGATAACCTTGCTGGTCTTGCAGTTGGTTCATTTGGTCCCATTGATATTGACAAAAACTCAAAAACTTATGGCTTTATCACAACGACTCCAAAACCTAACTGGGCAAATGTAGACTTGCTTGGTGCCCTTCGTCGCGCCCTTAACGTGCCAATGTACTTCACAACAGACGTAAACAGCTCGGCTTATGGTGAAGTGGTTGCCCGTAACAACGCTGGTGGTCGTATCGAAAACTTGGTTTACTACACAATCGGTACAGGTATCGGTGCTGGTGTTATTCAACGTGGTGAGTTTATTGGTGGTGTGGGTCACCCTGAAATGGGTCACTACTATGTGGCTAAACACCCAATGGATATTGAAAAAGAATTTAATGGTGTTTGTCCATTCCACAAAGGATGTTTGGAAGGCTTTGCGGCTGGACCAAGTCTTGAAGCTCGTACAGGTATTCGCGGTGAAAATATTGAACTCAACAGCTCTGTCTGGGATGTTCAAGCCTACTACATCGCTCAGGCTGCGGTTAATGCTACAGTGACTTTCCGCCCAGACGTAATCGTCTTTGGTGGTGGGGTTATGGCTCAACAACACATGCTGGACCGTGTCCGTGAGAAATTCACAGCTCTTCTCAATGGCTACCTACCAGTGCCAGATGTGCGTGACTACATCGTGACGCCAGCAGTCGCAGAAAATGGTTCTGCCACACTTGGGAACTTTGTTCTTGCAAAAGAAGTTTCAAAATAAAGCACAAAATCCGCTTGGGAAACCAAACGGATTTTTGTTTGAAGAAAATGTTTTTTGAGCCTTTCCTTAAGTGATTACGGACGGTAGCGACCTTCTTCGAAATTCCATACCTAAACTTTGAGCCTAATGTCTCAAAGTTTCCGAACACCTGAAACCATTCGATTTCAGGTGTTTCCATCACGGCGGAAAGGCTAGGTAAGTCCTCGTCTCACTATCGAAAAATAGGTATGATTTCCATACAAAGTATATTTAGTATTAAGCTATAGTCAATCTACGCTTTCAAAATCCGCTTGGGAAACCAAACGGATTTTTTACATGTCAAAGCATTTGCCAGAAAAAGTCAATAATATAGGTCAGACCGTAGGTATAAACCACGAGGGTAAAGGGCTTGGTAAGAATGATGATGATCATATAACGCTTGAAGCTCATCTTGGTTAGGGCGGCCAGCATACAGAGAAAATCAGCTGGACTAATGGGCCAAATCATCATAAAGATAAAGAAACGGTCAAAACGATTGCCCTTGTCTAACCAGCCGATGTATTTATCGTAGGTACGCTTGCTGACGACGGACTGGACAAAGGCAGCCCCATAGAGGCGCACAAGATAAAAGATAATGGCACAGCCAATCACGATACCGATATAGTTGTAGATTGTCCCGATGATGTGACCGTAGATAAAGACACCAGCCACCGAGGTCAAGGCCCCAGGAATGATAGGGACGACCGTTTGTAAAATCTGTAAAAAGATAAAGAGAGGTGGCCCCCAGATACCTGCCTGCTGGATAAAGGCAGAGAGGGTTTCCTTAGACTGTAAAATCCCAGCCTGATAAGCCCAAATACAGAAAATCAAACTCCCAACACCACCGACAATCGAAGAGATATTGATAACTTGCTGCAGAAGGGGAGAAACAGCTTTCATTTGTTTATCCTGTGACATGTAAACTCCTCATAGATAGTATAATTCTACTATACCATATTTTGGAGGAGAAAGGAGGAATGAGTGTTTTTGCTATGGGAAGAGTGATGGATTTTGAGCCTAAACATGCTATAATAGACCTAGTATAAAATCTGGAAATTTCAGGATATGAATAGTTCAAATGAAGCGTAAGGAAGGTTTGCGATGGCAAGACGAAAAGATTTTTCTGAATTAACAAGAGTACAAATCCCAGCAGCTCTGCATTTGATGCGAATAGGTTATACCTATCTTTCTCGTAATAGTAAAGAAATTGAAGAAAGAGACCCAGATACCAATATTCTTGTATCTGTTTTTAAGGAGCAATTTTTAACGTTTAATAACTACTTAACAGATGAAGATTTTGAGAGAGAATTGGCCAATATCAAGCTGGAACTGGATCAAAATGATTTGGGGCGTTCCTTCTTTAAAAGGATACAGGGACAAGAAGGTGCTGTTTATATCGATTGGGAAAATCCTGAAGCCAATACCTTCCATCTGGCGCTTGAAGTTACTTGTCAAAATGGACAAGATGAATTTCGTCCGGATATAGTTGTGTTTATCAATGGACTTCCCCTTTCTTATATCGAAGTTAAACAACCCAATGCTATCCGTGATGGAAAGACAGGAATTCAGTCTGAACAGGACAGGACTAGATATCGTTTTGAAAATCGTAAGTTCCGTCGTTTTAACAATATTACCCAGTTGATAGCTCTATCTGACAATTTGCCTTATATCAGTGGCCAAGGTCAACAAAAACAGGGTTCTTACTATGGTTCAAATGCCTATTCAAAAACCAAGTTTAATGCTTTCAAGGAAGAAAGAGAAGTCGATTTTTTGCATTCAATTGAACCTTTAAAAGATGAACAAATTGACTTCGTTCTTGAGGATGTGAAGCGTTTTGCTCTCAAATCTCAACCAGAATTTACAACAAACATACAGCCCGACACTCCCTGCAATACTTTCCTATCATCTTTGTATCAAAAAGAACGCCTGCTTTTCATGCTTCGCTTTGGGCTGGTTTATGTAGAAGAAGAAAGCAAGGAAGGTCAGATACAATTGCAGAAGCATGTCATGCGTTATCCGCAATACTTCGCTACAAGAGCTATCGAAGAAACCATCGCAAAAGGTGTCAAAAAAGGTGTTATCTGGCATACACAGGGCTCAGGTAAGACTGCCCTGGCTTTCTTCAATATCCGCTATCTGACCAATTATTTTTCAAAACAGGGGATTGTTCCGCAGTTTTACTTTGTCGTTGATCGCTTGGACTTGGCAGACCAAGCCTTTAAGGAATTTACCAAAAGAGGTCTAAAAGTTAAGCGTATCAACAATTCTAGAGAACTTAATCAAAAACAAGACGGCTATGATGTCGCCGTTGTCAATATTCAGAAGTTCAAAGATGATTCAGACCTGACCGACCGCTCTGGCTATGATCTCAATCGTCAAAATATCTACTTTATCGATGAAGCCCACCGCTCTTATAACGAACGAGGTTCCTATCTGCCAAATCTCTATCAGGCAGATACCAATGCGATCAAGATTGCTCTGACAGGAACTCCTTTAATTACTTATAAGAAAGATGGCAAGACTAAGGAAAGCCATGCGACTACACGTGATATTTTTGGGGATTATATCCATAAATACTACTACAACCAGTCTATAGATGATGGTTTTACCTTGCGTTTGATGCGAGAAGATATCGAGACGTCCTATAAAGATAATCTCAGAGCAATTAATGAAGAAATCCAACGTGGTGATTTATCCAAAGAAGATATCTTTGCTCATCCGCACTATGTGGAACCTATGCTTGATTTTATTCTGGAGGACTTTAATCGTGCGCGTGATTTGGTTTTTGATGATCAGACTATTGGTGGTATGATTGTCTGTGATTCGTCCAAGCAGGCGCGTGAGCTTGAAAAACAGTTAGAAGAAAGACGCAAAGCTGGAACAACCAACTTGACCTCTGCTCTTATCCTCCATGATGAGGGAGACAAGGAAGAGAAAAAGGAAAAGGTGGATGCCTATAAGGAAGGTAAGATTGACCTCATTATCGTCTATTCGATGCTCTTGACAGGTTTTGATGCACCTCGTCTCAAGCGTCTCTATCTAGGTCGCAAGATTAAGGCTCATAACCTTCTCCAGACTTTGACTCGTGTGAATCGTCCTTACAAGGACTATCTCTTTGGTTATGTAGTTGATTTTGCGGATATTTCTAAAGAGTTTGACAAGACTAATCGTGCTTATCTAGAAGAACTCAATCAAGAGTATGATACGACCCTGACTGGGGAAAATGGAGAGGATGTGTTTGGCTCGCTCTTTGTGCCAGCAGAGGAAATTTCTCAGGAACTAAGCAAGACAGAGCGCATCCTCATGGACTATCCAACCTCTAATCTAGAGTTCTTTTCTCAATCAATTGATGATATCAAGGATAGGAAGCAACTAAATGAACTCCGAAAAGCCTTAGAATCGGTTAAGCAGTACTATAATATCGCCCGCTTACTTGGTTATGACCATTTGCTCAAGCAGATTGATATTGCTCAGATTGCAACTCTGCTTAATGTCATCTCAAGACGTTTGCTGACCTTGTCCCTGATAGATAAACCAGATGATTTTTCTAGTCGCACCCTTTTAAATCTTGCCATGTCTGAGACCAGTTTTAGTTTTGTCAAGATTGCGGAGGAAGAACTCCGTCTAGCAGCCAATGACCTAGAAGATTTGAAGCGTCGAGTTGCTGGAGGCATCATAAAAGAGCGTGATGAAAAAGATCCTGAGTGGGTTTCTCTCTACGAAGAATTCCAACGCATCATGAAAAAACACTTAATACATGGGCAAGAAGGCTATACTATGGAAAACATCAAAGAAATTCAAAAAGAGTACGAAGACCTCTTTAAGTCAGTGGAAGATTATCATACTCATATGAGACGTTTGACGATGAATTTTGACGGAGATGAAATAGCAGCTCGTTCCTATAAACACGTAACCAAT
This sequence comes from bacterium, assembly GCA_905221505.1. GTDB lineage: Bacteria > Bacillota > Bacilli > Lactobacillales > Streptococcaceae > Streptococcus. The sequence goes on from CAJNDL010000001.1 coordinate 9,903, forward strand.
TCGACTATGGTCAGTGATTTTCCTGCTATTTACCATGTTATCAAGGAATCGAAAATCAGACTAGACCGTAAAATCGGTCAAAATCAAGGAGTACTAGATAACGAGGACTTTCTCAAGAAAATGATTCGAGAAGAAGCTCGGATTGAAATGAAAACCAACCAATCTGCAAGTAGTTTGACAAGACAGGTTTTTAACGATATCGTCGAGTCGCTATTTGAAGGATATGAAGAGGAATACCAACACTAATGAATGAAACATATAAAGTTCAAGTCCAAGACTTGGTAGATGATTTGAAAGCAGTCTTTACTCATGCAGGACTAGGAGGGGAAGCGGGTGAGTATAAACTCCTCACCCAGTCCTTCCTCTACAAATTTTTAAATGATAAGTTTTTATATCAAGCCAAGGTGCTGGATGAATCCAACACTTATGAAAACTTGTTGGCAATGGGTGAAGATGACTATGACTGGCTCTTGGAGGATATCGGTACAAGTACAGCTTGGCTCAAGCCAGACCAGTTGATCGAAACGCTTCACCGTCAGCAAAATGAAGCGACTTTCTACGAGAGTTTTGAAAATACCCTCAACCAGATCGCCATTGATAATAACGATATTTTCTCTGTGCATACAGACGGCGACACAGCTATTCGTCTCTTTGATGAACGCTTGATTACCGACACAATATCAGATAGCAGTAAGCGTAACGAAGTGGCAAAAGCTATCATCAATCTCCTTGCACGCGTCAAGTTTGATGAGACCATTTTTTCACAAGGCTTCGACTTTTTCTCTACTCTCTTTGAGTATATGATCAAGGACTACAACAAAGACGGTGGTGGTAAGTACGCCGAGTACTACACGCCTCACTCAGTTGCTAAGATTATTGCTGATATTCTTGTGGGAAATGACCAGCCCTCAAACGTGCGGATTTATGACCCGTCTGCTGGTTCGGGGACCTTGCTGATGAACCTGGCTAGTCGTATCGGTGTGGATAAGACCACTGTTTACAGTCAGGATATCTCGCAAAAGTCATCCAATCTCCTTCGTCTCAACCTCATCTTGAACGGACTGCAACATTCCATACATAATATTGTACAGGGAAATACCATTATCGCTAATCGCCATCCTGAAAAGATGGACTATATCGTCTCTAATCCTCCTTTCAAGCTGGACTTTTCAGAGTGGCGTGACCGAGTGGAAAGTTTGCCAGAAGCTAGTGAGCGTTTCTTTGCAGGTGTGCCAAAGGTTCCAGCTAAGTCTAAGGACAAGATGGCGATCTATGAGCTCTTTGTCCAGCATATTATCTACTCTCTGAAGCCAGATGGTCAAGCAGCCGTAGTCCTACCGACAGGCTTTATCACTGCCCAGTCAGGGATTGACAAGACTATCCGCCAACACTTGGTGGATCATCACATGCTGGCAGGTGTCGTTTCCATGCCATCCAATATCTTTGCGACGACAGGAACCAACGTCTCCATCCTCTTTATCGATAAGAAAAACAAGGGCGATGTCGTCCTTATCGATGCCTCAAATCTCGGAACCAAGGTCAAGGAAGGCAAGAGCCAAAAGACCGTGCTGTCTCCTGAGGAAGAGCAGAAGATCGTCGAGACCTTTATCAAGAAAGAAGCCGTCGAGGACTTTTCTGTCACTGTCTCTTATGAGGATATCAAGGAGAAAAACTACTCTCTTAGCGCAGGCCAATACTTTGACATCAAGATTGACTATGTAGATATCACAGCAGAAGAGTTTGAAGCCAAGATGACCGCTTTTCAAAACAAACTCTTAGACCTCTTCCAGCAATCGCATGCATTGGAGCAGGAGATTGAAGAGCAAATGAAGGGATTGAAGTATGAGTGAGTGGAGAAAAAAACAACTACAAGAAATTGCTTTTTTAAAACCAACGGAAACTCTAAAAAAAGGGGATATTGCTCCTAACATACCGATGGCAAACATTAAAGAATTTCAGAGAGATGTTGTAAAAATTGATTATGGTGAATTTAGGGGTGGAACTAAGTTTAGAAATGGTGATACTCTTTTAGCAAAAATTACCCCATGTTTAGAAAATGGGAAAACAGCATTCGTCAATTGTCTTCAAGAGGATGAAATAGGCTTTGGTTCCACGGAATTTATTGTTTTAAGAGCTAAAGAAAATATTGACGAGCGGTTTTTGTACTATCTATCAATTAGCCCGGAGTTCAGAAAACAAGCGATTAGTCTGATGGAAGGAACTTCAGGTCGAAAAAGAGTAAATGAAAATGCTTTGAAAATCTCAGATTTTTTGATTCCAGATTTAGAAGAACAAAGAAGAATTGCAAATATTCTCTCAGCAATTGATGATAAAATCCAAATCAACAACCAAATCAACCAAGAGTTGGAAGCCATGGCTAAGACCCTCTATGACTACTGGTTTGTGCAGTTTGATTTCCCAGACAAGAATGGTAAACCCTACAAATCATCAGGTGGAAAGATGGTCTATAACCCAGAACTCAAACACGAAATCCCAGAGGGGTGGGGAGTGGAGAAGATAGAAGACATTGCTCAAACAGGTTCTGGAGGGACACCGAAATCTACAAATAGTTCATACTATACAGACGGTGAAGTACCATGGATAAATAGTGGTGAACTAAGTCAAACGGTTATTACAAGTACTTCTAATTTCATTACAGAAGAAGGCTTAAAGAATTCCAATGCAAAACTATTTCCTAGTGGAACAATTTTGGTTGCTATGTACGGAGCAACAGCAGGAAAAGTTAGTTTTCTGTCTTTTGAAGCATCAACAAATCAGGCAATATGCGCAATTATGTTATCAGATGTTAGGATGAGGTATTATCTTAAGAATGTAATTGAGGATTTATATCAGTATCTTGTCAAATTGAGTACAGGTTCTGCAAGAGATAATCTTTCACAAGATATGATAAAAAATATCAAAGTAGTTACTCCTTCAAATGAGATTTTGGATAGGTATTATCATTTCTCTAATAACATAATTAAAGAGTTGACAAAAAAACAACAAGAAAATGAACAACTCACCCAACTTCGCGATTGGCTCTTGCCAATGTTGATGAATGGACAGGTGAAGGTGGAGTAGGGAAGTAAAATGAAAAAGATTTTTTCAATGTCAGAGCAAGATATTTTAAATTTGATGCATATTCCTAGTGAGCAACTTACTGATTTAGTTGGATCCTCAGTTCAGTATGAATCAAATTATTTTGTAGTAAATGACAATATCGCAACAATTCGATTTATGAGTAAGAGTGAATCAGGGTATATTGTTCCACATTCACTAGAGCTAGGTAAGAGACCTAAAGGTGCTATTTTTTATATCAATAAAAATGATTATAACGTTATTAAAACTCAAAAAGAATTAAGTGATAAAAAGAAACGTCGTAAACTTGGAAGACCAAAAGGTTGGAATGATTTATTAAAACCTAATATAAAAAAAGCTATTAAGTTTTTCCATCGAGGACATTTAATTGCCTATTCTTTGGGTGGAGATGAGGAATTTCATGGTCATCCTAATAAAGCTTTGAAATCCTTATTTATACAAACTGCATGGAGCAATATGGGGAAAGATGTTAAGAAAAAAGATTTTGAAAATCAATTCAGCCAGTGGTATTTTGAAGAGAAGGTGGTAAAAGAACTTAAAAAAAGTTCAGTTTGTATGGCTTCTCGTCCCATTTATCGAAACAAAGCTGATGTGATTCCGATTGGAGTTCACTTGCAAGCAGTGACAAAAGAAAGATCTTTATTCAACGTATTTCTTCCGAATATCGATCCAAATATTGTAATTGATTATAAAAAATGTACTTTTAAACTGAAAAAGTAATTGTATGAAAGTAAAAACTGGCTAAATCTATCTTTGGCTGGTTTTTATTTTCTAAACATGATATAATTAAATTACCTATTAGGTAATTTAATTTGAACAAAAAGGGACATATGAAGCTTATCTATACAAACAAAACTGTTAAAAAGCAGTGCACAGAGCTGAGACAGGCGAAAAAGGATTTTTCGGATAAGATTGCTGTAAAGTTGCATCAGTTGATCAACTTTTTGGAAGCGGCGGATTCTTTGGCTAGTGTGAAAGCTTTTCCTAAATATCACTTTCACCCACTTAAGGGAAAGAGACAGGGACAGTTTGCTTTAGATATAGATGGTCGAAAGAGTTCCTATCGGTTGATTGTGGAATTTCGTGAGGAGGATTTAGAAAAGGTGTTTCCAAGTCCTGTTGAAATCGAAATCCTAAAAATAGAGGAGGTCAGCAATCACTATGAATAATAAAATTGTTGAATACAAAGATCTGATTGCTTTTCATCCAGGTCAGTACGTTGAAGAGTTGATTGAAGATTATAACGTAACGCAGAAAGAATTCGCGGAGCGTTTGGGAGTTTCGGCAAAGACTGTCAGCAAGCTCGTCAATGCTGAGGAGTCCATCAGTAAAGAAACGGCTCGTAAGTTAGCTAAGCTAAGTGGAGTTTCTATGCAAACCTGGCTCAATCTTCAAAATGCTTATGATGTAAAAGTGGCTGAGATTGCAGAGGAAAGAGAGCTTGAAGAAGGTAGCGAGAAAGAAATCTGTGAGCTGATTGATTTCAAGTATTTTAAGGAAAAAGGCTACGTTCCAGACAAACGCTATGGCTTGAAGGAAAAGATTGTCGAGCTTCGCAAGATTCTAGGTGTGGCAAGTTTAGAAAATCTTACATCTTTTAATCATCTAGTCAGCTATCGGAATACGCGTAAGTTCACGACTAAAAGTATAGTGAATTCCAATATTATGTTGGAGTTGGCGTCTAAAAAAGCACGTGATACAACAACTATCAAGCTCAATCGTAGAAAGCTAGAGAGAAGCCTGCCTGATTTGAGAAAGTTGACCAGACAAGACCCAGAAGAATTTCCTCAACGTTTGTCTGATATTTTGTTAGACTGTGGTGTTGTCCTAGTCGGTCTACCTGCTTTACCAAATGCCAATCTGAATGGAGCGACTAAAAAATTCAGTAATGGCAGTGCCTTGCTTTTACTCACGGATCGAAACAAAGCGTCAGATATTTTTTGGTTCTCACTATTCCATGAGATTGGGCACATTCTGGAAAATGATTTTTCATCTGATGAAGGAAACAGTGAGTCCTATCTTCGTTCTGAGGAACAGGCAGACCAGTTTGCAAAAGATTTCTTGATTAGACCAGAAGATTATCAAGCTTTTGTAGAAAAAGGAAACTTTGATAAGACAGATATCCTTCGATTTTCTGAGGAGATAGATATTCATCCTAGTGTCGTTTTGGGCAGATTACAAAATGAGGATATTCTAGGTTTTGACCGTTTCCGAGAACTAAAAGAGAATTATTACTTTGTTTCCTAAGTGTCAGGAAATTTTTAGAAGATAAAAAAAGATTTATACAGTCAGTAATCTGAACTCATAATTCGCTCATTTTTTAGATACAACTTTGTTTCCATATTTCCTGGAAACTGATAGAAAACAAGGAGAAACATGGAACAAACTAATCAAAAATCCCAGTGCCAACAACTCTGGGCTAGAAACAAATACCTTGTCTTGAGCCATTCTAGCAATATTTACAATGAGATTCGCCAATACTTGAAGAATGAAGAGGTGGAGGTGAGTCAGGTTCAAGAGATGATTGATCGTGCCTGTCAAATCCCAGAACACAGGGGTCAGGTTTGCAATGCCTTTCAGCATATTTGGGGCTATTTCAAAAAGAAAGCGACAGATACTGAGCGCAAGGACTATATGCTCTTGCTGGATCGCTACCGCTATGGTCATGCTTCTAAGGAAGATGTGATTGCGAAAACCCGAGACCTGCTTGAACTTTACCCAAATGTTTACTTGCAACATTCGACTTTACTGAAAGGAGACTCCCATGAGACTTTGGCATGAGGATTTGATTTCACAACTTCCCCGTCCTCAACTCTTGGGGCAACATCGAGAGTGTTGCGCCCTGCGTGGCAATGGTTGGGGCAGAAAGCATGCGACGGTGGACTATGTCTTTACCCACTCGCCTTATCGTCTCTATGCCTATCATTGCTTGATCATGGAGGAGATGGCTGGTCGTGGCTACAATGTCAGTCCAGAGTGGCTGGACAAGAACTACCGTGGCAAGACCTGCCCTGTCTATGAAGATTTAGCAGAGGAGAAGTTGACTAGTCCTATATATAGCGAACATGACGATGTCTACTATGAGGAGTGTTTAGCTAATCTCCGAGAGAAGGGGATAGAGTTATAGTCTTTTATAATAACAAGTCATAGTCACTTATAAGAATTACTAATAACGTATTTGAGTATTCCAACTAGAACACAGCCAAAAACAAGCTATACAAAGGATTTGAGGCATCTGTCTCAAGTCTTTTTCTTTTGTCCAAAACAAAGGTATAGTTTCAAACTATATCAAAGCCTAATTTTTTACAATTATACAGACGCATTCTTTTCTGTTAAGATAGTTTCAACAACAAATTTTGGAGGACACATCATGTCAACTACAATCATCGGTTTCCCTCGTTTGGGCGAATTCCGCGAATTAAAATTTACAACTGAAAAATACTTTAGAAAAGAAATCTCAGAAGAAGAACTCTTGGCAGCAGCAAAAGAATTGCGCGCTAAACACTGGAACATCGTCAAAGAAAAAGGCATCACTGAAATTCCATCAAATGACTTTTCTCACTATGACAACTTCCTAGATGCAGCATTCCTTTTCAACGTGGTTCCTGCTTCTGTTCAAAACTTGGACTTGTCTGACCTTGAGCGCTACTTTGCTTTGGGTCGTGGTTACCAAGGAGAAAAAGGGGATGTTCGCGCCCTTCCAATGAAGAAATGGTTCAACACCAACTACCACTACATCGTTCCTAAATTTGAAAAAGGCACTCAAGTTAAACTTGCAGGTCACAAAATTTTCGATGAGTTCCAAGAAGCCAAAGAACTTGGATTGAACACTCGCCCAGTTCTTGTAGGTCCATTCACTTTCCTTCAATTGTCAGACTTTGAAGAAGGCGTGAAAGCAGAAGACTTCGTAGACAGCTTAGTAGCTGCTTACCAAGAAGTTTTTGCTAAATTGGCTGAACTTGGTGCGACTCGCATTCAACTCGACGAAGCTGCTCTTGTCAAAGACTTGACAGCCGAAGAAAAAGCACTCTTCTTGAACCTCTACAACAAACTTTTGGCTGACAAAAAAGGTCTTGAAGTCTTGCTTCAAACTTACTTTGGTGACGTTCGTGATGTCTACGCTGACCTTGTAAACTTGCCAGTAGATGCTATCGGTTTGGACTTCGTTGAAGGTAAGAAAACTCTTGAATTGGTTAAAGGTGGTTTCCCAGCTGACAAGACTCTCTATGCAGGTATTGTCAATGGTAAAAACATCTGGCGTAACAACTATGAAAAGAGCTTGGCTGTTCTTGAGCAAATCCCAGCTGAAAACATTGTTTTGACAAGCTCATGCTCACTTCTTCATGTGCCATTTACAACAGCTAACGAAGAATTTGAACCGTCTATCTTGAACCACTTTGCTTTTGCGGTTGAAAAATTAGACGAAATCCGTGACTTGGATGCTATCCGCAATGGTCAAGGTTCAGAAGCTCTTGCAGCTAACAAAGAACTCTTTGCGACTGAGCGTGTGGGTGAAAATGCAGAACTTCGTGCGCGTATCGCTGGCTTGACAGACGCAGACTACACTCGTTTGCCAGCTTTTGCAGAACGTGAAGCTATCCAAGAAGAAGCTTTCAAACTTCCAGCTCTTCCAACAACAACTATCGGTTCATTCCCTCAAACTAAAGAAGTTCGTGCTAAACGTTTGGCTTACCGTAAAGGTGAATTGTCTCAAGAAGAGTACGACGCTTTCCTTGCTGAAACGATCGATGAATGGATCAAATGGCAAGAAGATATCGACTTTGATGTTCTTGTTCACGGTGAATTTGAGCGTAACGACATGGTTGAGTACTTCGGTCAAAACTTGTCAGGTTACCTCTTCTCTAAAAATGGTTGGGTACAGTCATACGGTATGCGTGGGGTGAAACCACCAATCATTTGGGGTGATGTCACTCGTCTTAACCCTATCACTGTTAAATGGTCTAGCTATGCACAAAGCCGTACAAACAAACCTGTTAAAGGTATGTTGACTGGACCTGTTACCATCCTCAACTGGTCATTCCCACGTGAAGACATCTCTATCAAGGATTCTACTCTTCAAATCGCCCTTGCTATCAAGGATGAAGTGCTTGACCTTGAAGCTGCTGGTGTGAAAATCATCCAAATCGACGAGGCTGCTCTTCGTGAAAAATTGCCACTTCGTCGTAGCGACTGGTACGAAGACTACCTTGACTGGGCAATTCCTGCCTTCCGCTTGGTACACTCAACAGTAGCACCAGACACACAAATCCACACTCACATGTGTTACTCAGAATTTACAGATATCATCCCAGCTATCGATAACTTGGATGCGGACGTTATCTCATTTGAGGCTAGCCGTTCAAACCTTGAAATCTTGGACGAACTCAAAGCGAAAAACTTCCAAACAGAAGTGGGACCTGGGGTTTACGATATCCACTCACCTCGTGTGCCAAACGAAGGCGAAATCGACCACACAATCGAAGCCATCCTTGCTAAAGTGCCAAGCAAGAAAGTTTGGATTAACCCTGACTGTGGTTTGAAAACACGTGGTATTCCAGAAACAAAAGAAAGCTTGATCCGCCTTGTGGAAGCAGCTAAAGCTGCGCGTGAGAAATTGTAAGATAAGGATTTCTCAAGAAGCGCTGTTTGGTCAATCTGTCTGTTTCACTTGGATTCTAAGAGTCCAGCTAACGAAAAATCAACTAGAAAAGGATAAGGACTATGTCACGCCAAACACCGTCACTCTCATTTGAAGTGTTCCCTCCAAACCCAGCTGTGGGTAATGATAAAATTATTTCTGCTCTTCAAGATATGCAGGAGTTGGCACCCCACTTTATCAGTGTAACTGCCAGCAATAATAAATTTAATATCAAGGAAACGACGGTTCGTTTGGCTGACTTTATCCAAAATGACTTGGCGATTCCGACTATTGCTCACTTGCCAGCCATCTATTTGACTAAGGACATGGTTGCTGAAACCATTGCTGACTTGGACAAGGTTGGGGTACAGAAAATCTTGGCCTTACGTGGGGATATTATTCCAGATGTTGAGCCACAAAAGGATTTCCTCTATGCCACTGACTTGATTGAGTTCATCAAGGAACAAGCCCCTCACTTTGATATTGTTGGTGCTTGTTATCCAGAAGGACATCCAGATTCACCAAATCAGATTTCAGATATTCAAAATCTCAAGAAGAAAGTGGATGCAGGTTGTTCGAGCCTTGTAACTCAGCTCTTCTTTGACAATGAGCGCTTCTATGATTTTCAGGACAAGTGCATCTTGGCTGGGATTGATGTTCCTATTCATGCAGGGATTATGCCAATTCTGAATCGAAATCAGGCTCTCCGCCTCTTGAAGACTTGTGAGAATATCCATCTTCCACGCAAATTTAAAGCCATCTTAGACAAGTATGAGCATGACCCTGAGTCGCTCAGAGCAGCAGGACTTGCCTATGCAGTGGACCAAATCGTGGACTTGGTAACTCAGGATGTTGCCGGTGTGCATCTCTATACCATGAATAATGCAGAAACAGCAAAATACATCCACCAAGCAACCCATGCCTTGTTTAATCATCAGTCTCTAGGATAATAAAAAGCAAACCATTCTTCTCAGGTGAGGGGAATGGTTCCTTTTTAATGGTAAAGACCGCACTTTTTAAGAAAAATATGATAAAATAGACTCTGTACGTACTTGATACAAAGATGAGGGTATAAACAGATTTTTAACTATTCAAATCTGCTATAAAAAGGACAAATACTAAAGAATAATATTTTTAAACTTTTCAAAGTATCTAGGTAGTTGAACACGGGCTAAATCCCTAGTGAAAAAGATAGATTTCCTGGTGTGCATCGCACACTGCGTCAATCTCCTATTTTCATACGGGATTCTTTACGCCCTTTGTATCCTGATCTTTGTAGGCAAGACGTATAATATTATCAATCCAAAGGGGATTAAAATGACAAAACAAGTGTTTCAAACGACTTTTGCGGGTCGTGAGTTAATTGTAGAGACTGGTCAGGTTGCTAAGCAAGCAAATGGCTCTGTTGTCGTGCGTTACGGTGAGTCAACTGTCTTGACTGCGGCCGTGATGTCTAAGAAAATGGCAACTGGGGATTTCTTCCCACTTCAAGTCAACTATGAAGAAAAAATGTATGCAGCTGGGAAGTTTCCTGGTGGCTTTATGAAACGTGAAGGACGCCCTTCAACAGATGCGACTTTGACAGCGCGTTTGATTGACCGTCCAATCCGTCCAATGTTTGCGGAAGGTTTCCGTAATGAAGTACAAGTTATCAACACAGTGCTTTCTTATGATGAAAATGCCTCTGCACCTATGGCAGCTATGTTTGGTTCATCCTTGGCGCTTTCTATCTCAGATATTCCGTTTGACGGACCAATCGCTGGGGTACAGGTGGGTTATGTCGATGGTCAAATCATCATCAACCCTAGTCAAGAACAGGCAGAGCAATCGCTTCTTGAATTGACAGTAGCTGGTACCAAACACGCTATCAACATGGTTGAGTCTGGTGCTAAAGAATTGTCAGAAGAAATCATGTTGGAAGCCCTTCTCAAAGGGCACGAAGCAGTCAAAGAATTGATTGCCTTCCAAGAAGAAATCGTTGCTGCTGTCGGTAAGGAAAAAGCAGAAGTGGAATTGCTTCATGTAGATGCTGAATTGCAGGCTGAAATCATTGCAGCCTACAACAGCGACCTCCAAAAAGCTGTCCAAGTAGAAGAAAAATTGGCTCGTGAAGCTGCAACTCAAGCAGTTAAGGATCAAGTCACTGCTGTTTATGAAGAAAAATATGCAGACCACGAAGAATTTGACCGTATCATGCGTGATGTGGCTGAAATATTGGAACAAATGGAACACGCTGAAGTGCGCCGCTTGATTACAGAAGACAAGGTGCGTCCTGACGGTCGTAAGGTTGATGAAATCCGTCCTTTGGATGCGGTTGTTGACTTCCTTCCTCGTGTACATGGTTCAGGTCTCTTTACTCGTGGCCAAACTCAAGCTCTTTCTGTCTTGACCTTGGCTCCGATGGGGGAAACTCAAATCATCGATGGTTTGGACCCAGAGTACAAGAAACGCTTTATGCACCACTATAACTTCCCTCAATATTCTGTAGGGGAAACTGGTCGTTACGGTGCGCCAGGTCGTCGTGAAATTGGTCACGGTGCTCTCGGTGAGCGTGCCCTTGCTCAAGTTTTGCCAAGTTTGGAAGAATTCCCATATGCGATCCGCTTGGTAGCAGAGGTCTTGGAATCAAACGGTTCTTCCTCTCAAGCTTCTATCTGTGCGGGAACCCTTGCCCTTATGGCTGGTGGTGTACCAATCAAGGCTCCAGTAGCTGGTATTGCCATGGGTCTTATCTCAGATGGAAATAACTATACAGTATTGACAGATATCCAAGGTTTGGAAGATCACTTTGGAGACATGGACTTCAAGGTTGCCGGTACTCGTGACGGGATTACAGCCCTTCAAATGGATATCAAGATTCAAGGGATTACTGCAGAAATCTTGACAGAAGCTCTTGCTCAAGCCAAGAAAGCGCGTTTTGAAATCCTTGATGTGATTGAAGCAACCATTCCAGAAGTTCGTCCAGAATTGGCTCCAACTGCTCCGAAAATTGATACCATCAAGATTGATGTGGATAAGATTAAGATTGTCATCGGTAAGGGTGGAGAAACCATCGACAAGATTATCGCTGAAACAGGCGTTAAGATTGATATCGACGAAGAAGGAAATGTGTCTATCTACTCTAGCGACCAAGATGCCATCAACCGTGCCAAAGAAATCATTGCTGGCTTGGTTCGTGAAGCCAAAGTGGATGAAGTTTACCATGCGAAGGTTGTTCGTATCGAGAAATTTGGTGCCTTTGTTAACCTCTTTGACAAGACAGATGCTCTCGTACACATCTCTGAAATGGCTTGGACTCGTACCAATAATGTCGAAGACTTGGTAGCAATCGGGGATGAAGTTGATGTTAAGGTAATCAAGATTGATGAAAAAGGACGTGTGGATGCTTCTATGAAGGCTCTTCTTCCTCGTCCTCCAAAACCTGAACGTGATGAAAAAGGTGAAAAATCAGAACGTCCTCACCGCCCACGTCATCACAAGGACCACAAACCTAAGAAAGAATTTACAGAAACACCAAAAGATTCAGAATAAGAAAAGGAGAAATGTATGGGATGGTGGCGCGAAACCATTGATATCGTAAAAGAAAATGATCCAGCGGCCCGCACCACTTTGGAGGTTTTGCTGACTTATCCAGGTGTCAAGGCCTTGGCGGCCCACCGTCTCTCACATTTTCTCTGGAAGCATGGCTTCAAACTCTTGGCTCGTATGCACAGTCAGTTTTGGCGCTTTTGGACCCAGATAGAGATTCATCCAGGAGCCCAGATTGATTCAGGTGTCTTTATCGACCACGGTTCTGGCTTAGTGATTGGTGAGACGGCGATTGTTGAAAAAGGCGTTCTTCTCTATCACGGAGTGACTCTCGGTGGGACTGGTAAGGATGTTGGCAAACGCCATCCGACTGTACGCAAAGGAGCACTCATATCAGCCCATGCCCAAGTTATCGGGCCTGTGGAAATCGGTGAAAATGCCAAGGTCGGTGCAGCAGCAGTTGTCGTAGCAGATGTACCTAGTGATGTGACGGTTGTTGGTATTCCTGCCAAGATTGTCCGCCTTCATGGTAAGAAAGACGAGCCGGTCATTCATGAGGTTGAAGAAAAACGAGAATACTATGTCAATAAACTTGAGCAGGCTAAAGAAGCCAGTCACAGATCGTCTGGGCTGTAGGGGATACTTATATGATTCAAGCAAGAAGCGAGTTAAGCCAAGAGGAGTTATCTGAGGCCCAAAAACTAATTAACTGTTGCCAAGCCTATGATGGAACTTATCGTGATCCCTATCTTTCTAACATGCTTAATTTTGATCCAAACATGCCCGCCTTTTTCCTTTATTATGAAAAAGGCGAACTTGTTGGTCTATTAACTGTTTATGCTGATGACCAAGATGTGGAAGTGACGATACTGGTTCATCCAGATTATCGTCGTCAGGGAATTGCGCGTGCATTGCTTACTAGTTTTGAGAAAGAAACGGCTTCTTTCCCTATTCGTTCAGTCACTTTTCAGACAGAACGTATTTTTCTAGAACGTCATCCTGATTTTGTCAGCAACTGGGGATTGGTTGAGGATGAAGAGACAGAAACCTGGTTAGGTAAGGATAGAAGACCTTATCAGTTAGCAAAACTTTCTAATCTTGAAGTTTTGTTAGCAGATAGTTCGTATCAGGATCAAATTAGTCAGTTAAAATTTCAGGCATTCTCAGAGGAACATGAGTCTAGAGAGATTGTGGATAGATATGTCGCTGAAGCTCTGAAGGATCCAGAAAGTCGCTTATATATTTTGTTAAAAAACGATCAGGTCATTGGAACTTGCACGGTAGATTTATCGACTAATACGAATTACTTCTATGGTTTGGCAATATCGGAACCTGAACGTGGAAAAGGCTATGGAAGTTATTTAGCAAAATCCCTAGTCAACCAACTGATTGAGCAAAATGATAAGGAATTTCAGATTGCAGTAGAGGACAGCAACGTAGGTGCCAAGCGTTTGTATGAAAAAATCGGCTTTGTCAAACAGACCCAGGTGGTTTATCTGAATGAGAAAGGAGCAAGGGATTCCGAAGTGTAGAGAGATTCGGACTGAAATTCAATTGAACTCTTAGTGATGAAACTAAGTGTTCTTTGATTTTGGTTTTCCTAACTATTATTTTATGATTAAAATTTACGACACCATGTCTCGTGATTTACTAGAATTTGTCCCTATCGAGGACGGTAAGGTTAAGATGTATGTCTGTGGGCCAACCGTGTACAACTATATTCATGTGGGGAATGCTCGTTCAACGGTGGCTTTTGATACCATTCGTCGTTATTTCGAATACCGTGGCTATGAGGTTGCCTATATTTCCAATTTCACGGATGTGGATGATAAGATTATCAACCGTGCCAAGGAAGAAGGAATCACGCCTCAGGAGGTTGCAGACAAGTACATCGCTGCCTTTCGAGAGGATGTGACGGCCTTGGGCGTGAAACCTGCGACTCGCCATCCTCGTGTAGTGGAGTTTATGGCTGACATTATCCGCTTTGTGGAAGACTTGATTGAAAAAGGTTTTGCCTACGAGAGCCAAGGGGATGTTTACTTCCGTGTGGAAAAATCCCACAACTATGCTAAATTGGCTAATAAAACCTTGGAAGATTTGGAACTAGGTGCTTCAGGTCGTACCGATGAAGAAACGGCTCGTAAGGAAAATCCTGTAGACTTTGCCCTATGGAAATCTGCCAAATCAGGCGAGATTTCTTGGGACAGTCCTTGGGGACCTGGTCGTCCGGGTTGGCATATCGAATGTTCAGTCATGTCGACAGAGATTTTGGGCGATACTATTGATATCCACGGTGGTGGAGCGGACCTTGAGTTTCCTCACCACACCAATGAAATTGCCCAGTCAGAAGCCAAAACAGGCAAGACCTTTGCCAACTACTGGATGCACAATGGCTTTGTTAATATTGACAATGTCAAGATGTCCAAGTCCTTGGGTAACTTTATCACTGTACACGATGCCCTCAAAACTCTTGACGGGCAAGTGCTTCGATTCTTCTTTGCGACTCAGCATTACCGTAAACCAATCAACTTTACGGAAAAAGCAGTGCGTGATGCAGAGACAAATCTCAAGTATTTGAAGAACACTTACGAACAACCATTTACAGGAAACGTGGATGCCCAAGACTTGCAAGCTTTTAAAGACAAGTTTGTAGCAGCTATGGATGAGGATTTCAACTCTGCTAACGGTATCACAGTAGTCTTTGAAATGGCTAAATGGATTAATTCTGGCAACTATGATGTAAGTGTCAAGCAAGCTCTTGCGGATATGCTAGAAGTCTTTGGAATTGTCTTTGTTGAGGAAGTTTTGGATGCAGATATCGAAGCCTTGATTCAAAAGCGACAAGAAGCGCGTGCCGATCGTGACTTTGCGACAGCGGACCAAATCCGTGACCAATTGGCTGCTCAAGGAATTAAGCTCCTTGACACAAAGGATGGAGTGAGGTGGACACGTGATTGATGTCAATCTCATTAACGGGATTGCGCTAGCCTTTGAAGGAGATGCGGTGTATTCTATGTATATTCGTCGCCATCTCATTCTCAAAGGCTTGACCAAACCCAACAAACTCCACCAAGAGGCAACCAAGTATGTGTCAGCCAAGGCTCAGGCTCGTTTGATTTCCCTCATGTTGGAGGAGCAAGTCCTGACGGAAAAAGAAGAAGAAATCTACAAACGTGGCCGCAATACCAATAGCCATACCAAGGCTAAAAATGCTGATGTGGTGACTTACCGCATGTCTACTGGCTTTGAAGCGGTGATGGGCTATCTCCATATGACTGAAGATCTGGAACGTCTTGAGAATTTGATTTCGTGGTGCATCCAAACAGTGGAGGGCTAGGACATGATGGCAAAAGAACTACAAGACTGGTTTCCTGAAGCTCAGATTTCAGACCAACCAGTAGAGAAAGAGGGTTACTTAACTCTTCCTTTGGCTTCTCAGCAGTGGATTTTGCTGGAGGAAACTGGGCTCAGCGAGCGTGAAAAGCAGTTGGTTGCCCTTTTGACCCAGCAGGAGCAGGCTAGTTCTCTCAATCCTTGGTATCCCTATCTGATTGAGGGAAAGGGGCAGGCACCGCAAGCTTTCAAAAAGATTCAGCTGGTTTATTGCCATCTTTCCTATTTTCAACAGGAAAATCTAGCCTCTTGGTTAGACATGATGCGAACTCTTTTTCCTAACTGTCAGACGGTGCTTCAGGTCGGAGCTCAGGATTATGTTTTCGTGCTTCAACAAGATAAGTATACCTCTGTCCGATCAATCTTATCTGATACGATTGAAGCGGTTGAGTATGACTTTGGACTGCGTTTGTCTATCATGTTAGGCCAAGTTTGGTCTCAGGCAGCACATCAAGCTCTGTCAGACTTAATCAAAGCGGAGCGGGATTTGTTTAAGACTTGGTGGCGTCAGGGTCACCAAGGTGTTCATACCTTTTCGCAACTCTATCTTTGGAGTATAGGGGAAAGGCTCGTGGACCTGAGAGTCATTAAAGAATGCCTGCATCAGATGATTTTGGACCAGGATCAGATTCAGGAAATTATTCTCTCCCTTTGGGAAAATAGTGCAGTCTTAACCAAAACAGCCCAGCAACTCTATCTGCATCGCAATTCTCTCCAATACAAGATTGATAAATGGGAAGAATTGACAGGGCTTCAGTTGAAGGAATTGACTGACCTGACCTTGTGTTATCAATTGATTTTACCAGACATTCTCTAAAGTTTTGTGCAAGTTGCACAGAACTTTTTTATTTTTTTGGTCACCTTGCCATAGAAATGTAAAGCGTTTTCATCTATAATAAAACTATCAAAAGACAAAAGGAGTTCACCTCATGGTAGAATTGAATCTTAAAAATATTTACAAAAAATATCCAAACAGCGAACACTACTCAGTTGAAGACTTCAACTTGGACATCAAAGACAAAGAATTTATCGTTTTCGTAGGTCCTTCAGGATGTGGTAAATCAACAACTCTTCGTATGATTGCTGGTCTTGAAGATATCACAGAAGGTACTGCATCTATCGACGGCGTGGTTGTCAACGACGTGGCTCCAAAAGACCGCGACATCGCCATGGTATTCCAAAACTACGCTCTTTACCCACACATGACTGTGTATGACAACATGGCTTTCGGTTTGAAATTGCGTAAATACAGCAAGGAAGATATCGACAAACGTGTACAAGAAGCAGCTGAAATCCTTGGATTGAAAGAGTTCTTGGAACGTAAACCTGCTGACCTTTCTGGTGGTCAACGTCAACGTGTTGCCATGGGTCGTGCGATTGTCCGCGATGCAAAAGTGTTCTTGATGGACGAACCTTTGTCAAACTTGGATGCCAAACTTCGTGTATCTATGCGTGCTGAAATTGCGAAAATCCACCGTCGTATCGGAGCTACAACTATCTACGTAACTCACGACCAAACTGAAGCGATGACACTTGCAGACCGTATCGTTATCATGTCAGCAACTAAGAACCCTGCGGGTACAGGTACTATCGGACGTGTAGAACAAATCGGTACTCCTCAAGAAGTTTACAAAAACCCAGTTAACAAGTTCGTTGCAGGATTCATCGGAAGCCCAGCTATGAACTTCATCAACGTGCAATTGGTTGGTAGCGAAATTGTTTCTGATGGTTTCCGTTTGAAAGTGCCAGAAGGAGCATTGAAAGTTCTTCGTGAAAAAGGCTATGAAGGTAAAGAATTGATCTTCGGTATCCGTCCAGAAGACGTGAATGCAGAGCCTGCTTTCCTTGAAACATTCCCAGAATCAGTTGTCAAAGCTACTATCTCAGTATCAGAATTGCTTGGTTCAGAATCTCACCTTTACTGCCAAGTTGGTAAAGATGAATTTGTTGCTAAAGTTGATGCTCGTGACTACTTGCAAACAGGTGCAACAGTTGAACTTGGATTTGACTTGAACAAAGCACACTTCTTCGATGTAGAAACTGAAAGAACAGTTTACTAAGATAAATGAAATGTCAAAACACTGCTAGAGAAATCTGGCAGTGTTTTTGGCGATTGAGTAGAAAAACTCTCCAATGAACTGGAGAGCTTTTTTTTATTCTGCAGCTTGTTGCCAACGTTTTGCTAGCATATGAGACAAACTAGAGATTGCTAGGTTAAAGCTGAAGTAGATGAGGGCAATCAGGATATATAGACTGAAGACTTGCTCTGGTTCGAAATAACGGCCCATGAGAATTTGGCTGGCTCCAAAGAGTTCTTGTAGGGCAATAACAGAGTAGAGAAGACTTGTATCCTTAATCACGGTTACAAACTGAGAAATGATGGCTGGTAGCATTTTACGGATTGCTTGTGGCAGGATGATGTGGTAGAGGATTTGTGCAGAAGTAAATCCTTGTGACATTCCTGCTTCGTACTGGCCCTTGTCCACGGCATTGAGACCGCCTCGGATAATCTCAGCCAAGGCTGCTGAGGTAAAGAGAGTAAAGGCAGTAATTCCTGCTGGTGTGGACTTCATCTTGAATACCAAAAAGATGGTGAAAATCCAGAGAAGGTTGGGAACATTACGTACAAATTCGATGTAAATGCTGGAGATAATACGCAAGATAGGATTTTTCCCATTTCTCATGACCGCTAGAACTGTACCGATAAGTGTAGAGAGGACGATGGCAATCAGAGAAATGTAGAGGGTCAAGCCAAATCCTTTAAAGATAAAGACTAGGTTATCTGGGGTCAAAACTTCTAAAATAGATTCCATAGTAACCTCCTAAAGTGAATAGGCTTTTTTGTTGGCTTGCTCCATCTTGCGACCAAACTGGGCAACAGGGAAGCATAGAGAAAAGTAGAGAAGGGCAGCGCCTAAAAATGCTGGAATGTAGTTTCCGTTAAGAGCCGACCAAGACTTGGTCACAAACATCAAGTCCACTCCAGAGATGATAGCGACTGTAGAGGTGTTTTTGATGAGGTTGACGATTTGGTTGGTCAAAGGAGGGAGAATGATACGAAAGGCCTGAGGCAAGATAATCAAGCGCATAGCACTGATATAGGTAAAACCTTGCGACAAGGCAGCCTCCATCTGACCGCTAGGAATAGATTGAATCCCTGAACGAATAACCTCAGCGATATAGGCTCCGTGATAGAGTCCCACGCAGAGAACAGCCGTCCAATAAATCGGAATCATGATGATATGGTCACTGATAAGAGGTAGGCCATAAAAAACGATAACAAACTGCACCAAGAGGGGAGTGTTTTGGTAAAATTCGACAAAGATGCGAGCTAAAATTCGTAAAATTGGACGTTTGCTAGTTGACATAGCCCCAAAGAAGATGCCCAAAACCATAGCTAGGATAAAGGATCCGATCGCTAGGGCAAGAGTGAAGAGGAATCCATTGAAAAATTGGCCAAAATCCTGAAAATAGGCTGTCCAAGATGATAAATCTGTCATAGGGTGTCCTCCTTAATCTGCGGTATGGCTAGATGGTTTGAGCTTGTAATGATCATAAAGTTTTTGCAAACTACCATCCTTGCTCCATTTAGTAACCAAGTTATCAAGATAGTTGTTTAGCTCTGTATTCGATTTCTTGGTAACAATACCGTAGTCAGATGGCTTGAAACTATCATTTAGCAGTTCTGTGCGTTTGCTGATATAGCCAGATAGAATCGAGCGGTCAACGGAAAAGGCATCGATACGATGAGCATGAAGGGAAGTAATCAATTCTGGGTAGGAACCAAGTTCGACGAATTTAAACTTCAAGCCTTTCTTTTTACCTAGTTCGGTAATCAGACGTTGGGTAATGGAACCTTGGGCAACTCCGATGGTTTTGCCGTTTAGGTCCTCAATCCTTTTGATTTTGGCAGATTTATTGACCAAAAAGCCAGATGCGTCCGTGTAGTAAGGGCTGGTGAAGTTGTAGAGTTTTTTGCGTTCGTCTGTGATGGTGAAGGTTGCAATGTCCATGTCAACCTGTTCATTGTCTAGAAGTGGTCCACGGGTTTGCGCGGTAACAGGTACATAGCGAACCTTGACCTTAAGCTCATCGGCGACCATCTTGGCCAAGTCGGTTTCGATACCAGAATAGGTCCCTGTCTTGGGATCCTTGTAGCCAAAATTGGGAACATCTTGTTTGACACCAACAACTAGCTCGCCTCTCTTTTGAATATCTGCGACACTGGTATCAGCCTGAACTGGTTTTGCAGCAGCAAGGCTGAAAAGGCTAATCAATAATGCTGATAAAAAGAATTTCTTTTTCATAGGCGCCTCCTTATTTGACTTTGTCACTTTCGTGGTTGATGATTTTACTGAGGAATTGTTGGGCACGAGGTTCGCTTGGATTGTCGAAAAAGTCATCGACATCTGTCGTATCCACCAAAACTTCTCCGTCAGCCATAAAGATGATGCGGTCCGCAACTTCACGGGCAAAGCCCATTTCATGGGTAACGACAATCATATTCATACCCTCGTGGGCTAATTTTTGCATAACTGCTAGAACATCGCCGATGGTTTCAGGGTCAAGGGCAGATGTTGGCTCATCAAAGAGGAGGAGCTCAGGATGCATAGCGAGACCACGGGCGATGGCAATCCGTTGTTTCTGTCCACCAGAAAGCATGGCTGGATAAGAATCTTTCTTGTCCCACATATTTACAAATTCCAGATATTTTTGGGCTGTCTTTTCAGCTTCTTTTTTATCAATTCCTAGAACTTTTATAGGTGCAAGTGTTACGTTTTCTAACACTGTTTTGTGAGGGTAGAGGTTAAAATGTTGGAAAACCATGCCGACTTCCTTGCGAAGAGGCACTAAATCTTTCTGGCTGGCACCAGCAACTTGGTGGCCATTTACTAGAAGACTTCCCTTGTCGACAGCCTCTAAACCATTGATGGTACGGATAAGAGTGGATTTCCCAGAACCAGATGGTCCAAGGAGGACAACGACTTGTCCTTTTTCAAAACGGAGATTGATGTCGCGGAGTGCGTGGTAGTCTCCGTAATATTTTTCGACGTGTTCAAATTCTACTAAAGCCATAAAGAATCTCCTTTGTGTTATATTTTGTAACACGATTCTACACTAAAAGAATGGCCTTGTCAAATCATATCTGAAAAAATTCACTAAAATTTTATAAAAAAGCAATCTGGATAGAGAAAACGTCTAAATCATGTTATAATGAAGCAATAGAATTCTTAGAAAGAGTGGATGTCTTTTTGATAACACCTACTTATGAATGGCAGTTTGCCCCGCAGGTTGAAGATGCGGATTTTACAAAGATAGCCAAGAAGGCTGGGCTGGGTCCTGAGGTGGCTCGCTTATTATTTGAAAGAGGGATTCAGGACCAAGAAAGTCTAAAGAAGTTTTTAGAACCTTCTTTGGAGGACTTGCATGACCCTTATCTACTCCATGATATGGACAAGGCAGTGGAACGAATTCGTCAGGCCATTGAAGAAGGGGAAAATATTCTCATATATGGAGACTACGATGCGGATGGTATGACTTCGGCTTCGATTGTGAAGGAAAGTTTGGAACAGCTTGGTGCCGAGTGCCGTGTTTACCTGCCTAATCGTTTTACCGATGGCTATGGTCCCAATGCTAGTGTCTATAAATACTTTATAGAGCAAGAAGGGATTTCCTTGATTGTGACAGTGGACAATGGAGTTGCGGGTCATGAGGCGATTGCATTAGCCCAGTCTATGGGAGTGGATGTCATTGTGACTGACCACCATTCCATGCCTGAAACCTTGCCAGATGCTTATGCCATTGTCCATCCTGAGCATCCAGATGCGGACTATCCTTTCAAATATTTGGCTGGTTGTGGAGTGGCCTTCAAGCTGGCTTGTGCCCTTTTAGAAGAAGTGCAAGTGGAACTACTGGATTTGGTTGCTATCGGAACCATTGCAGATATGGTGAGTCTGACGGATGAAAATCGTATCTTGGTTCAATATGGTCTGGAAATGTTGGGGCATACTCAGCGTATTGGCCTACAAGAAATGCTGGACATGGCTGGGATTGCTGCCAATGAAGTGACAGAAGAAACGGTTGGTTTCCAGATTGCTCCTCGTTTAAATGCCTTGGGCCGCTTGGATGATCCAAATCCTGCCATTGATTTGCTGACTGGGTTTGATGATGAGGGAGCGCATGAGATTGCACTCATGATTCATCAGAAAAACGAAGAGCGCAAGGAAATCGTTCAGTCTATCTATGAAGAGGCTAAGACCATGGTGGATCCTGAGAAGAAGGTCCAAGTCTTGGCCAAGGAAGGCTGGAATCCTGGGGTTCTAGGAATCGTAGCTGGTCGTTTGTTGGAAGAATTGGGACAGACAGTTATTGTTCTTAATATAGAAGATGGTCGTGCCAAGGGTAGTGCTCGTAGTGTGGAAGCGGTCGATATTTTTGAAGCCTTGGATCCTCGTCGAGACCTCTTTATCGCCTTTGGCGGCCATGCTGGCGCAGCAGGAATGACGCTGGAGGTTGAGAAACTTTCAGATTTATCTCAGGTCTTGGAAGACTATGTCCGTGAAAAGGGCGCAGATGCTGCTGGCAAGAATAAGTTAAACCTAGATGAAGAGTTAGATTTGGAGAATTTGAGTCTTGAAACGGTCAAGAATTTTGAGCGCTTGGCACCTTTTGGGATGGACAATCAGAAACCTGTCTTTTATATCAAGGATTTTCAGGTCGAAAGTGCTCGTACCATGGGGGCAGGCAATGCCCATCTCAAACTGAAAATTTCCAAGGGTGAGGCTAGTTTTGAAGTGGTGGCCTTCGGACAAGGCAGATGGGCAACAGAATTTGCTCAAACCAAGAATCTAGAGTTGGCAGTCAAATTGTCTGTCAACCAATGGAATGGCCAAACCGCTCTTCAGTTGATGATGGTGGATGCGCGTGTGGAGGGGGTTCAACTCTTTAACATCCGTGGGAAAAATGCAGTCTTGCCAGAAGGGATTCCAGTCTTGGATTTCTCTGGAGAAGTGCCAAATCTGGCGGATAGTGAAGCGGTTGTCGTAAAAACCATTCCTGAGGATATGACCCTGCTGAAGACCATTTTCCAGGAACAGCATTTCTCTGCGGTCTATTTCAAAAATGATATTGACAAGGCCTACTATCTGACAGGGTATGGGACTAGAGAGCAGTTTGCCAAATTGTACAAGACCATTTACCAGTTTCCAGAGTTTGATATTCGCTACAAGCTGAAAGACTTGGCAGCTTATCTCAATATTCAACAAATCTTGCTGGTCAAGATGATTCAAGTATTTGAAGAACTAGGCTTTGTGACCATCAAAGATGGGGTCATGACAGTCAATAAAGAGGCATCAAAGCGGGAGATAGGAGAAAGTCAGATTTACCAAAATCTCAAGCAAACCGTTAAAGACCAAGAAATGATGGCGCTGGGTACGGTGCAAGAAATTTATGACTTTTTGATGGAAAAAGAATAGACGTAGAAAAGAGTTGGGCAACCAGCTCTTTTTTGAAAACAAATCTTCATTTTGAAAATCATCAAAAAAATGGTATAATGGTAGGAAAAGATTCGGCTAATACTCAATGAAAATCAAATATCAAACTAGGAAGCTAGCTGCAGGTTGCTCAAAACACTGTTTTGAGGTTGCAGATGGAAGATGAAGTGGTTTGAATCTAATTTTTGAAGAGTATAAAAGTAATAGTGCTTTTAGAATAAGAGGGTAAGAAACCCTATAATCAAGATAAATTAAGCTTTCGGAGGAAAAATGAGTAATATCAGTTTAACAACACTTGGTGGTGTACGTGAAAATGGGAAAAATATGTATATCGCTGAAATCGACGGGTCTATTTTCGTTTTGGATGCAGGTCTGAAATATCCTGAAAATGAACAACTAGGGGTAGACGTCGTTATTCCAAACATGGACTACCTTTTTGAAAATAGCGATCGTATCGCTGGGGTCTTCTTGACCCACGGACATGCGGATGCCATTGGTGCTCTGCCTTATCTCTTGGCTGAAGCTAAGGTGCCTGTATTTGGGTCTGAGTTGACCATTGAGTTGGCCAAACTCTTTGTCAAAGGAAATGATACGGTTAAGAAATTCAATGATTTCCATGTCATTGATGAGAATACGGAGATTGATTTTGGAGGGACTGTGGTTTCCTTCTTCCGTACAACCCACTCTATCCCAGAGAGTCTGGGTGTGGTCTTGAAGACGGCTGAAGGTAGCATCGTTTATACAGGTGACTTCAAATTTGACCAGACAGCTAGTGAATCTTATGCGACAGACTTTGCTCGTTTGGCAGAAATCGGTCGTGACGGAGTTCTAGCTCTGCTCAGCGATTCAGCCAATGCAGACAGCAATATCCAAGTGGCTAGTGAAAGTGAAGTTGGGGATGAAATTACCCAAACTATTGCAGATTGGGATGGGCGTATCATCGTTGCGGCGGTAGCCAGCAATCTCTCTCGTATCCAGCAGGTGTTTGATGCTGCGGATGCAACAGGCCGTCGTGTGGTCTTGACAGGGTTTGATATTGAAAATATCGTCCGCACCGCTATTCGTCTTAAGAAATTATCTCTAGCTAACGAGAGTCTTTTGATTAAGCCAAAAGATATGTCTCGTTTTGAAGACCATGAGTTGATTATCCTTGAGACAGGCCGGATGGGTGAGCCGATCAATGGTCTTCGTAAGATGTCGATTGGTCGCCACCGTTATGTGGAAATCAAGGACGGTGATTTGGTCTATATCGTAACCACTCCGTCTATCGCCAAAGAAGCAGTTATGGCGCGTGTGGAAAACATGATTTACCAAGCTGGAGGTGTTGTCAAATTAATCACTCAAAGCTTGCGTGTGTCAGGTCACGGAAATGCGCGTGATTTGCAGTTGATGATCAATCTCTTGCAGCCTAAGTATCTCTTCCCAATTCAAGGGGAATACCGTGAGTTGGATGCCCATGCTAAGGCTGCTATGGCCGTCGGGATGCTGCCGGAACGCATATTCATTCCTAAAAAGGGAACCAGCATGGCTTATGAGAATGGGGACTTTGTCCCAGCTGGCGCGGTTTCGGCAGGGGATGTCTTGATTGACGGAAATGCCATTGGTGATGTTGGAAATGTGGTTCTTCGTGACCGTAAGGTCTTGTCAGAGGATGGTATTTTCATCGTAGCAATTACCGTTAACCGTCGTGAAAAGAAAATTGTAGCCAAGGCTCGTGTGCACACGCGTGGATTCGTTTATCTCAAGAAGAGCCGTGATATTCTCCGTGAAAGTTCAGAATTGATTAACCAAACGGTAGAAGACTATCTTCAAGGAGATGACTTTGACTGGGCAGATCTCAAAGGGAAGGTTCGTGATAATCTGACCAAGTATCTCTTTGACCAAACCAAGCGTCGTCCAGCTATTTTACCAGTAGTCATGGAAGCAAAATAATTGTTGAAATAAATAGAGAGAAAGTCGAGTTTCGGCTTTTTCTTATAGAAAAATAGAGGAAAAAATATGGCAGTAATGAAAATTGAGTATTATTCACAAGTTTTGGATATGGAGTGGGGAGTGAATGTCCTCTATCCTGATGCCAATCGAGTGGAAGAATCAGAGTGTAAAGATATTCCTGTCTTGTACCTCTTGCACGGGATGTCTGGCAATCATAATAGTTGGCTCAAGCGGACCAATGTAGAACGCTTGCTTCGAGGAACCAATCTCATCGTTGTCATGCCCAATACCAGCAATGGTTGGTACACCGATACCCAATATGGTTTTGACTATTACACAGCTCTAGCAGAGGAATTGCCACAGATTCTGAAACGTTTCTTTCCTAACATGACCAGTAAGCGTGGAAAGACCTTTATCGCTGGTCTCTCTATGGGAGGCTACGGCTGCTTTAAATTGGCTCTTGCTACAAATCGTTTTTCCCATGCAGCTAGCTTTTCAGGCGCCCTCAGCTTTCAAGATTTTTCTCCTGAGAGCCAAGATTTGGGGACACCAGCATACTGGAGAGGTGTTTTTGGGGAGATTAAAGATTGGATAACTAGTCCCTATTCACTTGAAAGTCTGGCTAAAAAATCGGATAAAAAGACCAAACTTTGGGCTTGGTGTGGTGAACAGGATTTCTTGTACGAAGCCAATAATCTAGCAGTGAAAAATCTCAAAAAACTGGGATTTGATGTGGTTTATAGCCATAGCGCTGGAACTCACGAGTGGTACTACTGGGAAAAACAATTGGAACGGTTTTTAGCAACCCTACCAATTGATTTCAAATTAGAAGAGAGATTGAGTTGATTTAGAACCAGGAAAAGTGTTTGATAGTCTTTGAAGCCCTCTTTATACAATGTCATTGTCGCCGTGTTTTAGATACATGTTACTGATTTCGTTGGTTCTATTTATAAACTCAAAACAGTGTTTTGAACTATCTTTTTCTAATTTATTAGTTGGTTCTTTAACTTCTTATTAATTATTATATATAGCTAATTTGAAAAATCGAGTTTGGTTTTTACTGGACTTTTCAAATGGAAGTGGTAAAATAGTAGCCAGATGCTCATGTGAAGATGGTATTTTAATAAGATAAATAATTTTTGATAAGAATCTGTTTATTTAGTTGATGATTGAGCAATAGTAGATTGATTTAGAGTGCCAGTAGTCATTGTAAGAAAGGATGACAGATGTTTAGTTTTAAGATAGGAATTTCAGTAAAAGAGCATGATGATTTTGTTAGTCATCATCCACAAATTAATCTTTTGCAGAGTAGTTCCTGGGCAAAAATAAAAGATAATTGGGAAAATGAGCGTTTAGGCTTTTATAAAAATGGAGAATTGGTAGCTGTTGCAAGTATTCTCATAAAAAAATTGCTACTTGGATACACTATGATGTACATTCCAAGAGGACCGATTATGGATTATCAAGATAAAGACTTGGTAACATTTGTGATGAGAAGCTTAAAACAATTTGGATTTCGTAGACGGTCAGTTTTTATAAAGTTTGATCCAGCTCTGATTCTAAAACAATATCCTATTGACCAATCTTCTGCAGGATTTTCTGAGAATAAACTATCTGTAGAAGCTATTCAAAACTTAAAAGATGCTAATTGTCAATGGTCTGGTAGAACTATAGCTATGTCTGAAACTATACAGCCACGTTATCAAGCGTATGTTAAACTACATGAAAATCAAACTAGCAGTTTTTCTTCTGAAACTCGACGAAGAATTCGAATTGCTGCCTCCCGTGGAGTCTCTGTTTCACGAGCAACTATTTCTGAATTAGATGATTTCACAAAAGTTATGTCCTTAACAGAAGAAAGAAAGGGCGTTTCGCTTCGAAATAAAGATTACTTTTTCAAAATGATGGAAATTTATCAAAAAGATGCTTATTTGCATTTGGTAAAAGTGAACATTTCTGAACAGTTGAGTAAGTATACTGAACAATTACTAGAAGTGGACAAAGAAATTGCTAATACGAATGAACTAGAAAAAAAGAAATTAAAAAAGCTAGAGCAACAAAAAAAATCTATTGAAAAACTGATTATAGAAGCGACATTCTTAGTAGAAAAATATCCTCATGAGGTTACCATCTCCGGTGCTCTGTCTATTTCATTTGGGAAAACTATGCAGATGTTGTATGCTGGTATGAATACCGATTTTAGAAAATTTTTTCCTCAATATGCTTTGGAGTTTAAAATTTTTGAAGATGCTTATAGGGAGGGATTAGAATGGGGGAATATGGGGGGGGTTGAAGGTACCTTAGATGATGGCTTGAGTGATTTTAAATCAAACTTTAAGCCCCTTGTTCGAGAATATATTGGAGAGTTCACTCTACCAGTAAATTTTTTGTACCATTTAGCTACCTGTTTTTATCAACTCCGTAAAACATTAAGAAAAAAACATAGAAAGTAAGTATATGGTATTAACTACACTCACAAAAGAAGAATTTAAGGCTTATTCAGAAAGAGTTTCTTATCGTTCCTTTATACAGTCTGTCCAGATGGGAGATTTGTTAGAAAAGAGAGGGGCTCGAATTGTTTATCTTGCTTTGAAACAAGAAGGAGAGATTCAAGTTGCAGCTCTGGTTTATAGCTTGCCCATGCTGGGTGGCCTGCATATGGAGCTCAATTCGGGGCCGATTTATACCCAACAAGATGCCCTCCCAGTTTTTTATGCAGGGTTAAAAGAATATGCCAAGCAAAATGGTGTATTAGAGTTGCTTGTAAAACCTTATGAAACTTATCAAACTTTTGATAGCCAAGGTAATCCAATAGATACTGATAAAAAAAGTATTATTCAAGATTTGACTGATTTAGGTTATCAATTTGATGGATTGACAAAGGGTTATACAAGTGGAGAACCCAATTGGTTATACTATAAGGATTTGACGGAATTAACTGAAAAGAATTTACTTAAAAGTTTTAGCAAAAAGGGTAAACCTTTGGTGAAAAAGGCTGAAACTTTTGGTATTCGATTGAAAAAGTTAAAACGTGAAGAACTATCGATTTTTAAGAATATAACAAAAGAAACCTCTGAACGTAGAGAATATAGTGATAAAAGTTTAGAATATTATGAGTATTTTTATGATTCATTTGGAGAACAAGCTGAGTTTCTCATAGCAACCTTAAATTTTTCGGACTATATGAGCAAATTGCAAGGTGAACAAAGTAAACTAGAAGAAGTCTTGGACAAATTGCGACTTGATTTGAGTAAAAATCCTCATTCTGAGAAAAAACAAAATCAACTGAGAGAATATTCTAGTCAATTTGAAACGTTTGAAGTTCGAAAAGCAGAAGCGAGAGACTTGATTGAAAAATATGGAGAAGAAGATATTGTTTTAGCCGGGAGTTTATTTGTTTATATGCCTCAGGAAACGACTTATCTCTTTAGTGGTTCCTACACCGAATTTAATAAGTTCTATGCCCCTGCACTGCTTCAAAAATATATTATGTTGGAAAGTATAAAACGTGGAATACCTAAATACAACTTCCTAGGCATTCAAGGGATTTTTGATGGTAGTGATGGCGTTTTGCGTTTTAAACAAAATTTTAATGGCTATATTGTACGTAAAGCAGGAACTTTCCGTTATCATCCATCGCCTTTAAAATACAAAGCTATCCAGTTACTCAAAAAAATAGTAGGACGTTAAGATGGAAAAGCCAGTATTTAGCTTTCTTTCAGCTTCTTTTAGTAAAATAGTCTTTATTTGCTAGAAAGGTGGAAGGATATGCGCTGGCTTTTTCGTTTGATAGGGGCTTTCTGTTCTTTTATTTGGCGTTTGTTTTGGCGCCTGGTTTGGATTGTTTTGCTTTTGTGTGCTCTTGCTTTTGGATTTCTCTGGTATCTGAACGGGGATTTTCAAGGAGCGCTAAAGCAAGCAGAGCGGTCAGTAAAAATTGGTCAACAAAGCATTGACCAATGGGAAAAAACAGGGCAACTGCCTAAGTTGAACCAGACAGATAGTCACCAACACTCTGAAGGAAGGTGGCCGCAGGCTTCTGCTCGTATTTACCTAGATCCCCAGATGGATTCACGCTTTCAAGGAGCTTATGTAGAAGCGATTAAGAATTGGAATCAAACGGGTGCTTTTAATTTTGAAATCGTGACTGAGTCCGGCAAGGCGGATATCTTGGCTACGGAGATGAATGACGGAGGTACTCCTGTGGCAGGAGAGGCGGAAAGTCAGACCAATCTCTTAACAGGACAATTCTTGTCTGTCACGGTGCGGTTGAATCACTATTATCTGTCCAATCCTAACTATGGCTATTCCTATGAGCGCATTGTCCATACGGCAGAACATGAGTTGGGTCATGCGATTGGTTTGGACCATACAGATGAGAAGTCTGTGATGCAACCAGCTGGTTCCTTTTATGGTATCCAGGAAGAGGATGTTGCAAACCTTCGAAAAATATATGAGACCAATGAGTAGGGGACTATCTTTCCCTACTTTTTTGCTATAATGGAACTATGAATAACTTGATTAAATCAAAACTAGAGCTTTTGCCGACCAGCCCTGGTTGTTACATTCACAAGGATAAAAACGGCACGATTATCTATGTAGGAAAGGCTAAAAATCTGCGCAATCGCGTGCGGTCCTATTTCCGTGGAAGTCACGATACCAAGACAGAGGCTCTGGTGTCTGAAATTGTGGATTTTGAATTTATTGTTACGGAGTCTAATATTGAGGCACTTCTCCTAGAAATCAACCTCATCAAGGAAAATAAGCCCAAATACAATATCATGCTCAAGGATGACAAGTCCTATCCTTTCATCAAAATCACCAATGAGCGCTATCCTCGTTTGATTATTACTCGTCAGGTCAAGAAGGATGGAGGACTCTACTTTGGTCCCTATCCAGATGTGGGAGCGGCCAATGAAATCAAGCGGTTGCTGGATCGGATTTTTCCTTTTCGCAAGTGTACCAATCCACCGTCTAAGGTTTGCTTTTATTACCATATCGGTCAATGTATGGCCCACACCATCTGTAAGAAGGATGAGGCCTACTTCAAGTCTATGGCTCAGGAAGTTTCGGATTTCCTAAAAGGGCAGGATGACAAAATCATCGATGACCTCAAGGGTAAGATGGTATCTGCAGCCCAGACTATGGAGTTTGAACGTGCAGCGGAATACCGTGACCTGATTCAGGCCATTGGAACGCTTCGGACCAAGCAACGGGTCATGGCGAAAGATTTGCAAAATCGGGATGTATTTGGCTATTATGTGGACAGGGGTTGGATGTGTGTTCAGGTTTTCTTTGTTCGTCAGGGCAAGCTCATTGAGCGAGATGTCAATCTCTTCCCCTACTACAATGATCCGGATGAGGATTTCTTGACTTATGTGGGGCAGTTTTATCAAGAAAAATCCCACCTGGTTCCCAATGAGGTATTGATTCCGCAGGATATTGACAAAGAAGCCGTCAAGGTCTTGGTGGGTTCCAAGATTCTCAAACCCCAGCGTGGAGAGAAAAAACAACTGGTCAATTTGGCTATAAAGAATGCTCGAGTCAGCCTAGAGCAGAAATTCAACCTGCTGGAGAAATCTGTCGAAAAGACACAAGGAGCTATTGAAAATCTAGGACGCTTGCTTCAAATTCCGACTCCAGTCCGCATCGAATCCTTCGATAACTCTAATATCATGGGGACCAGTCCTGTTTCAGCCATGGTGGTCTTTGTCAACGGCAAACCGAGTAAGAAGGACTACCGTAAGTACAAAATCAAGACTGTGGTTGGACCAGACGACTATGCTAGTATGCGTGAGGTTATTCGCAGACGTTATGGTCGAGTACAGCGTGAGGCTTTGACTCCGCCAGATTTGATTGTGATTGATGGGGGACAAGGTCAAGTCAATATTGCTAAGCAGGTCATCCAAGAGGAGTTGGGCTTGGACATTCCCATTGCAGGTCTGCAAAAGAATGATAAGCACCAAACCCATGAACTGCTCTTTGGAGATCCGCTTGAGGTGGTAGAGCTGTCTCGTAATTCTCAGGAATTTTTCCTCCTCCAACGCATCCAAGATGAGGTCCACCGCTTTGCCATCACCTTCCACCGCCAACTGCGCTCAAAAAATTCCTTTTCATCACAACTGGATGGGATTGAAGGTCTGGGACCTAAACGCAAGCAAAATCTCATGAAGCATTTCAAGTCTCTAACTAAAATCAAGGAAGCTAGTGTGGATGAGATTGTCGAAGTTGGGGTGCCAAGAGCGGTCGCAGAAGCAGTTCAGAGGAAGTTGAACCCGCAGGAAGAAGATGAATTGGCTCAAGTTGCGGAAGTGAGTGTAGATTACCAAACGGAAGGAAACCACAATGAACCATAAAATCGCAATTTTATCAGATATTCATGGCAATGCGACGGCGCTAGAAGCAGTGATTGCAGATGCTAAAAATCAAGGAGTCAGTGAATACTGGCTTCTGGGAGATATTTTTCTTCCTGGTCCAGGCGCAAATGACTTAGTCGCCCTGCTAAAGGACCTTCCTATCACAGCAAGTGTTCGAGGCAATTGGGATGATCGTGTCCTGGAGGCCTTGGATGGCGAATATGGTTTGGAAGATCCGAAAGAAATTCAGTCAATGCGCATGACCCAGTTTTTGATGGAGCGAATGGATCCTGCAACGATTGTCTGGCTACGAAGCTTGCCTTTGCTGGAAAAGAAAGAAATTTACGGACTGCGTTTTTCTCTTTCTCATAATTTGCCAAATAAGAACTATGGTGGTGACTTGCTAGTTGAGAATGATACGGAGAAATTTGACCAACTCCTAGATGATGAAGTTGACGTGGCAGTCTATGGTCATGTTCACAAGCAGTTGCTTCGTTATGGCAGTCAAGGGCAACAAATCATCAATCCAGGGTCGATTGGCATGCCCTATTTTAATTGGGAGGCGTTAAAAAATCACCGTGCCCAGTATGCCGTGATAGAAGTTGAAGATGGGGAATTGGTCAATATCCAATTTCGTAAAGTCTCTTATGATTATGAAGCAGAGTTAGAATTGGCCAAATCCAAGGGACTTCCCTTTATCGAAATGTATGAAGAACTACGTCGTGAGGATAACTATCAGGGACACAATCTGGAATTACTAGCCAGCTTAATAGAAAAGCATGGGTATGTAGAAGATGTGAAGAATTTTTTTGATTTTTTGTAAGAGTTTCCTAAAATAACCAATGCAAACTAAAAACGATTGGCTGGTTCAATCGCTTTTAGTATATCTTATACTCAATAAAAATCAAAGAGCAAACTAGGAAGCTAGACGTAGGTTGCTCAAAGCACATCTTTGAGGTTGCAGATAAAGATGACGTGGTTTGAAGAGATTTTCGAAGAGTATTATTGTAATTGAGATTGATCTGGGAGGTAAGAACCACCTAGATAGGTATTGCTGAGTTTTTCAAGTGTTCCGTCTTGATAGAGTTCTTTGAGTGCTTTATCAAATTGCTCTTTAAACTCTTTTTGGTCGCTTGAGAAAACGATATAGTTGCTGGGGCTATCGGCAGAAGCTAAATCAACGACTGAGAGGTCTAAGCCACGGTCCTTGATAATCTTTTGAACGGATACCTTGTCAAAAACTAGGAAATCAAATTCACCGTTAGAAAGGTCAAGGATTCGTTTGCCGATATCCTCACCAGAAAAATCAATTGTAGCAGGATTGTCAGTGTGTTTTTGATTCCAGTTATTGATGAATTGAGCGTTAGAAGTTCCGGTATCCTCTTGCGTTGTTTTACCAGCGATTTGGTCAAGAGAAGTCAAAGGATTTTTCTTGTTGCTGACGAGGACGAGGGGATTGTTCGAAATTGGAAGTGAGTAAAGGTATTTTTCAGAACGCTCTTTTGTGTAACTCAAGTTATTAGCTGCAGCCTGATAGTGACCAGAATCAAGTCCTGGGAAGATACTCTCCCAAGCAGTTCTTTGGAATTGAATCTCGTAGTCACTGAGTTTTTCATCAACTGCTTTTAGTACTTCGATGTCGAAGCCTGTCAGATTGCCCTTGTATTCGTAGTCAAATGGTGGCACATCGCCAGCTGTAGCAACGACGATTGTCTTTTGAGAGCTGGTCTCTTTAGGTGTAGCTTGATTCCCACAGGCAACCAATAATGGAAGGATGGCTAGTAATAGGCTAAATTTTTTCATAATATCTCCATTCAAATGTAAAGTACTTGCTAGTTTATCAGAAACTTTCTTGATGAACCAATATATATTTTTTATAGTTGTGATAAAAAAACTTAATCATGAAAAATCCCTGCAAGCTCTTTCAAATTATGGTAGAATGGAAGCAGTAGAATTAGAAAAGGAAATCGATTATGAAATTTCTTGAATTAAATAAAAAACGTCATGCGACCAAGCATTTCACTGATAAGCCAGTTGATCCCAAAGATGTGCGTACGGCTATCGAAATCGCAACCTTGGCACCAAGCGCCCACAACAGCCAGCCTTGGAAATTTGTGGTGGTTCGTGAGAAAAATGCCGAACTGGCAAAATTGGCTTACGGTTCGAACTTTGAACAGGTCTCATCAGCGCCTGTAACCATTGCCTTGTTTACAGATACAGATCTTGCTAAACGTGCTCGTAAGATTGCCCGTGTTGGTGGTGCTAATAATTTCTCTGAAGAGCAACTTCAATACTTCATGAAAAATTTGCCAGCTGAATTTGCCCGTTACAATGAACAACAGGTCAGTGACTACCTAGCCCTCAATGCAGGTTTGGTTGCTATGAACTTGGTTCTTGCATTGACAGACCAAGGAATTGGATCAAATCTGATCCTTGGATTTGACAAATCAAAAGTCAATGAAGTTTTGGACATCGAAGACCGTTTCCGCCCAGAACTTTTGATCACAGTGGGTTACACAGACGAAAAATTGGAACCAAGCTACCGCTTGCCAGTAGATGAAATCATTGAGAAAAGATAGAAAGAAGAAAAAAATGACAGTAATT
The DNA here is from genome assembly GCA_905221505.1 of bacterium. Taxonomy (GTDB): domain Bacteria; phylum Bacillota; class Bacilli; order Lactobacillales; family Streptococcaceae; genus Streptococcus. Next base: position 43,946 of record CAJNDL010000001.1, read on the forward strand.
GATTTTACAGCAGAAGTAGAAAAACGCAAAGAAGACCTCTTGGCTGACTTGTTTAGCCTTTTGGAAATCAACTCAGAACGTGATGATAGCAAGGTTGATGCTGAGCATCCATTTGGACCTGGTCCAGTAAAAGCCTTGGAAAAATTCCTTGAAATAGCAGATCGTGATGGCTACCCAACTAAAAATGTTGACAACTATGCAGGACACTTCGAGTTTGGTAATGGCGAAGAAGTTCTCGGGATCTTTGCTCACATGGACGTGGTTCCTGCTGGTAGCGGTTGGGACACAGACCCTTACACACCAACTATCAAAGATGGTCGTCTTTATGCGCGTGGGGCTTCGGACGACAAGGGACCTACAACAGCTTGTTACTATGGCTTGAAAATCATCAAAGAATTGGGCCTTCCAACTTCTAAGAAAGTTCGCTTTATTGTTGGAACAGATGAAGAATCAGGTTGGGCAGACATGGACTACTACTTCGAGCACGTAGGACTTGCAAAACCAGACTTTGGTTTCTCTCCTGATGCTGAGTTCCCTATCATCAATGGTGAAAAAGGAAATATTACTGAATACCTCCATTTTGCCGGTGAAAATAGAGGTGCTGCCCGTCTTCACAGCTTCACAGGTGGCTTGCGTGAAAACATGGTACCAGAATCAGCAACAGCAGTCGTTTCAGGTGATTTGGCTGACTTGCAAGGGAAACTAGATGCCTTTGTTGCAGAACACAAACTTAGAGGAGAACTCCAAGAAGAAAACGGTCAATACAAGGTGACCATCATTGGTAAATCAGCCCATGGTGCTATGCCTACTTCAGGTGTCAATGGCGCGACTTACCTAGCTCTCTGCCTTAGCCAGTTTGACTTTGCTGGTCCAGCCAAAGACTACCTTGACATTGCTGGTAAGATTCTCTTGAACGACCATGAAGGTGAAAATCTCAAGATTGCTCATGTGGATGAAAAGATGGGTGCCCTTTCTATGAATGCTGGTGTCTTCCGCTTTGATGAAACAAGCGCTGACAATACCATTGCCCTCAACATCCGCTATCCAAAAGGAACAAGTCCAGAGCAAATTAAGTCAATCCTAGAAAACTTGCCAGTTGCTTCTGTCAGCTTGTCAGAACATGGTCACACGCCTCACTATGTGCCAATGGAAGATCCACTTGTGCAAACCTTGTTGAATGTTTATGAAAAACAAACTGGTCTTAAAGGTCATGAGCAAGTCATTGGTGGTGGGACCTTTGGTCGCTTGCTAGAACGAGGTGTTGCCTACGGTGCTATGTTCCCAGACTCAATTGATACCATGCACCAAGCCAATGAATTTATCGCCTTGGATGATCTCTTCCGAGCAGCAGCAATCTATGCCGAAGCTATTTATGAATTGATCAAATAAAATGATAGAAGTCTGAGATTGTATGCTTAGACTTCTTTTTGGAGGGAAAGTAGATGTCTCAAATTGAAAGAATCAAGCAGGCTATTATGGCGGATCCGCAGAATGCCAGCTATACAGAGCGTGGCATTGAGCCTCTCTTTGCAGCGCCAAAGACTGCTCGCATCAATATCATCGGTCAGGCACCGGGACTTAAAACCCAAAAGGCAGGCCTTTACTGGAAAGATAAGAGTGGTGACCGCCTGAGAGAATGGCTAGGTGTGGATGAAGATACCTTTTACAATTCAGGTTATTTTGCTGTTCTGCCTATGGATTTTTACTTTCCAGGACATGGCAAGTCAGGTGACCTGCCGCCGAGAACTGGCTTTGCAGAAAAATGGCATCCGCAGCTCTTGCAAGAATTACCAGATATTCAGTTAACCCTCTTGATTGGCCAGTATGCCCAAGCCTACTATTTACATGAGAAAGTTAGTGGTAAGGTGACAGAGAGAGTTCGACGCTATCAGGATTATCTGCCAGACTATTTTCCACTGGTTCACCCCTCACCGCGAAATCAAATCTGGATGGCTAAAAATACTTGGTTTGAGTCAGAAGTGGTGCCAGATTTGAAAAAAAGAATTAAAACCATTATAGGAGAAAAAGAATGAAAGAAATTTCCTTTGACGCATTTTACCAGCTTTACCAAAACGACCAACTTTCTCTAGTGGACGTGAGAGAAGTGGATGAGTTTGAAGCTCTTCATTTAGAAGGTGCCTATAACCTACCGCTTAGTCAATTGGCTGATACCTTTGATCAGTTGGACAAGGACCAGTTACATTATGTTATTTGCAAATCTGGAATGAGATCGGCGCGTGCTTGTCAATTTCTAGCTGAACAAGGTTATGAAGTTATCAATGTTCAAGGTGGCATGTTAGCCTTTGAAGAACTGTAAACAGTAGACTTTCTCCTACTTGGTGTGGACTGGGTAGGAGAGTTTTATTTTTAGACAATTCTCATTTTTGAGAATCTTGAAAACATTCAATATTTACTTCGTGATACTTTTTTCATACTCTTATTCATGATATACTAAGTCAGTATTTTATAAATATGAAGGAGATTTTCATGGCTAAAAAAGGTGCCCTAACAGGTTTACTCCTGTTTGGAATATTTTTTGGTGCGGGGAACTTGATTTTTCCGCCTTCTCTAGGTGCTCTATCTGGAGAACATTTTCTTCCTGCCATCGCAGGTTTTGTCTTTTCAGGTGTCGGTATCGCCGTCTTGACTCTGATTATTGGAACGTTAAATCCTAAAGGATATATCTACGAGATTTCAACAAAGATAGCGCCTTGGTTTGCGACTCTATACCTCTCAGTTCTTTACTTGTCAATCGGTCCATTCTTTGCTATCCCACGTACTGCTACAACAGCTTACGAAGTAGGGATTAGCCCTCTTTTGTCGGATGCAAATAAAGGTCTTGGCTTGATTGTCTTTACGGTTCTGTATTTTGCAGCAGCCTATCTAATCTCGCTTAATCCATCAAAAATCTTAGACCGCATTGGACGTATTTTAACGCCAGTCTTTGCGATTTTGATTGTTATCTTGGTTGTTCTGGGAGCTTTCAAATACGGTGGCACAAGTCCTCAAGCTGCTTCAGCTGCTTATCAAGCTTCTGCCTTTGGTACAGGTTTCCTAGAAGGTTACAATACCTTGGACGCCCTTGCTTCAGTTGCCTTTAGCGTAATTGCAGTTCAAACCTTGAAACAACTTGGATTTTCAAGTAAGAAAGAATACATTTCAACTATTTGGGTGGTTGGTATCGTTGTTGCCCTTGCCTTCAGTGCTCTTTACATCGGTTTAGGTTTCCTTGGAAATCATTTCCCAGTACCTGCTGAAGCGATGAAGGGTGGAACACCAGGTGTTTACATCTTGTCACAAGCCACTCAAGAAATCTTTGGTTCAACAGCTCAACTATTCCTTGCAGCTATGGTTACTGTAACCTGCTTCACAACAACAGTTGGTTTGATTGTGTCGACAGCTGAGTTCTTTAATGAACGCTTCCCACAAATCAGCTACAAGGTTTATGCGACAGCCTTTACCTTGATTGGATTTGCGATTGCCAATTTGGGTCTTGATGCAATTATCAAGTACTCAATCCCTGTACTGGTTATCTTGTACCCAATCACAATTGCCATTGTTATGATTGTCATTGTCAACAAATTTGTGGCTCTTTCAAAACCAGGTATGCAGTTGACAATTGCTGTTGTTACAGCCATTGCCATTGCAAGCGTATTAGGAAGCTCATTTAAAGTTGAGTTTCTTGCAAACCTTGTCAACGCTCTTCCATTTGCCAAGGCTTCACTCCCATGGTTGGTACCAGCCGTTGTCGGAATCCTGCTCTCATTGGTTTTACCAAACAAGCAAGAAAGTGATGTTTTTGAAATGGAATAATCACTAAAATCACTTTTGTAGCCAAGTCTACAGGGGTGATTTTCTTTTTTTATCCGATGATAAATGTGTTATAATAGGTAGCAAAAGAGGTGAAGAAATGAATCAAACAGTAGAATATATCAAAGAACTGACAGCCATTGCATCGCCAACAGGCTTCACTCGTGAGATTTCAAACTATTTAGTCAAGACTTTAGAAGGTTTTGGTTACCAGCCAGTTCGTACAGCCAAGGGCGGTGTCAATGTAACTATCAAAGGTCAAAATGATGAGCAACACCGCTATGTGACTGCCCATGTAGATACGCTTGGTGCTATTGTCCGTGCTGTCAAACCAGATGGCCGTCTCAAACTGGATCGTATCGGTGGTTTTCCTTGGAACATGATCGAAGGTGAAAACTGTATCATTCATGTGGCTAGCACAGGTGAAAAAGTATCAGGAACCATCCTTATCCACCAAACTTCTTGCCATGTCTACAAGGATGCAGGAACTGCAGAACGTACTCAGGACAATATGGAAGTGCGTTTGGATGCAAAAGTAAGCAATGAAAAAGAAACTCGTGCTCTTGGGATTGAGGTTGGTGATTTTATCAGCTTTGATCCACGAACTGTCGTAACTGAGACAGGTTTTATCAAGTCTCGTCATTTGGATGACAAGGTCAGCGCAGCGATTTTGCTCAACCTGCTTCGCACTTATAAGGAAGAGAAGATTGAATTGCCGGTTACAACCCATTTTGCTTTCTCAGTCTTTGAAGAAGTGGGACACGGTGCTAACTCTAATATTCCTGCTCAGGTAGTAGAATATCTGGCTGTGGATATGGGAGCTATGGGCGATGACCAGCAGACAGATGAATATACAGTGTCTATCTGCGTCAAGGATGCTTCAGGTCCTTATCACTATGACTTCCGTCAACACTTGGTGGCTTTGGCGAAAGAGCAAGATATTCCATTTAAGTTGGATATCTATCCATTTTATGGATCGGATGCTTCAGCGGCCATGTCTGCAGGGGCAGAGGTTAAACACGCCCTTCTTGGTGCTGGTATTGAGTCTAGTCACTCATATGAACGCACTCATATTGACTCGGTGGTCGCAACGGAGCGTATGGTTGATGCCTATCTTAAGAGCGGGTTGGTAGACTAATATGTGCCTGATTTGCCAGAGAATTAACCTCATCAAAGCTGGAGAAAATCCCTATTTTGTCAAAGAATTGGAAACAGGCTATCTTGTGATTGGAGACCACCAGTATTTTGCAGGCTATAGTCTCTTTCTAGCCAAGGAACATGTCACCGAATTGCACCATTTAGAAAAGGAAACAAGACTCCGTTTTCTAGAGGAAATGAGTGTGGTCCAAGAGGCAGTTGCTAAGGCTTTTGCTGCTGAGAAAATGAATATCGAACTGCTAGGGAATGGCGATGCTCATCTTCATTGGCATTTGTTTCCTAGACGAACAGGTGATATGAATGGTCACGGTCTCAAGGGGCGTGGGCCAGTCTGGTGGGTTCCCTTTGAAGAAATGACCTCAGAAACCTGCCAAGCAAAACCAGATGAGATTAAAAAACTAGTTAAACGTTTATCGTCAGAGGTAGATAAACTATTAGAAATAAAGGAGTAAAAATGAAAAAAAGATACCTTGTCTTGACAGCCTTGCTAGTCTTGAGTCTAGCAGCTTGTTCACAAGAAAAAGCAAAAAATGAAGATGGCGCAGCTAAGACAGAACAAACAGCCAAAGCTGATGGAACAGTTGGCAGTAAATCTCAAGGAGCTGCTCAGAAAAAAGCAGAAGTGGTCAATAAAGGAGACTACTACAGCATCCAAGGGAAATACGATGAAATCATCGTAGCTAATAAACACTATCCATTGTCTAAAGACTATAATCCAGGGGAAAATCCAACAGCCAAGGCTGAGTTGGTCAAACTCATAAAAGCTATGCAAGAGGCAGGTTTCCCAATCAGTGACCATTACAGTGGCTTTAGAAGTTATGAAACTCAGACCAAGCTCTATCAAGATTATGTCAATCAAGATGGGAAAGAAGCTGCCGACCGATACTCTGCCCGTCCTGGCTATAGCGAGCATCAGACAGGCTTGGCCTTTGATGTGATTGGGACAAATGGTGATTTGGTGACAGAAGAGAAGGCAGCTCAATGGCTCTTGGACCATGCGGCTGATTATGGTTTTGTTGTCCGTTATCTCAAAGGCAAGGAAAAGGAAACAGGCTATATGGCTGAGGAATGGCATCTTCGTTATGTCGGAAAAGAAGCCAAAGAAATTGCTGAGAGTGGTCTCAGCTTGGAAGAATACTATGGGTTTGAAGGCGGAGATTACGTCGATTAAAAAATAAACTTTTCTCTTGCAATTCTAGATAAATAGTGTATAATAGATGGGTATGTGAAAAGCATACTTGTGGGAGGTAAAAATCTTTAATTACCGCCAAAACCACAAAGGAGGATTTAAAAATGGCTAAAAAAGTCGAAAAACTTGTAAAATTGCAAATCCCTGCTGGTAAAGCTACACCAGCTCCACCGGTTGGACCTGCTCTTGGTCAAGCTGGTATCAACATCATGGGATTCACAAAAGAGTTCAACGCTCGTACAGCTGACCAAGCTGGTATGATTATTCCAGTTGTTATCTCAGTTTACGAAGATAAATCATTTACTTTCATCACTAAAACACCACCAGCTGCTGTTCTTTTGAAAAAAGCTGCAGGTGTTGAAAAAGGATCAGGTACACCTAACAAAACTAAAGTTGCTACAGTTACTCGTGCGCAAGTACAAGAAATTGCAGAAACTAAGATGCCAGATTTGAACGCAGCAAACGTAGAGTCTGCAATGCGTATGATCGAAGGTACTGCTCGTTCTATGGGATTCACTGTTGTTGACTAATCAATAACACAGTAGAAAATCTCACAGCAGTCTATTAGTTACTTTTCATACTAGGCAAGTGACTGAGGCTTGTACTTGGGTACAGCAAGGGAACTTAACGACGTAGGAAAAGAGTCTAATAGACTGGAAACCCGCAAGACTTCATCATTTCGAGAAGTGACGTGGGAGATGAAAATCGATTGAACCACTTACAAGGAGAATAGAAAATGGCTAAAAAAAGCAAACAACTTCGTGCTGCTCTTGAGAAAATCGACAGCACAAAAGCATACAGCGTAGAAGAAGCTGTAGCACTTGCAAAAGAAACTAACTTTGCAAAATTTGACGCAACTGTAGAAGTTGCTTACAACTTGAACATCGACGTTAAAAAAGCTGACCAACAAATCCGTGGAGCAATGGTATTGCCAAACGGTACTGGTAAAACTTCACGCGTTCTTGTTTTCGCACGTGGTGCAAAAGCTGAAGAAGCAAAAGCTGCTGGTGCAGACTTTGTTGGTGAAGATGACCTTGTTGCTAAAATCAACGACGGTTGGTTGGATTTCGACGTAGTTATCGCTACACCTGACATGATGGCTCTTGTTGGACGTCTTGGACGTGTCCTTGGACCACGTAACTTGATGCCAAACCCTAAAACTGGTACTGTAACAATGGATGTTGCTAAAGCAGTTGAAGAGTCTAAAGGTGGTAAAATCACTTACCGTGCTGACCGTGCAGGTAACGTTCAAGCAATCATCGGTAAAGTATCATTTGAAGCTGAAAAATTGGTTGAAAACTTTAAAGCTTTCAACGAAACAATCCAAAAAGCAAAACCAGCTACAGCTAAAGGAACTTACGTAACAAACTTGACTATCACAACTACTCAAGGTGTTGGTATCAAAGTTGACGTAAACTCACTTTAATCAGTAGTTTATAAACAAGGGCGAGTACGAAAGTGCTCGTTTTTTTATGCGACTATTAGTCCGTCTCGCTCCGCTAGGTGCGAGACAAAAAAACCACCCGCTATGCGGGTGCGCGTCGAAGGTTATACCCCAAAAACTCCAAACGCGATACAATAAAGGTGTTCAAGCCAATTGTAAAGCGAAAGGAGAAAAATATGGCACAAAAGGCACATAGTTTATCACACACAAAGTGGATGTGTAAATATCACATTGTGTTCACCCCTAAGTATAGACGAAAAGTCATTTATAATCAATATCGAAGTAGTTTAGGAGAAATATTTCATCGATTATGTAGTTATAAAGGTGTTGAGATTATCGAAGGACACTTAATGCCTGATCATGTACATATGTTAGTAAGTATTCCACCCAGGATAAGTGTTTCAAGTTTCATGGGTTATTTAAAAGGCAAAAGTGCACTCATGATGTTTGACAAACACGCCAATCTCAAGTACAAGTTTGGGAATCGGCATTTTTGGGCGGAAGGTTATTATGTGAGTACGGTTGGACTCAATGAAGCCACAATTAAGAAATATATTCAAGAACAGGAAAAGCATGATATAACACTAGATAAATTGAGTGTAAAAGAATATGAGGATCCCTTTAGGGATAGTGGTAAGTAATACTAAAGCCTCTTTAAGAGGCAAGTGACGAGTCAAGAGCAATAAGGCTTGAACAACGTGAAAGCCAGCGTCTTTAGGCGCTGGCTGGTAATTTGGGCTTATAGCCCTGATACAAACCACCCGTTAGACGGGAGGTCATGATTGGTACGGCGAGTATGTCGTTCATCTGGGGTGCAACTCCTCTTTGGGGATTATCTACTAGTGAACCTATATGTGCAAATTACGTGAGCAATTGAATCCGAACTAGAGAGGTGACTAATAGATTTGTGCTATAGTCATGGCAGACTATATGTTTTGGATTCTAGTCTATCAAACAATAGATTAGAATTATCAGATAATATCATTTTATGTTATAATGAAGAAAAAAACAGAGGTGTTCAAATGTCAGAAGCAGGTCATAAGTTTTTAGCGAAACTGGGGAAAAAACGCTTACGTCCAGGTGGAAAACGTGCCACAGATTGGTTAATTGCGGAAGGAGGATTTTCAAAAGAAAAGAGAATACTAGAGGTTGCGTGTAATAGGGGAACTACAGCAATTGAGTTGGCACAGTGTTTTTGTTGTAAGATAACTGCTGTTGATATGGATGGTCAAGCTTTAGAAGTGGCTAAAAAATCTGCTGAAATGGCAGGTGTTGGGCATCTAATCAGGTTTGAAAGAGCTAATGCAATGAAACTTCCTTATGAAGATGCTAGTTTTGATATTGTTATAAATGAAGCTATGCTGACTATGCAAGCCGATCAAGCTAAGAAAAAATGTGTAATGGAGTATCTAAGGGTTTTAAAACCTGGAGGTCTTCTCCTGACACATGATGTGCTTCTTAAGGAAGCTAAAGAGTCTGTCAGACAGGAATTGTCGCAAGCAATTCATGTAAATGTAGGTCCTTTAACTCAAGATGGTTGGGAACAGGTGATGATAGAATCAGGTTATTGTGATGTGAAAGTATTGACTGGTGAAATGACATTAATGAAATTATCGGGTATGATTTATGACGAAGGTTGGCTAGGAACCTTGAAAATTTGTGTAAATGCTTGTAAAAAGGAGAATAGAAAGCAGTTTTTAACTATGTATAAAATGTTTGATAAGAATAAAAAGAACTTGGGCTTTATTGCTATGGCTAGTCATAAATCGTCAAATCGTTAGATAATCATTGAAGTTAACTTTTCCTTTTTTCTTTCTTAAAAAATATGCTATAATAGAGAGTAAAAACTTTGAAAGAAAGAAAAAGATGAATTTAAAAGATTATATTGCAACAATTGAAAATTATCCAAAGGAAGGCATCACCTTCCGTGATATCAGTCCCTTGATGGCTGATGGAAATGCTTATAGCTACGCTGTTCGTGAAATTGTTCAGTATGCTACTGACAAGAAAATCGACATGATTGTAGGTCCTGAGGCTCGTGGTTTTATCGTGGGTTGTCCCGTTGCCTTTGAGTTGGGAATTGGTTTTGCCCCTGTTCGTAAGCCAGGGAAATTGCCACGTGAAGTCATTTCTGCTGACTATGAAAAAGAATACGGTGTTGATACCTTGACTATGCACGCGGATGCCATCAAGCCAGGTCAACGTGTTCTTATCGTAGACGACCTCTTGGCGACAGGTGGTACTGTTAAGGCAACCATCGAGATGATTGAAAAACTTGGTGGTATTGTAGCAGGTTGTGCCTTCCTTGTTGAATTGGATGAATTGAACGGCCGTGAAAAAATCGGTGACTACGATTACAAAGTTCTCATGCATTATTAATGAAAAACAGTCCCTAGGGCTGTTTTCTCTACATTAGGATATAAAAATAGACTATAGCTAGTTAGAGAAAAACTATAATTGAAAACTATACCTTCTTGCAGTATAATAAAAGGACTAAGTGTTTGAGATTTAGTTTCATACTCAATGAAAATCAAAGAGCAAACTAGGAAACTAGCCGTAAGCTGCTCAAAGTACAGCTTTGAGGTTGCAGATAGAACTGACGAAGTCAGTAACATATACGTACGGTAAGGCAACGTTGACGCGGTTTGAAGAGATTTTCGAAGAGTTTCAAACACATGCAATTATTCCTGAAAGAGTACAGTTAGGAGAGGGTTATGCCGATTCGAATTGATAAAAAATTGCCAGCTGTTGAGATTTTACGGACAGAGAACATCTTTGTCATGGATGATCAACGTGCTGCCCACCAAGATATCCGTCCCTTGAAGATTTTAATCTTGAATCTTATGCCACAAAAAATGGTCACAGAGACTCAATTGTTGCGCCATTTGGCCAATACACCCCTACAACTGGATATTGATTTTCTATATATGGAGAGCCATCGTTCTAAGACAACTCGCTCAGAGCACATGGAGACTTTCTATAAAACTTTTCCTGAAGTTAAGGATGAGTATTTTGATGGGATGATTATCACGGGTGCTCCAGTTGAGCATTTACCATTTGAAGAAGTGGACTATTGGGAGGAATTCAGTCAGGTAATTGAGTGGTCCAAGACCCATGTCTATTCGACCCTTCATATCTGTTGGGGGGCTCAGGCGGGGCTTTATCTGCGTTATGGGGTTGAAAAATACCAGATGGACAGTAAGTTATCAGGTATTTATCCTCAGGATACCTTAAAAGAAGGGCACCTTCTCTTTAGAGGCTTTGATGATAGCTATGTATCCCCTCATTCACGGCACACAGAGATTTCTAAGGAAGAAATCTTAAACAAGACCAATCTCGAGATTTTATCGGAAGGCCCTCAGGTTGGGGTTTCGATTTTGGCCAGTCGTGATTTACGAGAAATTTATAGTTTTGGGCATTTGGAGTATGACCGTGATACTTTGGCAAAAGAGTATTTCCGAGATCGTGACGCAGGTTTGGATCCTCATATTCCAGAAAATTACTTTAAGGATGATGATGTCAACCAGACACCTTGTCTTTGTTGGTCTTCATCAGCAGCCCTCTTTTTCAGTAACTGGGTAAACTATGCTGTCTATCAGGAGACGCCTTTTGACTGGAGAAAAATAGAAGATGATGCATCTGCATATGGGTATTTATAAGAGGAATTATGACATATTTAGACGCTTTTAAATCAGGGAACTTGGTTTTACCGAGTGCCCTGCTCTTGCATTTTAAGGAACTCTTTCCTTCAAGCGATGATTTTCTGGTCTGGCAATTTTTCTATTTGCAAAATACGACAGGTTTGGAAGAAATGTCGCCAAGCCAGATTGCTGAAAGGATTGGCAAGGAAATTTCGGATGTCAACCAGTCCATTTCCAATCTGACGGAGAGGGGACTTCTCCAATATCGTACTATCGAATTAAATGGCGAAATTGAATTGCTTTTTGATGCTAGTCTAGCCTTGGAACGTTTGGATGACTTGCTTGGAGTTAGTGCATCGAGTTCAGATCAGTTGACACCTCAAAACCAGCTCAAGGATTTGGTAGAAACCTTCCAACAGGAGTTGGGGCGCTTGTTGACGCCTTTTGAGATTGAGGATTTGACCAAGACTCTAAAAGAAGATGGAACCAGTGCTGACTTGATTAAGGAAGCTCTTCGTGAAGCTGTTTTGAATGGGAAAGCAAACTGGAAGTACATTCAGGCAATTTTGAGAAATTGGCGCCATGAAGGTATTAAAAGTGTGGCTCAAATTGAGGCTAAGCGGGCAGAGAGAGAAGCAAGCAATCCTCAGTTGACACAGGTATCTGCAGATTTTCGAAGTGCCATGGATCTCTGGAAGGATTAATCAATGCAAGCAGTCTTGAAATCCGAGTAAGATTTGCAAGCTGTGTATAATTGTGATAAAATAAATAGAAAATAAATTGAAAAAAGAGGTATGTGAAATGTCACGTAAACCATTTATCGCTGGTAACTGGAAAATGAACAAAAATCCAGAAGAAGCTAAAGCATTCGTTGAAGCAGTTGCATCAAAACTTCCTTCATCAGATCTTGTTGAAGCAGGTATCGCTGCTCCAGCTCTTGATTTGACAACTGTTCTTGCTGCTGCAAAAGGTTCAAACCTTAAAGTTGCTGCTCAAAACTGCTACTTTGAAAATGCAGGTGCTTTCACTGGTGAAACTAGCCCACAAGTTTTGAAAGAAATCGGTACTGACTACGTTGTTATCGGTCACTCAGAACGCCGTGACTACTTCCATGAAACTGACGAAGATATCAACAAAAAAGCAAAAGCAATCTTTGCAAACGGTATGCTTCCAATCATCTGTTGTGGTGAATCACTTGAAACTTACGAAGCTGGTAAAGCTGCTGAATTCGTAGGTGCTCAAGTATCTGCTGCATTGGCTGGATTGACAGCTGAACAAGTTGCTGCATCAGTTATCGCTTACGAGCCAATCTGGGCTATCGGTACTGGTAAATCAGCTTCACAAGACGATGCACAAAAAATGTGTAAAGTTGTTCGTGACGTTGTAGCTGCTGACTTCGGACAAGAAGTTGCAGACAAAGTTCGTGTTCAATACGGTGGTTCTGTTAAACCTGAAAACGTTGCTTCATACATGGCTTGTCCAGACGTTGACGGTGCCCTTGTAGGTGGTGCGTCACTTGAAGCAGAAAGCTTCTTGGCTTTGCTTGACTTTGTAAAATAATCAGTAGCAAAAGCTAGGTGGAACAGCATTCAGATGTCTGTTCCATTTTTTATAGGAGAGGAAAGATTGAAAACAAAGATTGGAAAAATTGGATTAGCAAGTATCTGTTTACTAGGCTTGGCAACTAGTCAGGTCGCTGCAAATGAAACTGAAGTAGCAAAAACTTCGCAGGATACAAGGACAGTTTCAAGTAGTTCAGAGCAAAATCAGTCTTCTAATAAAACTCAAACGAGTGCAGGTGTAAAGACCACTGCTTCTGCCCACTGGGAGGGGGATTATTATGTAAAGGCTGATGGTTCCAAAGCAAAGAGTGAGTGGATTTTTGATAACTACTATAAGGCGTGGTTTTATATTAAGTCAGACGGTCGTTATGCTCAAAGTGAGTGGCAGGGCAATTACTACTTGAAATCAGGTGGCTATATGGCTCAAAACGAGTGGGTCTATGACAATAATTACAAGAGTTGGTTTTACCTGAAGTCTGATGGCTCTTATGCTAATCAAGAGTGGCAAAAGGTAGATGGCAAGTGGTACTATTTTAAGAAATGGGGCTATATGGCTAAAAGCCAATGGCAGGGAAGTTATTTTCTAAATGCTCAAGGTGCCATGATGCAAAATGAATGGCTTTATGATCCAGCCTATTCGTCTTACTTCTATCTCAAGTCCGATGGTTCTTATGCAAATCAAGAGTGGCAAAAGGTAGATGGCAAGTGGTACTATTTCAAGAAGTGGGGTTACATGGCTAAAGATGAATGGCAGGGTAACTACTATTTGACAGGAAGTGGTGCTATGGCGACTGGTGAATTAGTCATGGATGATGCTCGCTATATTTTTTCTGACTCAGGTGAGTTAAAAGAAAAGAAAGACTTGAATGTTGGCTGGGTTCACCGAAATGGCAGACGTTATTTCTTTAACCATCGTGAAGAACAAGTTGGGACTGATCAAGTTAAAAAGGTTATCGATGTTAGCGAGCACAATGGTCGTATCAGTGACTGGAAAAAAGTCATTGATGATAATGGAGTAGATGGTGTTATTGTTCGTTTGGGTTATAGTGGAACTGAGGACAAGGAATTGGCTCATAATATCAAGGAGTTAAACCGTCTTGGAATTCCTTACGGTGTTTATCTCTATACTTATGCTGAAAATGAGACCGATGCTGAGAATGATGCCAATCAGACCATTGAACTCTTGAAAAAATACAAGATGAACTTGTCTTACCCTATCTATTATGATGTTGAGAACTGGGAATATGGCAATAAGACCAAGAGAGCTCCAAGTGATACAGGTACTTGGGTTAAGATCATCAACAAGTACATGGACACGATGAAGCAGGCGGGTTATCAAAATGTGTATGTCTATAGCTATCGTAGTTTACTACAGACGCGTTTAAAACACCCAGATATTTTAAAACATGTAAACTGGGTAGCGGCCTATACGGATGCGCTTGATTGGAATAATCCTCACTATTCAGGTGAAAAAGGATGGCAATATACTTCATCTGAATACCTAAAAGGAATTCGTGGTCGTGTTGACGTCAGTGTCTGGTATTAAGATATAGGTTTGAGAAAGGAGTGTGCAAGAAAATTGCATCCTCTTTTTCTTTAGTTTTGTCGCAGTTACGAGAGGTGGAAGGGGACTGTGTTTTATTCTAAAAAAATCTTATACTCTTTGAAAACTTCTTCAAACCACATCAGTTCTATCTGCAACCTCAAAACAGTGTTTTGAGCAATTTGCGGCTAGCTACCTAGTTTGCTCTTTGATTTTCATTGAGTATTAAATTATCAGTCTATTGCAACTTTTCTCATGTGAGTCATTTGGCTTGCTATTGGTTTACCTTAGTAGTATACTAAGGTAGTAATCATTAAGAAGTGGTTACAAATAATAATAAACGAGGTAAAATAAAATGGTAGAATTGAAAAAAGAAGCAGTAAAAGACGTAACATCATTGACAAAAGCAGCGCCAGTAGCATTGGCAAAAACAAAGGAAGTATTGAACCAAGCTGTTGCTGATTTGTATGTAGCCCATGTGGCATTGCACCAAGTACACTGGTACATGCGTGGCCGTGGTTTTCTTGTGTGGCATCCAAAAATGGATGAATACATGGATAGCCTTGATGGCTATCTTGACGAAATCAGCGAACGTTTGATTACACTTGGGGGCAGCCCATTCTCTACTTTGACAGAATTCCTTCAACATAGTGAAATCGAAGAAGAAGCTGGTGAATACCGTAATGTTGAAGAAAGCTTGGAACGTGTCCTAGATGTTTATCGTTATCTCATCACTCTATTCCAAAAAGCTTTGGATGTTACTGATGAAGAAGGTGATGATGTGACAAACGATATCTTTGTTGGTGCTAAGGCTGAACTTGAGAAAACAGTTTGGATGATTGCGGCAGAACTTGGACAAGCTCCTGGTTTGTAAGATATAGAATAATCATATAAAAATCTGTAGGATTCCTCTTACGGATTTTTTCTATTCTGTAAGCTATTCCAAACCAGTCTTTTTTTGAGTTTTTTGATAAAATAGTACTATCAGTAAAAAGGATGGAAACATGACTAAGAAAATCGTAGCTATTTGGGCCCAGGATGAAGAGGGTGTGATTGGTAAGGACAATCGTCTGCCTTGGTATTTGCCGGCAGAATTGCAACACTTTAAAGAAACAACTCTGAATCATGCTATCTTGATGGGGCGTGTGACCTTTGATGGGATGGGGCGTCGCTTGCTTCCACAACGGGAGACCCTGATTTTGACGCGTAATCCGGAAGAAAAGATAGATGGGGTTGCTACTTTTCAGGACGTCCAGTCTGTCTTGGACTGGTATCAGGCTCAAGACAAGAATCTCTATATTCTCGGTGGAAAGCAGATTTTTCAGGCTTTTGAGCCCTACCTTGACGAAGTGATTGTGACTCACATTCATGCTCGGGTGAAGGGAGATACCTATTTTCCTGAGGAGTTTGATCTGTCCCTTTTTGAGACAGTTTCAAGCAAATCCTATACCAAAGATGAGAAAAATCCTTATGATTTTACCATCCAATACCGCAAGAGAAAGGAAGTCTAATGGAACGTAGTATATTTGGTTTTTTCACAGCCATGCTGTGTTTGGTCTGCTTGCTTGCAGGAGCACAGGCTTTTCGTAAAAAACGCTATGGGCTTTCTGTCCTGCTCTGGTTAAATGCCTTTACCAATTTGGTCAATAGTATCCATGCTTTTTACATGACCTTATTTTAGATAGAATGACAGTATAGAAAAGAACGGAAGGAAATCATGCCTACAACTAGGAATAATGATATGATGGTTTATTGCTCATTTTGTGGCAAAAGCCAAGAAGAAGTACAAAAAATAATCGCTGGCAACAACGCCTTTATCTGTAATGAATGTGTGGAGTTGGCCCAGGAAATCATTCGGGAGGAGTTGGCTGAGGAAGTCTTGGCAGACTTGTCTGAGGTACCAAAACCAATTGAACTCCTCCATATCTTGAACCACTATGTAATCGGTCAAGATCGTGCCAAGCGTGCCTTGGCAGTTGCAGTTTACAACCACTACAAACGCATCAATTTCCACGATTCGCGTGAAGAGTCAGAAGATGTGGATTTGCAGAAGTCAAACATCTTGATGATTGGTCCAACTGGTTCAGGGAAAACTTTCCTTGCCCAGACCTTGGCTAAGAGTTTGAATGTGCCTTTTGCGATTGCGGATGCGACAGCTCTTACTGAGGCTGGTTATGTGGGTGAGGACGTGGAAAACATTCTCCTCAAACTATTGCAGGCTGCTGACTTTAACATTGAGCGAGCAGAGCGTGGGATTATCTACGTGGATGAAATTGACAAGATTGCCAAGAAGAGCGAGAACGTTTCTATCACACGTGATGTTTCTGGTGAAGGGGTGCAACAAGCTCTTCTCAAGATTATCGAGGGAACTGTTGCTAGCGTGCCGCCTCAAGGTGGACGCAAACACCCACAACAAGAGATGATTCAAGTGGATACCAAAAATATCCTTTTCATCGTGGGTGGTGCCTTTGATGGCATTGAAGAAATTGTCAAACAACGTCTGGGTGAAAAAGTTATTGGCTTTGGTCAAAATAATAAAGCGATTGATGAAAATAGCTCATACATGCAAGAAATCATCGCAGAAGATATTCAAAAATTCGGGCTTATCCCTGAGTTGATTGGGCGCTTGCCTGTCTTTGCGGCTCTTGAGCAATTGACTGTTGATGACTTGGTTCGCATCTTGAAAGAACCAAGAAATGCCTTGGTTAAACAGTACCAAACCTTGCTTTCTTATGATGATGTTGAGTTGGAATTTGACGACGAAGCCCTTCAAGAGATTGCCAATAAAGCCATCGAACGTAAGACAGGGGCGCGTGGTCTTCGCTCTATCATTGAAGAAACTATGCTAGATGTTATGTTTGAAGTACCGAGCCAGGAAAATGTGAAATTGGTCCGCATCACAAAAGAAGCTGTCGATGGAACGGATAAACCAATCCTAGAAACAGCCTAGAGGTGACTATGGAACTTAATACACACAATGCTGAAATCTTGCTCAGTGCGGCTAATAAATCCCACTATCCGCAGGATGAACTGCCAGAGATTGCCCTAGCAGGGCGTTCAAATGTTGGTAAATCCAGCTTTATCAACACTATGCTGAACCGTAAGAATCTGGCCCGTACATCAGGGAAACCTGGTAAAACCCAACTGCTCAACTTCTTTAATATTGACGACAAGATGCGGTTTGTGGATGTGCCTGGTTATGGCTATGCCCGTGTTTCCAAAAAGGAACGTGAAAAGTGGGGGCGCATGATTGAGGAGTACTTAACGACTCGGGAAAATCTCCGTGCAGTAGTCAGTCTAGTTGACCTCCGTCATGATCCGTCAGCAGATGATGTCCAGATGTACGAATTTCTCAAGTATTATGAGATTCCGGTTATTATCGTTGCGACCAAGGCGGACAAGATTCCTCGTGGTAAATGGAACAAGCACGAATCAGCAATCAAAAAGAAATTAAACTTTGATCCAAGTGATGACTTCATCCTCTTTTCATCTGTCAGCAAGGCAGGGATGGACCAAGCTTGGGATGCAATCTTAGAAAAATTGTGAGGTAAAGAAAATGGCAAAAACAATTCATACAGATAAAGCTCCAAAGGCTATCGGACCCTATGTTCAAGGAAAAATCGTTGGCAACCTTTTGTTTGCTAGCGGTCAAGTTCCCCTCTCTCCTGAAACTGGGGAAATCGTTGGAGAGACTATCCAAGAACAGACAGAACAAGTCTTGAAAAACATTGGTGCTATTTTGGCAGAAGCAGGAACAGATTTTGACCATGTGGTCAAAACAACTTGCTTCTTGAGCGATATGAACGACTTTGTTCCTTTTAATGAGGTTTACCAAACGGCCTTTAAAGAGGAATTTCCAGCTCGTTCAGCTGTAGAGGTAGCTCGTCTTCCTCGTGATGTAAAAGTCGAAATCGAAGTCATCGCAGAGATTGGATAAGCTAGTTGAAGTTTGGTTCGGCCAAACTTCTTTTGATATAAGGAGAAAAAGATGACAAAGAAACAACTTCACTTGGTGATTGTGACAGGGATGAGTGGTGCAGGGAAAACCGTGGCCATTCAGTCTTTCGAGGATTTAGGCTATTTTACCATTGATAATATGCCACCGGCCCTCTTGCCTAAATTTTTACAGTTGGTTGAAACAAAGGATGACGACCATAAGTTGGCCTTGGTAGTGGATATGCGTAGCCGTTCTTTCTTCTCGGAGATTCAAACTGTTTTGGACGAGCTGGAAAATAAGGAAGAACTGGACTTTAAAATTCTCTTTTTGGACGCAGCAGATAAGGAATTGGTCGCGCGCTACAAGGAAACCAGACGGAGTCACCCTCTAGCAGCTGACGGACGGATTTTAGATGGAATCAAGCTGGAGCGTGAACTCTTGGCGCCTTTGAAAAATATGAGTCAAAATGTGGTGGATACGACAGAACTCACTCCACGTGAACTGCGTAAAACCATTGCAGAGCAGTTTTCAGACCAAGAGCAAGCCCAGTCTTTCCGTATCGAGGTCATGTCTTTTGGCTTTAAATATGGAATCCCGATTGATGCAGATTTGGTCTTTGATGTGCGCTTTTTGCCAAATCCATATTATCTTCCAGAACTGAGAAACCAAACGGGTGTGGATGAACCAGTGTATCACTATGTCATGAACCATCCAGAGTCCGAAGACTTTTATCAACATTTGTTGGCCTTGATTGAACCGATTTTGCCAAGTTACCAAAAGGAAGGTAAGTCTGTACTAACCATTGCCATGGGGTGTACTGGTGGACAACACCGTAGTGTGGCCTTTGCTAAACGTTTGGCGCAAGATTTATCCAAGAATTGGCCTGTCAATGAAGGACATCGCGATAAAGACCGAAGAAAGGAAACGGTAAACCGTTCATGAGAAAACCAAAGATAACGGTGATTGGTGGAGGGACTGGAATCCCCGTCATTCTAAAAAGTCTACGGGAAAAAGATGTGGAAATCGCTGCTATCGTAACGGTGGCAGATGATGGTGGTTCTTCAGGTGAGCTCCGAAAAAATATGCAGCAGTTGACACCGCCGGGTGATCTCCGCAATGTTCTTGTAGCTATGTCGGATATGCCTAAGTTTTATGAGAAGGTCTTTCAGTATCGCTTTTCTGAGGATGCCGGAGCCTTTGCTGGTCATCCACTGGGAAATCTCATTATCGCTGGCTTGTCAGAAATGCAGGGTTCGACCTATAATGCCATGCAGTTACTAAGCAAATTTTTCCACACAACTGGGAAGATTTATCCTTCCAGTGACCATCCTTTGACTCTTCATGCAGTCTTTCAGGATGGGACGGAAGTGGCTGGCGAGAGTCATATTGCAGACCATCCGGGCATGATTGACCATGTCTATGTGACCAATACCCTTAACGATGATACACCTCTGGCTAGCCGTCGAGTAGTGCAGACCATTCTTGAAAGTGACATGATTGTCTTAGGACCAGGTTCTCTCTTTACCTCGATTTTGCCCAATATCGTGATTAAAGAAATAGGGCAGGCGCTTTTGGAAACCAAGGCAGAAATCGCCTATGTCTGCAATATCATGACCCAACGTGGGGAAACGGAACACTTTACAGATAGCGACCACGTGGAAGTCTTGCATCGTCACCTTGGTCGCCCTTTTATCGATACTGTTTTAGTGAATATTGAAAAAGTGCCTCAGGAATACATGAATTCCAATCGTTTTGATGAATACTTGGTGCAGGTGGACCATGATTTTGCTGGTCTTTGTAAGCAAGTTCCACGTGTGATTTCATCCAACTTCCTTCGTCTGGAAAATGGAGGTGCCTTCCACGATGGGGATTTGATTGTGGATGAGTTGATGCGGATTATACAGGTGAGAAAATGAGTTTCACAGTAGCAGTAAAAGAAGAAATCTTAGGTCAACACCATCTGAGCCGGCATGAATTATCTGCCATTATCAAGATGTCTGGTAGTATTGGTCTCTCGACTTCGGGTCTGACCTTGTCAGTCGTGACAGAAAATGCCAAACTAGCTCGTCACCTCTATGAGTCCTTTCTCCACTTCTATGAAATTAAATCGGAAATCCGTCACCACCAACGGAGCAATCTTCGCAAGAATCGAGTCTATACTGTTTTTACAGATGAAAAGGTGCAGGAATTGCTGAGTGATTTGCACTTGGCCGACTCCTTCTTTGGTCTGGAAACAGGTATTGATGAGGCAATTTTATCAGACGAGGAAGCAGGCCGTGCCTATCTCTGTGGCGCTTTCTTAGCAAATGGCAGCATTCGTGATCCTGAGTCAGGTAAGTACCAGTTGGAAATCAGTTCTGTTTATCTGGACCACGCGCAAGGGATTGCCTCACTTCTCCAGCAATTTTTACTAGATGCCAAGGTACTTGAGCGCAAGAAGGGGGCTGTGACCTATCTCCAGCGAGCTGAAGACATTATGGACTTCTTGATTGTCATTGGAGCCATGCAGGCGCGTGATGATTTTGAGCGAGTAAAAATTTTGCGAGAAACCCGTAATGACCTCAATCGGGCCAATAATGCCGAGACAGCTAATATCGCTCGGACAGTTTCTGCCAGCATGAAGACCATCAACAATATCAGTAAAATCAAAGATATCATGGGATTAGAAAATCTTCCAGTGGATTTGCAGGAAGTGGCGCAGCTGCGGATTCAGCACCCAGACTACTCTATCCAACAGTTGGCAGATAGCCTCAGCACCCCTCTGACCAAAAGTGGTGTCAACCACAGACTTAGAAAGATAAATAAATTAGCCGATGAACTATAAAACCACGAATCCTATGTGACTCGTGGTTCTTTTTTATAAACTGGTTGAGTGTTTTGGTTGTACTTTTTGCTCAGGGTCGATGTAGTTGATGGCATTGTTGACAGCAGTTGGAGCTTCTCCCAGTCCTGTCGCAATCAAATCAATTTTTCCGTCATAGTAGCAGCAGTCACCGATAGCATAGATACCTGCTTGGCTAGATTCTTGCTTGCTGTTGACGATAATCTTGTGGCGGTTGAGGTCGAGCCCCCAGTTTTTGAGGTTACCGACCGAAGATTTGAAACCATAGTTTACAAAGAGGTGGTCTAGGTCAATTGTTTCGGTTTCATCAGATTTGACTTTTGTGATTTCAAGTTTATCGAGCGTTTTTCCATCTCCAAGGAGTTGGCTTGGGACGAATGGTGTTTTGATGGTCACAGATGATTCCTGTAAGGCTTGGACACTGTGCTCCAAGGCTCGGAAATTATCTCTGCGGTGGACAAGCGTAGTTGGTGCGATTTTTTCAAAAGCCAAAGCCCAATCCACAGCTGAGTCTCCCCCACCAAGAATCGTCACTTTCTTACCAGCATATTGCTGAATGTTGGAAACGTGGTAGTGGATATTTTCATAGCCCTCAACGCCTTCTAGTTCCAGCGGACGTGGTTTAAAGGCACCGCCACCCATAGCGATGATAACAGTTTTAGACAGGTGACTTCCTTTAGAAGTTGTAATTACAAAGCCTTGATCTTGTTTTTCAATCTCAAGAACCGTTTCATTGAGATGAATAGGGGTATCAAAGCCATTTAATTGCTCGATTAGACGGTTAGTCAACTCTTCTCCAGTCAGATTTGGGAAACCTGGAACATCTAGGATTTCCTTTTCAGGATAGAGAATAGCAGGCTGTCCACCTAGCTGGGGAAGAGAGTCAATGATTTGGACCTTGGCTTGGCGTAGGTTGGCGTAGAATGCTGCAAAAAGCCCAACAGGACCACCACCTACAATGGTAATATCATATAGTTGAGACATGGTTTCTCCTTTGTTTTTTCTAGTCAGTTTATTTTATCATATTTTTTCTTTAATTTAAAATGAAGTAGGATAGGGAAAAAAATGTCAGAAAAATGGTATAATAGAAAGGAACGTGTTTGGACAGAGAGGAGACAGCAGATGAACTTTCAACAATTATCCAACCTGCAATATTGGACTAGCTTGTTTTCTAGTCCTTGGAGTATTGCCATCAATTTGTTTGATATTTTGATTGTGACCTATATTTTATATCGTTTTACAAAAGCGATAGCTGGTACCAAGATTATGATTTTGGTGCGGGGGGTCTTGATCTTTGTATTAGCCCAGGTTGTGGCCAATATCCTTGGTTTAACAACGATTTCTTGGTTGATTAATCAGATTATCACTTATGGGGTTATTGCTGCGGTTGTTATCTTTTCTCCAGAGATTCGGACTGGATTGGAACGCTTGGGAAGGGCGGCAGATTTCTTTTCTACTACTCAAATTAGTGCAGAAGAGAAAATGATTCGTGCCTTTGTCAAGTCAGTTGAATACATGAGCCCTCGTAAGATTGGTGCTCTGGTTGCTATTCAACGAGTTCGGACCTTGCAAGAATACATCGCGACAGGAATTCCCTTGGATGCCAAGATTTCAGCAGAACTCCTCATCAATATTTTTATTCCCAACACTCCCCTACATGATGGAGCTGTGATTATCAGAGAAAATCGGATTGCAGTCACCTCTGCCTATCTGCCCTTGACAGAAAGTACAGGAATTTCCAAGGAATTTGGGACCAGACACCGAGCGGCTATTGGTTTATCAGAAGTATCCGATGCCTTGACCTTCATCGTCTCAGAGGAAACAGGTGGCATTTCTATTACCTATAATGGGGTCTTCAAGCATGACTTGACTCTTGAAGAATTTGAAGCAGAGCTACGAACAATTCTTTTGCCAGCTGTTGAAGAAAAAGTCAGTTTCAAGGACCGTTTGCTAGGAGGTTGGAAATATGAGAAAAAATAGTCTATATATCATTTCATCTCTCTTTTTTGCTTGTGTCTTATTTATCTATGCAACGTCAACCAACTTTCAAAATAGCAATACCGCAAGGCAGGTCAAATCAGAAACCTATACCAATACGATAACGAACGTTCCTATCGATATTCACTATGATGATGACCAGTATTTCATTAGCGGATTTGCATCAGAAGTTTCAGTGGTATTAACCGGAGCTAATCGTGTGACCTTGGCCAGTGAAATGCAGGAGAGCACTCGTAAGTTTAAGGTAACTGCTGATTTAACGGATGCCAGTGTTGGAACGATTGAAGTTCCCTTGAACATTGAAAATCTTCCTAGTGGATTAACCGCTGTGGCTACACCTCAAAAGATCACAGTGAAAGTTGGGAAGAAGGTTAAGCGAGATGGGATGATTGTTGTGCCGCAAGTTGACCAAAGCCAGATTGATCCCAAGCTACAACTTGATAGTGTAACCGTGTCAAATGAACGCGTTTCGGTCACAACTGACCAGGAAACATTGGCTAAGATTGACAAAGTTATTGCGCTTTTACCAACCAGCGAACGAATTACAGGTAACTATAGTGGTTCGGTACCTTTGCAGGCAATCGACCGCAACGGGGTTGTCTTACCAGTAGTGATCACTCCGTTTGATACGACAATGAAGGTGACTACAAAACCTGTATCACCAAGTTCAAGCACAAGCAGTTCGTCGGAGACATCTTCGTCAACGAAAGCAACTAGTTCAAAAACGAATTAAAAATAGAAAAAGGATTTTATAAAAATGGGTAAATATTTTGGGACTGATGGAGTCCGTGGAGAAGCTAACGTAGAATTAACGCCGGAATTGGCCTTTAAGCTAGGACGTTTTGGAGGCTATGTTCTTAGTCAACATGAAACGGAAGCACCGAAAGTCTTTGTAGGACGTGATACACGTATTTCAGGAGAAATGCTAGAATCTGCCCTGGTAGCAGGTCTCCTTTCAGTTGGTATTCACGTATACAAACTAGGCGTTCTGGCAACACCAGCAGTAGCTTACTTGGTTAAAACTGAAGGAGCAAGTGCCGGTGTCATGATTTCTGCTAGCCACAACCCAGCCCTTGATAATGGGATTAAGTTCTTTGGTGGTGATGGTTTCAAACTAGATGACGAAAAAGAAGCAGAAATTGAAGCCTTGCTAGATGCTGCGGAAGATACTCTTCCTCGTCCAAGTGCAGAAGGTTTGGGAACCTTGGTAGATTATCCAGAAGGCTTGCGTAAGTACGAAGGATATCTGGTTTCAACTGGAACTCCACTTGAAGGAATGAAAGTTGCCTTGGATACAGCTAATGGAGCAGCTTCTACAAGTGCCCGTCAAATCTTTGCAGATCTTGGTGCTCAATTGACGGTTATCGGGGAAACACCAGACGGTCTTAACATCAACCTTAATGTTGGTTCTACGCACCCAGAAGCCCTTCAAGAAGTGGTCAAAGAAAGCGGGTCAGCTATCGGTTTGGCCTTTGACGGAGACAGTGACCGTTTGATTGCTGTTGATGAAAATGGTGATATCGTTGATGGTGATAAAATCATGTACATCATCGGAAAATACCTTTCTGAAAAAGGACAATTGGCTCAAAATACAATCGTGACAACTGTTATGTCTAACCTTGGTTTCCACAAGGCCTTGGACCGTGAAGGCATTAACAAGGTAGTCACTGCAGTTGGCGACCGCTATGTTGTTGAAGAAATGAGAAAATCAGGCTACAATCTCGGAGGAGAACAGTCTGGTCACGTGATTTTGATGGATTACAATACCACAGGTGACGGTCAATTATCTGCAGTCCAATTGACTAAAATCATGAAGGAAACTGGTAAAAGCTTATCAGAGTTGGCCGCAGAAGTAACCATTTATCCACAAAAATTAGTCAATATCCGAGTGGAAAATGCCATGAAGGAAAAGGCTATGGAAGTACCAGCTATCAAGGTCATTATCGAGAAGATGGAAGCTGAAATGGCAGGGAATGGCCGTATCCTTGTTCGCCCAAGTGGAACAGAGCCTCTTTTGCGTGTTATGGCAGAAGCGCCTACAATAGAAGAAGTAGACTACTATGTTGATACCATCTCTGATGTAGTTCGAGCTGAAATCGGGATTGACTAAATCCTAGAAAACTAGATGAAAATAAAAATTTATGGTACAATAGCTTATAATATTGTAGCCAAGGGAGAAAGACATGAATCTTAAACGTGAACAAGAATTTGTTAGTCAGTATCATTTTGATGCGCGTAATTTTGAATGGGAAAATGAAAATGGAGCTCCTGAAACCAAGGTGGATGTGAATTTCCAATTGCTCCAACATGACCAAGAAAATCAAGTGACTTCCTTGATTGTCATCTTGACCTTTATGATTGTATTTGATAAGTTTGTCATTAGTGGAACAATCTCACAAGTAAACCATATCGATGGCCGTATTGTCAATGAACCAAGTGAATTGAGCCAAGAAGAAGTGGAAACATTGGCTCGTCCATGTTTGAACATGCTTAACCGTTTGACTTACGAAGTAACTGAAATTGCATTAGACTTACCAGGAATCAATTTGGAGTTCTAATATGAAACTAGCTGTTATTACAGATTCCTCTGCCTATCTCAGTGCAGAGACCTTACAGAGAAAAGATTTATTTGTCTTGGATATTCCTGTCAATATTGATGGTGAGGAGTATGTCGAAGGCATCAATCTGACTGCTGAGGAATTTTACCAAAAAATGGCTCAGGCTTCTGAATTGCCTAAGACCAGTCAACCAAGCATTGCCAAGTTAGATGAAATTTTAACCTCGCTCAAAGAACAAGGCTATACCCATGCCTTGGGGCTTTTCCTATCTTCTGGAATTTCAGGTTTTTATCAAAATATTCAGTATATGGTGGATGATTATGAGGGCTTGACCATTGCTTTTCCAGACACTTTGATTACAAGTGCTCCGCTGGGTATTATGGTTGAAAGTGTCTTTAACTGGCGCGACCAGGGCGATGATTTTGCCATTATTCAGGATAAGCTAGCTATTCAAATCAGTCACACATCTGCTTTTATCATGGTGGATGATTTGGACCACTTGGTTAAAGGTGGACGCCTTTCAAATGGAGCTGCGATTTTGGGCAATCTGCTAAGCATTAAACCTATCCTTTATTTCAATGACCAAGGTGTGATTGAAGTTTACGAAAAAGTTCGTACTGAGAAGAAAGCAACCAAACGTTTAATTGAAATTATCAAGGAAGCAACGGCTTCAGGTCAATATCGGGTCATTGTCATTCATGGAAATGCTCCTGAAAAGGCTGAAGAATTGCGTCAACACTTGCTTGAATCTGGAGTGGGTACGGATATTTCACTTGCTACATTTGGTAGTGTCATTGGGACCCACCTAGGAGCAGGAAGTATTGCTCTAAGTTATATTCCAGTGATTTAGTTAGCACTTCTAGATTAATTAAGAAGGTTTTGTATCTTAGAAATTGAACAAGGACTACTTGCCTCTTGAAAAAAGATGTCTGTCTTGCCTTTTGTGGAAAGTCAGCGTCATTCCCTATTTTCATGGGCAGCTAAGGTCCTTTGTATCTTAGACAGGAGTAGAGATGAGTATTCGAGTAATTATTGCTGGTTTTAAGGGAAAGATGGGGCAAGCTGCTTGTCAGATGGTCTTGGCTGATCCAGACTTGGACTTGGTAGCAGTTTTGGATCCTTTTGAATCTGAGTCAGAATGGCAGGGAATTCCTGTTTTCAAGGATAAGGCTGATTTAGCAGGCTTTGAAGCGGATGTCTGGGTAGATTTTACTACTCCAACTGTTGCCTACGAAAATACACGCTTTGCTCTTGAAAATGGCTTTGCTCCAGTAGTTGGAACGACTGGCTTTACTAGTGAAGAAATTGCAGAACTAAAAGATTTTTCTCGTGAACAAGATTTGGGTGGCTTGATTGCTCCTAACTTTGCCTTGGGTGCTGTCTTGCTTATGCAATTTGCAAAGCAGGCTGCCAAATATTTCCCAAATGTGGAGATTATCGAGCTCCATCATGACAAGAAAAAGGATGCTCCGAGTGGAACAGCTATTAAGACAGCTGAGTTGATGGCGGAAGTTCGAGAGTCTACTCAGCAAGGTGCGCCTGATGAGGAAGAATTGATTGCAGGTGCCCGTGGTGCTGACTTTGATGGCATGCGTATTCACTCAGTTCGTTTGCCAGGTTTGGTAGCCCATCAGGAAGTCATCTTTGGCAATCAAGGAGAAGGATTGACCCTCCGTCATGACTCCTATGATCGCAGCTCCTTCATGACAGGGGTGAATTTGGGAATTAAAGAAGTTGTCAAGCGTCATGAGCTTGTCTATGGATTAGAACACTTATTATGAGATTAACGCAAATGCCTTCTGAATTTCAGAAGGCTTTACCAGTATTAGAAAAAATTAAAGAAGCAGGCTTTGAAGCCTATTTTGTTGGGGGCTCTGTTCGAGATGTCCTTCTCAATCGCCCTATCCATGATGTGGATATCGCAACGTCTTCTTATCCAGAAGAGACCAAGCAGATTTTTCCGCGAACAGCTGATATCGGAATCGAGCATGGAACTGTCTTGGTCTTAGATGGGGATGAGGAGTATGAGGTAACCACCTTTCGGACAGAAGATGTCTATGTGGATTATCGAAGACCCAGTGCGGTTTCCTTTGTGCGTTCGCTAGAAGAAGACCTCAAACGCCGTGATTTTACAGTCAACGCCTTTGCCTTGGATGAGACAGGGGAAATCATTGACTTATTCCATGGTTTAGAGGATTTGGAAAATCAAGTCTTGCGAGCAGTTGGAGTGGCTAGTGAACGTTTCAACGAAGATGCTTTGCGGATTATGCGTGGCTTCCGTTTTCAGGCCAGTCTCGGTTTTAAACTTGAGCCAGAAACTTTTGAAGCTATGAAGACTTTGACACCACTTTTGGAGAAAATTTCTGTAGAACGTACCTTCGTTGAGTTTGATAAACTCTTACTGGCTCCGTTTTGGAGAAGGGGCTTGGCTTCCATGATTGAGAGTCAAGCTTATGATTATCTTCCTGATATGGTAGCTAGTCAGGACAAGCTTAACAGACTGTTTGAGTTAGAGACCGATTTTACCTTTGAATCTTCTGAACAAGCCTGGGCAGCTCTTTTGTGGGCTTTGGAGATTGAAAATGCACAGCCATTTTTGAAAGCTTGGAAGACATCACGACAATTTGCCAAGCAGGTACAGGATTTGCTGACTATTTTGGCTCTGCGTGAAAAGGGAGAATTGAGCAAGCGCGATTGTTACCGCTTTGACTTGGCTTTGCTTTTACAGGCTGAAAATCTTCGTCAGGCTCAAGGAAAAGAAGTCAACCCACAAGCTATCACAGAAACCTACCAGAGTTTGACCATTCATGATAAGAAAGAAATTCAGATTAATGGTGGCATTTTGATTAAGGAATATGGCTATCAACCAGGGCCAGACTTGGGAGAGATTTTAACAGAGATTGAGTATGCCATTGTCGATGGAGAATTGGAAAATGACCGTCAAGCAATCCATGCTTACCTGAGGGAGAAAAAATGAGTGATTTTATCGTTGAAAAACTAAGTAAATCCGTCGGTGACAAGACCGTTTTTAAGGATATTTCCTTTATTATCCATGACCTAGACAGAATCGGTCTGATTGGTGTCAATGGGACTGGCAAGACCACTCTTTTAGATGTTCTTTCTGGTGTGTCTGGCTTTGATGGGGATGTCAGTCCTTTTTCAGTTAAAAATGATTACCAGATTGGTTACTTGACCCAGGATCCTGATTTTGATGATAGCAAGACGGTCTTAGATACGGTTCTATCCAGTGACCTAAAAGAAATTCAGCTCATTCGGGAGTATGAATTGATCATGCTCAACTACAGTGAGGACAAGCAGGCTCGTTTGGAACGGGTCATGGCTGAAATGGATTCTCTTCAAGCTTGGGAAATTGAGAGTCAGGTCAAGACCGTTCTTAGTAAGCTGGGTATTCAGGACTTATCGACTCCAGTTGGGGAATTGTCAGGTGGTCTCAGAAGACGGGTTCAGTTGGCGCAAGTCCTTCTTGGCAACCACGACCTCTTGCTGCTGGACGAGCCGACCAACCATCTGGATATTGCAACTATCGAGTGGCTGACCCTCTTTTTGAAAAATTCCAAGAAGACCGTCCTTTTTATCACCCACGATCGTTATTTCCTAGACGCTTTGTCAACACGGATTTTCGAATTGGATCGCGCAGGCTTGACGGAATATCAGGGGAATTATCAGGACTATGTTCGCCTTAAGGCAGAACAGGACGAGCGCGATGCGGCTCTTCTCCACAAAAAGGAACAACTTTATAAGCAAGAATTGGCCTGGATGCGCAGGCAACCGCAGGCGCGTGCGACCAAGCAACAAGCTCGTATCAATCGTTTCCATGATCTGAAAAAGGAAGTTTCAGGCGGTGTTGCTGAAACAGACTTGACCATGAACTTTGAAACCAGTCGGATTGGAAAGAAGGTCATCGAGTTTCAGGATGTTTCCTTTGCCTATGAAAACAAGCCTATTTTACAAGATTTTAATCTCTTGGTGCAGGCTAAAGACCGTATTGGAATCGTTGGGGACAACGGTGTTGGCAAATCAACCCTGCTCAATCTGATTGCAGGCAGTCTTGAGCCGACTGAAGGACAAGTTGTGATTGGGGAAACAGTTCGCATCGCCTATTTCTCTCAGCAAATTGAGGGATTGGATGAGAGCAAGCGAGTGATCAATTACTTGCAGGAAGTGGCAGAAGAGGTCAAGACCAGTGGTGGTTCTATGACTTCCATCGCTGAGTTGCTGGAGCAGTTCCTTTTCCCACGTTCGACGCATGGAACCTTGATTGAGAAATTGTCAGGTGGCGAGAAAAAACGTCTTTATCTCCTCAAATTGCTCTTGGAAAAACCAAATGTTCTTCTCTTGGACGAACCGACAAATGACTTGGATATTGCGACTCTGACAGTTTTGGAGAATTTCTTGCAAGGCTTTGCAGGTCCTGTCTTGACAGTTAGCCATGACCGCTATTTCTTGGATAAGGTAGCAACCAAGATTCTCGCTTTTGAGGATGGCAAGATTCGTCCTTTCTTTGGTCATTACACCGACTACCTTGATGAAAAAGCCTTTGAAACAGAGATGGTCAATCAAGTGCAAAAGGCAGAAAAGGAGAAAGTAGTCAAGGTCCGTGAAGACAAGAAACGCATGACCTACCAAGAAAAGCAAGAGTGGGCAAACATTGAAGGCGATATTGAATCCTTGGAAAATCGTATCGCTGCGATTGAAGAGGAAATGCAGGCAAATGGCTCTGACTTTGGTAAGCTGGCTACTCTCCAAAAAGAACTGGATGAGAAAAACGAAGCACTTCTTGAAAAATACGAACGCTATGAGTATCTAAGTGACTTTGATAGCTAGAAGAATAGAAAAATCCCGTCTCATGACAGGATTTCTCTATTCTTTTTTGGTTTCTTGATGAAAGATATTTTGCCAAGTTTCGTGACGGCGCCAGATACTGGTATGGACGATACCATCTAACTCATAGCAGATGAGTTTGGTTTTCTGACTGATGGAAGTAATCTGAATATCCTTGATAGCAGAGTTCAATTCTTTTTCAGACTTATAGGCCTCTTTATCCATCTGATTTCCGTCTTGGCGAATATAGACAAAATCGTCAGCCAAGAGTTCTTCCAGTTGATTTCCTTGGTCAATCAATTGTTCGCGCATCAGCAATTTTTTGTAGACATTGTCTAAAATCTCATCCTCAGGGATAGGTGCTGGTTCGATATGGACATCGGTATCAAAGACCCCAAAACGTTCTTCCAGCATAGACTCGACCTGATCCGCAATCTCGTGACTCTCATAAACAGACAAGTCAGGATTCATCTCCAGCGTGATATCCAGGTAAATATTGCTACCGTAGGTACGACCTCTTTGGGACTTGACCTTGCTGATTTTGGGAATTTCCATGATAGCCTTTTGATAATCCTCAAGCAGACGGTCGTCGAAACCATCTGAAAGGCTAAAGGAAGACTCGATGAAGATATCATAGGCAGTTTTCAAGATAAAGAAAGTGATGATGATAGCAACCAATTTATCCACAATCGGATAATTGAAACTACTTGCTAGGATGGCGATGGTAGTTCCAAGTGAAGTAACAGCATCGGAAAGATTGTCCTTAGCAGCGGCCTTGAGTGCTTTGGAGTTGGATATCTTACTGAGGCGAGTATTGTAGAGATAGACCATGAACATAATCGCTGCAGAAATGATTCCCAGAGTTGCGCCCAGAGGATCAATGACCGTTTCTTCCCGGCTGAGAATCTTTTGAATGGTGTCCCTTAGCACATCGAAACCGACATAGAACATGATGATGGAAGTAATTAAGCTAGCCAAATCTTCAATCTTCCAGTGACCAAAACGATGGTCACGGTCTGCAGGTTGGCGCGCCATCCGAATCCCAATCAAGAGGGCCACATTTCCAATGATGTCCGAGACGTTGTTAAAACCATCAGCCACCAAACTGGATGAATGAAGAAGATGCCCAGTAGCCAATTTCGCTGCAGACAAGAGCAGGTAGGTCGAAATACTGATAATGGCCCCACGCTCGGCTAACTTGAGATTTGAAATAGATTGCTTCATTCAACTTCCTTTCTAGTCACATAGCATTCTACCATTATACTGGTTTTCAAGGGAAAATTCAAACAGGACGGATAAACGTAAAAAAATACAAAACAGAAAGTGCTTTTTTTTTTTAGGAAACATGATAAAATGATATCTGGAAGTTTATGCTTTTTTATACAAAAATATTAGCAGATACCAAAGGGGATTATATGAAAACATTGATTGTTATTCCTGCCCTAAATCCTCCACTTGATTTGATTCAATACATAGAAAAATTAAGACAATTTGGGTTAGAAGATATTCTAATTGTAGATGATGGAAGTAGGTCAGAATGTGGTTATATTTTTGAACAACTAAGAGATAAACAAGGATGTCAGATATTAACCCATGCAAAAAATTTAGGAAAGGGTCGTGCCTTAAAAAATGCCTTTAACTATTTTCTGACAATGCCAAATGTATAAGAATATAACGGGATTGTCACTGCTGATTCGGATGGACAACATAGGGTTGAAGATGTCTTATCTATGGTAGAGACAATTTCTAATTATCCTGACTCACTCATTTTAGGTTGTCGTGATTTTGATTCTGAAAATGTTCCACCAAAAAGTAAATTTGGGAATAAGCTTACAAAATTAGTATTTAAATTTCTTTATGGTCGAAAAATTACAGATACTCAGACTGGAC
The DNA here is from genome assembly GCA_905221505.1 of bacterium. Lineage (GTDB taxonomy): Bacteria > Bacillota > Bacilli > Lactobacillales > Streptococcaceae > Streptococcus. The sequence continues at coordinate 76,360 of CAJNDL010000001.1, forward strand.
TTCGAGGCTTTCCAAAGGCAATTTTACATGAAATGTTGGAGATTTCAGGTGAACGATTTGAGTATGAGACTAAAATGTTAATCCATACATTTGATAATTCAATTCCCATCAAAGAAATAAGGATTGAAACTATTTACTTTGATGGGAATGCTGAAACTCATTTCAATCCTATTAAAGATTCATTGAGAATTTATAAAGTAATCTTTGCCTCATTCTTTAAATATTTGTTATCTTCTCTTTCTTCTTTTTTAGTTGATATTGGATTGTTTCAGTTGTTCCTGTGGATTTCTTTATTCGCAGGAATTCATAGGGGTGCACTGTTGATTCTATTATCGACTATTTTGGCAAGAATAATCTCATCTTATTTTAATTTCACAATGAATAAGAATTTTGTCTTTAATCGTGAAAAAAGAATTCATAAAACGATTGTGAAATACTATAGCTTGGCTGCTTTTCAAATGTTGTTGTCTGCAGCAATGGTGACAGTTGTTTGGAATATGTTTTCTGGTTCTGAAACAGCTATTAAAATAGTAGTCGATACAATCTTATTTCTCGCCAGTTACCAAGTTCAAAGAAGGTGGGTGTTTAGATAGTGATTATTCAGTTTAATAAATGTTGGAATTTATTATCAAGGATAGTTAGTGCTTATTGTTTAACTTTAATGATAACTTTTAATAGAACGGTACAAATTGTTGATGTTCGTTCATTTTTAGAATTATTTAAAACTGATGCGATAATTTCTACAGTTATTTTTCTTTTATCAATCTATTTTTTCAGTAATTTGAATCTGCCACTGTTGAAGGTAAGAGAACATATAGTAGTTACTGTATTTAGCCTATTTTTTGCTATTTTTCATGTTATTGGTAGTGATGTAACTTACACACATTCTACTTTAAGAGGGACGGTAAATAAATTTTCAATTCTGGCATTTTTGCTTCTTGTTTTGATTTCCTATTTTCCTATCAATACTTTACTAAGATTACTATTAAATTGGTTTAAACATCAAACATTGTATTCGATTAATACTGAGAAAAGATATTTTAGAAAAAAACTATATTTGCTGATGCTATTACCATTTGTATCGGTTCGTGTTTTTATGTTTTTTATTTTTTTCCCAGGATCAACAACTTGGGATAGTATGTATACTATTCAAGAAGGATTGGGTTATTGGCCTTTGACAAATTCACATCCATATATATATACTTGGATTGTTAGTTTATTTTCAAAATTAGGAATTAAATACTTCGGAAGCCTAGGAATTGGTGTTTCAATTTTTAACTTTTTGACTTTAATTATTACCTCAGTTGTTGTAGTTTTTGTTCTTTATAAATTTTTTGAGACTTTCCATACAAATATATATTTAAAGATTGGACTGTTTCTTTTCTATGCTTTCTTTTCTGATTTTATTATCATGAGTTTTGCTCTATATAAAGATGTTTACTTAGTTAATTTTTTACTTTTATTTTTCTTATCTATGATATTTATGATATATTTACCAAATCGTTTTTTCTCTAATGTTTATAGCTTGCCGTTATTTATTCTATCTTTTTTAGGAGTATATATGTTACACAGGAAAGCGGTTATCTATATAGTGGTCGCGGTTGTTTTGCTTTTTTTGTACAGTAAAATGTATAAGAAGCAAATAGTAAAATATGTAATAATTTCAGTCGTGATAACATTGGTATTTAATACATTAGGAAATATTATATTGAAACCAGAGGAATCACAGAAAAAATATGATTACTTATCATCCAGATTTCAGCAATTAGCAGCTGCTGTTTATTATCATCCAGAGAGTTTCACCAAATCAGAATTAGAATTCTATGATTCGACATTAGGATTAGATAATAATAAAAATTTTTTATATAGTGTAGCAGATCCTATAAAAAATGTAATGAATAATGAACAGTTCAAGGGAAAAGAGCGTGAATTTTTTAAAGTATGGTGGAAGGGGTATAGAAATCATCCTAAGACATATATCGATGCTATTTTAAATTTATCCGTTTCTTACTGGTATATATATAATCTTCCTGATATGGCTTATGTATCAAGTTATTATGTGGCTATGTATAGTCGCGAAAATAATTGGTTTGGAAATCAAAAAATATATGATAAAGGAATGACTTTTTCTCAGGGAGACAATGTTCATGGTAAACTCTATAAACATGTTGATGAAATACATTGGGCATTGGGAGATTTATCTACCGTTGGATTATTTTATAGACCAGGATTATATACGATTTGTTTATTGTTAATTTTGATGTTAACGATATTAAAACGAGATAGAAGACTTTTTCCGATAGTATTTTTTGTTGTGTCAATCATTTTAACATGTATATATTCCCCAATTGTAAACTATTTTAGATATTCTTATGCATATATGATGATTATTCCGTTATTACTTCCTTTACTTTTTTTAAAGAATTCTGAGTAATTACAATCTGAATTTGATAGTTTACTCTTTAAAAACTTTTCAAAATTTGGTATAATAGTACTACTCAAGGGAGTAGCTGGCAGAAACCTGTGATAGTGTCGTCATTCCGAATTTTATACTGAAAAGTATGCTTTCCGGCCCTATCTTAAACAGCGAGACTTGTTATGATTAACAGGTCTCTTTTTGTTTGTCGTGAAAAGATACGATGAGGAAAAGAGAGTCTGTTTTGCACACAATGTCAAGGAGGAGACACATGTCAAAAGAACAAAAACGCCAAGCGTTTTACACTCAAAGTCCTGAAGAGGTCTTACAGGCTGTGGATGCGACCGAGCAAGGTTTGTCATCAAGCGAGGCAGAAAAACGCCTTGCCGAATTTGGCCACAATGAACTCGAAGAGGGTGAGAAACGATCAATCCTGGTCAAATTCATCGAACAGTTTAAGGATTTGATGATTATCATCCTAGTTGCGGCAGCTATCTTGTCAGTCGTGACTTCTGGTGGAGAAGATATTGCAGATGCCATCATTATCCTAGCCGTGGTTATCATCAATGCTGCCTTCGGTGTTTACCAAGAAGGAAAAGCAGAAGAAGCTATCGAAGCCCTCAAATCTATGTCAAGTCCAGCTGCACGTGTCCTTCGTGATGGGCATATGGCGGAGATTGACTCTAAAGAATTGGTCCCTGGAGATATCGTTTCTCTTGAAGCAGGTGACGTGGTGCCAGCAGACCTACGTTTGCTAGAAGCCAATTCTCTTAAAATTGAAGAAGCTGCCTTGACAGGCGAGTCTGTGCCAGTCGAAAAAGACTTAACAGTCGAGCTTGCTGCAGATGCTGGTATAGGTGACCGTGTCAACATGGCTTTCCAAAACTCTAACGTAACCTATGGTCGCGGTATGGGTGTTGTTGTAAATACTGGTATGTATACTGAAGTTGGTCATATCGCTGGCATGCTTCAAGATGCTGATGAAACAGATACACCACTTAAACAAAACTTGAATAGCCTTTCTAAGGTCTTGACCTATGCCATCTTGGTGATTGCTCTTGTTACTTTTGTAGTTGGAGTCTTCATTCAAGGGAAAAATCCACTTGGTGAGTTGATGACGTCTGTTGCGCTTGCTGTTGCAGCCATTCCAGAGGGGCTTCCTGCTATCGTAACCATTGTTCTTGCCCTCGGTACGCAAGTCTTAGCTAAACGTAACTCTATCGTTCGTAAATTGCCAGCTGTAGAAACGCTTGGTTCAACAGAAATTATCGCTTCTGATAAGACTGGTACGCTGACTATGAACAAGATGACCGTCGAAAAAGTCTTCTACGATGCGGTTCTACATGACTCAGCTGATGACATTGAACTAGGTCTTGAAATGCCACTACTTCGTTCAGTTGTCTTGGCAAATGACACTAAAATCGATGTGGAAGGAAACCTGATTGGTGACCCAACCGAAACAGCCTTCATTCAATATGCCTTGGACAAGGGTTACGATGTCAAAGGTTTCTTAGATAAATATCCACGTGTGGCTGAGTTGCCATTTGACTCTGACCGTAAGCTCATGTCAACGGTTCACCCATTGCCAGATGGTCATTTCCTTGTAGCAGTTAAAGGTGCCCCAGACCAACTTTTGAAACGTTGTGTTCTTCGTGATAAGGCTGGGGATATTGCTCCGATTGATGAGAAGGTTACAAACCTCATTCACACAAACAACTCTGAAATGGCTCACCAAGCCTTGCGTGTTCTTGCAGGTGCTTATAAGATTATCGATAGCATTCCAGAAGACCTTACTTCTGAGGAACTTGAAAATGATTTAATCTTCACTGGTTTGATTGGGATGATTGACCCTGAACGTCCTGAAGCTGCTGAAGCTGTTCGTGTAGCCAAGGAAGCTGGCATCCGTCCAATCATGATTACAGGTGACCACCAAGATACAGCAGAAGCCATCGCTAAACGTTTGGGAATCATCGATGCAAATGATACAGAAGGCCATGTTTTAACTGGTGCTGAACTCAATGAACTGTCAGATGAAGACTTTGAAAAAGTCGTTGGTCAATACTCTGTTTACGCGCGTGTATCTCCAGAGCACAAGGTTCGTATTGTCAAGGCATGGCAAAAACAAGGTAAGGTCGTTGCCATGACAGGTGACGGTGTCAATGATGCGCCAGCTCTGAAAACAGCCGATATCGGTATCGGTATGGGAATCACAGGTACAGAGGTTTCTAAGGGAGCTTCTGACATGATTCTTGCGGATGATAACTTTGCGACTATCATCGTCGCAGTTGAAGAAGGACGTAAGGTCTTCTCAAACATTCAAAAGACCATTCAGTACCTACTTTCTGCCAATACTGCTGAAGTATTAACTATCTTCCTATCAACCTTGTTTGGTTGGGATGTCCTACAGCCAGTTCATCTTTTGTGGATTAACTTGGTAACGGATACCTTCCCAGCTATTGCTCTAGGTGTTGAGCCTGCTGAGCCTGGTGTTATGACCCACAAACCACGTGGACGCAAGGCGAGCTTCTTCTCAGGTGGTGTCATGAGTTCTATCATCTATCAAGGTGTACTTCAAGCAGCTATTGTTATGAGTGTTTATGGCCTTGCTCTTCTTTACCCAGTTCACGTGGGTGACAATCATGCCATTCATGCGGATGCCCTTACTATGGCCTTTGCAACCCTTGGTTTGATTCAACTCTTCCATGCCTACAATGTCAAATCTGTCTACCAATCAATCTTGACAGTTGGCCCATTCAAGTCTAAGACCTTTAACTGGTCTATCTTGGTATCCTTCATTCTTCTCATGGCAACAATCATCGTAGAACCGCTTGAAGGAATTTTCCACGTAACCAAACTGGACTTGTCACAATGGGGAATCGTTATGGGCGGAAGCTTCTCAATGATTATCATTGTCGAAATCGTTAAGTTTATCCAACGCAAACTTGGCTTTGACAAGAATGCGATTTAAAAAGAAAAAGTCATCTTCGGATGGCTTTTTGCTACAGTTGAGGGAAAGGGATTGCAGTTATCGGATTTTATGCTATAATTGCTATAATATAGTAAAAAGCAAGAGGAGTGTGAGGAAGTGGAAAAGAAAATTGTGAAGGATGTTTTGTTTTTATCTCAGGTGTCTCAGCCGGCAAGTCAGGATGATCTGTATCTTGCCAGAGATTTGCAGGATACGCTTTTAGCAAATCGTGAGACTTGTGTCGGTCTAGCTGCCAATATGATTGGGGTGCAGAAGCGCGTGATTATTTTTAATCTGGGCTTGGTTCCTGTGGTTATGTTTAACCCAGTACTCCTGTCTTTTGAAGGATCTTATGAGACAGAGGAAGGCTGTTTGTCATTGACAGGTGTGAGACCTACTAAGCGTTATGAAACGATTACGGTATCCTATCGTGACAGCAAGTGGCAGGAACAGACCATGACCTTGACAGGCTTCCCGGCTCAGATTTGCCAGCATGAACTGGATCACTTGGAAGGACGAATCATTTAGGAGGAAAGCAAATGAAACGGATAGTCTTTGAACTTATTTTTATCGCAACGACCTGGTATATCTTTTTACCGCCTCTTAACCTGACCAGCTGGGAATTTCTCTTTTTCCTTTGTGGTCATTTATTAGTTGTGGCAGTCTTATTTGGCTTTGGCAAGGGAATCAATCTGGTCAAAACGGTTCATGTGCGCCACGGCAAGGCGGAAGCTGCTTTAAATCTTGAGGGTTTCAAAATCAATCGGTTAGGTAAAGTTCTTGTAGCTTCTATTGGAGGAATTCTGCTCCTGGCAGCTTTGGTTTCCTTGGTGACTTCTAGCATTTTTCAGGCTAAAAATTATGCCAATGTAGTCACGGTTACGGAAAAAGAGTTTACTGAATTTCCTAAGAGTGACACCAGTAAGGTTCCCATCTTAGATAGAAGTACTGCTGAAAAAATTGGGGACCGCTACTTGGGTTCCCTAACGGATAAGGTATCGCAGTACGTAGCGGCAGACACCTATACTCAACTAACGATTGATGGGAAACCTTATCGAGTTACGCCACTAGAATACGCAGACCCTATCAAATGGTTTAACAATCAGGCCAAGGGAATTGGTGAGTATATTAAGGTGGACATGGTGACTGGGAATGCGGACTTGGTGGACTTGAAGACACCCATCAAGTATTCAGATTCAGAGTATTTTAATCGCGATGTTAAGCGTCATCTGCGCTTGAAGTACCCAACCAAGATCTTCAAAACTCCATCCTTCGAGGTGGACGATGAGGGCAATCCTTTCTATGTGGCGACGGTTTACCAAAAGCAATTTGGCTTAGCGGTTCCTCGTCCTGTTTCAGTCATTATCTTGGATGCCACAAATGGAGAAACCAAGGAATACAGCTTGGCAGATGTTCCGGAATGGGTGGACAGGGTTTATCCAGCAGAGGAAACCATTGAGCAAATCAACTACAATGGCAAGTACAAGGATGGTTTCTGGAATGCTATGATTTCCAAGAAAAATGTGACCCAGACTACCAAGGGTTATAATTACTTGTCTATCGGTAATGACATATACCTCTACACAGGTGTGACGTCGGCTAATGCAGATGAGAGTAATCTCGGTTTCATACTTGAAAATATGCGAACAGGAGAAATCACTAAGTACAGCTTGGCTTCAGCGACCGAAGAATCAGCCCGTGAATCAGCAGAAGGTGCTGTTCAGGAGAAATCCTACAAGGCAACCTTCCCAATCCTCATCAATCTCAATGACAAGCCTCTGTATATCATGGGCTTGAAGGACAATGCGGGTTTGGTCAAAGAGTATGCTCTGGTAGACGCAGTTGAGTACCAAAATGTTATCGTAGCCACTACAGTGGAAGAACTGCTCAGCAAGTACGCCAATAAAAACGACCTTGAGATTGATAATGCAACAACAGAAAGCATCAAGGGTGTGGTTGCAGACCTCAAATCAGCTGTTATCAAGGGCGATACCGTCTATTTCTTTAAAGTTGATGGTAAGATTTATAAGGTCAAGGCCTCTGTATCTGATGACCTCCCTTACCTAGAAAATGGTAAAACCTTCGAAGGTCAAGTAGGAAAAGACAATTATCTCAAGACCTTTAAAGTTCAGTAAGAACAGCTTTATTTAAGAAGTATATGTTATAATAAGATAAATTAAAACTAATGGAGGACAAACAAATGGGGTTTTATTTGATGGTTGCTTCAATGCTACTTGGATTGTTTGCTTTGAAGATAGGTTTTTATCAGTTCAAGGAGAAAAAAGATAAATTCTTATCTATCTTAACAAGCTTAGCTGGCACAGCCCTTGTTCTCGTGGCTATCTGGTTAGGATGGCCAAAATAAATAGAGAAGCCTCGGTCAAGCCGAGGTTTTTCAGATGAATTTCTTGGTTGTGGCTAAAAAATATGCTACACTATCAATATGAAAATTTTAATCCCAACAGCAAAAGAAATGAACACAGATTTGCCAAGTATTGAAGCTGCTCCTTTAAGATCAGAAAGTCAGGCCGTGCTTGATGCCTTGGCCCTCTATTCTGTTAGTCAATTGGAGAGTTTTTACAAGGTATCAGCCGATAAGGCGGCGGAAGAATTTCAAAATATCCAAGCTTTGAAAAGTCAAACTGCTCAACACTACCCAGCATTGAAACTTTTTGATGGGCTTATGTACCGTCATATCAAGCGAGACAAATTGACCGAGGTAGAACAAGCCTATCTTGAAAATCATGTCTTCATTACCTCGGCTTTGTACGGAGTCGTTCCAGCCTTGTCACCTATGGCCCCTCACCGTTTGGACTTTTTGATGAAATTAAAAGTGGCTGGTAAGACTTTGAAGAGCCATTGGAAGGCAGCCTACGATGAAGCTGTGAAGAAGGAGGAAGTGATTTTCTCTCTCTTGTCATCCGAGTTTGAGACTGTATTTTCTAAGGAAATCAGAGAAAAGATGGTAACCTTCAAATTTATGGAGGATAAAGGTGGTCAGCTGAAGATTCACTCAACTATTTCCAAGAAAGCGCGTGGAGCCTTCCTAACAGCTCTGATAGAAAATCAAGTAAAAACAGTGGAGGAGGCTCGCCACTTAAGATTTGCAGGATTTGTCTACCGAGAAGACCTGTCCCAGCCACAGGAATTGGTTTTTGTAAAGGAAGTATGAAAAGATATTTTGTATTTGACAATATGTATCATCAGTTATTTTAGTTTATAAATGAGAAAAAAGCGAACAAGCTAGTCTTCTGAGTGGCAGAAAAGTAGTCTTGTTCGCTTTTATTATGTTAGTTACTTGATAGCATTGACCAAGTCTTGAGCTTGTTTTTCAAGTGAGTTTAAGACTGTTTCTTCAAGAATCAATTTTCCGTTTGCCCAGGCAGAGTCATTGACGCGTGCAGCAGTGAAATCGCCAACGACTTGTGTACGGATAAATGGCAAGAGGTCTTTGTAGATAGCGAAGAGTTGATCGTGACCTGCATTGGTTACAGATGATACTGTGACAAACTTGTCTTGAAGGGCAGAAGCGCCATGTGCATCAGACAAGTCAAGGGCGCGAGATAGCCAGTCAAGCAAGTTTTTCACTGTACCAGGGATTGAGAAGTTGTAGACTGGAGAGGTGACGGAGTGTAGAAATTCTCATTAAAATTTAGTTGAAGCGCCGTATGCTGATAGAGAGATAGACTAGCAAATATCTCCCGCCTTGCTTGATGTTAGCAATTTGATGAACATATGAATATAAGTTCAAGTCGTGAAAAAACTTTCATATATTAAATGAAACTGTTTGCATTTGTGGAAATAATAGAATATAATATATAGGAAAAATAATTGCTTGGTTTAATGAGGAGTTCTCTATGTTTTTTAATCGAAAAGGAATCAATCAAAAGAATTGGCGGATGATAAAGAAAGGGAAGCATTTTCTTTTTGGGTGCACTCTTTTTTTGGCTACAGGAGCAGTAATGATACAGAATCCACATCTTGTTCATGCTGATGAAATGGTTGCGTCTCTGAATGATTCAACTAAAGCCAAAGATGAAGATCCGAATAGTGACAAGGTTCCAAACGATGTGGAAAATCATCCACAGGTAGAAAATCATGTTAAAGAATCAGATAAGATTTCTGAAAATGTGCAGGAAAATAAAAGTGTTGAAAAGGCTGTAGAGAATACAGTCAAAACTGTGAATAAAACTGCTTTAAATGAATTAATTGAAAAGATTAGGAACACTGATTTACAGACTAAAACAGTCAAATCAGTTGAAAATCTTAATCTCTCTTTGTCGCGTGCGCAAGCATTCTTGGATAAGGCAGATGCTAGTCAGGATGAGATAGATAAAGAAGTTCAAGCTTTGTCTGACTCATTTGCTCAACTGGAAGAGAAAAGCAACGATATAGACAAAAAAGAAAAGCAAGCAGACAAAGCAAACGATAGTGATGAAAAGAAAAAGCTTTTTACAGAAAAGATCGCTAAGGTTCAGGCTCTTGTTTCAGAAATTAACCAATTAGCAGGAGAAATTAGTTATGAATTTAGTGAATCTGAAAGCAAATCTCTTCAAGCATTTGGTGATTTGTCTGAGGAAAAATCCACTGATAGTGAAGTTGATGGTGCTCTAAATGAAGCGAAAAGCCTCCGCAACAAAGTGGCTAATAGAGTAACTCGCGCACATTCTGGAAAACGTGACCCACGCAACGGGAAACCAATTGATGGTAAGGGGGAGAGTGGGTTTAGAGGGATAGTATACACTCACAAAGAAAATAGAAGAGATGGTCATCTGATTGAAAATGGAAGTACTGCTGTTTATTATAATTCAGATGAAATTTGGAGTTTAATCGAGATAAAAGGAGAAAGAGTAGGAAATGAGAGAAAGTTCACTACGTATGCTCGAGGAAAAGTAGTAGAAGATGTAACCCCGTATTATATTGTTACAGTAGGTTTTACCGCAAATTCTCCGATTAAAGGGTTAAAAATGCAAGTTGCATACTGGGATAAGAAAGCAGGAGTTCAAAGAGTACGTGAAATAGAGAATGGTAGAACTGAAATCAATAATCCTATTACGAATGCTGCTATTAGAGGTGTTGTAGGAGAAGGAGCTATAGTACAACCAGGTAGATATGAAGTCCATATTGCTTCAAATACAAGGGTAGCTCCAAATCAGTTAAGGCCTTATACATTTACTTTTATTATTAAACCGCAAAGTGAGCGTAATACAGTAAAGGATTTATCACAAACATATGTAGATGATGTTCGTCATTTAACTGAAAATGAAAAAACAGCTTTAATTGAAAAATTTAAAGCAGAACATCCAGATATTATGAAACCTTCAGGTCATAAAAGTGACTTTGAGCGCGCTGAAATTTCTGCTGATGGAACAACAATGACAATCCATTTTAAAGATGGATTTAATCCTAAAACCATTCAGACAAATGCAACAAATGATGTTGAAGCAAAACATTCTAGTTTGACGGCTTATTTTGGGGATTCAAAAGAATTATATACGAATCCAAGGGAATTAGTACGCTCAAAAACAGGACATGAAGTACCAGCAACGGCTCAGGTAACGTATAAAACACCATTTAACTTGCAACAAGCAGGCACAAGAAACGTTGTCGTAACGACTACTTATCAAAATGGTGTAAGTAAAGACATAACAACTCCTTATACCGTTTTAGACTTTATTGGAAAACAAGATAAGAAAATTAATCAAAATCAATCTGGCGAACTAGGAGATGCGAGAAATTACGTAACAGTTTCAAATAATTCAGCGGTTCCCGGAGAGTTAACCGTTCGTTGGAAAGGTGGGTCATCTAATGTAGATACTTCTACTGCAGGTTTCCAGCATAAAGAAATCGAAATTCTTCGTGGCAACCATTTGATGAAAACTGTGAATATTCCGGTTGAGATTGTAGATAATATTAATCCAACGATTACTGCGCCTGACACTGTAACTCTAACAAGAGCAGAAGGATTGCCAACTAATATTTCCGTTGATGCACAGGATAATGCTAGAGGTATTGGTCTTAAAGATGCTAATCCGATTGTAGTTGAAAATTTAGCCAATCCTTTAAGATATAATCCTTCAACAAAAAGAATTGAGTTATCTGGTGTAATTCCAAATCAATTACAAAGTTTTCAAGCTACTGTTAAAGCAGTGGATAAAAAAGGAAATACGGCTACTAAAGCAATTAGATTCAATGTTCAAGCTCAGACAGATAAATATACAGCAGTTGCGAATCCACAAACACAAACAGTAAGTTATAGAGCTGAACCAAGTGCAGAAGTAAGTGTTAATAAAACAGGTTTACCATCTGGAACAACATACGCTTGGAAAACAAAACCAGACACATCAAGTCCTGGAAACAAATCTGGGGTAGTAGAAGTCACTTATCCAGATACTTCAAAAGATACTGTGAATGTAACAGTAGCTGTACGAAAATTAAGTGACGAATATGTTCCTACAGGAACTAAAATCGTTAGAAATCAGAATGCTCCGGTTACAAATAATGACTTAAAAGCTTCTGTAAGTGTGAATAATAACGGTAATAGTAAAGTGAAGTCTGTTACGGCATCTCCTATTAGCACCGTAAATGCAGGTACACAAACAATTAGAGCAACGGTAACGTATTTAGACGACACAACAGATACAGTGACAATTCCGTTGGAAGTTAAAGACGTAATAGCACCAACCATTCAAACACCAAGCGATAGACAAAATTGGGATTTAATTGCATTGGATAGAACATTACCTTCAATTAGGGTGAGTTCAGTGGATAATAACGGAGGAACTGGGGTTAAATCAACAACGATAACAGGTTTGCCAGATTTCTTAGTATATGATGATGCAACTAAAACAATCAAATTCAAAAATGGTGTTCAAGAAGTAACAAAACTACCTGTAGGACAAGATAGTAAAATTTATAATGCTACTATCCAAGTTACCGATAATTCAAACAATTCAAGTCAAAGACAAGTAACGATTACTGTGAAGTCAATGACAACGAAATTTACAGCAACTCCAAATGGGCAAAAACAAACAGTAAGTTACGGTGAAGCACCTGATGCAGGAACAAGCGTGAATAAGAACGGATTGCCTACAGGGACTGCCTATACATGGGCAACAACTCCAAGTACAACAACAGGGCCTGGAGATAAATCAGGTGTAGTAACGGTAACATACCCTGATGGTTCAAAAGATACCGTAAATGTAACAGTAGCGGTACGTAAGTTAAGCGACGAATATGCACCTACAGGAACAAAAATCACAAGAGAACAAAATACAGCGGTAACAAATGATGATTTAAAAGCAGCAGTAACAATTAGCAACAATGGTAATAACAAAGTTAAATCTGTTACTCCTGTGGGTACAATCACTACTGTAAATGCTGGTACACAAACAATTAGAGCAACGGTAACGTATTTAGATAATACGACTGATCCTGTTGATATTCCACTTGAAGTAAAAGACGAAACAGCACCAACAATTCAAACACCAAATGATAGACAAAATTGGGATTTAATTGCATTAGACAGGACATTACCTTCTATTAAGGTTACTTCAGTGGATAATAACGGAGGAACTGGGGTTAAATCAACAACGATAACAGGTTTGCCAGATTTCTTAGTATATGATGATGCAACTAAAACAATCAAATTCAAAAATGGTGTTCAAGAAGTAACAAAACTACCTGTAGGACAAGATAGTAAAATTTATAATGCTACTATCCAAGTTACCGATAATTCAAACAATTCAAGTCAAAGACAAGTAACCATTACTGTGAAGTCAATGACAACGAAATATACAGCGACTCCAAATTCACAAAAACAAACAGTAAGTTACGGTGAAGCGCCTGATGCTGGAACAAGCGTGAATAAAACCGGCTTACCAGAAGGAACAAGTTACGCATGGAAAACAACTCCAAGTACAACAACAGGGCCTGGAGATAAATCAGGTGTAGTAACGGTAACATATCCTGATGATTCAATAGATACAGTGAACGTGACTATAAATGTTCGAAGATTAGCGGATGAATATGCACCTACAGGAACAAAAATCACAAGAGAACAAAATACAGCGGTAACAAATGATGATTTAAAAGCAGCAGTAACTATTAGTAATAATGGTAATAACAAAGTTAAATCTGTTACTCCTGTAGGTACAATAAGTACTGCAGAATTTGGAAATAAAACAATCAATGCTACTGTTACCTATCTTGACGATACGATAGATTCAGTGACGATTCCGTTGGAAGTAAGAGACGTAACAAAGCCAACAATTCAAGCACCGACAGAAAATCAATTATGGGAAGTAACATCTTTAGATAAGACATTTCCTTCGATTAAAATAGCAGTTGTTGATAATGCTGGAGGAAGTGGCGTTAAAAGTATTGAAGCAAAAAATTTACCAAGTTTCCTAAAATATGATAAAACTACGAGCAGTATTGTATTTCAAGATGGTGTCCATGAAGTGCCAAAATTATCTGGAATTAGTCGTACTACAAGAAATGTGACATTTGTTGTGGAAGATAATGCTGGAAATAGAAGCGAAAGAAATATTCAAATTAGTCAAATATCAATGGCTGAGAAATACAATCCACAAGCAAATACGACTGTTCAAGAATTGAGTCATGGAGAAACACCTAATCCGAAAACAAGTGTGAATACAGAAGGTTTACCAGGTGATACACGATATGTATGGAAGACAACACCAGATACGAGTAAGCCTGGGGATAAAACCTCTGTAGTAACAGTTACTTATCCAGACGATTCAGTAGATGAAGTAACTGCGACGGTAAAAGTGCGTAAGTTAAGTGATGAGTATAATGTTACAGGTGCCCAAATCGAAGTAAATCAAAATGATCCAGTTACAAACGATGACTTAAAAGCTAAAGTAACCGCAACTTCAACAGTAGGCAATGTTAGTGGAACAGATAAGATTTCAACAGTAACAGCACCTACAATCAGTACAGCTAGCTATGGCAATCAAACTATTAGTGCAACTGTAACTTTCAAAGATGGAACAACCAAAGAAGTGACGATTCCGCTGAAAGTTAAAGACGTAACGAAGCCGACTATCTCAGCGCCAACGAACGGACAAAACTGGGATTTAATCGCAGTAGAAGGAGAGAATCCAAATATAGCCGTAACAAGTGAGGATAACGCTGGAGGAAGTGGAGTTAAGACAACGACAGTAACAGGTTTACCAGATTTCTTAGAATATAATGAGTCAACTAAGAAGATCCAGTTTAAAGCTGGTGTAACAGGAGTATCAAGTTTACCAGAAGGAGCTAATGAACAACCTCATAATGTAGCTATCACAGTTGTAGATAACGCAGGAAACGAAGCAACAACAAACGTAACAATTACTGTGAAATCAATGACTACCAAATACGAAGCTACTGCAAACCCAGACAAACAAACAGTTAGTTATGGGGCGACTCCAGATGCAGGAACAAGCGTGAGTCAAACAGGTTTACCAGAAGGAACAAGTTACGCTTGGAAAACGACACCAGTAACGACAGATGGACCTGGAGAAAAAGACGGAGTAGTAGAAGTAACCTATAAAGACGGTTCAAAAGATACAGTAGATGTAAAAGTTACAGTAAAAGAATTAAGTTCGGAATACGAAGTGAGTGGATCACCAATCGAAGTTAATCAAAATACTCCAGTAACAAACGATGACTTAAAAGCTAAAGTAACCGCAACTTCAACAGTAGGCGATGCGAATGGAACAGATAAGATTTCAACAGTTACAGTACCTGAAATCAGCACAGCTAACTATGGTGAACAAAACATTACTGCCACTGTAACTTTCAAAGATGGAACAACTAAGGAAGTAACTATTCCATTGAAAGTTAAAGACGTAACGAATCCAACTATCTCAGCACCAACGAATGGACAAAACTGGAACTTAATCGCAGTAGAAGGATCAAACCCAGAAATCTCTGTAACAAGCGAAGACAATACAGGAGGAAGTGGAGTTAAGTCAACAACAGTAACAGGCTTACCAGATTTCTTAGAATATAATGAGTCAACTAAGAAGATCCAGTTCAAAGCAGGAGTGTCGGGTGTACCAAGTTTACCAGAAGGAACCAATGAACAACCTCATAATGTAACTATCACAGTTGTAGATAACGCAGGAAACGAAACAACAACAAATGTAACCATTACTGTGAAATCAATGACTACCAAATACGAAGCTACTGCAAACCCAGACAAACAAACAGTGAGTTATGGAGCGACTCCAGATGCAGGAACTAGCGTGAATCAAACAGGCTTACCAGAAGGAACAAGTTACGCTTGGAAAACAACACCAGTAACAACAACTCCTGGAGAAAAAGACGGAGTAGTAGAAGTAACCTATAAAGACGGTTCAAAAGATACAGTAGATGTAAAAGTTACAGTAAAAGAATTAAGTTCAGAATATGAAGTAACTGGAGCACCAATTGAAGTAAATCAAAATGATCCAATTTCTAACGACGACTTAAAAGCGAAAGTAACTGCCACTTCAAAAGTAGGCAATGTTAGTGGAACAGATAAGATTTCAACAGTAACGACTCCTACAATCAATACAGCTAACTATGGTGATCAAAGTGTTAGTGCGACTGTAACTTTCAAAGATGGAACAACTAAGGAAGTAACTATTCCATTGAAAGTTAAAGACGTAACGAATCCAACTATCTCAGCACCAACGAACGGACAAAACTGGGACTTGATTGCAGTCGAAGGATCAAACCCAGAAATCTCTGTGACAAGCGAAGACAATACAGGAGGAAGTGGAGTTAAGACAACGACAGTAACAGGTTTACCATACTTCCTTGAATATAATGATTCAACTAAGAAGATTCTGTTCAAAGAAGGCGTAACAGGAGTACCAAGTTTACCAGAAGGAACAGACGTACAACCTCATAATGTGAAAGTCACAGTAGCTGATAACGCAGGAAACGAAGCAACAACAAACGTAACAATAACTGTGAAATCAATGACTACCAAATACGAAGCTACTGCAAACCCAGACAAACAAACAGTGAGTTATGGAGCAACTCCAGATGCAGGCACAAGCGTGAATAAAACCGGCTTACCAGAAGGAACAAGTTACGCATGGAAAGCAAGACCAGTAACGACAGATGGACCTGGAGAAAAAGTCGGAGTAGTAGAAGTAACCTATAAAGATGGTTCGAAAGATATCGTAAATGTAAAAGTTACTGTAAAAGAATTAAGTTCAGAATACGAAGTAACTGGAGCTACAATTGAAGTAAATCAAAACACACCAGTCACAAATGACGACTTAAAAGCTAAAGTAACCGCAACTTCAACAGTAGGAAATGTTAGTGGAACGGATAAGATTTCAACAGTAACGGCCCCTACAATCAATACAGCTAATTATGGTGAGCAAAACATTACTGCCACAGTAACTTTCAAAGATGGAACAACCAAAGAAGTGACAATTCCATTGAAAGTTAAAGATGTAACGAAGCCAACTATCTCAGCGCCAACGAACGGACAAAACTGGGATTTAATCGCAGTAGAAGGAGAGAATCCAAATATAGCCGTAACAAGTGAGGATAACGCTGGAGGAAGTGGAGTTAAGACAACGACAGTAACAGGTTTACCAGATTTCTTAGAATATAATGAATCAACTAAGAAGATTCAGTTCAAAGCAGGAGTGTCGGGTGTACCAAGTTTATCAGAAGGAACAGATGTACAACCTCATAATGTAACTATCACAGTTGTAGATAACGCAGGAAATGAAACAACAACAAATGTAACAATTACTGTGAAGTCAATGACTACTAAATATGATGCGAATCCAAACCCAGACAAACAAACAGTAAGTTATGGTGAAACTCCAGATGCAGGCACAAGCGTGAATAAAACCGGCTTACCAGAAGGAACAAGTTACGCATGGAAAACAACTCCAAGCACGACAGAAGGGGCTGGGGATAAAGCAGGAGTGGTTACTGTAACATATCCTGACGGTTCGAAAGATACAGTAGATGTAAAAGTTACAGTAAAAGAATTAAGTTCAGAATATGAAGTGAGTGGAGCACCAATTGAAGTAAATCAAAACATTCCAGTAACAAACGACGACTTAAAAGCGAAAGTAACCGCAACTTCAAAAGTAGGAAATGTAAATGGAACAGATAAGATTTCAACAGTTACAGCACCTGAAATCAGCACAGCTAACTATGGTGAACAAAACATTACTGCCACAGTAACTTTCAAAGATGGAACAACCAAACCTGTGACAATTCCGTTGAAAGTTAAAGACGTAACGAAGCCGACAATCCAATCACCAGCAGAGAATACAAACTGGGAAATGACAGCATTAGATAAAGCTCTACCAAATATGGAAGTAAGAGTGGAAGATAATGCGAACGGTAGTGGAATTAAAAATGTCAGTGTGACAGGATTACCTGATTATCTAGAATATGATAGTACGAATAATACTATTAAATTCAAATCAGGAAAAGATGCAGTAGAAAAACTACCAGAAAATACACCGAGTCGTGAATTTACTTTAAACATTCGAGCAGAAGATAATGCAGGGAATGTCAGTGAAAGAGCAGCGAGAATCACTGTATCTTCAATGAGTGCGAAGAATACTCCAACGCCAATTCCACAAAATACAGGTTATGGACAAGTTCCAGATCCTAATGCAAGTGTTGATAAAGCAGGATTACCAGATGGAACAATGGTAACGTGGAAAACACCACCAGCAGTTACAGTACCAGGAACTACTACAGGATTGGCTGAAGTAACTTATCCAGATGGAAGCAAAGATACAGTTGAAGTGACAGTAAATGTAAGCAAATTAAGTGACGAGTATAACGTAACAGCTACTGAAATCGTAGTGAATCAAAATACTCCAGTAACAAACGATGACTTAAAAGCTAAAGTAACCGCAACTTCAACAGTAGGAAATGTAAATGGAACAGATAAGATTTCGACAGTGACGGCCCCTACAATCAATACAGCTAATTATGGTGAGCAAAACATTACTGCCACAGTAACTTTCAAAGATGGAACAACCAAAGAAGTGATGATTCCATTGAAAGTTAAAGACGTGACGAAACCAACTATCTCAGCTCCAGCAGAAAATACAAACTGGGAAATGACCGCATTAGATAAAGCTCTACCAAATATGGAAGTAAGAGCGGAAGATAATGAGAACGGTAGTGGAATTAAAAACGTCACGGTGACTGGATTGCCTGATTACTTAGAATATGATAGTACAACTAACGCTATTAAATTCAAATCAGGAAAACAAACAGTAGAAAAACTAGCTGAGAATACACCAAGTCAAGAATTTACTTTAAACATTCGAGCAGAAGACAAAGCAGGAAATATCAGCGAAAGAACTGGGAAAATCACTGTATCTTCAATGAGTGCGAAGACTAATCCTACGCCAATTCCACAAAATAAAGCTTATGGACAAGTTCCAGATCCTAATGCAAGTGTAGATAAAGCAGGATTGCCAGACGGAACAAAAGTGACGTGGAAAACACCACCGGTAGTAAATACACCAGGAACTACTACAGGAGTGGCTGAAGTAACTTATCCAGATGGTTCAAAAGATGTAGTGACAGTAAATGTAACGGTTAGAAAAGTAAGTGAAGATTTTACAGCAACTGGAACACAAATTGAAGTAAATCAAAATGTATTAGTTACTCCAGAAATGTTAAAAGGAGCAGTAACTGCGACAAATGCGCAAGGTGAGAATGGAAATTCTAAAATTGCAACCGTGGAATCCAAAACACCAATTAACACTGAGGTGTATGGAGACCAAACAATACAAGCAAAAGTAACATATATTGATGGTTCAGAACAAGACGTTACAATTCCATTGAAAGTAAAAGATGTTACGGATCCAACAATTCAAACACCAGCAGAACATACAAACTGGGAAATGACGGCTTTAGATAAAACATTGCCTCCTATGAAGATTGAGGCAAAAGATAATGCAAATGGTAGTGGAATTGCTACTATTGAAGTGAGAAATATGCCTTCATTCTTAACATTTGATCAAGCTTCTGGAACAATTGTGTTCAAAGAGGGTGTTCGAGAAGTACCGAGAATTTATTCTGATAATGTAATGCATGGTGTAACGATAGTAGCTAGAGATAAAGCTGGGAATTCGACATCAATCTTAGTAAATATTACAGTTTGGTCAATGCGTGGAAAATACAGCCCAACCGCAATAGCGCAAGAAGTGGATAATGGTCACGTACCAGATCCAGAAACAAGTGTAAACAAAACCGGCTTACCAGAAGGCACAAGAGTTACATGGAAAGACACGCCAGTTGTGAACACACCGGGCAGTCATCCAGGAGTAGCGTTAGTTCATTATCCAGATGGAACGGAAGATGAAGTCACAGTTCCAATCACGGTGAAAGAACAAAAAGAAACGTTCAATCCAACTGCAAAAGATCCAGCTCCAACAGCTAAACACGGCAGTGAGCCAAGTGCAGAAGGAAGTATTAACACAGAAAATCTGCCAAAAGGTACAACCTACACATGGGTAGAAAAACCAGATACCAATACAACACCAGGAAGCAAACCAGGGAAAGTATTAATCACCTACCCAGACCATAGTACGGAAGAAGTCCCAGTTACTGTTGAAGTAACGCCACAAAAAGATGATTACGATCCACAACCGAAGTCCCAAACAGTGAACAACGGGACAGTGCCAAATGCAGAAGACAGTGTCGATAAGACAGGTTTACCAAGCGGCACAAGAGTTACATGGAAGACAACGCCAGTTGTGGACACACCAGGAGATCATCCAAGTGTAGCTCTAGTAACGTACCCTGACGGAACAGTCGATGAAGTCACAGTCCCAATCACGGTGAAAGAACAAAAAGATACGTTTAACCCAACGGCAAAAGATCCAGCTCCAACAGCTAAACACGGCAGTGACCCAAGCGCAGAAGGAAGTATTAACACAGAAAATCTGCCAAAAGGTACAACCTACACATGGGTAGAAAAACCAGATACCAATACAACCCCGGGAAGTAAGCCAGGGAAAGTATTAATCACCTACCCAGACAAGAGTACAGAGGAGGTTACGGTAACGGTTGAAGTAACGCCACAAAAAGACGATTACGATCCACAGCCAAAAGCACAAACGGTTGATAATGGTACAGTACCAAAGGCAGAAGACAGTGTTAATAAGACCGGCTTACCAATCGGAACAACTGTGACATGGAAGACGACACCAGATGTCAGCACACCAGGAGCACATCCAACCGTAGCCTTAGTGACATATCCAGACGGAACTATTGATGAAGTTACAGTGCCAATTACGGTGAAAGAACAAAAAGATACGTTTAACCCAACGGCGAAAGAACCAGATCCAACCGCAAAACACGGTAGTGACCCAAGTGCAGAAGGAAGTATCAATACAGATAGCTTACCAAAAGGTACAACCTACACATGGGTAGAAAAACCAGATACCAATACAACCCCAGGAAACAAACCAGGAAAAGTGTTAATCATCTACCCAGACAAGAGTACGGAAGAAGTGACAGTCACTGTTGAAGTAACGCCACAAAAAGATGATTACGATCCACAATCGAAACCACAAACGATGGACAATGGGCACGTACCAGATCCAGAAACAAGTGTAAACAAAACAGGCTTACCAGAAGGTACAAGAGTTACATGGAAGACGACACCAGATGTCAGCACACCAGGAGCACATCCAAGTGTAGCCTTAGTGACATATCCAGACGGAACTATCGATGAAGTTACAGTGCCAATTACGGTCAAAGAACAAAAAGATACGTTTAACCCAACGGCGAAAGAACCAGCTCCAACCGCAAAACACGGTAGTGACCCAAGTGCAGAAGGAAGTATCAATACAGATAGCTTACCAAAAGGTACAACCTACACATGGGTAGAAAAACCAGATACCAATACAACCCCAGGAAACAAACCAGGAAAAGTGTTAATCATCTACCCAGACAAGAGTACGGAAGAAGTGACAGTCACTGTTGAAGTAACGCCACAAAAAGATGATTACGATCCACAATCGAAACCACAAACGATGGACAATGGGCACGTACCAGATCCAGAAACAAGTGTAAACAAAACAGGCTTACCAGAAGGTACAAGAGTTACATGGAAGACGACACCAGATGTCAGCACACCAGGAGCACATCCAAGTGTAGCCTTAGTCACTTATCCTGACGGAACAGTCGATGAAGTCACAGTCCCAATCACGGTGAAAGAACAAAAAGATACGTTTAACCCAACGGCAAAAGATCCAGCTCCAACCGCAAAACACGGCAGTGATCCAAGTGCAGAAGGAAGTATCAATACGGACGGCTTACCAAGTGGAACAACGTACACATGGGTAGAAAAACCAGACACAAGTAAACCAGGAAGTAAGACGGGAAAAGTATTAATCACATATCCAGATAAGAGTACGGAAGAAGTAAGCGTAACAGTAAACGTAACACCACAAAATGATGAGTATACACCAACTGGTATTGCGCAAACCGTAGACAATGGACACGTACCAAAAGCAGAAGATAGTGTAGACAAAACAGGCTTACCAAGTGGAACTACAATAACATGGAAAGAAACTCCGGTAGTGAATACACCAGGAGCACATCCAACTGTAGCCTTAGTCACCTATCCAGATGGAACGGAAGATGAGGTTACAGTGCCAATCACGGTTAAGGAACAAAAAGATACGTTTAACCCAACGGCAAAAGAACCAGGTCAAACGGCAAAACACGGTAGTGACCCAAGCGCAGAAGGAAGTATCAACACAGACAACCTACCAAAAGGTACAACCTACACATGGGTAGAAAAACCAGATACAAATACAACACCAGGAAGCAAACCAGGAAAAGTATTAATCACATACCCAGACAAGAGTACAGAGGAAGTGACGGTAACGGTTGAAGTAACGCCACAAAAAGACGATTACGATCCACAACCAAAAGCACAAACCGTGGATAACGGAACAGAGCCAAATGCAGAAGACAGTGTAGATAAAACCGGCTTACCAAGCGGAACAACTGTAACATGGAAAGACACGCCAGTTGTGAACACACCAGGCAGTCATCCAAGTGTAGCCTTAGTCCATTATCCAGACGGAACAATCGACGAAGTCACAGTCCCAATCACGGTGAAAGAACAAAAAGAAACGTTCAATCCAACGGCAAAAGAACCAGGTCAAAAGGCAAAACACGGCAGTGAACCAAGTGCAGAAGGAAGTATTAACACAGAAAATCTGCCAAAAGGTACAACCTACACATGGGTAGAAAAACCAGATACGAATACAACCCCAGGAAGTAAGCCAGGCAAAGTATTAATCACCTACCCAGACAAGAGTACAGAGGAAGTGACGGTAACGGTTGAAGTAACGCCACAAAAAGACGATTACGATCCACAACCAAAAGCCCAAACGGTAGATAACGGAACTGTGCCAAAGGCAGAAGACAGTGTTGATAAGACAGGTTTACCAAGCGGAACAACTGTAACATGGAAAGACACGCCAGTTGTGAACACACCAGGCAGTCATCCAAGTGTAGCCTTAGTCCATTATCCAGACGGAACTACCGATGAAGTTACAGTGCCAATTACGGTCAAAGAACAAAAAGAAACGTTCAATCCAACGGCAAAAGAACCGAACCAAACAGTTCGTCACAACGAAGTACCAAATCCAGAAACAAGCATTAATACAAACGACTTACCAGCAGGAACAAACTATAGCTGGTCAGAACAACCAGACACAAGTAAACCAGGAAGTAAGCCAGGCAAAGTATTAATCACCTACCCAGATAACAGTACAGAAGAAGTAAACGTCACTGTAGAAGTAACGCCACAAAAAGATGATTACGATCCACAACCAAAACCGCAAACGATGGATAACGGGACAGTGCCAAATGCAGAAGACAGTGTTGATAAGACAGGCTTACCAAGTGGAACAAGAGTCACATGGAAGACGACACCAGATGTCAGCACACCAGGAGCACATCCAACCGTAGCGTTAGTAACATACCCTGACGGAACTACCGATGAAGTTACAGTGCCAATTACGGTCAAAGAACAAAAAGATACGTTTAACCCAACGGCAAAAGATCCAGCTCCAACAGCTAAACACGGCAGTGAGCCAAGTGCAGAAGGAAGTATCAATACAGACAACCTACCAAAAGGTACAACCTACACATGGGTAGAAAAACCAGATACGAATACAACACCAGGAAGTAAATCAGGGAAAGTATTAATCACCTACCCAGACAAGAGTACAGAGGAAGTAACGGTAACGGTTGAAGTAACGCCACAAAAAGATGATTACGATCCACAACCGAAAGCCCAAACGGTGGAACATGCTCAAGTCCCACTAGCAAAAGATAGTATTCATAATGTTAAAGATTTACCAGAAGGTTCAACATTTGAATGGAAAGATGGTAAAGTTCCAGATACTTCTAAACATGGTGAGAAAAAAGGAGTAGTAACTGTAACTTATCAAGACAGAAGTACAGAAGACGTTGAAGTTACAATTACAGTTAATCCTAAAGACTTTACTCCAGTGGTTCCTAAAGAAAAAGTACCAGTGAAAAATCCTGATAACTTAACACAAGATGAACAAGATAAAGTTAAGGAAAATGTGAAAAAAGCAAATCCAGGAAAAGACGTAATTGTTGCTTCAGATGGAAATGTAACAATCACTGATTCAGAAACAAATGTCAGTCATAACATTCCTCGTGATAAATTGGTATTTGCATATGCAAAAGGTGAGCCAGAAACTTCGGAAAACCCTGAATTTAATGGCGGAGTGAACGCACCAGATTCACCAATTCATGAAGTTCCAGAGTTTGCGGGTGGTGTCAATGGAGAACCAGAGGTACAACCAGAAAATCCAGGATACAACGGCCTAATTGGAACGACAGGAGTGGATGAAAACGGGAACTTAATAGATCCTCCAACAGTTGACATCCCAGAATTCCATGGTGCAGTAAATGGAGAGCTTCCAGATCCAGTACAATTACCTAAAGTTCAGTTAATCATCACTAAATGGGTTGATGAAAATGGCAATGAGTTGAGACCAGCGGATGCTAAGGCTCCAACGGTATTAGGTGAAGCCAATGAAGCATACGAACATGGTGAAATTGAAGGTTATGTATTTGTAAGAACAGAAACTAAAGGTGATGTTGTAACTCACGTCTTCAGAAAAGTGAGTCCAGTTAGACCAACAGGGGACGGTCAACAAAGACCAACTACACCATCTGACGATACAAATCCTAGACCGGATACTGCTACCCCTGCTGAGGGACCAACTACTCAACCGGCTGAACAACCAAGTCAAACGGTTGAAGTGCCTGCTCAATTGCCGAATGAAGTGTCAGAAACGAATCCATCAGTTTCTCAGCCGCAAGCAGTATTGCCAAATACTGGTACGAAAGCAGATCGTGCTACAGGTGCATTAGGAGCTCTCTCTCTTCTTGGCGCATTTGGTTTGCTATTTGCCAAAAAGAAAAAAGACGATGAAGAGGAAGCTTAAATAGATGATCTCATCTGATCCTTAGTAGCTTTCCCTACATAAAGTCTTTGTAAATCAAAAAGAACTAGAAAACTCACTCATTTGTGAGAACTCTAGTTCTTTTTTTGTATTTCAAGAACTAGTCATTCGATTGTTGATGAATTGTCTAGTTCTTTTATAAGGGCTAAAAGTCTGTCCGATTGTCTGTTTTAGACTAGCGATTAGTGATGACTAGATCGCATTGATCAAGTCTTGAGCTTGTTTTTCAAGTGAATTTAGGACTGTTTCTTCAAGAACCAATTTTCCGTCTGCCCAAGCAGAGTCATTAACACGTGCAGCAGTGAAATCACCAACGATTTGTGTACGGATAAATGGCAAGAGGTCTTTGTAGATAGCGAAGAGTTGATCGTGACCTGCATTGGCTACAGATGATACTGTGACAAACTTGTCTTGAAGGGCAGAAGCGCCACGTGTATCCGACAAGTCAAGGGCACGAGATAACCAGTCAAGCAAGTTTTTCACTGTTCCAGGGATAGAGAAGTTGTAGACTGGAGAGAAAATCCAGATGGCATCCGCAGCCAGAACCGCTTCACGAGCAGCCGCTACAGCTGGATGAGTTGGAACTTCCAAATTTTGGCTAAAGAGAGGAAGGGATGAATAATCGAGGTAGCTAACTTCCGCTTTACCAGCAAGTGCTTTCTCAGCTTCGAGAGCCATTTGGTGGTTAAAAGAACCTTGACGTAGTGATCCGACGATAAATAATACTTTTTTAGACATGATGTGTCTCCTTTTTCTAAAAATTTACGAGAACTCTCTCGTTGTTATAAAACATATTACAACAAAATAAAACGACTTGCAAGAAATTTGCTCAAAGATAAGTAAAACTATAAAATTGTAGAAACTCAAGTCACTTGCGACTGGAATGCATTTGATTTTTGAAGAGTATTCCTATATTCTCTTGTAATATGATGACATAAGTGCTAAAATAAACGAGAAAACTCGCAATAGAAAGCGCAGAACAACTATTTTCCGGTATCATTTCATAAACAATTAAAGGAATAATAATGGCATTGAAGAATGCATCTAAAAAGGGGTGGAGATTATGTAAGGCACAGATTAACAAGTGACGGACAAAAGAAATAATAATACACTTGTTAAAGGAGAAAAGATGTTAATAAGAAATTATCGGAAAAATATTGGCCTGATGGCCGGAGTTGAGTTTTTTGCATTTTTAGGTATTACCAGTTTTTGGATTCTCTTTCTCAGTCAAAACGGAATGTCTCTTTGGCAGATTGGACTTCTGGAGAGTATTTTTCATACGACCAGTCTTCTCTGTGAAATTCCATCTGGTATGTTAGCTGACCGCTATTCCTATAAGACCAACCTTTATTTAAGTAGAATAGCAGGGATTCTGTCTTCCATTCTCATGTTGGCTGGGCAGGGAAATTTTTGGATTTATGCCCTAGCTATGGCGGTGAGTGCCTTGTCTTATAATTTTGATTCAGGAACAAGCGCAGCAATGGTCTATGACTCGGCTGTAGAGGCTGGACTAAAGGAACGTTATCTATCCATTTCGAGCTTCCTATCAGGAGTGTCAGAAGGAACTCGGTCTTTGGGGACAGTGTTGGCGGGATTTTTTGTCCATGGTCAATTGCACCTGACCTACTATATCATGATTGCGACTTCTATCATAGTTCTTTTCCTGATTTGGATGCTGAAAGAACCTAGTGTCAAGGTAGAAAAAGCTGATAGTGTGACCATGAAACAGATTATTTGGGCTGTTAAGGATGAGTTGAAGCGAAATCCCATGCTTTTCAACTGGATGATTTTGTCTCAGATTGTCGGAGTACTCATGTGCATGTTTTATTTTTACTATCAAAATCAGTTACCAGATTTAAGTGGTTGGCAAATTTCAGCAGTTATGCTACTTGGGAGTCTCTTAAATATCGTTTCAGTCTATCTAGCGAGTAGGATTGGAAAGAACTATGCTGCCTTGAGGCTTTTCCCTATCCTCGTCCTGCTGACTGGAGTCACCTATATGCTGTCCTACTTTGGAACACCTCTAATCTATATTTTGATTTATTTGATTAGTAATGCTCTGTATGCTCTTTTTCAGCCGATTTTTGACAATGATTTGCAAGAGCGGCTCCCAAGCGAAGTAAGGGCAACCATGCTGAGTGTCTACTCTATGATGTTTAGTCTGAGTATGATTGTCTTCTTTCCACTGACAGGCTGGTTGATTGACCATTTAGGATTTGTGCTAACATTTCTTTATCTAGGATTCTTTTTAGTCTTGATTAGCCTTCTACTGGCTATCTTTTTAGGAAAAATGGCTAAAAGAATGGATGATAAAGTAATTTTATAAAGTAAAAGAACTTACGAAAACTTGAGTGTCAAGCTCAGGTTTTTTAATAGGTTGATTTTGGAGCTGTCTTTACTTTTCCTGCTCGGTTTTTTTAATCAAGAAAAATCGGTTTGCTTTGAAGGAAGAAATAGAATTGGTTGCTTATACTCAATGAAAATCAAAGAGAAACTAGGAAGCTAGCCGAAGATTGCTCAAAGCACAGCTTTGAGGTTGTAGATAAAGCTGACGTGGTTTGAATTGGATTTTCGCAGAGTATTCTTATATTCACTTGTAATAAAGCCTAATAGATGGTAAAATAGACGAGTGAAAAAAAGACAAAACAAAGCAAAAAATAATCTACTGTGGCAGTATGGTCTAGGGATGACGATTTTGTTTGTGGTTATCAGTGCTTCCTTTCTGTATCTAGTGTTTTTGGGTATGAAACCTTATCAAACAGCTAAAAGTGAAGGAGAAAAATTAGCTCAGCAGTATGCAGGATTAGAGCAGGCTGATCAGGTTGACTTATACAATGGCTTGGAATCTTATTACAGCGTTCTTGGTCATAATAAACAGCGAGAATCACTTGCTGTCCTGATTGGGAAAGATGACCATAAGATTTACGTTTATCAGCTAAATCAAGGTGTTTCACAAGAAAAAGCAGAAGCGGTTTCTAAGGAAAAAGGAGCTGGCGAGATTGACAAGATAACCTTTGGCCGTTATCAAGACAAGCCAATCTGGGAAGTCAAGTCAGGCTCTAATTTTTATCTAGTAGATTTTGAAACAGGAGCATTGGTCAATAAGGAGGGCCTATGAAACTATCCAACCGTGTTTTAGAAATGGAAGAAAGTGTGACTCTGGCTAGTGATGCGAGAGCAAAGAAGTTAAAGGCTGAAGGAAAAGATGTACTTTTCTTAACTTTAGGTCAGCCCGATTTCCATACTCCCAAAAATATTCAAGATGCAGCTGTTGCAGCCATTCGAGATGGACGTGCTTCTTTCTATACGGTAGCTTCAGGTTTGCCTGAGTTAAAAGCAGCAGTCAATACCTATTTTGAGCGATATTATGGTTATTCCGTAGCGGCCAACGAAGTCACATTTGCTACCGGTGCTAAGTTCTCACTCTATACTTTCTTTATGGCTGTGGTCAATCCAGGTGATGAAGTTATTATCCCAACCCCATATTGGGTCAGCTATGGAGATCAGGTCAAGATGGCAGAAGGTGTGCCAGTCTTTGTTCCTGCTAAGGAAGACAATCACTTTAAGGTGACCGTAGAGCAGTTGGAAGCAGCTCGCACAGACAAGACCAAGGTTTTGGTGTTGAATTCGCCATCCAATCCGACAGGAATGATTTACACCCGTGAGGAACTCTTGGCTATCGGAAATTGGGCTGTTGAACATGACATTCTCATCCTAGCAGATGATATTTATGGTCGTTTAGTCTATAACGGGAATGAGTTCGTACCAATCTCTAGTCTATCAGAAGCCATTCGCAAGCAAACCATCGTCATTAACGGTGTATCAAAAGCTTATGCCATGACAGGTTGGCGGGTAGGCTATGCAGTGGGTGATCCAGAAATCATTGCTGCTATGAGCAAATTGACAGGTCAAACAACTTCTAACCTAACTGCTGTTTCACAATATGCAACTATCGAAGCCCTAACTGGACCGCAAGATTCTGTGGAAGTTATGCGTCAAGCATTTGAAGAACGTCTCAATACCATCTATCCACTCTTGTGTGAAGTCCCTGGTTTTGAAGTGGTCAAACCACAAGGAGCTTTCTATCTCTTTCCAAATGTCAAAAAAGCTATGGAGATGAAAGGTTATAGCGATGTAACAGCATTTACAACGGCTATTCTTGAAGAAGTTGGTCTGGCCTTGATTACAGGAGCAGGATTTGGAGCGCCAGAAAATGTGCGCCTCAGCTATGCGACAGACCTAGATACGCTTAAAGAAGCAGTTAAACGCTTGAAAGCATTTATGGGTAGTGAGAATGATTGATCATTTTGAAATTAAGGTAAAGAATTTACAAATTTCAGAAGGATTTTATAGTAGTTTTCTCGCTCCTTTAGGATATGAATTGGCTTTTAAGACTAGTTCTCTAATCAGTTTTCTTGCCCCAAATAGCCCTCATCCTGGTGGTGATTTTTGGCTGGCTCAGGGGACACAAGATCCTATTCACTTTGCTTTCTTAGCAGAAAATAAGGAAGAGGTTCAAGCTTGTTATGAGGCTGGCTTAGAGGCAGGTGGGCGAGACAATGGGGCTCCTGGTTATCGCAGTGAGCATCCGATTTACTATGCTGCTTTTATGATTGACCCAGATGGGAATAATATAGAAGTGGTTTGCCATAAAGAATAAAAAAGAAAAGGAAAAATAATGACAAAACGTGTAACGATTATTGATGTAAAAGACTATGTTGGTCAAGAAGTGACGATTGGCGCTTGGGTTGCCAACAAATCAGGAAAAGGGAAAATCGCCTTCTTGCAATTGCGTGATGGAACTGCCTTCTTCCAAGGTGTAGCCTTTAAACCAAACTTTGTCGAAAAATTTGGTGAAGAAGTGGGACTTGAAAAGTTTGATGTCATCAAACGCTTGAGCCAAGAAACGTCTGTTTATGTGACAGGGATTGTCAAAGAAGACGAACGTTCTAAGTTTGGCTATGAGTTGGACATTACAGACATCGAAGTGATCGGTGAATCTCAAGATTACCCAATCACACCAAAAGAACACGGAACAGACTTCTTGATGGACAACCGTCACTTGTGGCTCCGCTCTCGTAAGCAAGTAGCGGTGATGCAAATCCGTAACGCTATCATTTATGCAACTTATGAGTTCTTTGACAAGAACGGCTTCATGAAGTTTGATAGCCCAATTCTTTCAGGAAATGCGGCAGAAGATTCAACAGAACTCTTTGAAACAGACTACTTTGGAACGCCAGCTTACTTGAGCCAATCAGGTCAGCTTTACCTAGAGGCAGGTGCTATGGCCCTTGGTCGTGTCTTTGACTTTGGTCCAGTATTCCGTGCTGAAAAATCAAAAACACGCCGTCACTTGACTGAGTTCTGGATGATGGATGCTGAGTACTCATACTTGACACACGATGAGTCACTTGACTTGCAAGAAGCTTATGTGAAAGCTCTTCTTCAAGGTGTTCTTGACCGTGCGCCTCAAGCCTTGGAAACCTTGGAACGTGATACAGAGCTCTTGAAACGCTACATTGCAGAGCCCTTCAAACGCATCACTTACGATCAAGCCATTGACCTCTTGCAAGAACATGAGAATGATGAAGACGCTGACTATGAGCATCTTGAGCATGGCGATGACTTTGGTTCACCACACGAAACTTGGATTTCAAACCACTTTGGTGTACCAACATTTGTCATGAACTACCCAGCAGCCATCAAGGCCTTCTACATGAAACCAGTTCCTGGAAATCCAGAGCGCGTGCTTTGTGCAGACTTGCTTGCCCCAGAAGGCTATGGAGAAATCATCGGTGGATCTATGCGTGAGGAAGACTACGATGCCCTTGTTGCTAAGATGGATGAACTTGGCATGGATCGTACAGAGTATGAATTTTACCTTGACCTTCGTAAATACG
Source organism: bacterium (assembly GCA_905221505.1). Classification (GTDB taxonomy): domain Bacteria; phylum Bacillota; class Bacilli; order Lactobacillales; family Streptococcaceae; genus Streptococcus. Next base: position 107,176 of record CAJNDL010000001.1, read on the forward strand.
GTACAGTCCCACACGGAGGATTTGGAATCGGTATCGAACGTATGGTAACTTTTGCAGCAGGAACAAAACACATTCGTGAAGCTATTCCATTTCCACGTATGTTGCATCGTATCAAACCATAAGAACAGGAAAACGCCCATGTGGCGTTTTTTTGGCTCTTTGTCAACTATTGAGAGCTAAACTCTCTAATTTGAATAGTTCCTTATTAAACGTCCTGAGTTTTTTTATTACTAGATATAGTACCCGTGAGATGTGAATCAAATTGTATTCAATCAAAATCAAAAAGCGAAACAGAAAACGAGTATCAAAATGATTAAAACACTGTTTTGAGATTGTAGATAAGATTGGTAAGCTAGGCTTTTTGACTTCTGAGTAGTATCAGTTGACATAAATAGATATGCGTGCTACAATTAATATAACGATTGAAAAAATGAGAGTCAAAGTGATTGTTTAAGAGAGTGAATCTTTTGGAATGACTTTGACTTCATTTTATTGATGAATAATGACAAGCGAGGAGTAATCATGCATTCAAGAATGGAAAAATATCATGGACAAAAAGTTCAACGTTTTTCAATCCGTAAGTATAGTTTTGGAGCGGCATCGGTAGCGATTGCAGCGTTTATGATGTTTGGAGGAGCAGCGACTGTTCAGGCTCACGAGCAAGGTACATCAGCTACAGCGACGAGCAAACAACCAGCGTCTGATGTAGAGCAACCAGCAACATCAGTAACGGTAACAAAGGCTGATACAAGCAAATTGGAAGCGGCTATTACTCGTATGGAGACAGCCCTTGAAAAAGCAGGAGTATCTGAAAAGACTGCCGCAACCATCGAAAATGCTAAAGCAGAACTAGCTAAGGCTCAATCCTTCTTATCAAATGAAAAAGCAACACAAGCAGAAGTAGATAAAGCTACTCGAGAATTAAAAAACAAAGCTTTCGTTATTGAAAGTATGCCAAAAGCAACTCCTAAGGAAGCAGATAAACCTACAGAAGATAAAGTAAACAAAAATCAAGATTCAAGAAATGGACAAGCGATTCCTGGAAAAGGGGAAAGTGGGTTTAGAGAGGCAGCTGGGACAACGAGTGAAACAAATTATCGTGAAAAAATAACTGCACTAAACGCTGAACTTACTACTGAGATTGAAAAAATAAAAGTTGAAATTACTAAAGAAGAATCCCTTGGTGAAGGAAAGAAAAATAAAGAAAAATTAGATATTTTAAAGGCAATAGTTAACAAAGCTGAAGAAGTTAAACGAAATGCGACTAATGCATCAACGAATAATAGTGAAACTGAACAAAATTTACAAGCTGAATGGACAAAAATTAAACAAGAGAAAGACAAATTGGGCTATTATTTAAGTCGTTCCGAAAACTGGGGAGCTCCAATTAATAATAATAAAGCAGGCTATGGAAATAACCCAGCAAATGGAGTTTTTGAAAATTTAAAAAACGGTTTTGGTGAAATGGATTTTACAGGTGCTTCTGTAGAATCAAAAAGTAAAACGATAGAAGATCAAGTAAACAATTTACAAAGTGGTACACATTACGGTAAGGTAACTTATCATTGGAAAACAAAGAAAATAACAGCTACAGATGCAGAAAGTGGAATGTTGAATGGTTGGAAAATTGGAGGAACAAAAGATTATATTCATGCAGTTAGACCAGAGGAACCAACTGATTATACATTAGGTGCAGAAAGAACTGAAAAACCTAAAAATGCTAAAGCATATGATAATAATGGGAAAATAACTACTACAACGGCTACACAAGAACAACCAAATGCTAGTGGTAAGTTTTTAGGAGGATTACCAACTCTAGACGGAATGAAGAATCCTGATAAGGGTAGTGTAGCTAATAGAGATTACTATTTAGAATTAGGTAGCAAAGGAGTAACTTTATCCAAAGAATATGATGTCAATCCAAATTCTCAATTATTCTTTAATTTGGTTCATAATGGGGCATATGGAAAGGCAGCTTTGTCTAACGGAGGGGAAGAAGTTAAAGTTGAAGTAACAGATGCTTATACTGGTAAAAAAATTGCATCAGTTCCAATGAAAAATGGGCAGGCTCCAGACACAGCAACAAACAGACCTGCATCATCTGGATATGGAACTCCTGCAGATGGTTGGAATAATCTATCAAGACTTTTTGCGATTCCAGAAGGAACTAGTAGAGTAAAAATTACGATTACAGCAAATGATGATGGACAGTTTAAAGGTGTAGAGGACGGATTCTTAATTGGTGGAGTTGGTATTGCTACTGGACCAGGTATGCAGTTAACAAGTAATGTTACAAGTAATGGTAAAACTGGTGAGCATGGTTATTCTAAAGATAAATTATATAAACGTTCACAAGAAGGAAAACTAAATCTTGAACTTAAAAATGTAGGTGGAATGGAAAATACATTCCCTTATGGTGGAACATTTAATATTAAAGTGAAAATTCCAGAGGGCGTTGAATTAGGAACAGTAAGTAAAACGAACTATGAAAAATTGGATTTATCTAAAGCAAGTGGAGAAAGCATTTGGACAGATCAAGGTTATCTAACGAATGTTCGTTATGATGCGGCAACTCGTACATTAAGTATGAACTTAAATGCTGTTCAATATGGTAAAAATAACTTACAAGCGACTGGCAAAACATCACGTAAATTTTCAATTCCATTTATTACAAAAGATGACTATGTGGGAGATGCTACGTTTGAAGTATCAGGTACTGGTGGATTCGGAGGAGTTGATGCTGAAGGGAATTCTCTGTATAGCTGGAAGATAAATGGAGCTGGTGGTATGTACAGTACCGAGGAAAATTATAATTCTAACGGCTTAAGATGGTCAGATAATCCAGATTACTACTATAATAGAACCATCTATATTGATGCGCGAAAACCTAAAGCGCCTACTGTAGAAGAAATTCATACGGATAGAATTGTTGGTGATAAAAAAGACAATAATCAGGAAAAATATTTATTGGTTTCTACAGGAGATACTGTTGGATCTCTTACACCAACAGAAGATCAAATTAAAGAAAATATTTTACGAGTTGCAAAAAATAATGGTGTAACATTAAGCGAGAATGATTTGAGTGAAAAAGTTGCAGAGATTAAAAAGAATTTCGAATTAGAAAATGAAGTCGGAAAAAAAATTAATATTACTTTACCTGATAATAAAAAAATTGAACTTGTCAAAAAAGATGATGGTTGGTATCATGGAGACAATAAATTAGAAGTTATTGATGGAAAGCTTAAAGTTACTTTAGCAGATGATATCAATTTACATGGACTTGCAGGAGTTGATAAAATTGCTGTAACAGCGACATCTCCAGTTGGTAACGATTCTGATGTGGCGAATAGTAATATTGTAAATGATGCTCCAACAGTAGCTGTCAAAAAAAATGAACTATACGTTTATAAAACAAAAGAAGTTGATAAATGGAATAATGATAAAGTTTTAGAAAAAGCTAAACCATCAGCAACTGACTTAGAAGATGATCGTGATGGGGTTGATGCTACAAAACCAACAATCGCAGTAAGTGATGCAGGTAACCTAGATACAACTAAAGTTGGAGATTATACTGTAAAAGTTCAATCAACTGATAGCGAAGGTAAGAAATCAACAGAAACAACTGTTAATATTCATGTATTAGACCTAATTAAAGTAGACCCAACAGTAACAACTGATCCAACAAATCCAAGTACAACATCTCCTGTATCTCCAAAAGCACCAGATACACCTGTGAAACCTGGAGATGAAAATCTCGGTAAATATCCAGCAGGATTGACACGTGAAGACTTAGTGAAAGAAGTAACACGTACCATTAAGTATCTAAAAGAAGAAGATGCTGATAAAGCTGATGCAACTGGATTAAAACCTGAAAAAGTACAAAAAGTAACTTACAAACGTACAGCAACTGTTAATCCTGAAACAAAAGAAGTAACTTACTCAGATTGGGAAGTTTATAATGAAACGGATAAATTAGTAGATTCTAAAGCTGATGGAACAAAAGGTAAATTCAACGCAGTTGATTCACCGGTTGTAGAAAATTACTTATTAGTAGATGCTACAGATAAAACAGTAGCTGCAGAAGATGCACCAGTTCCTGGAGAAAATGGTACAGTAGATCCTGTAGTCAAGAAAGTTCTTTATAAAGAAATTGGTTCAGTTGTGCCGAAATATCCAGAAGGTAAGAAACCAAATGGTGCTCAAGATAAAATTCCTTATCCAAATAACCCAAATGATCCAACAGTTCCAGGAGACTTTAGCACAATAACAATTCCATATGTTCCAGGTTATACTCCAGTTTATAACGGACAAGAATTGACACCGAAAAATCCGAATGATCCAACTCAAGGCTATAAAGTGCCAGATGGATTTACTCCAGCGGATAAATTTGGGGAATCACCAATTACGTATACACCTTCTACTCAAACAGCTAAAGTAGTGATTGAGAAGAAAGTCGATGGAGCTGCAAATGAAGTCGTTTCTAGCTTTGATTTAACTGGTAAATCTGGTTCAGAATTACCAGCAAGTACAGATGTTGAAAACAAAATCAAAGAACTGAAGAACCAAGGTTATGAAGTAGAAAGTGATGAATATCATACTCAAGATAATCATCATCCAACATTTGATGATAAAGAAGACATCAATGCACAAGATGGTACACCATCACCTTCTCAAACATTCAAAATTGTTGTTAAACCTAGAATCGTTGAAGTACCTTCATCAACGCCTCATGAAAAAGATAGCCCAGTAGATCCAAATGGAGAAAATCCAGAATTGAAATGGCCTGAGGGCTTGGCTGAATCTGACTTGAATACAATAGCTAAACGTGTGATTTCATATGTGAAGAAAGATTCAGATACAGCAGCTGAAGAAAAAGCTAAGGATGATACTGTTCAGACTGTGCCATTCACCAGAAAAGCTACCGTTAATCTTGTCACAAAAGAAGTAACCTATACTGATTGGGAAAGTCCAAATAAAACATGGGATAAAGTTGGAGTAGATGTTCTACCAGGATATATTGCTGATAAAAAAGAAATTCCTGCTAAAGAAGTAGCAACCCCTGCAAAAGATACAAAAGAAATTCCTGATGAGACTGATAAAGTTACTTATACGAAGATTGGAAGCTGGATTCCTGTTGATCCAACCACTGGTAAGGATGGAGAACCGATTCCATTCCCTAACGATCCAAAAGATCCAACCAAGACTGGTGAAATTACACAAATTATTCCTCATAAAGATGGATATACTCCAAAAGATGGAAATGGAACACCATTAGAACCGGTAAATCCTGCAAATCCAGAAGAAGGTTATAAACCACCAAAAATTACGGATCCAAAAGCTAACATCAAGATTACCTATGACAAAGATGATCAAAAAGCAAAAGTTAAATTTGTTTCAGTAAATCCAAAAACTCAAACAGAAACAGAGTTGACTGACCATGCTTTAACTCTAACTGGTAAATCAGGTGAAACAATTCCTGAAAGTGATGTACAAACTCATATCGATGTGTTGAAATCAATGGGATATGATATTATTGATAATCCATTTGATAAAGACCCAGTATTTGATACGAAGAAAGATACGAATGACAATATCACTCAAGAGTTTACGATTAAAGTTCAACCACGTGTATCCACTACAACAACGGTTTATGTAGTAGAAGGGGATAAGCCGTCTGCAGAAAAAGTAGGAGGAGCTGTAACACCTGGTAAGGACGGTAAAGTTACGAATCCTGATGTCAGCAATATTTCTACTGATGGAAAAGCAGGTCAAGAGATTAAAGTTCCAGTAACTGTAACTTATGGAGCAGATAAATTCAAACGTGATGAACCGGTTGAAGTGACTGTGAAAGTTCTTCCAAAACCAACACCAAAAGGTGTTACAGTCTTAAACGGTACATCTAACGAGAACTTAATTGATTCTATTCGAGCAAATGTCAATAAAGCAATTACTGGATTAACAAATGTTCCTGATGGTATAACTCCATTTGTAACAGATGATGCGATTGTTACTCCAAAAACGGATCAAAACGGTCAGCAAACTCCAGTGTCAGTAACTGTTAAATATAGAGATAAGGCTACTGGAAAAGTCATTGATGATGTATCTGTGAATGTGGATGTTCCTGTAAATGTAGTTGGTTCAACTCCAACCTCTAAAGTTGTCTTTGAAGGAGATGAATTAACTGCTAAGGATATCACTGATGCAGTCACTCCAGGGGAAAATGGAACGAAAGGTGAGCCTAAAGATTTAGCAAAAGATATTACAGCTAAGTCAGGTGTCAAAGAAGTGACTGTTCCAGTAACTTATACGGATCAAAATGGAGAAACTGTAACAGAGCCAGTAAAAGTTAAAGTAACAGTACTACCAAAACCAACACCAAAAGGAATTTTCGTTGCAAAAGATAGCGATAAAGATAAAGCAAAAGAAAAAGCTCTTGCCAAAGCGAAAGAAGCTATTGCAGACGGTGCTTTCAAAGGAAAACTTCCAGGAAATGTTACCAATGTAAGTATCGATGAGAATGTGGACAACCCAGATTTGTCAGATGATACGGATGTAACTGTTACTGTCAAGTACATTGTTGACGGGGAAGAAGAAATGACGGTTGTTAAAGTCCCTGTAACTGTTGTAGAGGGTGTTCCACAAATTGTGCCAGTGGATGAAAATAATAAACAACCAAATCCAGAAAACAGTATTGATAAAACAGAATATCCAGATGGTTCAACATTTGAATATGATCCAAAAACTCCAGTAGATACTACAAAACCTGGTGATTACACAGTCAATGTCATTGTAAAAGACAAAGAGGGGAATCCTATTGCAGAAGTTCCAGCAACTGTACGTGTTGTTGAAAGCTATCCACAATTTGTCCCAGTAGACAAAGATAAAAAACAACCAAATATTGAAGGAAGTATTGATCCTAAAGCATTCCCTAAAGATACAGAGTTTACTTATGAAACTCCTGTAGACACAACAACGCCAGGCGAAAAGGATGTTATTGTAGTAGCAAAAATTGGTGACAAAGTCATTACAAAAGTCCCTGCAAAAGTAATGGTTGTAGAACCGAAGACACAATATGTGCCGGTTGATAAAACAAATAAACAACCAGATGCTTCTAAGAGCATTAATCCCGAAGAGTATCCAGATGGAATTACATTTGGATATAAGACTCCAGTGGACACTACAACACCAGGCGAAAAAGATGTAGTCGTTGTTGCCAAAGATGGAGATGACACACTTGTTGAAGTACCAGCTAAGGTTAAAGTAGTAGAAGGAAAAGAACAGTTAATTCCTATTAACGCTACAGGTGAAAATCAACCAAAACCAAAAGATAGTATTACTCCAAGTGATTATCCAGAAGGTTCAACATTTGAATATAAAGTTCCTGAAGGGCAAACTGAACCATTTGATGCAACAACTGTTGGAGATAAACCAGTAACAGTTGTAGTAAAAGACAAAAATGGAAAAGTTTTAGTTGAAGTTCCAGCAACGATTAAAGTTGTGGAAGCTAAACCAAAACCAATCGAAACGCCAGTGACGAATACACCTTTAACAAAAGATGATATTTCTAAATATGTTAAAGTTCCAGAAGGCGGAAGAGTAACGAATGTAGAAAACATTCCAGACTTAACAACACCGGGTAAGAAAAATCCGGTTAAGGTAACAATTGAATTGCCAAATGGTAAAGTTATCACAGTGGATGTTCCGGTAACTGTAACGCCAGTTACACCAATTGAAACTCCAGTTACAAAAAATAAACTAACTCCAGAAGATGTCTTAAAACAAATCAAAGTACCAGAAGGAGCAACTACTAAAGTTGAAAACATTCCGGATTTAACAACACCAGGTAAGAAAGATCCAGTAAAAGTAACGATTACATTACCAAATGGCAAAGTAGTTACGGTAGAAATTCCAGTAAATGTCACTCCTGTTAGCGATATCGTTAAAAAGCAAGGGGATCCAATTACTACTGAGGATGTTGAAAAACATATTCCGCAAGGAGTAAAAGTTATTTCTATTGGAGATAAACCTTCAACGGATGTTCCAGGGGAAAGACCAAGTATTCCAGTAGTGGTTGAATTACCTAATGGAATTCAAGTAACGATGGATATTCCAGTCATCGTAACACCAAAAGTAACACCTGTAGTAGTTTCAGTAGGAACACCTGTTACTCCAGAAGATGTTCAGAAACATTTTGAATTACCAAAAGGCTGGAAAGTAACAAAAGTAGGAGAAATTCCAACAACAGAAACACCAGGAACAAAACCAGTTGTTCCAGTAGAAATCGAATTACCAGGTGGACGTAAGATTACAGTAGATGTACCAGTCATCGTAACGCCAACGGTAAGACAAATTGTTGTACCGCAAGGAACTCCAATCTCACCAGATGATGTAAAAGGTCATATCGATCTTCCAAAAGAACCAGGATGGGAAATTGTCGAAGTAGGAGAAATCCCAACAACAATTCCTGCTGGAGTGAAACCAAGTGTTAAAGTGAAGATTAAAGTTCCAACTGGAGAAATTGTTGAAGTAGATGTACCAGTCATCGTAACACCGAAAGTAACACCAATTGTAGTAGAAGTGGGAACACCAATTACTGAAGAAGATGTTAAGAAGAAAGTAGATCTACCAGAAGGATGGGAAATTGTTGAAGTAGGAGAAATTCCAACAACAGAAACATCAGGAGTTAAAAAAGCTGTTAAAGTTAAGGTGAAATTACCAAATGGCGATGTTATAGAATTAGAAGTACCAGTAACGGTAACACCTAAATCACAAAATGGTGGAGGAGTCATTTCTCAAAATGGCGATTCAACTGTTCAGATTGTAACGGAATATCTTGATGAAAATGGTAACCGAATTACTTCAGATAAAGAAGGAAAACACAATCCAATAGAGTTGGAAGGATATGAATTTAGTCATTCAACAACGGATGCTAAAGGAAATACCTTACATCACTATAAGAAAGTGGGAACAGCACCATCTGAAGTTGAAACTCCTAGACATCAAGAACAACCAACAACTCCAAACCAACCTGCTGTTCCAACACCAGCTGAACCATCAGTACCAACTGATTCAGCTACTCAACCAGCAACACCTAAGTATGTTGATGGTCAAAAAGAATTGCCTAACACAGGTACAGAAGCTAACGCTAGCCTTGCAGCGCTTGGACTTCTTGGAGCCCTAAGTGGATTTGGACTTCTTGCTCGCAAGAAAAAAGAAGACTAAAAACTCATAGTTTTTGAGAAGATGATTCGTCATCTTCTTTTTTATTTCAGAGTTTTTACTTGCGTAAAAAATTTTTTTCTAGTATAATAGTTTATTGTGAGCGAACCTCACTTACCCCTTGCAAAGTCTTGGGGTCATTAGACCAAAAGGAGGAACATATCAATGGCTAAATACGAAATTCTTTATATCATTCGTCCAAACATTGAAGAAGAAGCTAAAAACGCTTTGGTAGCACGTTTTGACTCTATTTTGACTGACAACGGTGCAACTGTTGTTGAATCAAAATCTTGGGAAAAACGTCGTCTTGCATACGAAATCAAAGATTTCCGTGAAGGACTTTACCACATCGTTAACGTTGAAGCAAACGACGACGTAGCTCTTAAAGAGTTTGACCGTCTTTCAAAAATCAACGCTGACATTCTTCGTCACATGATCGTCAAAACTGACGCTTAAGAAGGTAAACTATGATTAACAATGTTGTACTTGTAGGGCGTATGACACGTGATGCCGAGTTGCGTTATACCCCATCAAATGTAGCAGTTGCGACTTTTACTCTTGCAGTAAACCGTACATTTAAGAGTCAAAATGGCGAACGTGAGGCTGATTTTATCAATGTCGTTATGTGGCGCCAACAGGCTGAAAACCTAGCTAACTGGGCTAAAAAAGGCTCGCTTATCGGGGTGACAGGTCGTATCCAGACTCGTAGTTACGATAACCAGCAAGGACAACGTGTCTACGTGACAGAGGTCGTGGCTGAGAATTTCCAAATGTTGGAAAGCCGTAGTGTGCGTGAGGGTCACACAGGTGGAGCTTACTCTGCACCAAGTTCAAACTATTCAGCACCTACAAATTCAGTACCAGACTTTTCACGTGATGAAAATCCATTTGGAGCAACAAATCCATTGGATATTTCAGATGATGATTTACCATTCTAATGGACAACTAAAATTATAAAGGAGAAAAAACATGGCTCAACAACGTCGTGGCGGATTCAAACGCCGTAAAAAAGTTGATTACATCGCAGCAAACAAAATTGAATATGTTGATTACAAAGATACTGAGCTTCTTAGCCGTTTCGTTTCAGAACGTGGGAAAATCCTTCCACGTCGTGTAACAGGAACTTCAGCTAAAAACCAACGTAAAGTAACAACAGCTATCAAACGCGCTCGCGTAATGGCTTTGATGCCTTTCGTAAACGAAGATTAAAAAAAGGGGTCCAGTGGACCTCTTTTTCATGAGCTTGAAAAAAAGAAAGCGAATTAAGACCCCGACGGGTCTTTTTTTCACGAGCCTTGAAATGAGAGAGCGAGTTGGGTCCGGGTGAACCTCTTTTTCATGAGCTCAGCGAGTTAAGACCCGGCTAGTTCTTTTTTCTTTCTCTATAAACGTGCTATAATGATAGTAGGAATTTTTAAAGGAGCATCTTATGAAGGGAAACGCTGTTATTAGAAAAATGATTGAATCGGATATCCAACACCTGTCCCAAGGTTTTATCAATCAGGATTGGCCTGGTAGAGAGGAAATTTTGGCTAGATATTTTCTGGAACAGGAAAATGGGGAGAGAGAAGTCTTAGTTGCAGAGATTGATGGTGCTGTAGCGGGCTACGTTACCATTTTGCCCTCTGCTAAACATGGTCCTTTTGCAGAAGTCTATCCAGAATTATCAGATTTTAATGTGTTTGAGCCTTTTCGAAATCAAGGGATTGGGAATCAACTGCTAGAAGAAGCAGAAAAACGAGTCAAGTTTGTTTCGAGCAAGGTCACTCTTGGTGTAGGTTTGCACTTAGGCTATGGCCCTGCCCAGAGATTGTATATCAGACGGGGCTACATTCCAGATGGGACAGGTGTCTGGTATCGAAATCACCCCTTGGAAATGAATGCAACTTGCCAAAATAATGATGATTTGGTTCTGTATCTTGTAAAGGAATTCGGATAAGAGACAAGGATTTTATTGGGGATGTGGGATTTCTATACTTTATGGTATAATGGAAGGAGTTAGATTGAAAGAGGTAGTGAGATGGATGCCAAATTAAGATACAAGGCAAAGAAAATCAAGATTGTCTTTTTTGATATTGATGATACCTTGAGGAATTCAAAGACAGGTTTTATTCCAGCTTCAATCCCAACTGTTTTTAAGCAATTACGTGAGAAAGGAATTTTGACAGGCATTGCTTCTGGACGAGGGATTTTTGGTGTCGTGCCAGAAATTCGTGAACTCAAGCCTGACTTTTTTGTGACTTTGAATGGGGCCTATATTGAAGATAAAAAAAGCCAGATCATTTATCAACATCAGATTGAGAAATCAGATGTTGAGGAGTATATTTCTTGGACCAAGCAAGAGGAAATAGAGTATGGCTTGGTTGGGAGTCATGATGCCAAGTTGTCGACTCGCACTGATATGATTAGTGAGGCTATCAATCCAATTTATCCCGACTTGGATGTTGATCCAGATTTCCATGAAAAAGAAGCTATCTATCAGATGTGGACTTTTGAAGATAAGGGAGATGACTTGCACTTGCCTGATAGTCTCTCGGACAAACTTCGCATGGTTCGTTGGCATGAGCATTCGTCTGACATTGTGCCGATTTCAGGCTCTAAGGCGACGGGTGTGGAAAAGGTTGTAGAACACCTGGGCTTGAAACCAGAGAACGTCATGGTCTTTGGAGATGGCCTCAACGACTTGGAACTCTTTGATTACGCTGGAATCAGCGTTGCAATGGGAATTTCTCATGAAAAAATCAAAGAAAAAGCAGATTATATAACAAAAACACTAGAAGAAGATGGCATTTTTGATGCCTTAGAAGGATTTGGTATGGTAGAAAAAGAATTGCATTTCCCACAAGTAGACATTGAAACAGTAGAAGGTCCTCTTGCGACCATTAAGACCAATCACGGAGATTTGCGTATTAAGCTCTTCCCTGAACATGCTCCTAAAACAGTGGCTAACTTTGTTGCTCTTTCAAAAGATGGTTACTATGATGGTGTCATTTTCCACCGTATTATCAAGGACTTTATGATCCAAGGTGGAGACCCAACTGGAACTGGTATGGGTGGCGAGTCAATCTACGGCGAATCATTTGAGGATGAATTCTCAGAAGAACTTTATAATATCCGTGGTGCCCTTTCAATGGCCAATGCTGGTCCAAATACCAACGGCAGCCAGTTCTTTATCGTACAAAATCAACACCTGCCATATTCTAAGAAAGAAATTGCTCGTGGTGGTTGGCCAGAGCCGATTGCGGAAATTTATGCGGAACAAGGTGGAACTCCTCACCTGGACCGCCGTCACACGGTTTTTGGTCAGTTAGCTGATGAAGCATCTTACGCTGTCTTGGATGCCATTGCTGCTGTTGAGACAGGGGCTATGGACAAGCCAGTTGAAGATGTTGTGATTGAAACAATTGAAATCGAGGACTAAGATGAAAATCGGTGATAAACTAAAGGGCCGTATTACAGGGATTCAGCCCTACGGTGCCTTTGTTGAGCTAGAGACGGGTGATACGGGACTGATTCACATTTCAGAGATTCGAACAGGATTTATTGAAAATATTCATGAAGCCTTGAAAGTCGATGAAGAGGTTCAAGTTCAGGTAGTGGATTTAGATGAATTTACAGGGAAAGCCAGTCTTTCTATCCGTACTTTGGAGGAAGAAAAGCACCAGTTTCCTAGACGGAGACGCTTTTCAAGCGACCGCTTTAACTATGGCTTCGCGCCTCTCAAAAGAATGATGCCAATTTGGACCAAGGAAGCCCTTCAACATTTGAAGAAGCAGAAGAATTAGTTAGAAATCTATATTCTTTGTAATGTTAATATAAATTTGCTATAATAGGACCATGGAAGAAGAACAATTATTAAAATCAGGAGAGCGCATTAACCAGCTCTTTTCGACAGATATCAAAATCATTCAAAATAGAGAGGTTTTTAGCTATTCGGTGGATAGTGTTCTCTTGTCACGCTTTCCACGTTTTCCTAAGAAGGGCTTAATTGTGGATTTCTGCGCTGGGAATGGGGCGGTAGGGCTTTTTGCTAGCACTCGTACTCAGGCACAGATTTTGGCTGTTGAGATTCAGGAGCGTTTGGCGGATATGGCTGAACGCTCTGTCCGTTTGAATGGATTAGAGAAGCAGATGAAGGTTATCTGCGATGATTTGAAAAATATGCCTGCTTACATTCAGGGAAGTAAGGTGGATATGATTTTGTGTAATCCACCCTATTTCAAGGTGGATCCTCATTCCAATCTGAATGAGAGTGAACATTATCTCTTGGCGCGACATGAAATTACGACCAATCTGGAGGAAATCTGTCGTAGTGCCCAAAGTATTCTCAAGTCCAATGGGCGCTTGGCCATGGTTCATCGTCCTGACCGACTCTTGGATATCTTAGACATGTTGCAACGACATAATTTGGCCCCTAAGCGCCTGCAGTTTGTTTATCCAAAGCGGGAAAAGGAAGCCAATATGCTCTTGATTGAGGCTATCAAGGATGGCTCGACAAGTGGTTTTAAGGTTTTACCTCCTTTGATTGTCCACAATGATGATGGTTCCTATACGCCCGAACTTGAAGAGATTTATTATGGATCATAAGGCTTATATGTATGTGCTGGAGTGTCGTGATGGTTCCTATTATACCGGTTATACGACTGATGTGAGAAGACGCCTCGCTGTCCACAATAGTGGGAAAGGAGCCAAATATACAAGAGCCCGCTTACCAGTCAAACTCATCTATGTTCAAGGTTTTGCTAGCAAGGAAGAAGCCATGTCGGCAGAAGCCCTGCTCAAGCGTAAGAAGAGGCCACAGAAGGAGCAATTTTTATCTGAAAATCAAGATAGAAATTTACTCATACTCAATGAAAATCAAAGAGAAAACTAGGAAGCTAGCCGTAGGTTGCTCAAAGCACTGCTTTGAGGTTGTAGATAAGACTGACGAAGTCAGCTCAAAACACTGTTTTGAGGTTGTGGATAGAACTGACGAAGTCAGTACCCATACCTACGGCAAGGCGAAGCTGACGTGGTTTGAAGAGATTTTCGAAGAGTATCAGTTATTTTGAAGAGTAGTGGGGAGCCCTTTGACTCCTCTTATTTTTGTCAAAAAGTAAAAAAAATGCTACAATAAAGAGAATAAACAAAATGAGGTATTATCATGTCTAAGATTCTAGTATTTGGTCACCAAAATCCAGACTCAGATGCCATCGGGTCATCTGTAGCCTTTGCCTACCTTGCAAAAGAAGCTTACGGTTTGGATACGGAAGCTGTTGCCCTTGGAACTCCAAATGAAGAAACAGCCTTTGTCTTGAACTATTTTGGTGTGGAAGCACCGCGTGTCATCACTTCTGCCAAAGCAGAAGGTGCAGAGCAAGTTATCTTGACTGACCACAATGAATTCCAACAATCTGTATCAGATATCGCTGAAGTAGAAGTTTATGGTGTTGTGGACCACCACCGTGTGGCTAACTTTGAAACTGCAAGCCCGCTTTACATGCGTTTGGAGCCAGTTGGATCTGCGTCTTCAATCGTTTACCGTATGTTCAAAGAACATGGTGTGGCTGTTCCTAAAGAGATTGCTGGTTTGATGCTTTCAGGTTTGATTTCAGATACTCTTCTTTTGAAATCACCAACAACACACCCAACAGATAAAGTTATTGCTCCAGAATTGGCTGAATTGGCTGGTGTCAACTTGGAAGAATATGGTTTGGCTATGTTGAAAGCTGGTACAAACTTGGCTAGCAAGTCTGCTGAAGAATTGATTGACATCGATGCTAAGACATTTGAATTGAACGGAAATAATGTCCGTGTTGCTCAAGTAAACACAGTTGATATCGCTGAAGTTTTGGAACGCCAAGCAGAAATTGAAGCTGCAATGCAAGCTGCCAACACAGCAAACGGCTACTCTGACTTTGTCTTGATGATTACAGATATCGTCAACTCAAACTCAGAAATCTTGGCTCTTGGTGCTAACATGGACAAGGTTGAAGCAGCCTTCAACTTCAAACTTGCAGACAACCACGCTTTCCTTGCTGGTGCCGTTTCACGTAAGAAACAAGTGGTACCTCAATTGACTGAAAGCTTTAATGCTTAAGATTTTGGGTGTCAAAACAAATTAGGAAAGGCTAGTTTGCCTTATATCGAAAGGAGTTTCGGCTCCTTTTTTTCTAGGAGTGAAGCATGTTAGCAAATGGCGATTTGATTTTTGTGAGAGATGAGTCAGATATGGGACAGGCCATCCAGACTTCTACAGGCAACTATAATCATGTTGCCATTTATTTGGATGGGATGATTTATCATGCTAGTGGAAAAGCGGGTGTTATCTGTCAAGAACCAGCAGACTTCTTTGAGTCCAATCACTTGTACGACATCTATGTCTACTCAGAAATGGATATCCAGTCGGTGAAGGAGAGAGCTTGTAAGCATCTTGGAGCTCCCTATAATGTTTCTTTCTATCCAGATGGTGCTGGTTTTTACTGTTTCCAGTATATAGCAGAAATCCTACCGATTTTTGAAACTATTCCCATGAAATTTGGAGATGGGGAGCAGGAGATTAGTGATTTTTGGAGAGAGTATTATAAAAAGCTAGGTCTGCCTGTGCCTCTAAACCAAGCTGGGACCAACCCTAGTCAGTTGGCAGCATCGCCTCTGTTAGAATGTAAAGAAAGGAATCTTCATGATTCAGATTTTTAATCCCTCTCGTTTGACGAGACAGTCATTTTTTAGAGAATTGATCCGCTATCTGGACCAGCATGATGATGTGATTCTACGGGAAATCAAGGCTCAATTTCCGGAAGTAGCAGTTGATAAACTCATGGAAGAATATATAAAGGCTGGTTTGATTCTACGTGAAAATAAGCGTTATTACCTTAATCTTCCTATGCTTGAATCACTCGATAGTCTCGAACTAGATCAAGAGATTTTTGTCAGAGAAGATAGTCCGGTCTATCAAGCCTTGTTAGAGCAGATTTTTGAGACGGAATTACGAAATCAAACCAATGCAGCTATTTTAGTTGAAAAGACAGACTTTGCGAGAACAAAAATGACCTTGTCTAATTATTTCTACAAGGTCAAACAACAGTATCCTTTGACAGAAAAACAGCAGGAACTTTATGACATTTTGGGAGATGTTAATCCTGAGTATGCTCTCAAATATATGACAACTTTTTTGCTAAAATTTCTCAAAAAAGACCAGCTTATGCAGAAACGCCGTGATATCTTTGTGGATAGTTTGGTCGTCCTAGGCTATATTGTTCAAAATGAAGATGGAAAGTATGAGTTGGCAGTCGATTTTGATAAGGAACGATTAATTTTCTTTAAAAACTAAAACAAGGTTAGGAATGCCTCCTAGCCTTGTTTTTCGATTATAAATAATTTTCTGCGACGGCTGCATCTCCTGGGTAGGCTTCTTTCTTACCTTGGATGATTTGGTAGCAATCGGCACCCTTACCAGCAATAATGACAGCATCTAATTCTTGGCTTGTGATAGCCATAGCTGCCTTGATGGCTTCTTGGCGATCCGCAATCTTTTCAACAGGATGGCTAATATAGCTACTGATTTCATCTGCAATGGCCATTGGGTCTTCATAGTTGGGGTCATCAGCAGTCAGAAAGACTTGAATCTCAGGGTGTTGATTGAGGAGAAGTCCAAAGTCTTTGCGACGACTTTCTCCCTTGTTTCCTGTCGAACCCAGAACCAGTGCAATCTTTCCAGTTTGATGAGTCTCTACAACATTGATGAGTTTTTTCAGGCTGTCACCATTGTGGGCATAGTCGATGAAGACCTTAGCGCCATTTTTCTGAGTCAGGACTTCCATACGACCAGGAACACGGGTTGCTGCGATTCCTTTCTTGATGTCCTCAAGACTAGCACCGAGACGGAGGCAAGCAAGTCCAGCAGCGACTGCATTTTCTTGGTTGAAGTGGCCAATCAGTTGGATATCATAATCACCAGCGAGTTTACCAGTAGCTGAAAAGCTAAAGGCTTTGGAATTCTCGATTTGGTTACTTGACTGGCTACCATAGAAGTCATGGTCTTGATTTTCCACTTGTTCTTTTAGTACAGAAAAGTGATCCATGTCACTATTAATGATGACTGCTCGGCTATTTTCCATCAAGAGACGTTTGTGGTAGAAATAGTCTTCAAAGCTAGGGTGTTCAATCGGGCCGATGTGGTCTGGACTGATATTGAGGAAAACTCCTACATCAAAGGTGAGACCATAGACGCGTTTGACCAGATAGGCTTGACTGGATACTTCCATGATGAGGTGGGTGCGGTCATTTTGCACAGCTTGATTCATCATGTCAAAGAGGTCAATGCTCTCAGGAGTTGTCAATGCTGATTTAAAGAAAGTTTTGCCATCTAGAGTTGTGTTCATGGTCGACAACATTGCAGGTCGGTGCCCTTGAGACAAAATGTTATAGGCGAAATAGGCTGCCGTTGTCTTACCCTTAGTACCAGTAAAGGCGAGGAGTTTGAGTTTGTCTTGTGGATTGCCATAAAATTCCATAGCAATCAAACTCATGGCTTTCTTGATATCGCTGACGATAATGGCAGGAATACCAACCTCATAGTCCTTTTCAGCCACATACCAACCGAGTCCTTGAGAGATGGCTGAAAGCAGAAATTCCTTCTTAAAGGCAGCGCCCTTGACGAAAAAGAGGCTCTTCTCTTTGGCCTTGCGGCTGTCATAGCAGATGGTGTCAAAGACGACATCGCTGTAGTTGTAGTGGTAGTGTCCTTGGTCGATAATCTCGCGGAAGAGACCATCTTTCTTTAATATATCTAATACGGTTTCAATCTTTATCATACTTTCTATTGTAAACCGAAAGTCGCAAATTTACAAGTAACAAGGAAAAGTTTATAATGGAAGATAAGGAGTTTTTCCTAGTTATCAAAATTGAATGAGGAATCTATGTCGCACGAAAACAATCACCAGCAGGCCCAGATGTTACGGGGGACTGCTTGGCTAACGGCTAGTAACTTTATCAGTCGCCTGCTTGGGGCTATCTATATTATCCCTTGGTATATCTGGATGGGGTCTTATGCAGCTACGGCCAATGGTCTCTTTACCATGGGATATAATATTTATGCTTGGTTCTTGCTGGTTTCAACAGCAGGTATTCCAGTTGCGGTGGCCAAGCAAGTTGCCAAGTATAATACCATGCGAGAAGAGGAGCATAGCTTTGCCCTGATTCGGAGCTTTCTAGGCTTTATGACGGGACTAGGCCTCGTTTTTGCCCTAATCTTGTATGTCTTTTCCCCTTGGCTAGCAGACTTGTCTGGCGTGGGTAAAGACTTGATACCGATCATGCAAAGCTTGGCTTGGGGAGTCTTGATTTTCCCATCTATGAGTGTTATCCGAGGATTTTTCCAAGGAATGAATAATCTCAAACCTTATGCCATGAGCCAAATCGCTGAGCAGGTCATTCGTGTTATCTGGATGCTCTTAGCAACCTTTATCATTATGAAGCTCGGTTCAGGAGATTACCTAGCAGCGGTTACCCAATCGACCTTTGCGGCCTTTGTCGGTATGGTAGCCAGTTTTGCAGTTTTGATTTATTTCCTTGCTCAAGAAGGTTTACTCAAAAAAGTCCTTGAAACAGGGGATAAGATTAACAGCAAACGTCTCTTGGTCGATACCATTAAGGAAGCCATTCCTTTTATCCTGACAGGGTCTGCCATCCAGCTCTTCCAGATTCTGGACCAGATGACCTTTATCAATAGTATGAGTTGGTTTACCAACTACAGCAACGAGGACTTGGTTGTCATGTTTTCTTATTTCTCAGCCAATCCTAATAAAATCACGATGATTTTGATTTCTGTAGGGGTTTCAATTGGGGGTGTCGGTTTGCCGCTTTTGACGGAAAACTATGTCAAGGGGGACTTGAAGGCAGCTTCTCGTCTCGTTCAGGATAGCATTACCATGCTTTTCGTATTCCTGCTACCAGCAACGGTTGGAGTAGTCATGGTAGGAGAACCTCTTTATACGGTTTTCTACGGCAAGCCAGATAGTTTGGCTATGGGCTTGTTTGTCTTTGCAGTTTTGCAGTCTACTATTTTAGGTCTGTACATGGTCTTGTCTCCAATGCTTCAGGCCATGTTCCGCAACCGCAAGGCCGTTCTCTATTTTATCTATGGTTCCATTGCCAAGCTAGTCTTGCAAATTCCAACCATCGCTCTCTTCCACAGTTACGGGCCTTTGATTTCTACAACCATCGGTCTCATTATTCCTAACGTCTTGATGTATCGAGATATTTGTAAGGTAACGGGTGTCAAGCGCAAGGTGATTTTGAAGCGAACCATTTTAATCAGTTTGTTGACCCTTGTTATGTTCATCGGTGTCGGTGCCATCCAGTGGATTTTAGGATTTGTCTTCCAACCGAGTGGACGTTTGTGGAGCTTCCTTTATGTAGCCCTTGTCGGTGCCATGGGTGGAGGAGTATACGGAGTCATGAGTCTCCGTACTCGTTTATTGGATAAGGTAATTGGAAAAGCCCAAGCAGATCGCCTGCGAGCAAAATTAAAAATTTCTTAAAAAATAATTTATAAATAAAATGAATAAGTTGAGTTTTTTAAAAACCAAATCACTCTCTTATTCATTTTTTATTGTTGGAATTGGATATAAAATGTAAACCAGAGAATAAATAACGAAAGTAATTGAATTTTATGTCAAAAAACACTTGACTAAAAAGTAGTTAGTCTGTATAATAAAACAAATCTTTAAATCAGGAGGTTCTGGAAATGAAAAAGTCTAAGGCCAAGTATGCAACACTTGCAGGTGTCGTGTTAAGTGCAGGTATTTTGTTAAGTGCCTGTGGAAATTCTAGCACAGCGTCAAAAACATATAACTATGTTTACGTAAGTGACCCATCAAGTTTGAACTATCTAGCAGAAAACCGTGCAACAACCAGTGATATCGTGGTTAATTTGGTAGATGGGCTCATGGAAAATGACCAGTATGGGAACTATATCCCATCCTTGGCAGAGGATTGGAGTGTTTCTCAAGACGGTTTGACCTATACCTACAAACTGCGTAAAGATGCTAAATGGTACACTGCAGATGGGGAAGAATATGCTCCTGTAACTGCCCAAGATTTTGTAACTGGTTTGAAATATGCGGCTGATAAAAAATCAGAAGCCTTGTACTTAGTTCAAGAATCCGTTGCAGGTTTGGATGATTACATTAACGGTAAAACAAGCGAATTTTCAACTGTCGGAGTCAAGGCTCTTGATGACCAAACCGTTCAATATACCTTGGCACGACCAGAACCTTACTGGAACTCAAAAACAACCTCAACCATTCTCTTCCCAGTCAACGCTGATTTCTTGAAATCAAAAGGAGATGATTTTGGGAAGGTAGACCCATCTAGCATTTTGTACAATGGACCTTTCTTGATGAAATCCTTTGTTTCAAAATCAGTTATCGAATACAAGAAAAATCCTAATTACTGGGATGCTAAAAATGTCTTTGTAGATGATGTCAAATTGGCCTATTATGATGGTAGTGACCAAGATGCACTGGCTCGTAACTATGTAGAGGGAGCCTATAGCTACGCTCGTCTCTATCCAAATAGTTCAAGCTTTGAAGGAATCAAAGAGAAGAATAAAGACAATATCATCTATAGTCTGCAAGATGCTACTTCTTACTTCTTAAACTTCAACTTGGATAGAAAATCTTATAAATTCACTTCCAAGACAAGTGATGCTGAAAAGAAATCGACTCAAGAAGCAGTTCTGAATAAAAACTTCCGTCAAGCCATTAACTTTGCCTATGACCGTACAGCTTACGGGGCCCAATCTCAAGGAGAAGATGGTGCAACTAAGATTTTGCGTAACTTGGTTGTTCCTCCAAACTTCGTAAGTATCAACGGAAAAGACTTTGGTGAAGTAGTAGCCTCTAAGATGGTCAATTATGGTAAAGAATGGCAAGGAATCAACTTTGCGGATGCCCAGGATCCATACTACAATGCTGAAAAAGCTAAATCTAAATTTGCTGAAGCTAAGAAAGAACTCCAAGCCAAAGGAGTCCAATTCCCTATCCACTTGGACATGACAGTTGACCAAGCTGATAAAAAGGGTGTCCAAGAGGCAAATTCTATGAAGCAATCTATTGAAGCAGCCTTAGGTGCAGAGAACGTTGTAATTGATATTCAACAACTTTCTACTGAAGACTTTGATAATTCAAGCTATCTGGCTCAAACTGCTGCTCAGAAAGATTATGATCTTTACAACGGTGGTTGGAGTGCAGACTATCAAGACCCTTCAACCTATCTTGATGTCTTTAATGTTCATTCTGGTGGTCTGATGCAAAATCTAGGTTTAGAGCCGGGTGAAGCCAATGACAAGGCCAAGGCTGTTGGGCTGGATGTCTATACTCAAATGTTGGAAGAAGCTAATAAGGAACAAGATATTGCAAAACGCTATGAAAAGTATGCTGAAATCCAAGCTTGGTTAGTAGATAGCGCTTTAGCAATTCCAAATGTTTCTAAGGGTGGAACACCAACATTGAGAAAAACAGTTCCTTTCTCATCACCATATTCATTAGCTGGTAATAAAGGTATCGAATCATATAAATATCTCAAAGTACAAGATAAGACAGTCACAAAAGATGAATATGAAAAAGCTAAAGAAAAATGGCTGAAGGAAAAAGAAGAGTCCAATAAAAAAGCCCAAGAAGAATTGGCAAAACATGTCAAATAAGGATTTTTCAAGAAAAACGATGGTTTCGAAAGAAGCTGTCGTTTTTATATAGAACGGTGGAAAATTTGGAAGAAAAGTGCTCACATTTTCTCGTAGTTAATTGAGTTTATGCTATAATAAATATAAGAAACTACGTTCGAAAATTTACCCAATGTTGATTGAAGTATGCACACGCTAGGGTAATGTTATAGGAGGAGTGCCATCTAATGGAAAAGTAAGATAAAATGCAACAAATGATAAGTTCTTCTTTTATGTGAAGAATTCTTATCTGTCTATTTACTAATCGTTATGGAGGTAACATTATGGGCGCTATTATGGAGTTTGCGACAGAAAAACAGATTGCATCATTTCTTTCAACTTGTCGCATTGAAGGGCAAAAGAATTTTCTGATGGCTTTCAAGAAAAAGACATGGCTGAAATCTTTTATTGATTTCTTCATTGTAGGAGGAAGTTACTATGTTCAGTCGAGTGTGAAGCCTAAGATTTTGGCATTCACACCTAAGGGAATCTACTTGATGGACATTAGCGATGTAACTGAGAATCGTTTTAATCAAGTCCTTGAGATGTCTTGGAATCAGGTTCAAGAATTTACTTATAAGCCAGTCTTGAATACAGTTAGGCTGAACTGGAACCATCAAAATGAATCCTATATTTTTTCCGTGGATGTCGGTCAGGTTAGTCAGCATGTGGGTCAGTATCAATTTAACAAAGAGCATTATGACTATTTAGCTCAACAGGATTTCTTTCAGTCTAAGTAAGCCTTAGCAATCATTTTCGCAAAAGAATCTGGAATGTTTTCTGGATTCTTTTTTAGCTTTACTAGCTAATACTCAATGAAAATCAAAGAGCAAACTAGGAAGCTAGCCGCAAGCTGTACTTGAGTACGGTAAGGCGACGCTGACGTGGTTTGAATTTGATTTTCGAAGAGTATAAGTGTATAGCTTGAAACTATAACTAGCTCTTGAAAAGAAGAAAATGAGTTGATGAAAATAAGTGGTACAATAGTTACTATAGATTTGGAGGTATTGTATGAGCAAGGAATTACACATTAATACAATTTTGGCCCAAGCGGGTATCAAGTCAGATGAAGCGACAGGAGCTTTGGTGACACCGCTTCATTTTTCGACGACCTATCAGCATCCGGAGTTTGGTCAGTCTACTGGTTTTGATTATACGCGTACCAAAAACCCAACTCGTAGCAAGGCTGAAGAAGTCTTGGCGGCTATCGAGTCAGCAGACTATGCCCTAGCGACTAGCTCAGGCATGTCAGCAATTGTACTGGCCTTTAGCGTTTTTCCGGTAGGTAGTAAGGTTTTGGCTGTCCGTGACCTTTACGGTGGTTCTTTCCGCTGGTTCAATCAAGTGGAGCAGGAAGGTCGATTCCATTTTACCTATGCTAATACAGAAGAAGAGTTGATTGCTGAGTTAGAAAAGGACGTGGATGTTCTCTATATCGAAACGCCAACCAATCCTTTGATGTTGGAATTTGATATCGAAAAACTAGCAAAATTGGCTCATGCTAAGGGTGCCAAAGTGGTGGTGGACAATACCTTCTACAGCCCTATCTACCAACGTCCGATTGAAGATGGAGCAGACATCGTTCTTCATTCAGCGACTAAGTATCTAGCAGGGCACAATGATGTCTTGGCTGGAGTGGTTGTGACCAATAGTTTAGAACTATACGAGAAACTCTTTTACAATCTCAATACGACAGGGGCAGTCTTGTCTCCATTTGACAGTTATCAATTGATTCGTGGTCTCAAGACCCTATCTCTTCGTATGGAGCGCTCAACAGCCAATGCCCAAGAAGTGGTTGCCTTTTTGAAGGATTCTCCAGCAGTTAAGGAAGTTCTCTACACTGGGCGTGGAGGCATGATTTCCTTTAAAGTAGCGGATGAAACACGCATTCCTCATATCTTGAATAGTCTCAAGGTCTTCTCTTTTGCGGAAAGTTTAGGTGGGGTGGAAAGTCTTATCACTTACCCAACGACCCAAACCCACGCTGATATTCCAGCAGAAGTGCGCCATTCTTATGGTTTGACAGATGACCTCTTGCGCTTATCAATCGGGATTGAAGATGCTAGAGATTTGATTGCAGATTTGCGCCAAGCTTTGGAAGGATAAGATAAAGATGGGAAAATATGATTTTACAAGCCTGCCCAATCGTTTAGGGCATCATACCTATAAATGGAAAGAGGCAGAAACGGATAGTGAAGTCCTGCCAGCTTGGATAGCAGATATGGACTTTGTGGTTTTGCCTGAAATCCGCCAAGCCGTGCAAACTTACGCGGATCAGCTGGTTTATGGCTATACTTATGCCAGTGAAGAGTTAATTAAGGAAGTTCAAAAGTGGGAAGCAACACAACACGGTTACCACTTTGACAAAGAGGCCCTTGTCTTTATCGAGGGTGTGGTACCAGCTATCTCGACAGCTATTCAAGCCTTTACAAAAGAAGGCGAAGCGGTTCTGATTAACACACCGGTCTATCCACCTTTTGCTCGCAGTGTCAAGTTGAACAACCGTAGATTGATTACCAATTCTTTAGTGGAAAAAGATGGCCTGTTTGAGATTGACTTTGACCAACTGGAGAAGGATTTGGTAGAAGAGGATGTCAAACTCTATATCCTCTGCAACCCTCATAATCCTGGTGGACGTGTGTGGGAAAAAGAAGTGTTGGAGAAGATTGGCCAACTCTGCCAAAAACACGGTGTATTCTTGGTTTCAGATGAGATTCACCAAGATTTGGCCCTCTTTGGTCACAAGCATCATTCCTTCAATACTATCAATCCTGATTTTAAAGAATTTGCTATCGTCTTGACTAGTGCCACTAAAACCTTTAACATTGCTGGGACAAAAAATTCCTATGCAGTGATTGAAAATCCTAAGTTGAGAGCGGCTTACCAGAAACGTCAGTTGTCTAATAATCAGCATGAAATTTCAGGTTTGGGTTATTTGGCGACAGAAGCTGCCTATCGTTATGGGAAGGATTGGCTAGAGGAACTCAAGCAAGTCTTTGAAGACCACATCGATTATGTGGTGGATCTATTTGGCAAAGAGACTAAAATCAAGGTTATGAAACCGCAAGGAACCTACTTGATTTGGCTTGATTTTTCAGCCTATGACCTGACTGATGAAAGATTGCAAGAGCTTTTGAGAAATGAAGCCAAGGTTATTTTGAACCGTGGTTTGGATTTTGGAGAGGAAGGAAGTCTCCATGCCCGCCTCAATGTAGCCATGCCTAAATCTCTGCTGCAAGAAGTTTGTCAGCGGATTGTGACGACTTTTGCCAAACGTTAAAAATCCAGCCTCCTAGGAGAAAAGTATTCCTAGAAGGCTATTTTCATAGGTGAAAATATGGTATAATAAAAAGATAAGGTAAAGGTGAAAATATGGCTAAATTGATTCCGGGCAAAGTCCGTATCGAAGGCGTTGCCCTTTATGAAACTGGTAAAGTTGACATCATCAAGGAAAAGAACAATCGGCTCTATGCTCGCGTTGCAGAAGAAGAATTGCGCTATAGTTTAGAGGATGATTTGGTTTTTTGTGCCTGCGATTTTTTCCAAAAGAGGGGCTACTGTGTGCATTTGGCAGCGCTGGAGCATTTTTTAAAAAATGATGAGCGTGGTCAGGAAATCTTGCAAAGTCTGGAAGAAGGCCATGAGGAAAAAGAGGCCGTTGAAACCAAGGTGACCTTGGGTGGCAAGTTTTTGGATCGAATCTTGTCTCCAAAATCAGAACGAGCCTATGAATTATCAGCTGTGGGTCAGGTGGAAGCAGGAACTAATCATATCTTGTGGACGCTTAGAATCGGGCAAATCAATAGCCAAAAATACTATGTCATTCGGGATATTCCACTTTTTTTAAGAGTTGTTGAGAAGAGAAAACCTTATATGATTGGCAAGATTTATGAGGAATCCTTGTCTTGGGAAGCCTTTAATGAGGAAAGTCAAGAGCTTCTAACTTTCTTACGTGGACTAATAGAGGAAGGACAGGCTCCAGATCTCTTTTTCCAAAACCAGGGTCGGCACCTCTTTTTCCCTCTGACCTTTTTTGAGCAGGGTGTGAATTTACTGATGACCTTGCCCCATTTTCAATTTGACCATCAAGTGGATAGCTACCAGACCCTGCTTTTTCAGGATATGCATGCTGATGCCAATCTTTTTGCCTTTACAGTAACAGAATACTCGGATTATTTTGAAATGGAAATCAGTGATAGTCCGAGTGTCAATGTCTTTTATCAGGGGGCTGTGCTTTTCCATAAAGGACAGGTTTATTTTCTAACAGACCAGCAGATGCGTCTTCTCAAGGAAATCAAAGCGCTGCCTTTGGATCAACATGGGAAAAAATTCCTGCAATTTGATAGCAGTGACCGCGATAAGTTGGCTTCTTGTCTAACTCTTTTTAACCAGATGGGTACTGTTTCAGCTCCAGAACGTCTACAAATCAAAACGTTTTCGCCCTCTTTTTACTTTGACAGGGAAGAGGATAATCGGATTCGTCTGGAAATCCAGTTTGATTATGGGGATAGACAGGTATCTAGCCGACAAGAGCTAGAAGAATTGCCCTTTTCAAGTGATGCTGATTTAGAAGAAAGAATTTTCCAAGTCTGTTTGGCAGCGGGTTTTGAAGCCGATTTTCAATCTTGGCGCCAGGCCTTAAAAGCTGAGTCCATCTATCATTTCTTCCATGATATCATTCCAGTTTTTGAAAAACTGGGGAATGTTGACCGTTCAGACAGGTTAGAAGAACTTTATAACCTAGCTAGCCCTCAAGTACAGATTGCTTCCAAGGGAGGTCTCTTGGAAATCCAGTTTGATTTTCAAGATATTGCCCAAGAGGAAATTGACCAAGCCATGCAGGCCTTGGTTGACAATCAGGATTTTTACATTGATTCGTCCAATCAAGTCTACTTTTTCGATGAAGAAACCAAGAAGATTCGCCAAAATTTACAGGAATTGGGGCAATTTGAACTAAAAGATGGCTCCTTACAGGCTCGGAAATCCTTGGCCTACAGTTTAGCTCATCTCTTTGAAGGGCGAGACCGTGTTTCTTTTTCACAAGAATTCCAGAATCTGGCCCACGATTTGACGCATCCAGAGGCCTTCCCTCGACAAGCAACTCAGGTTCAGGCTGATTTGCGAGATTATCAGGAAAAGGGAATCGGCTGGCTGCAAATGCTCCATCATTATGGTTTTGGTGGGATTTTGGCTGATGATATGGGATTGGGGAAAACTCTCCAGACCATTGCTTTTTTGACCAGTCAAGTGACAAAAGAAAGTCGAGTCTTGATTCTCGCTCCGTCGGGTTTGATTTACAACTGGGCAGATGAATTTAAGAAATTTGCCCCACAGTTGGATGTGGCTGTTGTTCATGGTTTAAAAGCTAGTCGTGAAGAGATTCTTGCTGAGAACCATCAAATCTATGTGACGAGCTATGCTACCTTCCGTCAGGACAGTGATCTTTATCAAGGGATGGCCTTTGACTTCCTTTTCTTAGATGAGGCCCAGGTCATGAAAAATGCCCAGACCAAGATTGCCCAGACCTTGAGACAATTTGTGGTGCCGTCGGTCTTTGCCTTGTCAGGAACTCCTATTGAAAATCATTTAGGTGAGTTGTGGTCTATTTTCCAAATCGTCATGCCAGGACTCTTGCCAAGCAAGAAAGAATTTATGAAATTGCCAGCTGAGCGCGTAGCTCAGTTTATCAAGCCTTTCGTGATGCGACGTAAGAAAGAAGAAGTTCTGACTGAATTGCCAGACTTGATTGAGGTGGTTTATAAAAATGAACTGGAAGACCAGCAAAAGGCTATCTACCTAGCCCAGTTGCAACAGATGCGAGACCGTCTGGCGCAAGTGTCAGATCAGGAATTTCAGCGAAGTCGTGTGGAAATTTTATCTGGTCTGATGCGTTTGCGTCAAATCTGCGACACGCCTGCCCTCTTTATGGAGGATTATCAGGGTGCCAGTGGCAAACTGGATAGTCTCCGAGACCTGCTGGTACAGGTGGCAGACGGCGGACACCGTGTCTTGATTTTCTCGCAGTTCAAGGGAATGTTGGAGAAAATTGAGCAAGAACTGCCAGACTTGGGCTTGACATCCTTTAAAATTACGGGTTCAACCCCAGCCAAGGAAAGACAGGACATGACCAAGGCCTTTAACCAAGGAGAAAGGGATGCCTTTCTGATTTCCCTCAAGGCTGGTGGGGTCGGTCTGAACCTGACAGGTGCTGATACAGTTATCTTGGTTGACCTTTGGTGGAATCCTGCGGTGGAGGCGCAAGCCATTGGCCGTGCCCATCGTATGGGACAGGAAGAAACGGTTGAGGTCTATCGCTTGGTAACCAAGGGAACCATTGAAGAAAAAATTCAGGAACTCCAAGAACAAAAGAAACATCTGGTGTCACAAGTATTGGACGGGACAGAGTCACGTGGCAGTCTGACCCTAGCAGAAATTAGAGAAATTTTGGGAATTTCTGAAGCCAGCACTTGAAAAATCAAGACAATACGCTATAATGAAGTGTTGAAAGGAAATAGAAAATGAAACAAGAACGTTTTCCATTGGTGTCAGATGACGAGGTTATGTTGACTGAAATGCCAGTCATGAACTTGTATGATGAGTCTGATCTGATCAGTAATATCAAGGGTGAGTATCGAGATAAAAATTATTTAGAATGGGCTCCTATTACTGAAGAAAAACCAGTCAAACCGATTGAAAAGCAAGTAGAGAAACCTAAAAAGGCTCCTTTAGGAGTTAAAAAAGAAGGAAAGAGCTATGCGGAGGTGGCGCGTGAAGAAGCGCGTGCAGACTTGAAAAAGAAACGCTCTGCTAACTATCTAACTCAGGATTTCAGCCGTGCGAGACGTCATTCTAAATCTGGCCTCGTTAGAAAGGGCGATCAACCGACAGCGCCTTTCCAAAAAGAAAATCCTGGTGAATTGGTGAAATATAGCCAAAAATTGACCCAGTCTCATTATATCTTGGCGGAAGAAGTTCATTCTATCCCTACCAAGAATGAAGAAGTGTCAGCACCTGCTCCAAAGAAAAACAACTATGATTTTCTGAAAAAGAGCCAAATCTACAATAAAAAAAGTAAACAAACAGAACAAGAACGTCGGGTTGCCCAAGAGTTGAATCTGACAAGAATTACAGAATAGGGGAGAAATCATGCCAAAGACATATCATTTTATCGGAATTAAAGGATCAGGTATGAGTGCCTTGGCCTTGATGTTGCACCAAATGGGGCACAAGGTTCAAGGATCAGATGTTGAAAAATACTACTTTACTCAACGCGGTCTAGAGCAGGCAGGTATTAGCATTCTTCCTTTTGATGAAAAGAATCTAGATGGTGATATGGAAATTATCGCTGGAAATGCCTTCCGCCCAGATAACAATGTCGAGATTGCTTATGCAGACCAAAATGGTATCAGCTACAAACGTTACCACGAGTTCCTAGGTAGCTTTATGCGTGACTTTGTCAGCATGGGAGTAGCAGGTGCGCACGGAAAAACTTCAACGACAGGTATGTTGTCGCACGTCTTGTCTCACATCACAGACACTAGCTTCTTGATTGGGGATGGGACAGGTCGTGGTTCAGCTAATGCCAAATATTTTGTCTTCGAATCTGACGAATATGAGCGTCATTTCATGCCTTACCACCCAGAATACTCTATCATCACCAACATTGACTTTGACCATCCAGACTATTTCACAAGTCTAGAGGATGTTTTCAATGCCTTTAACGACTATGCTAAACAAATTACCAAGGGGCTTTTTGTCTACGGTGAAGATGCCGAGTTGCGTAAAATTACGTCTGATGCTCCGATTTATTATTATGGTTTTGAAGCTGAGGGCAATGACTTTGTAGCTAGCGATCTTCTTCGTTCTACAACTGGTTCAACCTTCACAGTTCACTTCCGTGGACAAGAATTGGGTCAATTCCACATCCCAACCTTTGGTCGCCACAATATCATGAATGCAACGGCCGTTATTGCTCTTCTTTACACAGCAGGATTTGATTTGAACTTGGTGCGTGAGCACTTGAAAACATTTGCCGGTGTTAAGCGTCGTTTCACTGAGAAAATTGTCAATGATACAGTTATTATCGATGACTTTGCCCACCATCCAACAGAAATTATTGCGACCTTGGATGCGGCTCGTCAGAAATATCCAAGCAAGGAAATTGTTGCAGTCTTCCAACCGCATACTTTTACAAGAACAATCGCTTTGTTGGACGAATTTGCCCACGCTTTGAACCAAGCGGATGCAGTTTACCTAGCGCAAATTTATGGGTCAGCTCGTGAAGTAGATCATGGTGATGTTAAGGTAGAAGACCTAGCCAAAAAAATCAACAAAAAACATCAAGTGATTACTGTTGAAAATGTATCTCCTCTCTTAGACCATGACAATGCTGTTTATGTCTTTATGGGAGCAGGAGATATCCAAACCTATGAATACTCATTTGAGCGCCTCTTGTCTAACTTGACAAGCAATGTTCAATAGGATGTTCCTATGGAAATTCCAATTAAGATCATTCAGGCAAGTAAGTCTGATTTGGCTGAGATAGAGGCAATTCAAACTTCGTCTTTTCCAGCTGAACAGCAGCAACCTGCCCATATTTTAGAAGAAAGTATCCGTAAGTGTGCGGATACCTTTCTTCTAGCTAGGGATGAAAATCAACTTTTAGGCTATATTTTATCAAGTCCTCAGTCAGACAATCCGCAATGTCTAAAAATACATTCTTTAGTCATCGAGTCTGACCATCAGAGACAGGGCTTGGGAACACTTCTTCTTGCAGCCTTGAAAGAGGTGGCAGTTGAGCTGGATTACAAAGGGATTCGTTTGGAGAGTCCCGATGAGCTGCTTTCCTATTTTGAAATGAACGGTTTTATTGATGAAGAAACTTCCCTTTATGCAACTAGCCAGGGGTTTAGTATGATTTGGTTTAATCCCTTTTATTTGGAGGCACAATGAAAATCAGACAAGCAAGATTAGAAGATTTGGATCGGATTGTTGAACTTGAACTTGAAAATTTTTCGGTCGAAGAAGCTATTCCTCGAACTGTCTTTGAGGCACATTTGCGAGAAATACAGACCTCTTTTCTGGTTGCAGAAAAAGAGGGCAGAATCATGGGTTATATCGAAGGGCCAGTTGGCCCCCACCGCCATCTGCAAGACCAGTCCTTTACAGAAGACATAAAAGACTATAGTCATGAGACTGGTGGCTATATCTCTGTGACCTGTC
This sequence comes from bacterium, assembly GCA_905221505.1. GTDB lineage: Bacteria > Bacillota > Bacilli > Lactobacillales > Streptococcaceae > Streptococcus. The sequence goes on from CAJNDL010000001.1 coordinate 138,323, forward strand.
TGTCTATTGCCAAGGAAGCACAAGGCTTCGGACTGGGTCAGAAATTGCTAACAGCCTTGAAAGAACTGGCTCTTGAAGATGGAAGAGAAGGCATTAACCTAACCTGTCATGACTATCTCATTGCCTACTATGAAAAGCATGGATTTGTCAACGAAGGCTTGTCCCAGTCAACCTTTGCAGGGGAAACTTGGTATGATATGGTCTGGGAAACGAAAAAATAAGCTAGGAAAAGTATCATAGGTTGCTTTTCTTGGACTTTTAAGATATAATATTATGGATTGTCAACAAGGAGGAAAAACTTTTGAGTGAAAAGTCAAGAGAAGAAGAGAAATTAAGCTTTAAAGAGCAGATTCTGAGAGATTTAGAAAAAGTAAAACGCTATGATGAAGTTCTGAAAGAAGATGAGGCAGTAGTTCCTATTCCTGCAAATGAACCTTCAGCTGAAGAACTCATGGCTGATTCCTTGTCAACGGTAGAGGAGATTATGAGAAAAGCTCCTGCTACGCCTACTCACCCAAGTCAAGATGTACCAGCTTCTCCAGCAGATGAGATTCAAAGAGAAACTCCTGGTGTTCCAAGTCATCCAAGTCAAGATGTGCCTTCTTCTCCCGCAGAAGAGGCTGTAAGACAAGCTCCACTTGCTCCTAGTCATCCGAGTCAAGAAGGACCTTCTACTCCATCAGCGGAGGGAGTATCAAGACCAACTCCAGGACCTGTTAGTCCTAGAAAAGTAGAAAAGGAATTTAATGAAATCCCAACGAGGGTAGCTGTTTCTTATAAGACAGAAGCTCAGAGAGAGGTGAAAAGAGAAGTTCCTACTTCAAAACCAGTAGTGGAAAAGAAAGTTGTAGAAGAAATGCCTGCAACTCCACGTCGTAGCCGTAGAGAGGGAGCGAAACCCGTTAAGCCTAAGAAAGAGAAAAAATCTGGCTTCAAGGCCTTCTTCATTTCTCTACTGATTTTCCTTGCCTTGATTTCGGCAGGTGGTTACTTCGGTTATCAGTATGTTCAGTCATCTTTACAGCCTGTGGATGCTTCATCTAAACAATATGTGACAGTGCAAATCCCAGAAGGAGCTAATGTTCAAGAAATCGGTAAGACACTTGAAGATGCCGGATTGATTAAACACGGTTTAGTTTTTGGCTTGTATGCTAAGTACAAAAATTATGCTGATTTGAAATCAGGTTACTATAATTTGCAAAAGAGCATGAGTACAGAAGATATTATCCACGAACTACAAAAAGGTGGAACAGCTGAAGTTCAAGAACCTGTCCTTGCGACTTTGACAATTCCAGAAGGTTATACGATTGATCAAATGGCACAAGCGGTAGGTCAATTGCAAGGTGACTTCAAAGAGCCTTTGACAGCGGATGCTTTCCTAGCAAAAGTTCAAGATGATAGCTTTATCAGCCAAGAAGTTGCTAAATATCCTAGTCTACTTGAAAGCTTGCCTACAAAGGAAAGTGGAGCTCGTTACCGTTTGGAAGGTTTCCTTTTCCCAGCTACATACTCTATCAAGGAAAGCACAACTATTGAAAGCTTGATTGATGAGATGTTGGCAGCTATGGACAAGACTTTGGCACCTCATTACAGTACGATTAAGTCTAAGAATTTGACGGTCAATGAATTGCTGACCATTGCTTCACTCGTAGAAAAAGAAGGAGCTAAGACTGACGATCGTAAGTTGATTGCAGGTGTGTTCTACAATCGCTTGAATCTTGGTATGCCACTTCAAAGCAATATTGCCATCTTGTATGCCCAAGGCAAACTTGGTCAGAAGATTAGTCTTGCCGACGATGCTGGAATCGATACATCGATTGATTCACCATACAATGTTTATACAAATCTAGGCCTCATGCCTGGTCCAGTAGATAGTCCAAGCTTAGATGCTATCGAGTCAAGTATCAATCAGACTAAGAGTGAAAACCTTTACTTTGTTGCAGATGTAACAGATGGTAAGGTCTACTATGCTAGCAATAAAGAAGAACATGATCGGAATGTTGCTGAACATGTCAACAGCAAGTTAAACCAAACAAACTAAAATTATGTGATGCTTCACATAATTTTCTTTAGAAAATATCATCAGAAGAAAGTTGAGAAAAATGGCAGAAAAAACATATCCTATGACCCTTGAGGAAAAGGTAAAACTTGAAAAAGAATTAGAAGAATTAAAATTGGTCCGCCGACCAGAAGTGGTAGAACGCATTAAGATTGCTCGTTCATACGGTGACCTTTCTGAAAACAGTGAATACGAAGCAGCTAAGGATGAGCAAGCATTTGTCGAAGGGCAAATCTCTAGCTTGGAAACAAAAATCCGCTATGCTGAAATCGTCAATAGCGACTCAGTTGCCCAAGACGAAGTAGCGATTGGTAAAACAGTCACTATCCAAGAAATTGGTGAGGACGAAGAAGAAGTTTATATTATCGTAGGTTCAGCCGGTGCGGATGCCTTTGCAGGTAAGGTTTCAAATGAAAGCCCAATTGGACAAGCCTTGATTGGTAAGAAAACAGGTGACACAGCAACCATTGAAACACCTGTTGGTAGCTATGATGTAAAAATCTTGAAGGTTGAAAAAACAGCCTAAGAACAGAAAAAAGGAGTGGGGAGGCTGTGCGCTTCACTCACTCCTTTTTCCATTTTAAATTGAATTGGAGACGATATGAGTTCAAAGAAGAAAAAAAACAAGATGGAGCGTGGTCTGACTAATCGTCACGTGCAGGTTATGGCCATTGCAGGAACAATCGGAACAGGACTCTTTTTGGGGGCAGGTCGCTCTATCAGCCTAACAGGTCCTTCTATTGTACTGATTTATATGATTACTGGGGCCTTCATGTTCCTCATGATGCGTGCGGTTGGGGAAATGCTCTACCAAGACCCTGAGCAACATACCTTTATCAACTTTATCACACGCCATTTGGGCAAGGGCTGGGGTTATTTCTCAGTTTGGTCTTATTGGCTTTCCGTTGTCTTTATCGGTATGGCGGAAATCACAGCCATCTCTCACTATGTTCAGTTTTGGTTCCCTAGCTGGCCAAGTTGGATGATTGAGATTGGATTTTTGACCATTCTAGCTTTGGTCAATCTGATTGCGGTTAAACTCTTTGGGGAAGTTGAGTTTTGGTTTGCGATGGTCAAGATTGTGGCTATTTTAGCCATGATTGCCACAGGAGTCTTTATGGTCTTGACAGGCTTTAAGACACCTCATGGAGTAGCAAGTTTGGCTAATATTGCTGACAATTTCTCTCTCTTCCCAAATGGTGGAGTCAACTTTGTCATGGCCTTTCAGATGGTGTTCTTTGCCTACCTCATGATTGAATTTATCGGGGTCACAACTTCTGAAACCAAAAATCCACGTCAGGTTTTGCCAAAAGCCGTTAAGGAAATTCCTTTGCGTATCGCCTTTTTCTACGGTGGTGCCCTCTTAGCCATTATGGCTATCATTCCATGGCGTGAACTTGCTTCTGCTGACTCACCTTTTGTTACAGTGTTTGAATTGGCCGGTATCAAGTGGGCGGCAGCCTTGATTAACTTCGTCGTTTTGACCTCAGCAGCATCTGCCCTTAACTCGACCCTTTATTCAACAGGGCGCCATTTGTACCAGATTGCCCATGATTCGCCAAATCCATTCCTAAAAGCGATCAAGGCAGATACCCTTTCTCGTCACAACGTACCACAAAATGCTATCATTGCTTCAGCGGTTTTGATTGCCCTCGCAGCCTTTATCAATATCTTGCCAGGTGTTTCAGATGCCTTTGCCTTGATTACGGCTTCATCATCAGGTGTTTATATCGCCATTTATATCTTGATTATGGTGGCTCACCTTAAATACCGCAAGTCGCCAGACTTTATGGCAGATGGCTACCTCATGCCTCATTATCGTTTCCTAAATCCTTTAACCATGCTCTTCTTTGTCTTTGTCTTTGTAACCCTCTTTTTACAAGAGTCTACATTTGTAGGAGCAATCGGCTCAGCTATCTGGATTATCGGTTTCGGGATTTACAGCCAGTGGAAATTTAGAAAGTAGATTTGGAACTCATCAACTTAGCTTGATGAGTTTTTGCTAGTTTGACAGTCCATTGAAATAAGACTATAATCAAGCTGTATCAGTTTTCGAGGAGGTTTGGATGTACTTTAGATTGGAAAATAAGGAATCCCATAAATCACAAGAAATAGGGAATCTGATTCGTTTTTATAACCGTTCAAAAAGAGAAGAGGCTGAAAGTGAGCCACTGAATCTTTATGTCGAAGATGAAAAGGGCAATCTTCTGGCTGGCTTGGTAGCTGAGACTTTTGGAAATTGGCTAGAAATCGAGTATTTGTTTGTAAAAGAGGAACTGCGAGGGCAAGGAATCGGTTCAAAACTATTGCAGCAGGCAGAAAGCGAAGCTAAGAATCGAAACTGTCGTTTTGCTTTTGTCAATACTTACCAGTTTCAAGCGCCAGATTTTTATCTAAGCCATGGCTACAAGGAAGTTTTTACCTTGCAAGACTATCCCTATACAGGAAAAAGATTTTATTACCAAAAAGATTTGTAAGGAGAATATGAAAGCATAGAGCAAAGAGGGATTTTTCACATTACTATGAAGGTGGATTGATAGGTATAAGATTGACCGTTTAAGGAGATTCTAGACAAATACCAGTTAAATCCTACAAATTCTGTCTTTCTAGATGATATTGAAGACAATGCAATCGCACATTGGGAATCAAGGTCTATCAGATTAAGAAAAGAAGCGAAGTTGTCGAAATTTTGAAATTATATATTTAAACTAAAAACTCTCTATCTTTTTGTGGTAGAGAGTTTTTTGTTAATAAAATTTTACAAAATGACATTTATACATTGCATTAAGTTAGATATATGATATAATGTTGTTAAAAAGAGGCGCAACTTTTTAAAATTATAAGGAGGACGCAGGTGGCTAAAAATTTAAAATTAAAATTAGCTCGTGTAGGGCTTGATTTAACACAAGGTCAACTGGCAGAGGCTGTTGGGGTGACGCGCCAGACTATTGGTTTGATAGAGGCGGGCAAATACAATCCCAGTCTCTCGCTCTGCCAGTCCATTTGCAGATGTTTAGGGAAAACCCTAGACCAATTATTTTGGGAGGAAGAAGATGAAAAATAGATTTTTTTATTATCAATTACTAGACGAAAGAGAAGAACAACTGATGAATAAAGCGGGCTCTGAAAGTTTCTATATCTGCATCGCTTTGTCGCTCCTATCTTATATCATTTCAGTATTAGCACCAAGCCTTTTTAATTCTAATATGCTGCTCATCGTTATCATCATAGGGACATTTTACTTTTTTAACCGTGCTCGAAATCTCGGAGTGACCTATTATAGCCGATTTCATTTTACGATTTTGGGATGCTTACTAGTGACTCTTGCAATTACAGCCATCTTGATGCTCCAGAATTACCAGTTCAATATTGAGATTTATCAGCATAATCCTTTGAATTTTAAATATCTGTCTGCTTGGATCCTTACTTATCTTCTTTATCTTCCATGGGTTTTTATTGGAAACCTAACTTTAAGAAATTTTGGCGAATGGGCCCAGAAAAAGTTTGAGCAAGATATGGATGAACTGGAGAGTGGAGAATAGCTTGTTACTCTTTTCTCAATCCAGCTAAAATGTGATATAATAGTACTAATTTATTGGAATACATGAAAGTTCTTGAAAATTTTCATGTATTTCTAGCTAAGGAAGTAGGAAAAGTATGTATCCAGATGATAGTTTGACATTGCACACGGACTTGTACCAGATTAACATGATGCAGGTTTACTTTGACCAAGGGATTCACAATAAGAAGGCGGTTTTTGAGGTATATTTCCGCCAACAGCCTTTTAAGAACGGCTATGCGGTTTTTGCTGGTTTGGAAAGAATTGTGAATTATCTTGAAGATTTGCGTTTTTCAGATAGTGATATTGCCTATTTGGAGTCGCTGGGCTATCATGGGGCATTCTTGGACTACCTCCGCAATTTCAAGTTGGAGTTGACCGTTCGTTCTGCCCAAGAAGGGGACTTGGTTTTTGCTAATGAACCGATTGTGCAAGTTGAAGGCCCTCTAGCCCAATGCCAGTTGGTCGAAACGGCTCTTTTGAACATCGTCAACTACCAGACCTTGGTGGCGACTAAGGCAGCTCGTATTCGTTCAGTCATTGAAGATGAGCCCTTGATGGAGTTTGGAACACGTCGTGCGCAAGAAATGGATGCGGCTATCTGGGGAACACGCGCAGCGGTGATTGGTGGTGCCAATGGAACCAGCAACGTGCGTGCTGGTAAACTATTTGACATTCCTGTCTTGGGTACTCATGCTCATGCCTTAGTACAGGTTTATGGCAACGATTACGAAGCCTTCAAGGCCTATGCTGCGACCCACAAAAATTGCGTTTTTCTTGTGGATACCTATGATACCCTTCGTATCGGGGTGCCAGCTGCTATTCAGGTGGCGCGTGAGCTGGGCGACCAGATTAACTTTATGGGTGTGCGGATTGACTCTGGGGATATTGCCTATATTTCCAAGAAAGTCCGTCAGCAACTGGACGAGGCCGGATTTACAGAGGCTAAGATTTATGCTTCTAATGATTTGGATGAAAATACCATCCTCAATCTCAAGATGCAAAAGGCTAAGATTGATGTCTGGGGTGTGGGAACTAAGCTGATTACAGCCTATGATCAGCCAGCTCTTGGGGCAGTTTATAAGATTGTGGCCATCGAAGATGAAAATGGTAACATGCGCAATACCATCAAGCTGTCTAATAATGCGGAAAAAGTGTCGACGCCAGGTAAGAAGCAGGTGTGGCGCATTACCAGTCGTGAAAAAGGCAAGTCAGAAGGCGATTATATCACTTATGACGGTGTGGATGTGAGCGACATGACTGAAATCAAGATGTTCCATCCGACCTATACTTACATCAAGAAGACTGTTCGTAATTTTGATGCTGTTCCTCTCTTGGTGGATATCTTCAAGGACGGAAAACTGATTTACAAGTTGCCTAGCTTAACTGAGATTCAGGCTTATGCCCGTAAGGAATTTGACAAGCTTTGGGATGAGTACAAGCGCGTGCTCAATCCGCAACATTATCCAGTGGATTTGGCGCGTGATGTATGGCAAGACAAGATGGACTTGATTGATAAGATGCGCAAGGAAGCCCTTGGTGAAGGAGAAGAAGAATGAGTTTGCAAGAAACGATTATCCAAGAACTGGGCGTGAAACCAGTGATTGATGCCCAAGAAGAAATCCGTCGTTCTATTGATTTCTTAAAGAGATACCTGAAAAAACATCCCTTCCTAAAAACCTTTGTACTAGGGATTTCTGGGGGACAAGACTCAACCTTAGCAGGTCGCTTGGCCCAATTAGCTATGGAAGAACTGCGCGCAGAAACGGGCGATGATAACTACAAATTTATCGCTGTCCGCCTGCCATACGGAGTGCAAGCTGATGAAGCAGATGCTCAAAAAGCCCTAGCCTTTATCCAGCCAGATGTCAGCTTAGTGGTTAATATCAAGGAATCTGCTGACGCCATGACAGCTGCAGTTGAAGCGACAGGAAGCCCTGTTTCAGACTTTAACAAGGGAAATATCAAGGCTCGTTGCCGTATGATTGCTCAGTATGCCCTGGCTGGTGCCCATAGTGGAGCGGTCATTGGAACAGACCATGCTGCGGAAAATATCACAGGTTTCTTTACCAAGTTTGGTGACGGAGGTGCAGATATTTTACCCCTTTTCCGTCTCAATAAACGTCAAGGAAAACAACTCTTGCGGGAACTAGGTGCAGACCCAGCCCTTTATGAAAAAATCCCAACAGCAGACCTAGAAGAAGACAAACCAGGCCTAGCTGACGAAGTCGCACTTGGAGTCACCTATGCAGAGATTGATGACTACCTGGAAGGCAAAACAATCAGCCCAGAAGCTCAAGCGACCATTGAAAACTGGTGGCACAAAGGCCAACACAAACGCCACCTACCAATCACCGTATTTGATGACTTTTGGGAGTGAAAACCTCCAGTGGAGGTTTTCAGCCCGAGTCTAGAAATAAGAAAACGAGGAACCTCCAGTGTAGGTTTTTAGCCTCTCACCTTGAAATAAAAAAGTGAGAGAAGATTCGGTAACTCGAAGAGTTCGATTTCGTCGTCTCACCCCCGCAATGATGACTAGGTTTGAAAAAGCTTGGTAAAGCGCATTTCAAACCAGACAGCGACTGCGTAAAGAAATTAGATGAAAAACTAGTTTCTAGCTGTTGCTGAGTTAGCTTTTTACCCCAAGTCTAAAAATAGGAAAACGAGGAGGTCCTGTGGACCTTTTTAGCTTATTATCTTGAGATTCGAAATCAAAACAAGTTTCAATGGCGATTGAACAGAGAATCATCTATTAGAAAGCGAGGTAGCACCATGAAATCTATTGGTACGCAAATGTTACAGACAGACCGTTTGATCTTGAGAAGATTTGTGGAGAGTGATGCGGAAGCTATGTTTCAAAATTGGGCTTCGTCTGATGAGAATCTGACCTATGTTACTTGGAATCCACATCCTAATGTTGAGGTCACTCGAAACTCGATTCGAAATTGGGTTGCTTCTTATGTCAATCTCAACTATTACAAATGGGCTATTTGTCTCAAAGAAAACCCAGAGCAAGTGATTGGAGATATCAGTATCGTTAAGATAGATGAGAATGATTCAAGTTGTGAAATTGGATATATTTTAGGAAAAAACTATTGGGGTCGTGGTATGATGACGGAGGCCTTGAAAGCTGTCTTAGACTTTTGTTTTACTCAAGCAGGCTTTCAAAAGGTCAGAGCTCGTTACGCCAGTCTCAACCCAGCTTCAGGTCGTGTCATGGAGAAGGCTGGAATGTCTTGTCTAAAAACCGTTACCAATGGTGTGGAGAGAAAAGACTACGTTGCGGACCTTATTTATTACCAGATAAGTAAGGAGGACAGATAAGCTTAACATTTATCGATTATTCGCTGTTCTTATTTTTTGATTTACTATTTCATTTATCCTTTCTTTTCCGAATAAATAAGTAGTAGCAGAGAATCTAGTAAACCTAGATTTAAAAATGTGCTATAATGAAAGGAGAGGAAGTATGACTGTACGTCATCCGGGCATCAGCCCGACCAATGATTTAGTTGCTAAGAAGATTTTTAGCAATCCGGAAATCACTTGTCAATTTATTCGCGATATGCTGGACTTACCAGCCAAAAATGTGACCATTTTGGAGGGAAGCAATATACACGTCTTACCTTCCATGCCTTACTCGGCCCAGGATTTCTATACCAGTATAGATGTCTTGGCGGAGTTAGACAACGGTACGCAAGTTATTATTGAAATTCAAGTTCATCATCAGAATTTTTTCATCAATCGCCTGTGGGCTTACCTATGCAGTCAGGTCAATCAAAATCTAGAAAAAATTCGTCAGCAAGAAGGCAATACTCACCAGAGCTATAAACACATTGCACCAGTATACGCTATCGCAATTGTCGATAGTAATTATTTCCAAGATGATTTAGCCTTTCATAGCTTTAGCATGCGAGAGGACACGACAGGTGAGGTCTTAACTATCACAAATAATGGACAAGAAAATCATCTGGTCAAGATGGTATTCTTAGAACTAAAAAAATACAGAGAAACCAGCAAAGATAGTATTCGCAAACCATGGTTAGAGTTTTTTGGGAATAAACCCTTTACCCAGCAACCGGAGCGAGCCATCAGTCAAGCAGATCAACTGCTGGACTATAAAAGCTGGTCCGAGGAGGACAGGAAAATGTTTAGTCAACTACGTATGCGCGAAGAACAAGCCTTGTTAGCACAGGACTATGCCTTGGAAACTGCTAGGGAGGAAGGGAAATTTTTTGCCTTCCTAGATATGGTCCACCAAGGTCTTCTGACTTCTGAGGTTGCCAGCCAGCAGTTAGGCATGACTGTCTCTGAGTTTGAAGAACTATTGAAAGAGCATCGCAAATAAGAACTAAAAAAATATAGAGAAACCAGCAAAGACGAGGTTCGCAAACCGTGGTTGGAGTTTTTGTAAATCAATAAATCAATGACAGATTTTTCCGCTATAGATGGAAGAATCTGTTTTTAGTTTACTAGATGTTAGCCTAAAAGGTAAGATAGCTTATCTTTTTACTCATGCTTTTTTGATTTATTTGAAGTATAACCTGATTAAATTCCTATTTTTCCCTATCATTGTCCCTGTTTTTTCTGGAGTTTTGGGGCTATAATAGTCCTATCAAATTAAAGAATGGAGGAAGGCAATGGATAATATAATCTTTTTTATCAGTGTTTTTCTTGCTGGAATTCTTTCCTTCTTTTCTCCTTGTATCTTACCCTTGTTACCGGTCTATGCAGGGGTCTTGTTGGATGATAAAGATGGTGCTCAGGCTTCTAGTGGCAAATTTTCAATCTCAGTTGTTAGCTTATTGCGAACTCTGGCCTTTATAGCAGGGATTTCCTTTATCTTTATCCTACTGGGTTATGGAGCTGGTTTTTTAGGAGATTTGCTGTACGCCACTTGGTTTCAGTATGTGACAGGTGCCGTTATCATTCTCTTGGGCTTGCATCAGATGGAAGTCTTACATTTGAAGGGACTCTACAAGGAAAGAAGGCTACAATTAAAGAGACAGGGGCAAAAGGGTAAGGGCTATAGTCAGGCATTTTTACTAGGGTTGACCTTTAGCTTTGCTTGGACGCCTTGTGTGGGGGCGGTTCTGGGCTCTGTTTTAGCCTTGGCGGCTTCAGGTGGCTCAGGAGCTTGGCAGGGAGCGGGTCTCATGTTGGTGTACACGTTGGGTTTGGCGCTACCATTCTTGCTTCTAGCTCTGGCCTCTAGTTATGTTTTGAAACATTTCCGAAAACTCCATCCTTATCTAGGAAACCTCAAAAAAGTAGGTGGTTTCCTCATTATCGTGATGGGAATCTTGGTGCTTTTGGGAAATGCTTCCATTTTGACTACATTGTTTGAATAGAGAGGAAAAAGAAATGAAAAAATGGCAAACATGTCTCCTTGGAGTAGGCTCAATCTGTTGCTTGGCAGCCTGTTCGGCTAAAAATATGTCAGACGAATCTACTATGAAGGAGCAAACAAAAACAGAACAAGTCAGTTCACAAACTGCTACTAAAGGTCAGGCAGTTGCTGATTTCGAACTGACAGGAGTAGATGGCAAGACCTACCGCTTGTCTGATTACAAGGGCAAGAAAGTCTATCTAAAATTCTGGGCTTCTTGGTGTTCCATCTGTCTAGCCAGTCTTCCAGATACCGATGAAATCGCTAAGGATGCTGGTGATGATTATGTGGTCTTGACAGTGGTCTCTCCTGGACACAAGGGGGAACAAGCTGAAGCGGAATTTAAGAATTGGTACAAGGGCTTGGATTATAAAAATTTCCCAGTTCTAATTGACCCATCAGGTAAACTTTTAGAAAGTTATGGCGTTCGTTCTTACCCAACTCAAGCCTTTATAGACAAGGAAGGCAAGCTGGTCAAAACGCAACCTGGTTTTATGGATAAGGATATGATTTTAAAAACATTGAAAGAAATGGGGTAGAGAAAGGTCATGAATGATAAAGTAAAATTGTTTGTCTTGGCAGGAATCTTTTTCTTAGCCATAACCGGTTTCTATTTTCTATTGATGCGAAATGCAGGGCAGACAGATAGCTCGCAAATTGAGAAAGCGGCAGTTAGCCAAGGAGGAAAAACAGTGAAAAAAACAGAAGTGAGTAAAGATGCAGACTTGCACGAAATTTATATAGCTGGAGGATGTTTCTGGGGAGTTGAGGAATATTTCTCACGCGTTCCCGGTGTGACAGATGCCGTATCAGGCTATGCAAATGGTAGAGGGGAAACAACCAAGTACGAATTGATTAACCAAACAGGTCATGCGGAGACTGTTCATGTTACCTATGATGCCAAGCAAATTTCCCTCAAGGAAATCCTGCTTCATTACTTCCGCATTATCAATCCAACCAGCAAGAATAAACAAGGAAATGATGTGGGAACCCAGTACCGTACTGGTGTTTATTACACAGATGACAAGGATTTAGAGGTAATCAACCAAGTCTTTGATGAGGTGGCTAAGAAATACGATCAACCTCTAGCAGTTGAAAAGGAAGCCTTGAAGAATTTTGTGGTGGCAGAGGATTACCACCAAGACTATCTCAAGAAAAACCCAAATGGCTACTGTCATATCAATGTTAATCAGGCGGCCTATCCTGTCATTGATGCCAGCAAATATCCAAAACCAAGTGATGATGAATTGAAAAAGACCTTGTCACCTGAAGAGTATGCAGTTACCCAGAAAAATCAAACAGAACGAGCTTTTTCAAACCGCTACTGGGATAAATTTGAATCTGGTATCTATGTGGATGTAGTAACTGGCGAACCCCTCTTTTCATCAAAGGACAAGTTTGAGTCTGGTTGTGGCTGGCCTAGTTTCACCCAACCTATCAGCCCCGATGTTGCTACCTACAAGGAAGATAAGTCTTACAATATGACGCGCATGGAAGTGAGAAGCCGAGTTGGAGACTCTCACCTTGGCCATGTCTTTACGGACGGCCCTCAGGACAAGGGTGGCTTGCGCTACTGTATCAATAGTCTCTCTATCCGCTTTATTCCCAAAGACCAAATGGAAGAAAAAGGCTACGCTTATTTACTAGATTATGTTGATTAATACTCTTCGAAAATCAAATTAAAACCACGTCAGCGTCGCTTTACTGTGGGTAGGGTTGAGACTGGGCAAAAACTCAATTTGAGGAGAAAATAAAGCAAATTTTCTAATTTAAAAGCCTTTTTGCTCAGTATCTCTATCTACAACCTCAAAGCAGTGCTTTGAGCAAACTGCGGCTAACTTCCTAGTTTTCTTTTTGATTTTCATTGAGTATAAGAGTGCTTTCCTAAGCAGTTAGAGGAGAATTTTGCTATACTGATACTAGTAAGTGACAAAGGAGAGAAGCATGACCTACACAATCTTAATCGTAGAGGATGAATATCTAGTAAGACAAGGTTTGACCAAGCTGGTCAATGTAGCAGCCTATGATATGGAAATCATCGGTCAGGCTGAAAATGGAAGGCAGGCTTGGGACTTAATCCAAAAGCAGGTGCCAGATATCATTTTAACTGATATCAACATGCCTCAGCTAAATGGCATCCAGTTAGCCAGTCTGGTCCGAGAAACCTATCCTCAGGTGCATTTGGTCTTTTTAACAGGTTACGATGATTTTGATTATGCCTTGTCTGCTGTCAAACTAGGTGTGGATGACTACCTGCTCAAGCCCTTTTCCCGTCAGGATATTGAAGAAATGTTGGGGAAAATCAAGCAAAAACTAGACAAGGAAGAAAAGGAAGAGCAGTTACAAGATCTATTGACTGATAAGTTTGAGGGAAATATTGCTCAGAAGATTCAGTCTCATCTGGCTGATAGCCAGTTTAGTTTAAAGTCTTTGGCCAGTGACTTGGGCTTTAGTCCGACTTATCTGAGTTCTTTGATTAAGAAAGAGTTGGGTCTGCCTTTTCAGGATTACCTGGTGAGAGAGCGTGTCAAACAAGCTAAGCTCTTGCTTCTGACTACAGATTTAAAGATTTATGAGATTGCAGAGAAAGTTGGTTTTGAAGATATGAATTATTTTACCCAACGCTTTAAGCAGATTGCAGGTGTGACCCCTCGTCAGTTTAAGAAGGGAGAAGGCAGATGAAGCGTTCTTCTCTACTAGTCAGAATGGTTATTTCCATCTTTCTGGTCTTTCTCATTCTCCTAGCTCTGGTCGGGACTTTCTACTATCAATCTAGTTCATCAGCTATTGAGGCCACTATTGAGGGCAATAGTCAAACGACTATCAACCAGACTAGCCACTTTATTCAGTCTTATATCAAAAAATTAGAAACGACCTCGACTAGTTTGACCCAGCAGACGGATGTTCTAGCCTATGCTGAGAATCCCAGTCAAGACAAGGTCAAGGGGATTCGAGATTTGTTTTTGACCATCTTAAAGGCAGACCAGGACTTGAAAACGGTGGTACTGGTAACCAAATCCGGTCAGGTCATTTCTACAGATGACAGTGTGCAGATGAAAACTTCCTCAGATATGATGGCTGAGGATTGGTACCAAAAGGCTATTCATCAGGGAGCTAAGCCAGTTTTGACACCAGCTCGTAAATCGGATAGTCAGTGGGTCATTTCTATCACTCAGGAACTGGTTGATGCAAAGGGAGCCAATCTTGGCGTGCTTCGCTTGGACATTTCCTACGAAACTCTGGAAGCCTATCTCAACCAACTTCAGTTGGGTCAGCAGGGTTTTGCCTTTATCATCAATGAAAACCATGAATTTGTCTACCATCCTCAACACACAGTTTATAGTTCATCTAGCGAAATGGAGGCCATGAAACCCTATATCGTGACAGGTCAGGGCTATACCCTTGACCACAAATCCTACGTCAGTCAGGAACAGATTGCAGGAACTGATTGGACGGTTATAGGAGTTTCTTCGCTGGAGAAGTTAGACCAGGTTCGGAGTCAACTCATGTGGACCTTGCTTGGGGCTAGTGTCACCTCTCTTCTTGCCTGTCTCTGCTTGGTGTGGTTCAGTCTCAGACGTTGGATTGCCCCTTTGAAGGATTTGAGAGAAACCATGCTGAAAATTTCCTCTGGTATACAAAATCTGCGTGCCAAGGAAACTGGTGCATATGAGTTGAGAGAAGTGACTCGTCAGTTTAATGCCATGTTGGATCAAATTGATCAGCTGATGGCAGATGTGCGCAAACAGGAAGAAACGACCCGTCAGTATGAACTTCAAGCCTTGTCGAGTCAGATTAACCCCCATTTCCTCTATAATACCTTGGATACCATCATCTGGATGGCTGAATTTCAGGATAGTCAGAGAGTGGTGCAAGTGACCAAGTCCTTGGCGACTTATTTCCGCCTAGCGCTCAATCAGGGTAAAGATTTGATTTGCCTGTCTGACGAAATTAACCATGTTCGCCAGTATCTCTTTATCCAGAAACAACGCTACGGAGATAAGTTGGAATACGAGATTGCTGAAAATCCTGCCTTTGATAACCTAGTCTTGCCCAAGCTGGTGTTACAACCTCTGGTGGAAAATGCTCTTTACCATGGCATCAAGGAGAAGGAAGGTCAGGGCCATATTAGAGTTTTTGTCCAGAAACAGGATTCTGGCTTGGTCATCCGCATTGAGGATGATGGCGTTGGCTTTCAAAATGCTGGCGATAGTAGTCAAAGTCAGCTCAAACGTGGAGGAGTTGGTCTGCAAAATGTTGATCAGCGTCTCAAACTTCATTTTGGAGGAGATTATCAGATGAAGATTGATTCTGCACCCGACAAAGGGACGACGGTTGAAATATATATAAATAGAATAGAAACTAGCTAACTCCCAGTTAATTCTGGGAGTTTTATGCGTAATTGGGCAAGCTTTCTAGGTTGTCTATCTTGCTAAAAACAAGAAAAAACGATATGATAGATAATGACAAAAGAGGTATCAAGTATGAAGGAAAAAGACATTCAAAGAGAAACAAGCCAGATTGTAGAAGATGTGTTAAAAAAGGCCAATTTGAAGCAAGGAACTATCTTTGTTTTGGGCCTTTCTTCTAGTGAAGTCATAGGTGGTCAGATTGGCAAGGAATCCAGTCAAGAAATTGGCGAAATCATTGTGAAGACCATCCTAGATATCCTAGAGGAAAAAGGAATTTATCTAGCTGTTCAAGGCTGTGAACATGTCAATCGGGCCCTCGTTGTTGAACGTCAGTTGGCAGAGCAGTTTGGTCTGGAAATCGTCAGTGTCCTTCCGACTCTTCATGCAGGGGGGTCAGGTCAGTTGGCAGCCTTCAAGTTTATGCAGGATCCAGTTGAGGTTGAGTTTATCAAGGCTCATGCTGGATTGGATATCGGAGATACTGCAATTGGCATGCATGTCAAGCATGTTCAGGTTCCGATTCGCCCTCTTTTGAGAGAGATTGGGCATGCCCATGTAACGGCTCTTGCAAGTCGTCCCAAATTAATCGGAGGTGCGCGTGCGCACTATCCGCAAGATTCTATTAGAAAGTCGTGAGAATGAAAAAAACAAAACAACAACTAGAAAAAATTACCAAATATTCGATTCGTAAGTTAACTGTTGGGGTAGGTCCTGTAGCAATCGGGGCCTTCCTTTTTGGTGCTAGTACCCTTTCAGTAGATAAGGTACAAGCCAATGAAGTTGGTGGAGCTCATAGCGTTCATTACCGTTATCTGGCGGAGCAGGAATTGACCGAGTCTGAAAAAGCCCTGATTCACCATGAGGTTCCTACAGAATTTCAAGATGATGATATTCTTTATGTAGTTTATCGCAAGAAGGAAACTAACAGTCAACAACTTCCATACACAGGAAGTAAGGAACTAGCTTTGGCAGGTCTTGGCTTGGCAACTGCTTCTCTAGCAGTCTTTTTGGTGTCCAAAAAAGGTCGTAGAGAAGTCCTAGGTGTTCTCTGGATTGGTTCTTTAGGAGCTAGCACCTTTGTTCCTTATGGGACATTTGCTTTTGAAAATAAAGAATTGCTTTCTTATAACCAAACTATTTCGGCCACTACACATGAAGGCTTAGCTGAAGGGATTATCCACATTGATGGCTATGAGTACATCGGCTACTTCAAGGAAGCAGAACTCCATCCATCAAGACCAGCTTCAGCTGAGAAGCCTCAGTTGCCAGTAGAAAAGCAAAGTTCAAAAGAAATGGAGAAAACAGAAGTAGCTCAGGAAAGACCTGCTGTTGCTTCGGAAATTGCCGTTGAAAAACCTGTAGGAGAGACTCCAGTTGCTCCTGCGGTTGAAGAAAAACCAGTTTCTGAGAAGCCTCAGGCAAGACAGGAAGAGAGCTTGGTGGAGATTCCTTTTGAAACGGTCACAAGTCCAGATGCGAATTTAGTAGAAGGACAGACTCGTATCGTCACAGCCGGAGTAAATGGTCAGCGTCGCCTTGTAACCAAAGTTTCGATGGTCAATGGTCAAGAAGTTAGAGAAGTTATCGAAGACCAAGTTGTTCAAAATCCTGTGTCTCAAGTCATTGCAGTCGGAACTAAGAAAGAGGTACAACCTGCTCCAACTCCAGTACCACAAGCTGAACCAAATCACCAAGCAGCTAAAGGAACCCAAGAGGCAGGTAAGGAAGGTCAATCCTTAACGCAACCAGAAAATACAGAATATCATGAAGTAAAAGGTGTTCAAGAAGTGAAAGAAGGCGAGCAGCAAGGTCAAGCCTTAATCCAGCCAGAACTTTCTGAATATAAAGAACCAGTTTCAACAAAGGGAACTCAAGAACCTGGTCAAGAAGGTCAAGCACCAGTACAAGAAGTAAACCCAGAATATAAAGTAACAACAGGTACAGTTGAGAAGTCTACCGAGAGTGAATTAGATTTCACAACAGAAGTTGTTCCAGACGATACAAAATATGTGGATGAAGAAGTAGTTGAAACCCCTGGTTCTAAAGGTGTTCAAGTTACGAAAACAACTTACGAAACAGTGGAAGGTGTAGAGACAGATAAAGTTCTTTCTACAACTACAGAAGTGAAAACGCCTGCCATTTCTAAAGTCGTTAAAAAAGGAACGAAACCACTTGAAGGAACAACAGTTGAAACAAGAGAAGAAGTCATTCCTTTTGAAACAAAAGAACAAGAAGATGACACTTTAAAACGCGGAACAAGACAAGTAGCTCAAGAAGGTGTAAACGGTAAGAAACAAATTACTGAAACCTATAAAACAATTCGTGGAGAAAAAACAAATGAAGCTCCAACAGTAGAAGAAACAGTTCTCCAAGCACCTCAAGATGAGGTTATCAAAAAAGGTACAAAAGGTTTAGAAAAACCAACCTTAGAATGGGCTAAAACAGAAAAAGATGTCTTGAAGAAGAGCGCAACAGCTAGTTATACATTAAATAAACCAGCTGGAGTAGAAATCAAATCAATCAAATTAGCGTTGAAAGATAAAGATGGACAACTTGTAAAAGAAGTAACGGTATCTGAAAATAATTTAAACGCTACTTTAGATAAATTGAAATATTATCAAGGATACACTCTATCTACTACGATGGTTTATGATCGTGGAGAAGGCGAAGAAACTGAAACATTAGAAGATAAACAAATTCAGTTAGACCTCAAAAAAGTTGAAATCAAAAATATCAAAGAAACAAGCTTGATGAGTGTGGATGCTGACGGTAATGAAACAGACACTAGTTTACTGACAGAAAAACCAGCAGATGTTTCTCCGCTTTATTTACGAGTGACCACTCATGACAATAAAACAACAAGACTTGCCGTTGGCAAGATTGAAGAAGTCACAGTTGATGGCAAGACCTTGTATAAGGTCACTGCCAAAGCACCTGATTTGATTCAACGTAATGCTGACAACACACTTAGCGAAGAGTATGTTCATTACTTTGAAAAACAAAAAGCAAAAGAAGGTAATGTCTACTACAACTTCAATGAGCTTGTAAAAGATATGAAAGCTAACCCTAGCGGTGAGTTCAAACTTGGTGCAGATCTAAATGCAGCTAATGTACCAACTCCAAATAAAGAGTATGTTCCTGGTACATTTAAAGGTAAGTTATCAAGTGTTGAGGGACAACGTTATTCAATCCACAATATGACACGTCAATTATTTGGTGGTATTGAAGGTGGTTCGGTTAAAGATGTTAATTTAGCTAATGTCGATATTAATATGCCTTGGATTGATAACATTTCTGCTCTTGCTAGAACTGTTAAGAATGCTACTGTTGAGAATATTAAAGTAACTGGTAGTATCACTGGTAGAGATGGAATTGCCGGACTTGTTAACAAATTAGATAACGGCGGACAGCTTACTAATGTTGCTTATATCGGTAAACTTACTGGTGTAGGTGATAGAGGATGGGATTTCGCTGGTATGGTTGGTGAAATCTGGAAAGGTAATGTTGATAAAGGATATGTAGAAGCTGATATAGTTGCTAATAAAGCTCGTATCGGTGGATTTGTCGCTAGATCAGATAACGGTTCTGATCCTAACGGAATTGGTAAATATGGTTCTGTTCGTAATGCTGTTACGAAAGGAACTATTAAGGTAAATACACCTGTTGAAGTAGGTGGTTTCCTTAGTAAGAACTGGGCATGGGGTAAAGTTGCAGACTCTGTGTCTATGATGAAAGTTGAAAATGGTGAAGTGTTCTATGGATCTAAAGATATTGATGCTGAGGATGGATACTTCTCAAATAACGCTTTGGAACGTAACTTCGTTGTAAAAGATGTAAGTACAGGTAATCGTTCATTTAGATTCTCTATTTCCAACCGAATTAAAGAAGTCTTACAAGAAGAAGCTGACAAGAAAATTGCAACATTAGGATTAACTGCTAACGATTATGTTATCAACCCTCTTGTTGAAGATTCACTTAACAATGTCAAACCAAAAGCAGATACTTACAAATCTACTCAAGATTACGATGCATCTCGTGAGCTTGCTTACCGTAACATCGAAAAACTTCAACCGTTCTATAATAAGGAATGGATTGTTAACCAAGGTAACAAGATTCCTGCTGGATCCAACTTATTAACTAAAGAAGTATTATCTGTTACAGCGATGAAAGGAAATGACTTTGTCACAGACCTTACAGATGCTGATCATATTATGATTCATTATGCAGATAAGACAAAAGAAATTAAAGCTATTACACAAAAAGAATCTAAGGTTCAACAAGTTCGTGAATATAGTATTAACGATTTAGGTGATATTGTTTACACGCCAAACATGGTTGTTAAAGATCGTGCAGATTTAATCAGCGCTATCGAAAGTAAATTAAGTCCAGTTGAATTGCAATCTGACCCGATTTACCAACACTTGGGTAGAACTGGTGGCAACAAAGTCAATGCAATTAAGGATTTGTACTTAGAAGAAAGCTTCAAGTATGTTAAAGATAACCTTAATAAATTCGTTACGAAGTTAGTGGAAAATGAAGATCACCAATTGAACACAGATGAAGCTGCTAAACGTGCCTTGATTAAGAAAATCGATGACAATAAGGCTGCAGTTCTTCTTGGTTTGTCTTACCTCAACCGTTACTACGGAGTTAAATTCGATGACTTTAACATTAAAGAGTTAATGTTGTTCAAACCGGACTTCTATGGTAAGAATGTTAGTGTTCTAGATAGAATCATCAATATTGGTTCTAAAGAAAGTTATATTAAGGGTGACCGTACTCACGATGCTTATCGTGAAGTGATTGCTGGTGCTACTGGTAAAGGTAACTTACATGAGTTCTTGAAATACAATATGGAACTCTTCACAAGTGACACAGACTTAAATGATTGGTTCATAAAAGCAACTAAAGATAATGTATATGTCGTTGAACCGAAGACAACAACTCCTGAATTTGCTGATAAGAAACACAGAGCGTACGAAGGATTAAACAACGACATGCACGGTAAGATGATTCTACCACTTCTGAACTTAAAAGATGCGCATATGATTTTAATCTCAACATACAATACACTAGCATACAGTTCATTTGAGAAGTACGGTAAGAATACTGAAGCAGAGCGTGAGGCATTTAAACCTGAAATTGATAAAGTTGCTAAAGCTCAACAAAATTACTTGGATTTCTGGTCTCGTCTATCATTAGATAAAGTTCGTAACCAGCTATTGAAGAGCAATAACATGGTACCAACACCAGTACTTGATAACCAAAACTATAAAGAAGGAACTGATAAATACGGTCACACTAATAGTGGTAAAGATGTCGCTCCAGTTCGTGAATTGTACGGACCAACAGGTCGTTACCATGCTACTGACTGGCGTATGGGAGCTGTAGCTCGTATCTACGGTAATCCTTATAAGGATGATTCAGTCTTCTTCATGGTTACCAATATGATTAGTGACTTTGGTATCTCAGCCTTCACTCACGAAACGACTCACGTAAACGACCGTATGGTTTACTTAGGTGGTTCTAGACACCGTGAAGGTACTGACCTAGAAGCATTTGCACAAGGTATGTTACAATCTCCTGCTGAAACAAGTCCAAACGGTGATTTCAAAGCACTAGGGTTGAACATGGCCTACGAACGTCCAAATGACGGAAACCAATGGTATAACACTAATCCAAACGACCTTACATCTCGTGCGGAAATTGACCAGTACATGAAAGGTTTCAATGATACTCTAATGCTTCTTGACTACCTTGAAGGTGAAGCCGTTCTTGATAAACACGATAAAGCCTTAAATAGTGCTTGGTTCAAGAAAGTGGATAAAAAACTACGTGGAGCTAATACGAAGAACCAATACGATGAGGTTCGTGATTTGAATGCAGAAGAAAAAGAATATAACTTAACTTCTGTTAACGATCTGGTAGATAAGAACTTCATGACTAAACACGGTCCTGGTAATGGTACTTATGATCCAACTGGATTTGGCTCTGCCTATGTAACGGTGCCTATCACTGCAGGTATTTACGGTGGTAATACAAGTGAAGGGGCTCCAGGAGCAATGTCATTCAAGCATAATACCTTCCGTATGTGGGGTTACTTTGGATATGAAAAAGGCTTCTTAAACTACGCTTCTAACATGCTGAAAAATGAGTCTAAACAAGCTGGTAATGCTACATTAGGTGATGACTTCATCATTAAGAAAGTTTCTGATGGTAAATTTAATACTCTAGAAGCTTGGAAGAAAGAATACTTCAAAGAAGTTGTGGATAAAGCTAAGGCAGGATTTAACCCTGTTACAATCGACGGTACTACATACAGTAGTTACGAAGATTTGAAGAATGCATTTGCTGCAGCTGTTGAAAAAGATAAAGCTACTCTTAAGAATGGATCAGTTAAATTTGATAATACTGTTACACTTAAAGAAAAACTATACAAAAAACTTCTTCAACAAACAAACAGCTTTAAAACTTCAATCTTTAAATAATCGAAATCTCTCATCTGCTTTTGCAGATGAGGGTTTTCTTATTTTATGCTATACTTAAGATATGCATAGAAAAACAGTGATTGATTTTAGGGCTTTGGGCGAGAGATACATCTTTACCCAGCCTATCAAAGAGTTGAAAACTAGAAATGTAGCAGAAGTAGCAGCCTTGCTGGCACAAGTGGAAAACTACCAAAAGCAGGGTTACTATGTGGTGGGCTATGTCAGCTACGAGGCGGCACCAGCTTTTGAGGAGAAATTAGCAGTTCACAAGGCACCTTTGTTGGACGAGTATTTGCTTTATTTTACTGTTCACGATAGGGTGGAGACCTCCCCTATTCCTCTGGCTTATGATGAGGTTGATTTGCCCTCAAATTGGCAGGAAGTGACGTCTGCAGCAGACTATGAAAAGGCGATTGCTCAGATTCACCATCATTTGCGGCAGGGGGATACCTATCAGGTCAACTATACTGTCCAACTCAAGCAGGACTTAACCGCCAATCCTTTTGCTATCTACAATCGTATAGTGGTAGAGCAGGAGGCGGGCTACAATGCTTATGTGGAACATGATGATATGGCAGTTATTTCCATGAGCCCAGAGCTCTTTTTTGAGCAAAATGACCGCGAGTTGACAACGCGACCAATGAAGGGAACGACTCAGCGTGGCATGACTGACCAAGAAGATCTTGACCAAGCTAGTTGGTTGGAGCAGGATCCTAAAAATCGGTCTGAAAATATGATGATTGTGGACCTCTTGCGCAATGATATGAACCGTATTTCTGAGGTGGGGAGTGAGCATGTAGAACGTCTGTGCCAAGTGGAACAGTATTCGACAGTTTGGCAGATGACTTCGACCATCAAGAGTCAGTTACGAGAGAGTGTTGACCTTGTTGAAATCTTCCGTTCTCTCTTTCCTTGTGGTTCCATAACGGGCGCTCCGAAAATTGCGACTATGGAGATTATCAAAAATTTGGAACCTCAACCGCGCGGAGTTTATTGTGGAACGATTGGTCTCTTGCTTCCAAATGGGCGAAGGATTTTCAATGTTGCCATTCGGACCATTCAACTGCATCAAGGGAAAGCCATATATGGAGTAGGTGGCGGCATTACATGGGATAGCACTTGGGAATCTGAATACCTCGAGGTTCATCAAAAGGCAGCTGTTCTCTATCGTAAACAAGCTCGCTTCCAACTGATTACAACTGGAAAAATTAGCCAAAAACAACTGCTGTTTGAAGAGCAACATATAGAAAGACTGAGAAAAGCAAGTCGATATTTTGCATATCCTTTTGATGCAGAAGACTTGAAACAAAAGATAGCGGCGGAGTGTCAGGCTTGTGACGCTAGTCAAGATTATCGTCTACGAATCAGTCTCGACAAGTCTGGAGAGATAGAACTCAGTCTCCAAGTATTAGCACCCCTCAGTCCGACCTTCTGCCAAGCCAAACTTTGCCTGCAGGAAATGGATTTGAATCAAGTTTTTACCTACTTTAAAACGACTCATAGACCACATTTGACAGTGGGAAATCAGGAAATCATCTATCACACTGCTGCTGGAGAACTGCTTGAAACATCTATTGGAAATTTGGTTCTGAAAATCGCTGGAAAGCTCTATACACCGCCAGTCCGACTTGGCATCTTACCGGGAATTTATCGTCAGTATTTACTAGAAACAGGAAAAGTAGAAGAGAAAGTCTTGACCTTAAAAGACTTAGCCCAAGCAGAAGCTGCTTACGGCTGTAATGCAGTGAGAGGCTTGTATGAATTATTTATTCAAAAATAAGAATTGTAATGAAAAGTTATAAGGACTAGGATTGATTTTTCCTTGAATTGAAGAAATAAATCTGATAAAATAAACATGAAATCGATATCATAATTATAGGAGAAAGTGATGAACAAACGTCTATTTTTAAAAATGAGTCTGGCTACCTTGCCAGTTTTAGCCTTGTTTTCACAACCTGTGTTAGCAGAAGAAAACATCCATTTTTCTAGCTGTATGGAAGCTTGGGCTAATGGCTATTCGGATCTTCATGAGGGGGATCCTGGTTATTCTGCCAAGTTAGACCGCGATCATGATGGTGTGGCTTGCGAATTGAAAAATGCTCCTAAGGGTGCCTTTAAAGCAAAACAAGCAACTGCGGCTCAAACCAACACAACTTCATCTACAACAAGTGGTTGGGTTAAGCAGGACGGTGCTTGGTACTACTTTGATGGAAATGGAAATCCAGTGAAAAATACTTGGCAAGGAAGTTATTACCTGAAAGCAGACGGTAAAATGGCCCAGAGCGAATGGATTTATGATGATTCTTATCAAGCTTGGTATTACTTGAAATCAGATGGATCTTATGCTTACAGTACATGGCAAGGAGCTTACTACCTTAAATCAAACGGAAAAATGGCACAAGGTGAATGGGTTTATGACTCTTCTTACCAAGCCTGGTATTACTTGAAATCCGATGGTTCTTATGCTCGCAATGCTTGGCAAGGGAACTACTATTTGAAATCGGATGGTAAAATGGCTATAAATGAATGGGTTTATGATGCTACCTATCAAGCTTGGTATTACTTGAAATCAGATGGATCTTATGCTTATAGTACATGGCAAGGAAATTACTATTTAAAATCGAATGGTAAAATGGCTGTCAATGAATGGGTTGATGGTGGACGTTATTATGTTGGGGCTGACGGAGTTTGGAAGGAAGGTCAAGCAAGTACAGCTTCTTCTAGTAATGATAGCAATAGTGAATATTCTGCTGCTTTAGGAAAGGCAAAAAGTTATAATTCGTTATTCCACATGTCAAAAAAACGTATGTATAGACAATTAACTTCTGATTTTGATAAATTTTCAAATGGTGCAGCTCAATATGCGGTTGATCATTTAGAAGCCGATTATAAATATAATGCTTTATTTAATGCTAAAAATTATAGAAAATTATTTAATATGTCTAAATCTCGTCTCATCAATCAATTGACCTCTTCTATAGATGGCTTTACAGAGGAAGAAGCTAACTATGCAATTAATCATTTAGATGACTAACAGATACTGGTAGGCGAAAAATTCCTTATAATTCATTCACGCAAACCTTTGCATAAATGAGTGAATTTTGTTATACTAGTACTGTAAGCATTTTCAATTAATTTATAATGAAAAAGGAGAATATGATGAGTCAAAAGATTATTGGGATTGACCTTGGTGGAACTTCTATCAAATTTGCAATCTTGACAACAGCAGGAGAAATCCAAGAAAAATGGTCTATCAAGACCAATATTTTGGATGAGGGAAGTCATATCGTTGATGATATGATTGAGTCTATTCAACACCGTTTGGACTTGCTTGGATTGGTAGCAGCGGACTTCCAAGGTATTGGAATGGGATCACCAGGTGTGGTTGATCGTGAAAAAGGAACTGTTATTGGTGCCTACAACTTGAACTGGAAAACCCTTCAACCAATTAAAGAGAAAATTGAAAAAGCCTTGGGGATTCCATTCTTCATAGATAATGATGCCAACGTGGCAGCTCTTGGTGAGCGATGGATGGGTGCTGGTGATAACCAACCGGATGTTGTCTTTATGACACTTGGTACAGGTGTTGGTGGCGGTATCGTCGCAGAAGGAAAATTGCTTCACGGTGTTGCTGGTGCAGCAGGTGAGCTTGGCCACATCACTGTTGACTTTGACCAACCAATCGCATGTACTTGTGGTAAGAAAGGCTGTCTTGAGACAGTTGCTTCAGCAACAGGGATTGTCAACTTGACTCGTCGCTATGCCGATGAATACGAAGGCGATGCAGCCTTGAAACGCTTGATTGATAATGGAGAAGAAGTGACAGCTAAGACTGTCTTTGACCTTGCAAAAGAAGGAGACGACCTTGCTTTGATCGTTTACCGTAACTTCTCACGTTACTTGGGAATCGCTTGTGCCAACATCGGTTCAATTCTCAACCCATCAACAATCGTCATCGGTGGTGGTGTGTCGGCTGCAGGAGAATTCCTTCTACAAGGTGTTCAAAAAGTCTACGACGAAAATAGCTTCCCACAAGTACGTACATCTACTAAATTGGCTCTTGCAACTCTAGGAAATGACGCTGGAGTAATCGGAGCAGCATCACTTGTATTGCAATAAAATAATAAAAGGAGAAAGACACTACTTTAAAGCGAGTGATTTTCCTCCTTTCTTTTTTTATGCTATACTAGTTAAGACAATAAATGAGGTGAGAGTAAATGACAAAAGCAGATACGATTTTTAAAGAAAATATTGAACGAATCCTCAAAGACGGTGTCTTTTCTGAGCAGGCACGTCCCAAGTACAAGGATGGAACTGTTGCTAACTCCAAGTACATAACAGGAGCCTTTTCTGAGTATGACTTGGCAAAGGGGGAATTCCCTATCACAACCTTGCGTCCTATCGCTATCAAATCCGCCATCAAAGAAGTTCTCTGGATTTACCAAGACCAGTCAAATAGCCTAGACGTGCTCAATGACAAGTACAATGTTCACTACTGGAATGACTGGGAAGTGGGGGATACAGGAACTATTGGTGAGCGCTATGGTGCTGTTGTTAAGAAACACGATATCATCAATAAGCTTCTCAAGCAGTTGGAAGCCAACCCTTGGAACCGCCGCAATATCATTTCGCTCTGGGATTACCAAGCTTTCGAAGAAACAGACGGGCTGCTTCCATGCGCCTTTCAGACCATGTTTGATGTCCGCCGTGTTGATGGTGAAATCTATCTGGATGCGACCTTGACCCAGCGCTCAAACGATATGCTGGTGGCCCACCACATCAACGCTATGCAGTATGTGGCTTTGCAGATGATGATTGCCAAACATTTTGGCTGGAAGGTTGGGAAGTTCTTCTACTTCATCAACAACCTCCATATCTATGACAATCAATTTGAACAAGCTCAGGAATTGCTTCGTCGTGAACCGTCTGACTGCCAACCACGCTTGGTTTTGAATGTTCCTGATG
Source organism: bacterium (assembly GCA_905221505.1). Lineage (GTDB taxonomy): Bacteria > Bacillota > Bacilli > Lactobacillales > Streptococcaceae > Streptococcus. The sequence goes on from CAJNDL010000001.1 coordinate 165,192, forward strand.
GGACTAATTTCTTTGATATCAAAGCAGAAGATTTTGAGTTGGTGGATTATGACCCTGTCAAGCCACAGTTGAAGTTTGACCTAGCTATTTAAAAGAACAGAAAAAAGAAGTTGAGACAATAAATCCCAACTTCTTTTGTTTCTTAACGTGATACGCGGCGACGAGCTGCTTTTTTACGGTTTTCTTCGATGAAAGCTGCTTTTTGCTCTTCTGGTTCGATTACTTTCTTTTTAAATGCGTATACTGCGCCTGCAAGTGCAGCGACAGTTCCTGCGACACCTGTTACAAGACCTTTAGCGAATCCTTTAGCCATGAGTCTTCCTCCTTTATCTTCTTAATCAGCCAGCCTCCTCAAGAGGTCACATTTTTCTGACTGACCTTTTTGTGTTATAATAATAGTAACGAAAAAATGGGAATTTTTCAAGGAAAAAAGATGAAAACAAAAATAATTGTGATTGTTGGACCGACTGCTGTTGGAAAAACTGCTCTTGCCATTGAAGTGGCCAAGCGCTTTGGTGGGGAAGTTGTTAGCGGCGATAGTCAGCAAGTTTACCGAGGTCTAGATATTGGGACGGCTAAGGCTAGTCCAGAAGAGCAGGCGGCTGTTCCTCATCATTTAATCGATGTTAGAGAGGTAACCGAGTCTTACTCGGCTTTTGATTTTGTTTCAGAAGCTAAGATAGCTATTGAGGATATTCACAGCCGTGGCAAGCTAGCCATTATTGCTGGTGGTACTGGACTTTATATCCAGAGCTTGTTAGAAGGCTACCATCTAGGTGGGGAGACTCCTCATGAGGAGATTCTAGCTTATCGAGCTAGTTTAGAGCCTTATACAGATGAGGAATTAGCTCATCTTGTGGAGCAAGCAGGCCTTGAGATTCCTCAGTTTAATCGTCGTCGTGCTATGCGTGCCTTAGAAATAGCCCATTTTGGTCAGGATCTGGAAAATCAAGAGAGCTTGTATGAACCGCTGATTATCTGCTTGGATGATGAACGCAGTCAGCTTTATGAACGTATCAACCACCGAGTGGATCTGATGTTTGAGGCTGGTCTTTTGGATGAGGCTAAGTGGCTTTATGACCATTACCCTGATGTGCAGGCTGCCAAAGGCATTGGCTATAAGGAACTCTTTCCTTATTTCCGTGGAGAGCAGACCTTGGAGGAAGCGAGTGAGAGTCTTAAACAGGCGACTCGTCGTTTTGCCAAGCGTCAGCTGACCTGGTTCCGTAATCGTATGCAAGTCACCTTTTATCAGATTGGAGAATCTGGTGTGCAAGACTGCATTTTAAGCCAGATAGAGGAGTTTTTAGATGATTGATACGGAGAAAAAAGAGGAGCGAGTCCTGCTTATCGGTGTAGAATTGCAGGGCATGGACAATTTTGACCTCTCCATGGAAGAATTGGCCAGTCTAGCCAAGACAGCTGGTGCCGTCGTAGTCGATAGTTACAGGCAAAAACGTGAAAAGTATGACTCCAAGACCTTCGTCGGTTCTGGTAAGTTGGAAGAAATTGCGCTCATGGTGGATGCAGAAGAGATTACCACTGTCATTGTTAACAACCGCTTGACTCCACGGCAAAATGTCAATCTGGAGGAAGTTCTCGGTGTCAAGGTAATTGACCGTATGCAGTTGATTTTGGATATCTTTGCCATGCGGGCTCGAAGCCATGAAGGGAAACTCCAAGTGCATTTGGCTCAGTTAAAATATCTCTTGCCGCGCTTGGTTGGTCAGGGAATTATGCTCAGCCGTCAGGCAGGGGGAATTGGTTCCCGTGGACCAGGTGAAAGCCAGCTGGAGCTGAATCGTCGTAGCGTTCGCAATCAAATCACGGATATTGAGCGCCAACTCAAGGTGGTTGAGAAAAATCGGGCCACTGTCAGAGAAAAACGTCTGGAGTCGAGTACCTTTAAGATTGGCTTGATTGGCTACACCAATGCTGGGAAATCGACCATTATGAATACCTTGACCAGTAAGACCCAGTATGAGGCAGATGAGCTGTTTGCGACTCTGGATGCGACGACTAAGAGTATTCATCTAGGAGGGAATCTCCAAGTAACTTTGACTGATACGGTTGGCTTTATCCAAGATTTGCCGACAGAGTTGGTGTCCAGTTTCAAGTCAACCTTGGAAGAAAGCAAGCATGTGGATCTTCTGGTTCATGTTATCGATGCCAGCAATCCTTACCACGAGGAGCATGAAAAAACGGTCCTGTCTATCATGAAGGATTTGGATATGGAGGATATTCCTCGCTTGACCCTTTATAATAAAGCGGATTTGGTGGAGGACTTTACGCCGACCCAAACGCCATATGCCCTCATTTCTGCCAAGTCTGAGGATAGTCGTGAGAACTTGCAGGCTCTGTTTTTAGAGAAAATCAAGGAGATTTTTGAGAGATTTACTCTGCGCGTACCTTTTTCAAAATCCTACAAGATTCATGATCTAGAAAGTGTTGCGATTCTGGAAGAGCGCGACTATCAAGATGATGGAGAAGTTATTACAGGCTACATTTCTGAGAAAAACAAATGGAGGTTAGAGGAATTTTATGACTGATATTAAAACGTTGGCTCTAAAGTATGGAGGTTATACAAGTCTGGATAAGGTCTATCTGGATCAACTTCTAGCTGGTAAAACAGAGCAGGAGCAGTTGGCACTGATCACGCCTCCGCCCAGCGTTGTCAATGCCTATTTTGCAGAACTGTACCAGAAAAAAAGTCCTGAGGCTGCGACGGATTATTTTGCAGAACTCAGTCAGGAACTGAATTTCTACAATGCTGAGCCAAGCTTCACTCTTGAAAACAAGCCTTTTATTCGGCTCAATCTGTCTGGAAAATCCTTTGGTTTTTGTTATGAGAGTGAGGGTCTGGGTCGAATTTTCTCTGAAAATGAAGAGGTTATTTCAGAAGACTTGCTTTTTGAGATTGCGCAAATTTTCCCCCATCAGCTAGTCTTTGAGGAGTCTGGAAAGATTTACATGAAGGCTGTAGGGGACGAGGAAGTTGTTAGTGTGGAGAGTCTCACGGCTTTGACTGATTTAGAAAGCTTGGCTGATGGTCGTAAGCGTCTCAAAGGCTACAGCCAAGAGGATTTACTGCAAGAAGCTACTGCTTTTTCTGGCAAGCGCTATTTCCGATCGGAAAACCGCACAGCCATGTTATATATTGATTAATTAGAAAGTATCGGATGGATATTCAATTTTTAGGAACGGGGGCAGGTCAGCCCTCTAAAGCCCGCAACGTTTCAAGTCTCGCCCTGAAACTCTTGGATGAGATTAACGAAGTTTGGCTCTTTGACTGTGGAGAAGGAACGCAAAATCGCATTCTGGAAACCACAATTCGACCACGTAAGGTCAGCAAAATTTTTATCACTCACCTACATGGAGACCACATCTTTGGCCTGCCAGGTTTCCTATCTAGCCGTGCCTTTCAGGCCAATGAAGAGCAGACAGATTTGGAAATCTATGGACCTCAAGGAATCAAGTCCTTTGTCTTAACTAGTCTTCGTGTGTCAGGTTCTCGTCTGCCTTACCGTATTCATTTTCATGAGTTTGACCAAGATTCTCTAGGAAAAATCCTTGAGACCGATAAATTTACGGTATATGCAGAAGAGCTGGACCACACTATTTTCTGTGTTGGCTATCGCGTCATGCAAAAGGATTTAGAAGGAACGCTGGATGCTGAAAAACTCAAGGCAGCTGGTGTCCCATTTGGCCCGCTTTTTGGAAAAATCAAAAACGGTCAGGATGTTGTTCTCGAAGATGGAACTGAAATCAAGGCAGATGACTATATCTCAGCTCCTCGTCCTGGTAAAATTATCACTATTCTAGGTGATACCCGCAAAACAAATGCCAGCGTGCGTCTGGCTGTCAATGCGGATGTCCTTGTCCATGAGTCCACTTATGGTAAGGATGATGAGAAAATTGCTCGCAATCATGGTCACTCGACCAACATGCAGGCAGCAGAGGTCGCAGTAGAAGCAGGTGCCAAACGTCTCCTGCTCAACCATATCAGTGCCCGTTTCCTCTCAAAAGATATCAGCAAACTCAAGAAAGACGCTGCTAGTGTCTTTGAAAATGTGCATGTAGTCAAGGACTTGGAAGAAGTGGAAATCTAAAAGATTGAGAAAGGATAAGTATGCGTACTATTCTTATTACCGGAGCTAGCGGTGGTCTAGCCCAAGAAATGGTCAAACTTTTACCAGAAGACCAGCTTATCTTGCTTGGTCGAGATAAGGAAAAATTAGCTCAACTCTACGGAAATCATCCCCATGCAGAATTGATTGAAATCGATATTACCGATGATTCAGCCTTAGAAACTCTGGTAGCAGACCTCTATCTCCGCTATGGCAAGATTGATGTCTTGATTAACAACGCTGGTTACGGGATTTTCGAGGAATTTGACCAGATTTCTGACCAAGATATTCACCAGATGTTCGAGGTCAATACCTTTGCTTTGATGAATCTGTCTCGTCGCCTTGCTGCTCGTATGAAGGAAAGCCGAAAAGGCCATATTATCAATATCGTCAGCATAGCAGGTCTAATAGCTACTGGTAAGTCCAGCCTTTACTCAGCGACCAAGTTTGCAGCTATCGGTTTTTCAAATGCTCTGCGCTTAGAACTCATGTCCTACGGTGTTTATGTGATGACGGTCAATCCAGGACCAATCCGTACAGGATTTTTTGACCAGGCTGACCCAGATGGCACCTATCTTAAATCGGTTGACCGCTTCCTTTTAGAGGCAGATGTAGTGGCTAAAAAGATTGTTAAGTGTATAGGAAAAAACAAACGGGAACTCAATCTTCCGGTCTTGTTGAACTTGGCTCATAAGTTTTATACTCTCTTTCCCAAGCTAGCCGATAAGTTGGCAGGGGAGACATTTAATTATAAGTAAAAAGAACCAATGCGTAGGTTGTTGCTAGCCTACATATTGGTTCTTGTCATTTCTCAACTATCAAACTGGACTTCTTCTAGTAGATAGTCGATAAAGCGTTCGCCCATCTTAGACAGGCTGGTTTTTTCATGCTGGATATAGACCAGCTCAATCGGGTCATCAATGTCCAGTGGGATAGAAACGATATTGTCTCCGTTGAGATTGCTGTTCAAAATCCCCGTCGCAATAGTATAACCATCCAAACCAATCAAGAGATTAAAGAGGGTGGCACGGTCACTAACCACGATGGATTTCTTATGGTGTTCTTGGGAAAGGATTTCTTCTGAGAAGTAGAAGGAATTGTGCGTTCCCTGGTCATAGCTGAGGTAAGGGAAGTTTTCCAAATCAGACAGTTTCACCTTGTCTTTCTTTGCCAGAGGGTTGGTCTTGCTGACAAAGATATGGGGCTGGGCTGTAAAGAGATGGTGAGCCAGCAGGTGGTTGTCATCCAGCATTTTTGTTAAAACATCACGGTTGTAGCTGTTTAGGAAGAGGACACCGACCTCACTACGGAAGTTCTTGACGTCGTCGATAATCTCCCAAGTCCGCGTTTCACGAAGGAAGAGCTCGTATTTTTCCATATCGCTTTTCTTGAGTAGTGATACAAAGGCATTGACCACAAAGGCATAGTGCTGGGAGGACACGCTAAAGAGTTCTCGATGGGCGACAGGATTTTTATAGCGTTCTTCCAGAAGCTGGGTCTGCTCGACAACCTGACGGGCATAAGAGAGGAACTCCATGCCATCACGAGTTAAGGTGATACCCTTGGGATTGCGGATAAAGATCTCGATGCCCATCTCATTTTCCAAATCTCTCACAGCATTGGAAAGACTTGGTTGGGTGATAAAGAGCTGTTTGGCTGCCTCATTCATGGAGCCAGTTTCGACGATTTTGATAATATAATGTAATTGTTGAATTCTCATGTTTTTATTGTACCATACTTGCGTCAGAATCGCCAAGGAAGATAGGAAAATCAGGAGTATTGTGTGAGTCTCTTCTTGAAAAAAACACAAAATTTTGCTAGAATGAGTCTTATGAAAACATTCTATGATGTGCAGCAATTCCTCAAACGATTTGGTATTATTGTTTACATGGGAAAACGCTTATATGATATTGAACTGATGAAGCTGGAACTCTCTCGGATTTACGATGCAGGGTTGATGGACAAACTAGACTATCTAGAAGCAGAAGCGGTTCTTCGCAGGGAGCACAAGGTAGAATTGGATTATATTGAGAAAAATGGAGAAAAGAACTAATGGTTACTTGGATTTTGTGGGCACTTATACTGGCAATGTTGGCATGGATGGGCTTTAACTATCTTCGTATTCGCCGTGCGGCTAAAATTGTGGACAATGAGGAATTTGAAGCCTTGATTCGTACGGGTCAATTAATTGATTTGCGCGACCCAGCAGAATTCCACAGAAAGCATATCCTTGGAGCTCGCAATATTCCTTCAAGTCAGTTGAAGACTAGTCTTGCAGCCCTTCGTAAGGATAAACCTGTCCTTCTTTACGAAAACCAACGTGCGCAACGAGTTACAAATGCAGCACTTTACTTGAAAAAACAAGGCTTTTCTGAGATTTATATCCTTTCTTATGGCTTGGATTCTTGGAAAGGGAAAGTCAAAGTTGAGAAATAAGAAAACGAGCTTGGATATTTTCCGAGCTCATTTTTTAACCACTTTTTCTGAGAAAGTCACGAATGCTTGCTAATTCTTGGGAGTTTAGGGGGCGAAAGTCTCCCTCTTGAAGATTCTCATCCAAACTCCAAGGCCCAAAATGAGTACGTTTGAGAGAGGTGACTTTGACACCAACTGACAGGAACATTTTCTTGACCTGATGAAATTTCCCTTCTGAAATGGTGATAGAGGCTTGACTGAGGGCAGGACTTGCAGATAGAATCTCTAGTCTTGCAGGTTTACAGACAGTACCATCTAAAAAGACAATTCCCTTTTGAAAGGCTTGGATATGGGCAGGTGTCAGAAGTCCATTAACCTCAACTTGGTAGGTCTTATCGACATGATATTGGGGGTGGAGGAGCTGAAAGCCCAAGGGACCATTGTCGGTCAAGAGGAGAAGGCCCGTCGTATCTCGGTCCAGTCGGCCGACGGCATAGAGCTTGTCAGACTGAATGTCAGGTGGCAGGAGGTCCATGACAGTTGGAAGTTCCTTGTCTTTATTGGCTGTCACGACACCAGCAGGTTTATGAAGCATGAGATAGCTGTGCTCATAGCCTCGAATGATTCGGCCCTGAAAAAGGAGTTCTTGTAGCCCTGTATCGATATTCTGGGCTAGGGAGCGGGCTGGGCAACCATCGACTAGAACTTCCTCTTTGAGAAGTGCTTGTTTCATGGCCTTTCGGCTGATTTTTTCTTGGGCTAATAAATTATCTAAACGCATACTGTGCCTATCTTATCATAAGTTGTTTGCTTTGAAAAGGCTTGACGTGAAAAGAAAAGCAGAGTGAAAACATTTACACTTGCTTGAGTTATGTTATTTACTTGAAAATATGGTATAATCGTTCAGTTAGAAAATAAATTTTGAATACTATAGAGGAAATCATGACAAAATTAAGAGAAGATATCCGTAACATTGCGATTATCGCCCACGTTGACCACGGTAAAACAACCCTCGTTGACGAATTGTTGAAACAATCAGAAACGCTTGATGCACGTACTGAATTGGCTGAGCGTGCTATGGACTCAAACGATATCGAAAAAGAGCGTGGAATTACCATCCTTGCTAAAAATACAGCCGTTGCTTACAACGGAACTCGTATCAACATCATGGACACACCAGGACACGCGGACTTCGGTGGGGAAGTTGAGCGTATCATGAAAATGGTTGACGGTGTTGTCTTGGTCGTAGATGCCTACGAAGGAACAATGCCACAAACTCGTTTCGTATTGAAAAAAGCCTTGGAACAAGACCTTGTCCCAATCGTGGTTGTTAACAAAATCGACAAACCATCAGCTCGCCCAGCAGAAGTAGTGGACGAAGTATTGGAACTATTCATCGAGCTTGGTGCAGATGATGATCAGCTTGACTTCCCAGTGGTATATGCTTCAGCTATCAACGGAACTTCTTCATTGTCAGATGATCCAGCTGACCAAGAAGCTACGATGGCACCAATCTTTGACACGATTATCGACCACATCCCAGCTCCAGTAGACAACTCAGATGAGCCTTTGCAGTTCCAAGTATCACTTTTGGACTACAATGACTTCGTTGGTCGTATCGGTATCGGTCGTGTCTTCCGTGGTACTGTTAAGGTTGGGGACCAAGTTACCCTTTCTAAACTTGATGGCACAACTAAAAACTTCCGTGTTACAAAACTCTTCGGTTTCTTTGGTTTGGAACGTCGTGAAATCCAAGAAGCTAAAGCAGGTGATTTGATTGCCGTTTCAGGTATGGAAGATATCTTTGTCGGTGAAACTATCACTCCGACAGACGCAGTTGAAGCTCTTCCAATCCTACACATCGATGAGCCAACTCTTCAAATGACTTTCTTGGTTAACAACTCACCATTTGCTGGTAAAGAAGGTAAATGGGTGACTTCTCGTAAGGTGGAAGAGCGCTTGCAGGCAGAATTACAAACAGACGTTTCCCTTCGTGTTGACCCAACTGATTCACCAGATAAATGGACGGTTTCAGGACGTGGAGAATTGCACTTGTCAATCCTTATTGAAACAATGCGTCGTGAGGGTTATGAACTTCAAGTATCTCGTCCAGAAGTTATCGTAAAAGAAATTGACGGTGTTAAATGTGAGCCATTTGAACGTGTCCAAATCGACACTCCAGAAGAATACCAAGGTTCTGTTATCCAAAGCCTTTCTGAACGTAAGGGTGAAATGTTGGATATGATTTCAACTGGTAATGGTCAAACTCGTTTGGTCTTCCTTGTTCCAGCGCGTGGTTTGATTGGATACTCAACTGAGTTCTTGTCAATGACTCGTGGTTACGGTATCATGAACCATACCTTCGACCAATACTTGCCATTGATTCCAGGTGAAATTGGTGGACGTCACCGTGGTGCCCTTGTTTCTATCGATGCTGGTAAGGCTACAACTTACTCAATCATGTCTATCGAAGAACGTGGTACAATCTTTGTCAACCCAGGTACTGAGGTTTACGAAGGAATGATTATCGGTGAAAATTCTCGTGAAAACGACTTGACAGTTAATATCACTAAGGCTAAACAAATGACCAACGTTCGTTCAGCTACTAAGGACCAAACAGCTGTTATCAAGACACCTCGTATCTTGACCCTTGAAGAGTCTCTTGAGTTCTTGAACGACGATGAGTACATGGAAGTAACGCCTGAGTCTATCCGTTTGCGTAAACAAATCCTTAACAAGGCAGAACGTGAGAAAGCTAACAAGAAGAAAAAATCAGCTGAATAAGAGCTAGAAAGAGATAGAGATGGTTTATTTAATCATAGGAATCCTCTTATTACTACTCTATGTATTTGCGACACCAGAAAGCATTAAAGGGACAGTTAATATCGTCCTTGTCGTCTTTGCTTTCGTAGCACTTTTGATTTTGCTCATGCTGTCTGTTCTGCAAATCTTTCAGCTACCGACAGAATTCTTTATCGCAGTCGCTATGCTCTTCCTAGCATACTTTAGCTTGCGAGATATTACCCTCATGTCGGTCAATAAAAGTAAAAGAAGATAAAAAGAGAGTTTCGGCTCTCTTTTTTGCTTGTTAGAATGCTGAATATGGGCATTTTCGTTTAGAATTATTTCCATAAAAATGGTAAAATAGTAAGAGTAGAAATGGAGTTTGAGACATGAAAGTAATAGATCAATTTAAAAATAAGAAAGTCCTTGTTTTAGGTTTGGCCAAGTCTGGTGAATCTGCAGCTCGTTTGTTGGACAAGCTAGGTGCAATTGTGACAGTAAATGATGGGAAGCCTTTCGAGGACAATCCAGCTGCCCAAAGTTTGCTGGAAGAAGGTATCAAGGTTATCACAGGTGGCCATCCTTTGGAACTCTTGGATGAAGAGTTTTCCCTTATGGTGAAAAATCCAGGTATCCCTTACAGCAATCCCATGATTGAAAAGGCTTTGGCCAAGGGAATTCCAGTCTTGACTGAGGTGGAATTGGCTTACTTGATTTCAGAAGCACCGATTGTTGGTATTACTGGTTCAAATGGAAAAACAACCACAACGACTATGATTGGTGAAGTTTTGACTGCTGCTGGGCAACATGGTCTCTTATCAGGAAATATCGGCTATCCTGCCAGTCAAGTAGCCCAAACTGCGACAGATAAGGACACGCTTGTCATGGAGCTTTCTTCTTTCCAACTGATGGGCGTTCAAGAATTCCATCCTGAGATTGCGGTTATTACCAACCTCATGCCAACTCATATCGACTACCATGGTTCTTTTGAGGAATATGTAGCAGCTAAGTGGAATATCCAGAACAAGATGACAGCAGATGATTTCCTTGTCTTGAACTTTAACCAAGACTTGGCAAAAGAATTGGCTAGCAAAACACAAGCCACTGTTGTTCCATTCTCAACACAAGAAAAGGTTGATGGAGCTTATTTGGAAGATGGTCAGCTCTACTTCCGTGGAGAAGTGGTTATGGCAGCTAGTGAAATCGGTGTTCCAGGTAGCCACAATGTGGAAAATGCCCTTGCGACTATTGCAGTTGCCAAGCTTCGTGGTGTGGATAACCAAACCATCAAAGAAACTCTTTCAGCCTTTGGTGGTGTCAAACACCGTCTCCAATTTGTGGATGAAATCAAGGGTATCAAATTCTATAATGATAGCAAGTCAACCAATATCTTGGCTACTCAAAAAGCCTTGTCAGGATTTGACAACAGCAAGGTCATCTTGATTGCAGGTGGTTTAGACCGTGGCAATGAGTTTGACGAATTGGTTCCAGACATTACTGGGCTTAAGAAGATGGTCATCCTCGGTCAATCTGCTGAGCGTGTCAAACGGGCAGCGGATAAGGCTGGTGTGGCTTATGTGGATGCGACTGATATTGCAGATGCGACCCGCAAGGCCTATGAGCTTGCAACTAAAGGAGATGTGGTTCTCCTCAGTCCTGCCAATGCTAGCTGGGATATGTATGCTAACTTTGAAGTACGTGGCGACCTCTTTATCGACACAGTAGCGGAGTTAAAGGAATAATATGAAAAAAATTGTCTTTACAGGTGGGGGGACGGTTGGACACGTCACCCTCAATCTTTTGTTAATGCCCAAGTTCATCGAAGATGGCTGGGAAGTCCACTATGTCGGGGACAAGCGTGGTATCGAACACCAAGAAATCCTTAAGTCAGGTCTAGATGTCACTTTCCATTCTATTGCGACTGGAAAATTGCGTCGCTATTTCTCTTGGCAAAATATGCTGGATGTCTTCAAAGTTGGTTGGGGAATTGTCCAATCTCTCTTTATCATGTTGCGACTTCGCCCACAGGCTCTTTTTTCAAAGGGGGGCTTTGTCTCAGTACCGCCTGTTATCGCAGCACGTGTGTCAGGAGTGCCAGTCTTTATTCACGAATCTGACTTGTCCATGGGCTTGGCCAATAAGATCGCCTATAAGTTTGCGACGAAGATGTATTCAACCTTTGAGCAAGCTTCAAGTTTGTCTAAGGTCGAGCATGTGGGAGCGGTGACCAAGGTTTTAGACCAAAAAACTCCAGAACCAGATGAATTGGTGGATATTCAAACCCACTTTAATCCAAAATTGCCAACTGTATTGTTTGTCGGTGGTTCTGCAGGGGCTCGTGTCTTTAACCAATTGGTGACAGACCATAAGAAAGAACTGACAGAGCGCTACAATATTATCAATCTAACTGGAGATTCAAGTCTGAACGAGTTGAGCCAAAATCTCTTTCGTGTTGACTATGTGACCAATCTCTATCAGCCCTTGATGGAATTGGCTGACATTGTTGTGACGCGTGGTGGTGCCAATACGATTTTTGAGCTCTTGGCCATGGCAAAATTACATGTTATTGTGCCACTTGGTCGTGAAGCTAGTCGTGGTGACCAGATTGAAAATGCAGCTTACTTTGTAAAAAAAGGCTATGCAGAAGAGCTTCAAGAAAGCGATTTGACCTTGGATAGTTTGGAAGAAAAACTTTCTCACTTACTAAGCCACAAGGAAGATTATCAAGCTAAGATGAAGGATTCTAAGGAATTGAAATCTCTAGCAGATTTTTATCAATTATTGAAAAAAGATTTATCATAAGGAAAGTAAATGTCAAAAGATAAGAAAAATGAGGGCAAAGAAATCCTCGAAGAATTTAAAGAGTTATCAGAATGGCAGAAACGAAACCAAGAATATCTAAAAAAGAAGGCTGAAGAAGAGGCAGCCCTAGCTGAGGAGAAGGAAAAGGAAAGACAAGCTCGAATGGGAGAAAAATCCGAGAAGTCAGAGGACAAGGAGGGCTCGGAGAGTGAAGCGGCCCCAGAAGATGAAGAATCAGCTAAGGAAAAGTCTGAAGAAAAAGTAGAAGCCCCAGAGGGTGACAAAAAGGAAGAAGAGATAGAAGAATCAGGGGCTAAAGAGGACGAGGACCATGATAAAAAGCTTGCTAAAAAGGTTACCAAAGAAAAACCAGCCAAAGCAAAGATTCCTGGCCTCCATATCTTACGAGCCTTAACGATTTTATTTCCAAGTCTATTTTTATTGGTCGTCTCTGCCTACTTGCTCAGTCCTTATGCAACCATGAAGGATATCCGTATTGAGGGAACGGTTCAAACTACGGCTGATGATATTCGACAGGCTTCAGGCATTCAGGATTCGGATTATACGATTAACCTTCTGCTAGACAAGGCAAAATATGAAGAACAGATCAAGTCTAATTATTGGGTTGAATCAGCTCAGCTTGTCTATCAATTTCCAACTAAGTTTACTATAAAGGTCAAGGAATACGATATTGTTGCCTACTATGTTTCTGGTGAAAATCATTATCCAATCCTTTCAAGTGGAAAGGTGGAGACTAGCGCGGTAAGTTTGGTGAGTCTGCCAGAAACTTATTTGTCAGTTCTCTTTAATGACAGCGAACAAATCAAGGCTTTTGTCTCAGAACTTTCTCAAATTAGTCCAGAACTCAAGGCTGCTATCCAAAAGGTGGAATTAGCCCCAAGCAAGGTGACATCAGATCTAATTCGATTGACTATGAATGATTCGGACGAGATCTTGGTTCCCCTGTCTGAAATGAGCAAGAAATTGCCTTACTACAGCAAGATCAAGCCTCAATTGTCAGAACCGAGTGTGATTGACATGGAAGCTGGAATCTACAGTTATACTGTGGCGGATAAATTAATTATGGAGGCTGAGGAAAAAGCCAAAAAAGAGGCCGAAGAAGCTGAGAAAAAGCAGGAAGAAGAACGTAAACGTTTAGAAGAAGAAAAGAAAAAACAAGAGGAAGAGAGCAATCGAAACCAAACAAGTCAGCGTTCATCGCGTCGCTAGGTTTACCTTTTCTCCTAGAGCTCTTTAGTTGCCATGTTTTTACTTGACAAGTGTTAGTAGAAATAATAGAATAGTAAAAAACCTTTAAAGCAGTCCAGAGAGGCAGCTAAGGTTAGACGGTGAAAGGGTGTAGACTACCCATTTTTCGTGGAACCTTGCTGTTGGCAGGTTCCTTTTTTTGTGGCTTCTGTTGACCAGACTCTCTCACTAGCAAAGGTAAAAGGAGAAACCTATGCGAGAACATCGTCCAGTCATTGCTCTTGATTTTCCTGGTTTTGAGGCGGTCAAGGAATTTTTATCTCTTTTCCCAGCAGAAGAAAGTCTTTATCTAAAAGTGGGGATGGAGCTTTATTACGCAACGGGGCCTGAGATTGTGTCTTACTTGAAAGGCTTGGGCCATAGTGTCTTTTTGGATCTCAAACTTCATGACATTCCCAATACAGTCAAGTCAGCCATGAAGGTCTTGTCTCAGCTTGGTGTCGATATGACCAATGTTCATGCGGCTGGTGGTGTAGAGATGATGAAGGCTGCGCGTGAATGTCTTGGAAGTCAAGCAAAATTGATAGCTGTAACGCAGCTTACATCAACGTCAGAAGCCCAGATGCAGGAGTTTCAAAATATCCAAACCAGTCTGCAAGAGTCTGTGATTCACTATGCCAAGAAGACAGCTGAATCGGGCTTGGATGGTGTCGTTTGCTCGGCTCAGGAAGTACAACTCATCAAGCAAGCCACCAATCCAGATTTTATCTGCCTGACACCAGGGATTCGTCCAGCAGGTGCTGCAGTTGGAGACCAAAAACGCGTTATGACACCTGCTGATGCCTATCAAATCGGTAGTGACTATATCGTAGTGGGACGTCCCATTACCCAAGCTGAGAATCCTGTTGAAGCTTATCATGCCATCAAGGATGAATGGAACCAAGACTAGAATTAAAGAAATAGATTATAAAAACAAAAGGAGAAGACCATGACACTTGCTAAAGATATTGCTAGCCACCTCTTGAAAATTCAAGCAGTTTACCTTAAACCAGAGGAGCCTTTCACTTGGGCATCTGGTATCAAATCACCGATTTACACAGATAACCGTGTGACACTAGCCTATCCAGAAACTCGTACTCTCATCGAAAATGGTTTTGTGGATGCTATTAAAGAAGTCTTTCCAGAGGTTGAAGTGATTGCAGGAACTGCGACAGCAGGGATTCCACACGGAGCTATCATCGCTGATAAGATGAACTTGCCTTTTGCCTACATTCGCAGCAAACCAAAAGATCACGGAGCTGGTAATCAAATCGAAGGCCGCGTGGCTCAAGGACAAAAAATGGTAGTGGTTGAAGACCTCATTTCAACTGGTGGTTCTGTTCTTGAAGCTGTTGCAGCAGCTAAGCGAGAAGGAGCAGATGTGCTTGGAGTTGTAGCAATTTTCAGTTACCAATTGCCAAAAGCAGATAAGAACTTTGCGGATGCTGGCGTGAAATTGGTGACACTTTCAAATTACAGCGAACTCATCCACCTAGCCCAAGAAGAAGGTTACATCACGCCAGAAGGATTGGACCTTCTAAAACGCTTTAAAGAAGACCAAGAAAATTGGCAAAATGCTTAAGACATAGAAAATCAGGTAGTCACTAGGATTACCTGATTTCTTTTTGTGATTTCATTGAGTATTAGTCAACTTTTCCACCTTCAACAACTAGGTCATCTGCCTTAGCAGCATCACCGTAGGTTGGGTGGAGTGTTTTTTCATAGGCCTTGTGGAAGAAGTTTTCCTTGCCTAATTTTTCAATATCTTTATTGATGAAGTCTAGCAATTCTTGGTTGCCTTTTTGAACTGCTGCTGCGATGGTATCTGGATCACCGAGGGAAGTAATTCCTACTTCAAATCCTTTGTTTTCAAGCGCCCAAGCTAGGACTTCCGTATTGTCAGTAGAGAAGGCATCTCCGCGTCCGTCAAGAAGGGCTTGGTAAGAGTCGCTGTATTGGTCGTATTTTTGGAGCTTGATTTCTGGATGATTCTTTTCAAAATAAGTCTCAGCAGTCGTTCCTTTTGTAACAATCAAGGTTTTACCTTCCAATTGTTTGACATCTGTAATGAGACCAGTCTTAGGTGATACGACACCAAGGGAAACTTTCATGTAAGGAAGAGCAAAATCAACTTGTTTCTTTCGTTCGTCAGTAACTGTGAAGTTGGCAAGAGTGATATCTACCTTGTTTGAAATCAAGTATTCAGCACGGTTGGCAGCATCGACTGAAACGTATTTAACCTTCACGCCAAGGTCTTGTGCCAGTTGGTTCCCGAGCTCAATATCGTAACCTTTGTAAGAACCATCATTGTCAACGTAACCAAACGGTTTCTTGTCTCCAAATACGGCGATTCGTAGCTCACCGCTTTTTTTGATTTCATCGATTGTGCGAGCCTTGGCAGTGGTTTTACCAGACGATGAACCAGCATTGCCACCTGAGCTACAAGCAGTGACAAAGATAAGAGCAAAGGCAAGTGCCAAAACAGTTAAGAGTGGTTTGAATAGTTTCATAAGAATCTCCTTTATAGATATGAGCCAAATTGGCTAAAGTCAAAGACGTTTAAAAATTCCTGGGCTCGTTTAGTTTGAGGATTGGTAAAGAAGGCTTGAGCCGTTCCTTCTTCAGCGATTTTCCCTTGGTCTAGGAAGATAATGCGGTCGGCAATTGCTTGGGCAAACTGCATTTCATGAGTTACTAGAATCATGGTGCGCCCTTCTTGGGCTAAGTCATTGATGAGTTCCAGAACCTCACGTACCATTTCGGGGTCCAGAGAAGCCGTCACTTCGTCAAAGAGGATAATTTCTGGATGCATGAGCAGGGCACGGACAATTGCAACCCGTTGTTTTTGTCCGCCAGATAATTGACGGGCAAAGCTATGTTGTTTATCCAGCAAACCCACACGCTCTAGTAATTGCAAAGCTTCTTCAGTTACTTCTTTTTTGTCCCGTCCCTGTGCTTTGATAGGTCCTAGGATGAGGTTTTGAAGGACATCCAGATGGGGAAAGAGTTCATAGCTTTGAAAGACCATGCCAATCTTTTGGCGAACTAAGTGAAAGTCTTTCTGATTACCAATAATGGACTGGCCATCTAGAAGAATATCTCCACCTTGAATACTTTCTAAGCCATTGAGGCAACGAAGGAGGGTACTTTTCCCACAACCAGATGGCCCTAGGATGACCACAACTTCCCCTTTTTTGATATCTAGAGAAAGACCTTGGAGGATAGGATTGTCTCCGAAGGATTTTTTTAGCTCCTTGATTTCTAAAATAGTTTCAGACATTTAGTTCCTCCAATGTTTTTCTAAGTGTGTGGATAGTTTGGAAATAGGGAAGCAGACTGCGAAATACAAGACCAGAATGGTTCCATAAATCCAAAAAGAAGCAGTTGGGATAGTCAGGCGGTTACTATCGATGATTTGCTGTCCAACCTTGGTTACTTCAACAACCCCAATCAAGACGACCAAGGAAGTTGTTTTGATCATCCGAGTGACAAGATTGATAGCTTGTGGCAACAATCTTCTCAAGACCTGTGGGATGATGATGTGGTAGTAAAGTTGAACATTGGTTAAGCCTAGTGCCTGTCCACTTTCAAATTGATGCTTAGGGAGGGAAGTGATAGCTCCACGGACCAAGTCCCCCATTTCAGCTGTTCCCCAGAGGGTAAAAACGATAATAGCTGAAGTCTCACCTGAGATATTGATATTAAAGTTTCGAGCCAAACCGAAATAAACGATGAAGAGTAGCACCAGCTGGGGCATGATACGGATGAATTCCAGATACAATCGTGTCAAAAATCGTACGATTCTAGAATGGGAGGTCATGATAATTCCCATGACTGTTCCGAAAATCATGGATAGAATGACAGACAGGATCGAAATCCCAATCGTGACTCCCAATCCCTGTAAAATCCGCAGGAGATTATTTCCCTGAAAGAGTACTTGGATTCCCGAATCCTGCATGGCGGAGCCTCCTTTCTATCCAGCTAAAGACCAGTGAGATGGGCAGTAGCATAATCAGGTAAGCAATTACCAACATAGCCAGCGCAATGTCTGTCTCATAATAGAGCCCAATCAAGTCCTTGGCGACGTACATGAGGTCGGCCAAAGCTACTGCTGAGAAAACAGAGGTTTCCTTGATGAGAAAAATGACATTGGCACTAAAAGACGGCAGTGCCACCGCTGTTGCTTGTGGAAGAACCACATAGCGAAAGACCTGTATAGGTGTCAGACCGATGGCTAATCCAATCTCATGCTGGGTTTGACTGACGGCTTCCAACCCACTCCGGAAAGATTCTGCCATATAGGAGCCTCCTAAAAAGACCAGTCCTAGAGTAGCGCAGACTTCTGAAGATAGGACAATCCCTATTCGGGGAAGACCAAAGTAGAGAAAGAAGAGTTGAATCAAAAGGGGCGTATTGCGTGACAATTCAATGTAGGCTGTCGCTATTTGCGCCAAAACAGGGATGCGGTAATGCCGGATGATGCTGACGATTAAACCGAGCAGAAAGGATCCCAGAATCCCCCAAACTGCAATATGCAAGGTTAGGAGAAAAGCCTTTTGATATAGTGGTAGATATTGTTCAACAATGGACCAATCCAAAAATAGAACCTCCCATCTAGAAATAATACAGTTATTGTAGCACTTAAAATCTCCTTTGGATAATATCTATTTTTTATTGCTGTGATAAGGATTTTTTATCATAGACATAAAATTTCTGAAATTTCCAAACAAAATATTTGAAAAGTTTTGAAAAAAGAGTTAAGATATTTTTGTAATATACAAAGTAAACGCTTACTTATTAAGGAGGGCATTTTATGTCATACAAAACAAGCAATGCAGAAGGCCATGTAGATTTCATCAATACCTATGATTTGGAGCCTATGGCGCAACAAGTGATTCCTAAGGCAGCTTTTGGCTATATCGCCAGTGGAGCAGAAGATACATTCACTTTACGCGAGAACATCCGTGCCTTTAACCACAAGCTCATCGTTCCTCATACACTTTGCAATGTTGAAAATCCAAGTACAGAGATTGAATTTGCGGGTGAAAAACTATCTTCACCAATCATTATGGCGCCTGTTGCGGCTCATAAATTGGCAAATGAGCAAGGTGAAGTAGCTACTGCGCGTGGTGTGCATGAGTTTGGTTCTCTTTATACAACCAGCTCTTACTCTACTGTCGACCTTCCAGAAATTACGGAAGCCCTTCAAGGGACACCTCATTGGTTCCAATTTTACTTTAGTAAAGATGATGGTATTAACCGCCATATCATGGACCGTGTGAAGGCTGAAGGTTATAAGGCGATTGTCTTGACTGCAGATGCTACTGTAGGGGGCAATCGTGAGGTTGATAAGCGTAATGGTTTTGTCTTCCCAGTTGGCATGCCGATTGTTGAAGAATACCTGCCAGAAGGTGCTGGAAAATCAATGGACTTTGTTTACAAATCAGCTAAACAACGCTTGTCTCCACGTGATGTAGAATTTATCGCTGAATACTCAGGACTTCCTGTTTATGTCAAGGGGCCACAATGCCGTGAGGACGTTGAACGTTCGCTTGCTGCAGGAGCCTCTGGTATCTGGGTAACCAACCACGGTGGCCGCCAAATCGACGGTGGACCAGCCGCCTTCGACTCACTTCAAGAAGTGGCAGAAGCAGTTGATAAACGTGTGCCAATCGTCTTTGACTCAGGTATTCGTCGTGGTCAACACGTCTTTAAAGCCTTGGCATCAGGAGCAGACTTGGTAGCTATTGGCCGTCCTGTTATCTATGGCTTGGCTCTTGGCGGTAGTGTCGGTGTACGTCAAGTCTTTGAACACTTGAATGCAGAATTGAAGACAGTCATGCAATTATCTGGAACTCAGACTATTGAAGATGTCAAACACTTCAAACTCCGTCACAATCCATACAACCCAACCTTCCCAGTTGACCCTCGTGACTTAAAATTGTATTGATAAAAGAGATTGCCTCCACTTGATGTGGAGGTTTTTCTTCGTGTATTGGAAGAATAAATCGCTATCAAAAACTATATAAAGATATTTTTCGGTCAAATATCTTGCTAGGGCTTTCATTTTTTGCTATACTGGTCCAGTAATTAAATAATAAAGACATTTGGGGTGCTTTAGGCTGAGATGATACCCATTGAACCTGATACAGTTAAGACTGGCGAAGGGAAATGTGAAACGTTTTTTCGTATGGCGAAATGAACGATCTAATCTTGTAAGTCAACTCTAATTCTTGATTGTAATTGGAGTTTTTTTGTTTATATAAGCTGGATGAAGGCGATACAAAGCATTTAGGTATCTCTTCTTGAACGCCCTTGATTTTCTTTAAAAAGGTCAAGTAAAACTAGGATTTTCTTGGTGTTTTGTTGATTACGAACGAGTAAAGAGAGGAAAAGTAAATATGGAAAAACAAGACTATGCATTTCAGCCAGGTTTGACTGTTGGAGAATTATTAAAAAGCAGTCAGAAGAATTGGGAGGATGCAATCAATCATCGTTTTGTTAAGGAACTTTTTGCGGGGACAATTGAGAATAAGGTCTTAAAAGACTACCTAATTCAAGATTATCACTTCTTTGATGCCTTCTTATCCATGCTGGGTGCTTGCGTAGCCCACGCAGATCAGCTTGAATCCAAGCTTCGTTTTGCCAAGCAACTAGGCTTTCTTGAAGCGGATGAAGACGGTTATTTCCAAAAGGCTTTTAAAGAGTTAAAAGTAGCAGAGACTGACTATCTAGAAGTGACCTTGCACCCTGTAACAAAAGCCTTTCAGGATCTAATGTATTCGGCAGTGGCTTCATCAGACTATGCCCATCTTTTGGTTATGCTGGTCATTGCAGAAGGCCTTTATTTAGACTGGGGTTCTAAAAATTTGACTCTACCTGAAGCCTATATTCATTCGGAATGGATCAATCTACATAGAGGCCCTTTCTTTGCAGAGTGGGTTCAATTTCTAGTTGATGAACTTAATCGTGTCGGGAAAAATCGAGAAGATTTGACAGAACTTCAGGAGCGCTGGAATCAAGCAGTTGCTTTAGAATTAGCATTTTTTGATATTGGTTATGAATTATAGGATAAATTCAATTCTTTTATGTAGATTAAAAGAATTAACACACAAACTATATAAAAATATTTTCCAGTCAAATATCTTGCTAGGGCTTTCAATTTCTGTTATACTAGCACAGTAATTAAATAATAAAGACATTTGGGGTGCTTTAGGCTGAGATGATACCCATTGAACCTGATACAGTTAAGACTGGCGAAGGGAAATGTGAATAGTTTTTTCTTGAGAAAGAAAAAACCATCTAATTTTGTAAGCAAAACTCTAATTCTTGTGTGTGATTAGAGTTTTTTATTTTTTACTAGATAGACTAGATGCAGAGTATGATGGCAGGTCTCTCTTAAATGCCCTATTGTCTTAAAAGGAGTTTTTATGTTTAAAAAATGGCGTTTAAAAGATGTTATCTTGCTTGCTTTCTTGTCTATCTTTTTTGGTGGCGTTTTTGTGGGCTCAGGCTATCTGTTTGATATTCTCACTCTGATTTTAGCCCCTCTTGGTTTGCAGGCCTTTGCTAATGAAATCCTCTTTGGTCTCTGGTGTATGGCTGCGCCCATTGCTGCTATCTTTGTTCCAAGAGTCGGAAGTGCAACGATTGGAGAAGTGCTCGCTGCGCTTGCTGAAGTCCTTTATGGTAGCCAATTCGGTCTAGGCGCTCTTTTGTCTGGCTTGGTTCAAGGCTTGGGAAGTGAACTTGGTTTTATCGTAACCAAGAATCGCTATGAAAGTTGGCTCTCTCTAACTGCTAATAGTATTGGGATTACGCTTGTTAGCTTTGTCTATGAGTACATTAAGTTAGGTTACTACGCCTTCTCCCTTCCTTTTGTCCTTTCCTTGCTTGTGGTGCGCTTTATTTCTGTCTTTTTCTTCTGTACTATCTTGGTTCGTGCCATTGTCAAACTCTATCATCAGTTTGCAGCTGGGGGCAAGGCATAGATGGGGCTGGAACTACGAGCGATTCAGTCCCCAATCTTCTCTGAGCCGATTGATTTTACTTTTCATGCGCAAGCCTTTACCTTGTTAGTTGGGAGCAGTGGTTCAGGAAAATCGAGCCTCTTTCAAATGATTGCCCAAGTCAGTTCTCTTCCCTATAGCGGTCAAGTCCTGATAAATGGGAGCGAGGTCAGTCAACTTTCTATCATCGAACGTGTCCAGACGGTTGGCATTCTCTTTCAAAATCCCAATCACCAGTTTACTATGGAGAACTTGTTTGAAGAGCTGATTTTTACCTTGGAAAATATTAGGCATCCCGTTCAGGAAATTGATTCTAAAATAGCAGAGGTGGTTCGACAATGTCGCTGCGAGAAGATCTTGCACCGTCCCATCCATCACTTATCAGGTGGAGAAAAGCAAAAGGTTGCCTTGGCAGTTCTCTTTGCCATGAATCCTAGGGTCTATCTCTTGGATGAGCCCTTCGCTTCCATTGACCGCAAGAGTAGGATAGAGATATTGGAGATTCTAAAAGAGTTAGCTTCTAATGGGAAGACAGTTATTTTGTGCGACCATGATTTAACGGACTATGAAGCCTATATCGACCATATGGTGGAGCTAAGAGATGGCCAACTAGGGGAAGTGTTTCAAATCCCTACCTCAGAGATAACACAGGTTGCTTCAAAGGAAGTTGCTTCTAGCCCAGAACTATTCCATATGGATAGAACGATTTGTGAGCTGAATAAGCGCTCCCTCTTTTCGATTGCGGATTTCACATTCTACCAAGGAATTTCCTGTATCTTGGGTGATAATGGTGTCGGGAAATCAACCCTCTTTCGGTCTATTCTTCAATTTCAAAAGTATAAGGGGCACATTACCTGGAAGGGGACAGTCCTGAAAAAGAAAAAGAGTTTGTACCGTGACCTGACGGGTGTTGTTCAGGAAGCTGAGAAACAGTTTATCCGAGTCAGTCTGCGAGAAGAACTTCAATTAGATGGACCTGATTCTGAAAGAAATCAGCGGATTCTCCAAGCTTTACAATATTTTGATCTGGAGCAGGCTCTTGATAAGAGTCCCTATCAATTAAGTGGTGGTCAGCAAAAGATTCTTCAGCTCTTGACCATCTTGACCAGCAAGGCTTCTGTGATCTTGCTAGACGAACCTTTTGCAGGTTTGGATGATAGAGCTTGCTATTATTTTTGTCAGTGGATTGTGGAGGACAGAAATCAAGGAAGAAGTTTTCTGATCATTAGCCATCGTTTATATCCCTTGATCTCTGTGGTTGATTATTGGATTGAGATGACTAGTCAGGGTCTCAGTCATGTGAAAGCAGTGACAATTACCAAACCACTCACATCTCAGAGTAGCAATACCCAAAAGGAGGTGAGATAGTATGGTCAAAGTAGCAACCCAGACACCGATTATCAGTCTCTTTTTGCTGATTTTATCCTTGGAAACATCTTTTATTCCTTCGATTGCTCTGAATCTTTCGGTAGTCGCATTCTGTATTCTCTTTATGCTCTATTACCGTCGATTTAAGATGTTGGCTTGGATGCTATTGCTCGCCATTTTACCATCTTTTGCCAACTACTGGGCAGTTCAGTTACATGGGGATGCTTCGCAGGCAGTCATGCTTGGAACGAGGGCCTTTGTGACAGTTTGTATAGGCCTTGTCTTTGTTTCCTCTATTTCCCTAAAAGAGCTTCTCTTGTACTTGGCTCAAAAGGGGTTATCACGCTCTTGGGCCTATGCCTTGATTGTGGTATTCAATTCCTTCCCCCTTATTCAGCAAGAAATCAAGTCCCTCAAGGAAGCTTGCTTATTACGCGGTCAAGAACTACATTTTTGGTCGCCCCTGATTTACAGTAAGGTTTTGATGACGGTCTTTAGATGGCGCCATCTTTATCTGAGAGCTCTATCTGCGCATGGATATGACGAACATGCACAGTTGGAAAATCACTATCGGACCTTTTATATTCCTAAAAAAACAAAATTAATCTACCTGCTGTTCTTTTTATTACTTCAAAGCAGTCTATTTTTATAAAGGAGTTATTATGGAATTTACAGATATTGCGATGGAATTATCCAAGGAAGCTTGGCAGGCTTCCTTTCATCACCCCTTTGTTTTACAGTTACAAGAGGGAAATTTAGACCCGTCCATCTTTCGCTATTACTTGATTCAGGATGCCTACTATTTGAAGGCCTTCTCAGAAGCCTATCACCTCTTGGCTGATAAGATTTCAAACCAAGAGATGAAAAGACTCTTGAAACAAAATGCCCAGAGTCTAGTGGAGGGTGAGTTATTTATCCGCCAACAATTTTTCAAGGAATTGGAAATCAGCGACCAGGAAATGGAGCAACATCCAATCGCTCCGACCTGTTATCATTATATTTCACACATTTATCGGCAATTTGAAGAGCCGAACTTGGGCATTGCTTTTGCAAGTTTGCTCCCTTGTCCCTGGCTATACCATGATATAGGCAAATCACTTAATCTTAAACCATCACCAAATCCTCTCTACCAACAATGGATTGAAACTTATATTACGGATGAGTTGGAGCAGCAAATCAGAGAGGAAGAAGCGCTGGTCAATCAGCTCTATAGAGAAAGCGATGAGACAGACAAGAAAAAAATGCTAGATGCCTTCCACATCAGTGTTCATATGGAAGCCAAGTTTTGGGAAATGGCCTACCAACACCAGACATGGAAGAGCGATTTACAGTCTTTAGAAAAGGGAGAAGAATAGTAACATGAGAAACCACCAACTACAAGTTCACAAATTAACCATTTTATCCATGATGATTGCTCTTGACGTAGTTCTTACACCCATCTTTCGAATTGAGGGAATGGCACCGATGTCCAGTGTAGTCAATATTCTGGCAGGAATTATGATGGGGCCAGCTTATGCTTTAGTTATGGCAACTGTGACAGCTTTTATCCGTATGACAACTCAAGGGATTCCACCTTTAGCACTTACAGGAGCGACTTTTGGAGCCCTTCTTGCAGGTCTCTTTTATAAGTACGGTCGGAAATTTCACTATTCTGCTCTAGGAGAAATTGTGGGAACAGGTATTATTGGTTCAATTGTTTCCTATCCTGTTATGGTACTCTTTACAGGATCGGCTGCTAAGCTTAGCTGGTTTATCTACACACCTCGATTTTTCGGAGCAACCTTGATTGGTACAGCGATTTCCTTTATTGCCTTTCGATTTTTAATCAAGCAGGAATTCTTTAAAAAAGTGCAGGGATATTTCTTTGGAGAAAGGATAGAATGATGCAGGAATTGACAAATCCTTTCCCTCTAGGCTCTAGTTCCCTAATTCACTGTATCACCAATGAGATTTCTTGTGAGATGCTAGCAAATGGGATTTTGGCTCTGGGGTGTAAACCAGTTATGGCAGATGATCCCCGTGAGGTTCTTGATTTTACCAAACAAAGCCAGGCCCTCTTCATCAATTTGGGGCATTTGTCAGCTGAGAAGGAAAAAGCAATCCGTATGGCAGCTTCTTATACAGATAAAGTTTGTCTCCCAATGGTAGTAGATGCGGTTGGCGTAACAGCTTCATCCATTCGTAAGAGCTTAGCTAAAGACCTTTTAGACTATAGCCCCACGGTCCTTAAAGGAAACATGTCGGAAATCCGAAGTCTTGTTGGATTAAAACACCATGGCGTTGGGGTCGATGCGAGTTCTAAAGATCAAGAAACTGAGGATTTACTTCAAGTCTTGAAAGACTGGTGTCAGACCTATTCAGGTATGTCATTCTTAGTCACTGGCCCCAAGGATCTCATCGTTTCAGAGAATCAGGTCGCTGTACTGGGAAATGGTTGTGCAGAATTAGACTGGATAACAGGGACAGGAGACTTAGTTGGAGCCTTGACAGCCGTTTTTCTCAGCCAAGGAAAGACTGGATTTGAAGCTTCGTGTCTAGCAGTCTCTTATCTCAATATCTCTGCTGAGAGAATAGTTGTTCAAGGAATGGGATTGGAAGATTTTCGCTACCAAGTACTCAATCAGCTTTCTCTCCTCAAAAGAGATGAAAACTGGCTAGATGCCATTAAAGGAGATATTTATGAATAGGGAAGCACTTAGACTGTATCTGGTAACCAATCGCTACCAAGATTCCTTGGAAAGTTTTCTTGAAAAGGTTGAGACGGCTTGCCGTTCAGGGGTTACCATAGTCCAATTACGAGAAAAAAATCTCACAACTAATCAATATTATCAACTGGCAAAACAAGTCAAGGAAATAACAGATGCCTATCAGGTACCCTTGATAATCGATGATCGTTTGGATGTTTGTCTTGCGGTTGATGCTGCAGGTTTGCATATTGGAGACGATGAGCTACCAGTTTCGGTTGCCCGACAAGTCTTGGGTCCTGACAAAATACTTGGTGTCACAGCTAAAACTGTAAAAAGAGCCCTTGAGGCAGAAGAATCAGGTGCAGATTACTTGGGAACAGGAGCCATTTTCCCAACAACCACTAAGGAAAATGCGCCTATCACCTTGATTTCAACCTTGAAGACAATTTGCCAAAGGGTTGCCATTCCAGTAGTTGCTATTGGAGGCTTAACTTCTGAGAATATCGACCAGCTTATGGGCACTGGCATAGCTGGTGTAGCTGTAGTACGTGATTTAATGCAGGCAGAAGATATTGAGGTAAAAACGCAAGCCTTTTTAACAAAGCTGGATGACATTATTTCCTAATTAATACTCAATGAAAATCAAAGAGCAAACTAGGAAGCTAGCTGCAGGTTGCTCAAAACACAGCTTTGAGATTGCAGATATAGCTGACGTAGTTTGAAGAGATTTTCGAAGAGTACAAAAACTCTCTAATTCCCTTAAAGTAGGAACTAGAGAGTTTTTTTAATCTTTAAAGCTTGTATGGTTGACTGGACCAGAACCATGACCGAGTTGAGGGGCATCTTGGATGGCTTTTGTGATAAAGGCCTTGGCCTTATCAACTGCCTGATAAAGGGTCTTACCCTTGGCTAGTTCAGCTGTAATCACTGCAGCAAAGGTACATCCGGTACCATGGGTGTGACAGGTTTGAATTCGAGGACTTTCCCAGACAAATTGCTCATCCTTGGTAAAGAGGAAATCCTTGGCACCGCCTTCGAGATGCCCACCTTTGATAACAACAGACTGGGGACCAAATTCTTTTAAAATCAGGCGACCGGCACGCTGCATGTCTTCAGGATCATGGATTGAAAAACCAACAATCTCTTCTGCCTCAGGAAGATTGGGAGTAATAATGGTTGCAAGTGGAAGCAGGTTTGTTTTTAGGTAGGTTCTGGCACTGGTATCAATTAGGGTGTCTCCACTCGTAGCGACCATAACAGGGTCAAGGACGTATGGACAATCCAGCTTTTTAAGATAGGGCTGGATGATTTCCATGATTTCAGTAGTTGCCAACATCCCAGTTTTTACAGCCTGAGGCTTGATATCCGAAAAGACACTGTCCAATTGGGCTTTCAACATTTGAGGAGAAACGTGTTCGATTAGCTGAACGCCTCTGGTATTTTGAGCGACAAGGCTTGTCACAACTGCCATTCCATAGACATCTCTAGCTTGGAATGACTTTAAATCAGCCATAATACCAGCACCACCACTAGGGTCAGTCCCTGCAATGGTCAAAGCAACGGGTAAATAAGTCATCTAAAACCTCCCAACCAACTGAAGTTTGTATTCTTAAGAACAAGCTAGTCTATTTCAGGAAGGCAATAGAAGACTGCTAGTCTCCATTATGATTTCCACTTCCATCAGCTAGCATTACCTAGATTGAGTCAAAGGGTCTAACAGTAGTTAATCTCAGCTTTACGCACCCCTAGTGGTTGTTTTCTTTTTTCTTCAGTATAGCATATTTTTATAGTTTATATAGTAAAATTTGACTGCAAATCTCTCGTTACATGATTAGAATTCTATTTTTCGAAAAAATAATAAAAATTATAGTTGACAAATGTAGATTTTCGGAGTATACTAATAATTGTAATCGACAAATGTAGATTTAGGAGGTGTGATTATGCAGATTTCAGATGCAGAATGGCAGGTCATGAAGATTATTTGGATGCAAGGAGAGCAGACCAGTACGGATTTGATCAGGGTTCTGGCGGAGCGGTTCGACTGGTCCAAGTCGACCATTCAAACTCTTTTGGCTCGTTTGGTTGAGAAAGAGTGTCTGACAAGGAAAAAAGAAGGCAAGTTCTTTGTCTATTCAGCCCTTTTAACTTTGGACCAAAGTCGGGATTTACTTGTCCAAGATATCAAGGACAAGGTTTGTTCTCGTAGGGTTAAGAACTTGTTGGCTGATTTGATTGCTGAATGTGATTTTACTCTGGCTGACTTGGAAGGCTTGGAAGAAGTGATTTCTAAGAAGAAATCAAGCGCTGTAACAGAAGTAAAATGTAATTGTATGTAAAGGAGACGTCATGTTAAATAGCATTGTAACCATTGTTTGTATTGCCCTTATCGCGTTTATCTTGTTTTGGTTTTTCAAAAAGCCTGAAAAATCTGGACAAAAGGCCCAGCAAAAAAAGGGCTACCAAGAGATTCGAGTGGAGGTCATGGGAGGCTATACGCCTGAGTTGATTATCCTCAAGAAATCAGTGCCAGCCCGCATTGTCTTTGACCGTAAGGATCCTTCACCATGTCTGGATCAAATTGTTTTTCCAGACTTTGGTGTACATGCGGACCTGCCTATGGGGGAAGAGTATATAGTGGAAATCACGCCTGAGCAGGCTGGAGAGTATGGTTTCTCTTGTGGCATGAATATGATGCACGGTAAGATGATTGTAGAATAGGAGAATGATATGACTGAAATTGTAAAAGCAAGTCTTGAAAATGGTGTTCAAAAAATTCGTATCACGGCAGACAAAGGCTACCATCCAGCCCACATTCAACTGCAAAAAGGAGTTCCTGCTGAGATCACCTTTCACCGTGTGACACCTTCAAACTGTTATAAGGAAATTCTGTTTGAAGAAGAAGGCATCTTGGAACCAATCGGCGTAGATGAGGAGAAAGTCATTCGTTTTACACCTCAAGAATTAGGTCAACATGAATTTTCTTGTGGTATGAAGATGCAAAAGGGAAGTTATACAGTTGTTGAGAAGACTCGAAAATCTCTATCACTTTTACAGCGTTTTTGGATTACTAGTATCTTTACTGTGCCTCTTGTGATCCTCATGATTGGGATGTCGACAGGAGGAATTAGTCACCAAGTCATGCGTTGGGGCACCTTTTTAGCCACAACACCGATTATGCTGGTAGCAGGTGGTCCTTATATCCAAAGTGCTTGGGCTAGTTTTAAAAAGCACAATGCCAACATGGATACCTTGGTTGCTCTGGGAACCCTAGTGGCCTATTTCTATAGCTTAGTTGCCCTCTTCGCTGGCCTCCCCGTTTACTTTGAAAGTGCTGCATTTATCTTCTTCTTCGTTCTTATGGGAGCCGTTTTTGAGGAGAAAATGCGGAAAAATACTTCCCAAGCTGTGGAGAAATTACTTGACTTGCAGGCTAAAACTGCAGAAGTCTTGCGTGAGGATAGCTATGTTCAAGTCCCTTTGGAGCAAGTCAAGGTAGGTGACCTGATTCGAGTGCGTCCCGGTGGAAAGATTGCGGTTGATGGTATCGTAGTGGAAGGTGTCTCCAGTATTGATGAATCCATGGTGACAGGTGAGAGCCTGCCGGTAGACAAAACAGTTGGAGATACCGTCATTGGCTCCACCATCAATAATAGTGGAACACTTGTTTTTAGAGCAGAAAAAGTTGGTTCAGAGACTGTTTTGGCTCAGATTGTGGATTTTGTGAAGAAAGCTCAGACAAGTCGTGCGCCGATTCAGGACTTGACGGATAAAATTTCAGGCATTTTTGTCCCAGCAGTTGTCATTTTAGGAATCGTGACCTTTTGGGTCTGGTTTGTCTTGCTCAGGGATAGTGTAGTCGTGCTTGGAGCCAGCTTTGTCTCTTCTCTTCTTTACGGGGTGGCTGTTTTGATTATTGCCTGTCCTTGTGCATTGGGACTCGCAACACCAACAGCCCTTATGGTGGGGACAGGACGCAGTGCCAAGATGGGAGTTCTCCTCAAAAATGGAACGGTTCTACAGGAAATCCAGAAAGTTCAAACTATCGTCTTTGATAAGACCGGGACTTTGACTGAAGGGAAACCTGTGGTCACAGATATCATCGGCGACGAAGTAGAAGTGCTTGGATTGGCAGCTTCCTTGGAAGAAGCTTCTCAACACCCACTGGCTGAAGCCGTTGTGAAACGAGCGAGTGAAGCTGGACTTGAGTTTCAAACTGTTGAAAATTTCCAAGCCTTGCACGGAAGAGGTGTCTCAGGGCAAATCAATGGAAAACAAGTTCTGCTTGGAAATGCTAAAATGCTGGATGGCATGAACATTTCTAGCACTTATCAAGAAAAACTAGAAGAACTGGAAAAAGAAGCTAAGACAGTTGTTTTCTTGGCTGTGGACAATGAAATTAAAGGCTTGCTTGCTCTGCAAGATATTCCCAAGGAAAATGCTAAGCTAGCCATCAGTCAGCTGCAAAAACGTGGTCTTAAAACAGTCATGCTGACAGGAGACAATGCCGGTGTGGCGCGTGCTATTGCCAATCAGATCGGAATAGATGAGGTCATTGCAGGTGTCTTGCCAGAAGAAAAAGCCCATGAAATCCATCAACTGCAACAGTCAGGCAAGGTAGCCTTTGTTGGGGACGGTATCAATGATGCCCCTGCCCTCAGTGTTGCAGATGTGGGAATTGCCATGGGAGCTGGAACAGATATTGCCATCGAGTCAGCAGATTTGGTGTTGACAACTAATAATCTCCTAGGAGTGGTTCGTGCCTTTGACATGAGTAAGAAAACCTTTAATCGTATTCTGCTCAATCTTTTCTGGGCCTTTATCTACAACGTCGTCGGAATTCCGATAGCAGCAGGTGTCTTTTCAGGTGTTGGACTGGCCCTCAATCCAGAACTAGCTGGTCTAGCTATGGCCTTTAGTTCTGTATCTGTGCTGACCAGTTCCCTTCTGTTAAACTTTAGTAAAATAGATTAAAAGCGGGTTTGCTCGCTTTTTATTATAAAACAGAGACTAAAAATGTTTTCAAACTGTATTGTAATAGAGAATAGAAACTTCTGAGCAGATTCTTAGTAAACTAAAAATAAATGTGATAAATTAGTAGTGTAAAAATTTACTGAAACGTTTTCAAAAACTATATGAAACCTTTTTTAGTAGATTTAAAAATATTTGAAGGAGAGTTATCACTATGACTCAAGGGAAAATTACTGCATCTGCAGCAATGCTTAACGTATTGAAAACATGGGGCGTAGACACAATCTACGGTATCCCATCAGGAACACTCAGCTCATTGATGGATGCTTTGGCTGAAGACAAAGATATCCGCTTCTTGCAAGTTCGCCACGAAGAAACAGGTGCTCTTGCAGCGGTTATGCAAGCTAAATTCGGCGGCTCAATCGGGGTTGCAGTTGGTTCAGGTGGTCCAGGTGCGACTCACTTGATTAACGGTGTTTACGATGCAGCTATGGATAACACTCCATTCCTAGCAATCCTTGGATCACGTCCAGTTAACGAACTCAACATGGATGCTTTCCAAGAATTGAACCAAAACCCAATGTACAACGGTATCGCTGTATACAACAAACGTGTAGCTTACGCTGAGCAATTGCCAAAAGTAATCGACGAAGCTTGCCGTGCTGCAGTTTCTAAAAAAGGTCCAGCTGTTGTTGAAATCCCAGTAAACTTTGGTTTCCAAGAAATCGACGAAAACTCATACTACGGTTCAGGTTCATACGAACGTTCATTCATCGCTCCTGCTTTGAACGAAGCTGAAATCGACAAAGCTGTTGAAATCTTGAACAATGCTGAACGTCCAGTTATCTATGCTGGTTACGGTGGTGTTAAAGCTGGTGAAGTGATCACTGAATTGTCACGTAAAATCAAAGCACCAATCATCACAACTGGTAAAAACTTTGAAGCTTTCGAATGGAACTATGAAGGTTTGACAGGTTCTGCTTACCGTGTTGGTTGGAAACCAGCCAACGAAGTGGTCTTTGAAGCAGACACAGTTCTTTTCCTTGGTTCAAACTTCCCATTTGCTGAAGTTTACGAAGCATTCAAGAATACTGAAAAATTCATCCAAGTGGATATCGACCCTTACAAACTTGGTAAACGTCATGCCCTTGACGCTTCAATCCTTGGTGATGCAGGTCAAGCAGCGAAAGCAATCCTTGACAAAGTGAACCCAGT
Organism: bacterium; assembly: GCA_905221505.1. Taxonomy (GTDB): domain Bacteria; phylum Bacillota; class Bacilli; order Lactobacillales; family Streptococcaceae; genus Streptococcus. The sequence continues at coordinate 196,815 of CAJNDL010000001.1, forward strand.
TGAATCTACTCCATGGTGGCGTGCAAACGTTAAGAACAACCAAAACTGGCGTGATTACATGAACAAAATCGAAGGTAAAACTGAGGGTGAATTGCAATTGTATCAAGTTTACAATGCAATCAACAAACATGCTGATCAAGACGCTATCTACTCAATCGACGTAGGTGACACTACTCAAACATCTACTCGTCACCTTCACATGACACCTAAGAACATGTGGCGTACATCTCCACTCTTTGCGACAATGGGTATTGCCCTTCCTGGTGGTATCGCTGCTAAGAAAGACAATCCAGATCGCCAAGTATGGAACATCATGGGTGACGGTGCGTTCAACATGTGCTACCCAGACGTTATCACAAACGTTCAATACGACCTTCCAGTTATCAACGTTGTCTTCTCAAATGGTAAATATGCCTTCATCAAAGACAAATACGAAGACACAAACAAACACTTGTTTGGTTGTGACTTCCCTAATGCTGACTATGCGAAAATCGCTGAAGCGCAAGGTGCTGTAGGATTTACAGTTGACCGTATCGAAGACATCGATGCAGTTGTTGCAGAAGCTGTTAAACTCAACAAAGAAGGTAAAACTGTTGTGATCGATGCTCGCATCAGTCAACACCGTCCACTTCCAGTAGAAGTACTTGAATTGGATCCAAAACTTCACTCAGAAGAAGCAATCAAAGCCTTCAAGGAAAAATACGAAGCAGAAGAACTCGTACCATTCCGTCTCTTCTTGGAAGAAGAAGGTTTGCAATCACGCGTAATTAAATAATTCCTCTCGTCGAAAATCAAATTTAAACTGTGTTATCTTCACCTTGCCGTACTTCAGTACTGCCTGCGGTTCGATGCCTTGTTTATTCTTTGATTTTCATAGAGCAGAACTTGAAAAGATCGGAGCAATCCGGTCTTTTTATGGAGGATAGTAAATGAATTTAAATCAATTAGATATTATCGTTTCAGATGTTCCCCAAGTCTGTGCTGACTTGGAGCGTATTTTGGACAAAAAAGCTGATTATGTTGACGATGGTTTTGCTCAGTTTACGATTGGCAGTCACTGTCTCATGTTGTCCCAAAATCATTTGATTCCTTTGGAAGTTTTTCAGTCAGGAATCATTATTCATATCGAAGTTGAGGATGTAGACCAGAACTACCAACGGTTGAAAGATCTTGGTATCACAGTTTTAAACGGCCCAGCTGTAACCGATTGGGGAACAGAGTCCTTATTAGTTAAAGGCCCTGCTGGTCTAGTGCTTGATTTTTATCGTATGAAATAGGGCGCTTAGTCATTTGAAGATAACCTTAGCTATTTTTAAAACAGAAATTGAGAATATGAACTATCAAAAGATCGGAGCAATCCGGTCTTTTTCTTATCACAAGATTGTAATAGTTTACATTTTTATAACAAAACTCTCAAACTCTTACTTGTTTTTGCATCATATTATAAAATAAAAAGCATAAAAGAATAAAAGAGGTTTTGAAAATGTCTGGAAAACAAATGAAAGTGTTGGGTTGGGTAGCGACCTTCATGTCCGTTATGATGTATGTGTCTTACTTCCCGCAAATCATGAATAATCTTGCCGGTCAAAAAGGGAATTTTATCCAGTCCTTGGTTGCATCTATTAACTGTTGTCTATGGGCTTATTACGGTCTTTTCAAAAAGGAAAGAGATATTCCCCTTGCTGCTACCAATGCACCTGGTATTGTTTTTGGTTTAGTAATAGCTATCACAGCTTTGATTTAAAAAGGAGACTGATTTCAGTCTTTTTTTAGTACTTGTAAACAAGCTCAGTACCATCATTATCCAAATAGTTCCAAACTTTCTGTCTCCTTTTTAGTATAATAGAAGTAATAAATCAAGTGAGGTAAAGTGATGACAGAAAATGGTCAATTTCCAGAGGGTTTCCTCTGGGGTGGTGCAACAGCAGCTAATCAATGTGAGGGAGCTTATAATCTAGATGGTCGTGGTCTGGCTAATGTCGATGTGGTACCGATTGGACCTGATCGTGAAGCAATAATCACAGGTCAGAAAAAGATGTTTTCGTTTGAGGAGGGCTATTTTTACCCAGCTAAGGAAGCCATTGATATGTACCACCATTACAAGGAAGATATCGCACTTTTTGCAGAAATGGGCTTTAAGACCTATCGACTTTCCATTGCTTGGACTCGAATTTTTTCTAAGGGAGATGAAGCAGAGCCAAATGAAGCTGGTTTAGCCTTTTATGAGGATTTGTTTAAGGAATGCCAAAAGTATGGGATTGAGCCTCTGGTGACTATTACGCATTTTGATTGCCCCATGCACTTAATTAGGGAGTACGGTGGTTGGCGAAATCGTCGTATGTTGGACTTTTACGCAAATCTTTGTCGCACCCTCTTTACCCGTTACAAGGGCTTGGTCAAATACTGGCTAACCTTTAACGAAATCAACATGATTCTGCATGCTCCATTTTTAGGAGCTGGGATTTGTTTTGAAGATGGAGAAAATCAAGAACAGGTCAAATACCAAGCGGCTCACCATGAGCTAGTAGCCTCGGCCATGGCGACTAAAATTGCCCACGAAATTGATCCAGAAAACAAGGTTGGATGCATGTTGGCAGCAGGGCAATACTATCCCAACACTGCCCATCCGAGAGACTACTGGGCTGCTATGGAGGAAGACCGCAAGAGTTACTTCTTCATCGATGTTCAAGCGCGTGGGGAATACCCAAACTACGCCAAGAAGCAGTGGGAGCGTGAGGGGATTGAGATTGAAATGACAGCAGAAGATTTGGACTTGTTGAAGAATCACACTGTTGACTTTGTTTCCTTCTCTTACTATGCGAGCCGAGTGGCCTCAGGAGATCCAGAAGTGAGGGATCTGACAGCTGGAAATGTCTTTGCCTCTATCAAAAATCCTTATCTGGAATCCTCTGAATGGGGTTGGCAGATTGACCCACTGGGACTTCGAATCACCCTCAATGCCATCTGGGATCGTTATCAAAAGCCTATGTTCATCGTAGAAAATGGGCTCGGCGCTATAGACACGCCAGATGAAAATGGCTATGTAGCGGATGACTATCGGATTGCTTATCTAGAGGCCCACATCAAGGCTATGCGAGATGCTATTTACCAAGATGGGGTCGACTTGCTTGGTTATACGACTTGGGGTTGTATCGATCTGGTTTCAGCTGGAACAGGCGAAATGAACAAGCGCTATGGCTTTATCTATGTGGATCGTGATAATGCTGGTCATGGAAGCCTAAAACGGAGCAAGAAGAAATCCTTCTACTGGTACAAGGATGTCATTGCCAGCAATGGTGCAAGTATTAAGTAGAGCACATTTGTTCACTATTTTTATAAAATCTTCTCCCTACTTTATATAATAGGAAAAAGAGTTCAATTAGACCTAGCTTTTTGCTATAATGAGGGGAGAAAAATCAGACAGGAGATTAAGATGTCAGAACCATTATTTTTACAATCAGTTATGCAAGAAAAAATCTGGGGTGGAACCAAGCTACGTGATGAGTTTGGCTACGACATTCCAAATGAAAAAATCGGAGAATATTGGGCCATCTCAGCCCACCCAAATGGTGTCTCTAAAGTTGCAAATGGTCGTTTTGAGGGAACAGACCTAGCTACTTTGTATGCGGAACACCGTGAGTTGTTTGGCAATCGTCCAGAACCTGTATTTCCACTGTTGACCAAGATTCTCGATGCCAACGACTGGCTCAGTGTCCAAGTTCACCCAGACGATGCCTATGGACTAGAGCATGAAGGCGAGCTTGGAAAAACAGAATGCTGGTATATTATCGCTGCAGACGAAGGTTCAGAGATTATCTACGGTCACAATGCCAAGTCAACAGAAGAACTCCGCCAGCAAATCGAAGACAAGAACTGGGATGCCTTGTTGACAAAAGTTCCTGTAAAGGCTGGAGATTTCTTCTACGTACCAAGTGGCACCATGCACGCTATTGGAGCAGGTATATTAATCCTTGAAACCCAGCAATCTAGCGATACCACTTACCGTGTCTATGACTTTGACCGTAAGGATGATAATGGCAACTTGCGTGAACTTCACCTTGAAAAATCTATCGATGTTTTGAACATTGGAGAGCCTGCCAATAGCCGTCCTGTGACTATCAAAGCTGATGATTTACGTTCCACTCTCCTTGTATCCAATGATTTCTTCGCAGTTTACAAGTGGGAAATTACTGGGAAAGTTGACTTCGAAAAGTCAGCTGACTACAGCTTGTTTAGTGTCTTGGGTGGTCAAGGTCAACTAACTGTAGACGGTAAGGAATATCCAATCCAAAAAGGTAGCCACTTTATCCTACCAAGTGATGTTGAAGCTTGGACATTAGAAGGTCAAGGTTTGGAATTGATTGTTAGCCATCCATAAAAAAGAAAGGGCCTGAGTTCATACTCAATGAAAATCAAAGAGCAAACTAGGAAACTAGCCGCAGGCTGTACTTGAGTACGGCAAGGCGACGTTGACGCAGTTTGAATTTGATTTTCGAAGAGTATCACTACTCAAGTCCTTTTTGACTACATAAATTGGGCAATGAAGACCACAATGATGATAATTGGGATGACGAAACGAAGAAGGAAGAGCCAGACTTGGAAAAGTCCCTGTTTCCAAGCTCTTTCATCAAGATGGAGTTCCTCCATAGCAAGAGCCTTCTTAAAGATGTAGCCTGTAAAGAGTGAAAGGCAGAGAGCTCCAAATGGCATGAGAAGATTGGAAACCAAGAAGTCCATAGCATCAAAGAAAGTCTTTCCAAAAATGTGAACATCTGCCATAACACCATAAGACAGGGCTGAAGGAATGCCAAAGACAAAGGTCAAGATTCCTAAAATCACACTCCACTTGGCACGCTGACTGTTGTCCTGATTGGTGATATTGCCCACATTGATTTCCAGCATCACGACAGAAGAAGTGACCGTCGCAAAGAGGAAGAGCAAGAGGAAGAGAATGTAGAAAATGGTTCCAAAAGGCATCTTGTCAAAGAGTTGAGGCAAGACGATAAAGAGCAGGCTTGGTCCCCCTTCAGACTGGATATTGAAGGCTGACATGGCTGGGAAAATGGCTAGTCCTGCCATGATGGATACCGAGATGTTCATGGCTACGATGGAGATTCCTGATTGAACCAGATTGGTTTTCTTGTCCAAGTAAGAAGCATAGGTCAGCATGGCTGTAACCCCTAGTGAGAGGGCAAAGAAAGATTGTCCTAGAGCGTAGAGGAGACCAGCGCTGGTCAGTTTTGAAAAGTCTGGTTTGAGGAAGTAAAGAACGCCTTCCGTGGCATTTGGCAAGCTGAGAGAGCGGCCGATGATGACGACAAAGATGATAAAGAGCAGGGGCATCATGACCTTAGAAGCTCTTTCAATCCCTTTTTGAACCCCACGTGATACAATAAAGATATTCAATAGGATAAAGGCTGCCTGAGCTCCAAGGGCAATGGCTGGATTTGAAATGATTGAAGTAAATAACTGAGCATAATCACTCGTCCCAGCAAGCTGGAACAATTTCCCGAACTCAATACCCAGATAAACCAGAATCCATCCCCCGATAACACTGTAGAAAGATAAGAGGATAAAAAGGGCAAAGGCACCAATCCAACCGATAAAGTTGTATTTACTATTCTTACCAAGTTTTCCAAAGGTTTTGATTGCTGAAACGCCAGCACTTCGGCCGAGGGCAAACTCAGCTAGCAAAAGGGGGAAACCGATTAAAATAGTGGAAATGAGAAAGACAAGTAAAAAGCCTCCTCCACCGTTAGCAGCAGTCATATAAGGGAATTTCCAAACGGCACCAAGTCCGATGGCTGATCCAGCAGATGCTAGGATAAAGCCTAGTTTAGAACCCCATTGCGATTTTTCAGACATAGTTAAACTCCTAAAATTAGTATTACAAAAGAAAAAGCTACTGCCCTTGGCAAATAGCCTCATAAGTACTCAAAATGAGCCTTTCTTTTGATTGATAGACTTGACTATCCTATCATGTTTTCTAAGGTCTGTCAAGAAAACCATTTTCATGTTATGATAAAGTAAAAAAATTCTCAAAAACGCTTGACTCTGACCTAAGGGGAGGGGTTATACTATCATTGTAAGGAGGAAATCATGTATCATATAAAAGAAGCTGCCCAGCTTTCGGGCGTCTCTGTCAAGACCCTGCACCACTATGATAAGATAGGACTTTTGGTTCCTTTAAAGTCTGAAAACGGCTATCGAACCTACAGTCAAGAGGATTTGGAGCGACTTCAGGTCATTCTTTATTACAAATATCTAGGTTTTTCTTTAGAAAAAATAGCAGAGCTATTAAAGGAAGAAAGGACAGATTTATTGCCTCATTTGATCAGGCAGTTGGAGTATTTGACTCGAGAAAGACAACATCTGGATACCTTGATTTCCACCTTGCAAAAAACCATTCAAGAACAAAAAGGAGAAAGAGAAATGAGTATTCAAGAGAAATTTGCTGGTTTTAACTATCAAGACCATCAAAAATACCACCAAGAGGCGGTAGAAAAGTATGGACAAGAAGTCATGGACCAAGCGCTGGAGCGCCAAAAAGGTCACGAAGACGAGGCCACAGACGCCTTCAACCAAGTTTTTCAAGCCTTGGCACAAAACCTTCAAGCTGGTCTGCCTGTAACAGCAACCGAAAACCAAGAAGAAGCAGCCAAACTATTGCAAGCTATTCGTACTTATGGATTTGACTGCTCTATTGAGGTATTCGGTCATATCGGTAAAGGCTACGTCTACAACCCAGAGTTTAAGGAAAACATTGACAAATTTGGAACTGGAACAGCCCAGTATACATCAGATGTCATTGCCCACTATGTCCAAACTCAGACAAAATAAAATCGGAGGAGTGATCTTCCGATTTTTTCTAAATTCAAGTATTACTTGCTTAATAATTTTTCTACCACATTTAGTTTTCGCATGGTCAAATCTACATTGAAAAGCTTTTCAAGATAGTTAGTATTGAGCTTTTTTTGTTTTGCAGTTCTAGGGAGATAGAGGTAGAGACAGTGGTTACCGACACAAATTTCTTCTTCGCCGTAATCAATTTTTAATTTTTCTAAAGGAAGACTTTGAATAGGTTCTTGATAAAAAATCACGTGTACACGGTCATAAAGATAGTGTTCTCCAAACGGATTTTCTTGGACAATGTTTTTTAAAATATCCTTATTCTTAATGATTATTTTGAGATCGGCTCCAATCTTTTCCTTTATTAGAGTATGAACCTGTTCTCGTATTTCTTCGAGAGCTAAGTTACTTTCAAGAATAATATTTCCACTTTGAATATAAGTTCGAACTTGTTGAAAACCAGCTTCTGTCAAGATATCTACTAGATAATACATTTTAGGGATAGCATTTTTTCCATTAGGAGTCACTCCCCTTAGCAAGATAATATGTTCCAAAGTCGTTCCTTTCTTTTGGGGGTGGATTGTTCCATTGAGTACTGTATATTTAGATTGGGTTTGATCCCGCCACCCAGCCGGTACAGAGAGCAGAAGTGATGTTAAAGCCACCTGTGTGGGCGTTGATATCCAGTACCTCGCCAGCAAAGTGAAGCCCAGGCACCAGCTTACTTTCCAGAGTTTTAGGATTGATTTCCTTGAGACTGACGCCTCCTTTGGTGACAAAGGACTTGGCAAGAGACATTTTGCCAGTAACAGGGATTTTGAGGGCCTTGATAGACTGGAGAAGTTGTTCTCGTTCCTTTTCAGTTAGCTGTTTGACTTTGTCAGGATAGCCTTGCACAAAAAATTCTGCCAAGCGTTCTGGAAGCAAATTTTTTAAGGCATTTTTCAAGGACTTTTCCCGATTTTCTTCTAGGAATGCAGCCAAGTCCTTCTCAGAAAGTTGAGGTAGAACATCCAGTGAAAGGACTTCTCCACCCTTAACAAAGCTAGACATACGCAGAGCAGCAGGGCCAGACAAACCAAAGTGGGTAAAGAGTAAATCGTGAGTGATGACATGTTTGCCATAACTTAGGGTCACATCATCCAGAGAAATCCCTTGTAAGGCCTTATGTGGAAAATCTGTCAACAAAGGACTTTCAGCGGCCTCGAGATCGGTAATGGTGTGCTTAAAATGACGGGCAATTTCGTGACCGAAACCAGTCGAGCCTGTGGAAGGATAGGATTTACCACCAGTTGTGACAATGAGTTTATTACAAGTGAAGATTTGGTCAGCTGATTTAAGAACAAACTGGTCATCCACCTTTTTAACCGAAACAATCTCTGTTTGAGTGGCAACTTGGCCGCCTAGCTCAGTGATTTTCTTTTCTAAGGCTTCGATAATGGTTCGAGACTTGTCACTATCAGGAAAGACGCGTCCGTGGTCTTCGACCTTAAGTTTAACACCATTTTCCGTAAAAAAGTTAATGATATCATGGTTATCAAATTGGGAGAAGACACTGTAGAGAAAGCGACCATTTCCAGGGATGCCAGCTAGCAGGTCGTCCAAGCTACCATTGTTGGTCACATTGCAACGTCCACCACCAGTTCCAGCTAATTTTTTTCCAAGTTTCCGATTTTTTTCGATGAGGAGAGTTTTCTGTCCATAAAAGCTACTGGAAATCGTAGCCATCATACCGGCAGGTCCCCCACCGATGACTATAGTATCAAAATGTTTCATAGCTCTATTGTACCACAAAAAAACAAGAGATGATGGTCACCTCTTGTCAAGAATGCAATTAATCAATTTCATATCCCATCAGCAAACCGCCATCTTCTGCATAGAAACTGCAGAGACCAGATGTTGGGATAATTTTAATATCCGCTTGTGGGAAGGTTTCGCGAATTCGCTCTGAGAGCTGTTGGCAACATTTTTCGTTATTACGTTGGGCCATGACAATACGGCCTCCAGCATATCCAGCCTTTACTAACTCTTCATAGGCTGCCTGAATCGATTTCTTTGGACCTCGTGCTTTTTGTAGCAATTCGAGAGTTCCAGTTTCACTAGCTTCTCCAACCATACGGATGTTGAGAAGGCCAACGACTGTACCGATAAGTTTGCTCAAACGGCCGTTCTTCACCAAGTTATCGACTTTAGCTAGGACAAAGAGTAACTTGGTTCTTTCTTGATAAGCAGTGATAGCTTCAACCACTTCCTCAAAAGACAAGCCCTGGTCAATCAAGTCATTTAATTTTTCTACGAGCAAGTCAACCTCACCACCAGCAGACAAACTATCAATCACATGAATCTTAGTGTCAGGATGTTCTTCCAGATAAATATTCTTGGCTAGTTGAGCACTATTGTGGCTGCCAGAAAGAGTACCAGTGATGGTTACTAGGAAAATGTTTTTAGCTCCTTCAAATGCTCTCAAATAATCATCTGGGCTTGGACAGGCTGATTTTGAAGCTTCTGCAGTTGCATACATGGTTTCCATCATTCGGTCAATGTCAAGACTGGCATCATCAACAAAGACCTGATCAGCTACTTGAATGGTTAAGGGGACACTTACAAAGGTCGTGTCAATAGCTGGTTTTGCCAGTTGACGATAATCACAACCAGAGTCAGCAATAATCTTCCAAGTCATAGAAATTCTCCATCTTTGTCAGTTATACATTGACAAAGGTTCTGTCTTTTTTTACAATTATATCATGAAAACCCTTGAAACAAAAGCTTCATCCGTCTGTTGTGACAAGTAGAAAGAAAATGTTATGTCTGAACGTAGAATCTCTGAAAAGTCTCTTGAAAATCTCAGAAAATCAAACCAAGAATCCAATTTATTAACCAGAGAAGCCATTGAAACGGCCCTCTTGCAACTCTTGGAAAAAAAAGATCTGACCAAGATTAGTATTTCTGAATTGGTCAAGCGTGCAGGCGTTTCGCGTGCGGCCTTTTATCGCAATTATGATTCCAAAGAGGAGATTTTAGAGAGCGTCTTTAAACGGAGTGTCCACAATATCATGGAACAGCTGCATCATTACGATTTAAAGACAGATCTCTATTTGGTCTGGGTTCACCTTTTCCGCGAGGCCAGAAAGGAAGCCAGAGTGATTCAACTGGCCTTGGATTACCATCTGGAAAAAATCTTTGTCCAAGCCATGCAGGAATTTCTAGAAAAATACCATGGAAAATCAAAAGGTGTCAGCTCTTATCTTCATTCCTTCTGGAGTTCAGCCATTGTATCTGTTCTCCTAAAATGGATCAAGGATGGCATGAAGGTACCAGCTGAAAAGATTGCGGACTTACGGTTACCATTTTTTAAAAAATAGAGAAAAAGGAGAAGAGATATGACTGAAAAAAGACTAGCCTGGGATGAGTATTTTGCAGCCCAAGCCCTACTGATTGCCAATCGTTCCACCTGTAAACGTGCCAAAGTGGGCGCAATTCTGGTAAAGGATAATAAGGTAATTTCCACTGGTTACAATGGTTCGGTGTCAGGGACCGAACATTGTATTGACCACGAATGTCTGGTCATTGAAGGCCACTGTGTTCGCACCCTTCACGCTGAGGTTAATGCCATTCTCCAAGGGGCTGAACGTGGTGTTCCTAAAGGCTTTACAGCCTATGTGACCCATTTTCCTTGTCTGAATTGTACCAAACAATTGCTTCAGGTCGGCTGTAAGCGCGTGGTCTATATCAACCAGTACCGAATGGATGACTATGCCCAATACCTTTATCAAGAAAAAGGGACAGAATTGACCCATTTACCACTTGAGACAGTACAGGCCGCTCTTAAAGAGGCTGATCTAATGTAAAAATTATAAAAAATAAATGGTTTGGAAAGATTTTTAAACCGTTTTTTGGTATAATAAGAAGAATAAATTGAAAGAAGGAATTCCAAAAATGGGAAAAATTGAAGTTATTAATCATCCACTGATTCAACACAAATTGTCAATCTTGCGTCGTACAGATACTTCTACAAAAGCTTTCCGTGAGCTAGTAGATGAGATTGCAATGTTGATGGGGTATGAAGTACTTCGTGATCTTCCACTAGAAGATGTGGAAATCGAAACACCAATCACAAAAACAGTTCAAAAACAATTGGCAGGTAAGAAATTGGCCATCGTTCCAATCTTACGTGCAGGTATCGGGATGGTCGATGGGCTCTTGAGCTTGGTTCCAGCTGCTAAAGTTGGCCACATCGGTATGTACCGTGATGAAGAAACGCTTCAACCAGTTGAGTATTTGGTGAAATTGCCTGAGGACATTGACCAACGTCAAATTTTTGTCGTAGACCCAATGTTGGCAACAGGTGGCTCAGCAATCTTGGCTGTTGATTCCCTTAAAAAACGTGGCGCATCAAATATCAAATTTGTCTGCCTCGTATCTGCTCCAGAAGGTGTTAAAGCCCTTCAAGAAGCTCATCCAGATGTAGAAATCTTTACAGCAGCCTTGGATGAACGTTTGAACGAACACGGTTATATCGTTCCAGGTCTTGGAGATGCTGGAGACCGCTTGTTCGGTACAAAATAAAATTAAAAAGAGATTGACTTGGAAAAGAATTTCCAGTCTTGGAAGGAGGTTGAATTTTTGTTTCTGTTTAATGAAAGCAGAGCAAAGATTTGACCTTTTTTGACCAAAATATTATAATAGTCTTATCTTCAGTCATTTGACCAACAAAAATAAAACTCAAAAGGAGAAATAAATGATTCCTGTAGTTATTGAACAAACAAGCCGTGGAGAACGTTCCTACGATATTTACTCACGTCTTCTAAAAGACCGCATCATCATGCTGACTGGTCCAGTTGAAGACAACATGGCTAACTCAGTTATTGCCCAGTTGCTTTTCTTGGATGCCCAAGATAGTACAAAAGATATTTACCTTTATGTCAATACACCTGGTGGTTCTGTTTCAGCTGGTTTGGCAATCGTTGATACTATGAATTTTATCAAGGCAGATGTCCAAACTATCGTTATGGGTATGGCAGCATCTATGGGGACTGTCATCGCATCAAGTGGAGCAAAAGGCAAACGTTTCATGCTTCCAAATGCAGAGTATATGATTCACCAACCAATGGGTGGTACAGGTGGTGGTACCCAACAAACTGATATGGCTATCGCTGCAGAACACTTGCTTAAAACTCGTAACACCTTGGAAAAAATCTTGGCTGAAAATTCAGGTCAGTCAATCGAAAAAGTCCATGCAGATGCAGAACGTGATAACTGGATGAGTGCTCAAGAGACACTTGAATATGGCTTTATTGATGAAATCATGGCCAACAATTCATTGAACTAATGATGAAAGAAGGCAAACTCGACTGGGTTTGCTTTTTTTGGTATAATAAGGAGAAATTTCTTAGAAAGAGGATTTATCATGTTTGAAAAAGTCAATCGATCTGGCTTGATTATCTATCTTTACTATAATCGTGATGCCAAAAAATTGCAGGATTATGGAGATATTACCTATCATTCCAAGAAACATCGTTACTTACAACTCTATGTTCCAACTCAAGAAGTGGAGCAATTGGTCGGACACTTGAGCAAGGAAAAATTTATAAAAAAAGTGAGAGTTTGTCATATCCAAGAGCTGGAAACACCTTTTGTGGGCAATCTTTATCGAGAAGAAAACGTTATCATCGAAAAAGTTCAAGAAAAGTGTTGACAATTTTCTGATAATTCGGTATATTCTTAACATGCTATTTATTTAAGAAATAAGGAGACAAAAAAGATGAAGAAAAAATTTGCCCTATCGTTTGTGGCTCTTGCAAGTGTAGCACTTCTTGCAGCCTGTGGAGAAGTGAAGTCTGGAGCGTCAAACGCTGCTGGTAACTCAGTAGATGAAAAGACAATCAAGATTGGATTTAACTTCGAAGAAACTGGTGCCGTAGCAGCCTACGGAACATCTGAACAAAAAGGTGCCCAACTTGCTGTTGATGAAATCAATGCTGCTGGTGGTATCGATGGAAAACAAATCGAAGTAGTCGATAAAGATAACAAGTCTGAAACAGCAGAGGCTGCTTCAGTAACAACTAACCTTGTAACTCAATCTAAAGTATCAGCAATCGTAGGACCTGCGACATCTGGTGCAACTGCAGCTGCGGTAGCGAACGCTACAAAAGCAGGTGTTCCATTGATCTCACCAAGTGCGACTCAAGATGGATTGACTAAAGGTCAAGATTATCTCTTTATCGGAACTTTCCAAGATAGCTTCCAAGGAAAAATTATCTCAAACTATGTTTCTGATAAATTACAAGCTAAGAAAGTTGTTCTTTACACTGACAATGCCAGCGACTATGCTAAAGGTATTGCAAAAGCCTTCCGTGAAGCTTACAAGGGTGAAATCGTTGCAGATGAAACTTTCGTAGCAGGTGACACAGACTTCCAAGCAGCCCTTACAAAAATGAAAGGGAAAGATTTTGATGCTATCATTGTTCCTGGTTACTACACTGAAGCTGGTAAGATTGTAAACCAAGCGCGTGGTATGGGAATTGACAAACCAATCGTTGGTGGTGATGGATTCAACGGTGAAGAGTTTGTACAACAAGCAACTGCTGAAAAAGCATCAAACATTTACTTTATCTCAGGCTTCTCAACTACTGTAGAAGTTTCAGCTAAAGCAAAAGCTTTCCTTGATGCTTACCGTGCTAAGTACAACGAAGAGCCTTCAACATTTGCAGCCTTGGCTTATGACTCAGTTCACCTTGTAGCAAACGCAGCAAAAGGTGCTAAAAACTCTGGTGAAATCAAGGATAACCTTGCTAAAACAAAAGACTTTGAAGGTGTAACTGGTCAAACAAGTTTCGATGCAGACCACAACACAGTCAAAACTGCTTACATGATGACCATGAACAATGGTAAGGTTGAAGCAGCAGAAGTTGTAAAACCATAATAGAAAAATGTTGAAATAGGGAATGAGCCTTTGACTCACTCCCTGTTTCGATGTTTAATACTCTTCGAAAATCAAATTCAAACTGCGTCAACGTCGCCTTGCCGTACTCAAGTACAGCCTGTGGCTAGTTTCCTAGTTTGCTCTTTGATTTTTATTGAGTATAAGAACCTATCAAAAATTGAGGGAAAACCCTCGAAATTACAAATAGAAAGAGTGAATCTTATGCTCCAACAACTAGTAAATGGTTTGATTCTAGGTAGTGTATATGCACTGTTAGCCCTAGGATATACCATGGTTTACGGAATTATCAAGCTCATCAACTTCGCCCACGGTGATATTTATATGATGGGAGCCTTTATCGGTTATTTCTTGATTAATTCTTTCCAAATGAATTTCTTTGTAGCGCTTATTGTAGCTATGCTAGCGACAGCCATTCTTGGTGTCGTGATTGAGTTCCTTGCTTACCGACCTTTGCGCCACTCTACTCGTATTGCTGTTTTGATTACAGCTATTGGAGTTTCCTTCCTATTAGAGTATGGCATGGTCTATCTGGTTGGTGCCAATACCCGTGCCTTTCCTCAAGCGATTCAAACAGTTCGCTATGATTTGGGACCAATTAGCTTAACGAATGTACAATTAATGATCTTGGCGATTTCCTTGATTTTGATGATTTTGTTACAAGTCATTGTTCAAAAGACTAAGATGGGGAAAGCCATGCGTGCAGTATCCGTAGATAGCGATGCAGCGCAGTTGATGGGGATCAATGTAAATCGTACTATCAGCTTTACCTTTGCTTTGGGTTCAGCACTTGCGGGTGCAGCTGGTGTTTTGATTGCCCTCTATTATAACTCTCTTGAACCTTTGATGGGGGTTACTCCAGGTCTTAAGTCTTTCGTTGCCGCAGTACTTGGTGGTATCGGAATCATTCCTGGTGCGGCGCTTGGTGGCTTTGTAATTGGTCTATTGGAAACCTTTGCGACAGCCTTTGGAATGTCAGACTTCCGCGATGCCATTGTTTATGGAATCTTGTTGTTGATCTTGATTGTCCGCCCAGCTGGTATCCTTGGTAAAAATGTGAAAGAGAAGGTGTAAACGATGAAGGAAAATTTAAAAGTTAATATTCTATGGTTACTCCTTTTGTTAGCTGGCTATGGCTTGATTAGTGTACTGGTTTCAGTTGGAGTACTCAATCTATTCTATGTTCAGATTTTACAACAAATCGGAATTAATATTATTCTGGCTGTTGGTCTCAACTTAATCGTTGGTTTTTCAGGACAATTTTCACTTGGTCATGCTGGTTTCATGGCTATTGGTGCTTATGCAGCAGCGATTATTGGTTCTAAATCACCAACCTACGGTGCCTTCTTTGGAGCTATGCTGGTAGGAGCTTTGCTTTCAGGAGCAGTTGCCTTACTTGTCGGAATTCCAACCTTGCGTTTGAAGGGGGACTATCTTGCGGTAGCGACTCTAGGTGTTTCTGAAATTATCCGTATCTTTATCATCAATGGTGGAAGCCTTACAAATGGTGCAGCAGGTATCTTGGGAATTCCAAACTTTACAACTTGGCCAATGGTTTACTTCTTTGTCGTAATTACAACTATTGCAACCTTGAACTTCTTGCGTAGCCCGATTGGTCGTTCAACCCTCTCCGTTCGTGAGGATGAAATCGCTGCTGAGTCAGTTGGGGTTAATACAACTAAAATTAAAATCATCGCTTTTGTCTTTGGTGCTATCACTGCAAGTATTGCTGGGTCACTTCAGGCAGGATTTATCGGCTCTGTTGTACCTAAAGATTACACCTTCATCAACTCAATCAATGTTTTGATTATTGTTGTATTTGGTGGACTTGGTTCCATTACAGGTGCCATTGTTTCAGCTATTGTTCTTGGAATTTTGAATATGCTTCTCCAAGATGTTGCCAGCGTGCGTATGATTATTTACGCTTTGGCCTTGGTATTGGTAATGATTTTCAGACCAGGTGGACTCCTTGGAACATGGGAATTGAGCCTATCACGTTTCTTTAAAAAATCTAAGAAGGAGGAACAAAACTAATGGCATTACTTGAAGTAAAACAGTTAACCAAACATTTTGGCGGTCTAACAGCTGTTGGAGATGTGACTCTTGAATTGAACGAAGGGGAATTGGTTGGACTAATCGGTCCAAACGGAGCTGGTAAAACCACTCTTTTCAACCTCTTGACGGGTGTTTATGAACCAAGTGAGGGAACAGTTACCCTTGATGGTCACCTTTTGAATGGAAAGTCACCTTATAAGATTGCTTCTTTGGGACTTGGACGTACTTTCCAAAATATCCGTCTCTTTAAAGATTTAACCGTTTTGGACAATGTTTTGATTGCCTTTGGCAACCATCACAAGCAACATGTTTTTGCTAGTTTCTTACGCTTGCCAGCTTTTTACAAGAGTGAAAAAGAATTAAAGGCTAAAGCTTTGGAATTGTTGAAAATCTTCGATTTAGATGGTGATGCAGAAACTCTTGCTAAAAACCTTGCCTACGGACAACAACGTCGTTTGGAAATTGTTCGTGCCCTCGCTACGGAACCTAAAATTCTCTTTTTGGATGAACCAGCAGCAGGTATGAACCCGCAGGAAACTGCTGAATTGACTGAGTTAATTCGTCGTATCAAAGATGAATTTAAGATTACGATTATGCTGATTGAACACGATATGAATCTGGTCATGGAAGTAACAGAACGCATCTACGTACTTGAATACGGTCGCTTGATTGCTCAAGGAACTCCAGACGAAATTAAGACCAATAAACGTGTTATCGAAGCTTATCTAGGAGGTGAAGCCTAATGTCTATGTTAAAAGTTGATAATCTTTCTGTGCATTACGGCATGATCCAAGCAGTCCGTGATGTAAGCTTTGAAGTTAATGAAGGAGAAGTTGTATCCCTTATCGGTGCCAATGGTGCAGGTAAGACAACTATTCTCCGTACCTTGTCAGGTCTAGTTCGACCAAGTTCAGGAAAAATTGAATTTTTAGGTCAAGAAATCCAAAAAATGCCAGCTCAAAAAATTGTGGCAGGTGGACTTTCACAAGTACCAGAAGGACGCCACGTTTTCCCTGGATTGACAGTTATGGAAAATCTAGAAATGGGAGCTTTCTTAAAGAAAAATCGTGAAGAAAATCAAGCAAACTTGAAGAAAGTTTTCTCACGCTTCCCACGTCTTGAAGAACGAAAAAACCAAGATGCAGCCACTCTTTCAGGAGGAGAACAACAAATGCTTGCCATGGGACGCGCTCTTATGTCAACACCGAAACTTCTACTTTTAGATGAACCATCAATGGGTCTTGCCCCAATCTTTATCCAAGAAATTTTTGATATCATTCAAGATATCCAGAAGCAAGGAACAACCGTCCTCTTGATTGAACAAAATGCCAATAAAGCACTCGCAATCTCTGACCGAGGTTATGTACTGGAAACAGGAAAAATCGTCCTATCAGGAACAGGAAAAGAACTCGCCTCATCAGAAGAAGTCAGAAAAGCATATCTAGGTGGCTAAAACAATCCAGTGGATTGTTTTAGTCGGTAGATGAGGATTACGAAGTAATCTTCATTATAGTCCGGGGGACCTTTTTAGTCGGCAGATGAAGATTGCGAAGCAATCATCAGAATCCAGTGGATTGTTTTAGTCGGTGGATGAGGATTATGAAGTAATCACCATTAATAGTCCGGGGGCCTTTTTTAGTCGGCAGATGGAGATTGCGAAGCAATCATCGCATAGTCTGGGAGACTAGTTTAGGTTGCGGATGGAGATTACGAAGTAATCTTCATTATAGTCCGGGGGACCTTTTTAGTCGGCAGATGGAGATTGCGTAAGCAATCTTCGCATAGTCTGGGAGACTAGTTTAGGTTGCAAATGAAGATTGCGAAGCAATTCTCATCTGCACTGGAAGGTTAGCTTCTAATCATTGAAACAAAACAGAATGAAGCTGTCTATCCTTCATTCACGGGGCTCGATTTTAGAGCTCTTTTTGCTAGCTTATTCATACTTTTCTGAATTTTGAAAAAGAAATGTAAGCGTTTGATAGATTTACAAAAAGATTGTATAATAGGGATAAGAATAGAAAAGGAGAAGTCTCATGGCAGTTAAAGATTTTATGACCCGCAAGGTAGTTTATATTAGTCCAGATACCACAGTATCTCATGCAGCAGATTTGATGAGAGAGCAAGGATTACACCGCTTGCCTGTTATCGAAAATGATCAATTGGTTGGTTTGGTGACTGAGGGCACCATTGCCCAAGCTAGTCCATCCAAGGCAACAAGTCTTTCTATCTATGAGATGAATTATCTTCTAAATAAGACAAAAGTAAAAGATGTCATGATTCGTGATGTTGTCACTGTTTCAGGCTATGCCAGTCTTGAGGATGCAACTTATCTGATGTTGAAAAACAAGATTGGTATTCTTCCTGTTGTAGATAACCATCAAGTCTACGGAGTTATTACGGATCGTGACGTTTTCCAAGCCTTTCTTGAAATTGCTGGTTATGGTGAAGAAGGTATCCGTGTGCGCTTTGTTACGGAAAATGAAGTTGGCGTTCTTGGAAAGATTGTTTCTTTGATTGTAGAAGAAAATTTGAATATCTCTCATACAGTAAATATTCCACGTAAAGATGGTAAGGTGATTATCGAAGTTCAAATCGATGGAACGATTGATTTACCAGCCTTGAAAGAAAAATTTGAATCAGAGAATATTCAAGTAGAAGAAATCACTCGTACTTCAGCAAAAGTCTTGTAAGAAGGGAAGCCGAAAGGCTTCTTTTTTCATGAAAAGGGATTAGAGCAAAAGATGGAAAGAAATGATAAAATATGCTATAATGAAATGATGTAAAAAAGGAGTATTTATGGACATTTCAGTAATTCGTCAAAAAATTGACGCAAATCGTGAAAAATTAGCTTCTTTCAGGGGGTCTCTTTGACCTAGAAGGTTTAGAGGAAGAGATTGCCATCTTGGAAAACAAGATGACAGAACCTGATTTTTGGAACGATAATATCGCGGCCCAAAAAACGTCGCAAGAATTAAATGAATTAAAAAATACCTACAATACCTTCCATAAAATGGAAGAGTTGCAGGATGAAGTCGAAATTTTATTGGACTTTTTAGCAGAAGACGAGTCAGTGCATGAGGAACTGGTCGAACAGTTATCAGAACTTGATAAGATGATGACCAGTTACGAGATGACCCTTCTCTTGTCGGAACCTTATGACCATAATAATGCCATCTTGGAAATCCATCCAGGTTCTGGTGGAACTGAGGCGCAGGACTGGGGTGATATGCTGCTTCGTATGTATACTCGTTATGGTAATGCTAAAGGCTTTAAAGTAGAAGTCTTGGATTATCAAGCAGGTGATGAGGCTGGTATCAAGTCAGTAACCTTATCGTTTGAAGGACCTAATGCCTATGGCCTTCTCAAGTCGGAAATGGGAGTCCACCGTTTGGTGCGAATTTCGCCATTTGACTCTGCTAAACGTCGCCATACCTCTTTCACATCTGTAGAAGTGATGCCGGAGTTGGATGATACCATTGAAGTGGAAATCCGGGAAGATGATATTAAGATGGATACCTTCCGTTCAGGTGGTGCTGGTGGACAAAACGTCAATAAGGTTTCAACAGGTGTGCGTTTGACCCACATTCCAACTGGAATTGTTGTCCAATCAACGGTCGATCGTACCCAGTATGGAAATAGAGATCGTGCCATGAAGATGTTGCAGGCTAAGCTCTATCAAATGGAGCAAGAAAAGAAAGCTGCGGAAGTTGATTCCCTCAAAGGTGAGAAAAAGGAAATCACATGGGGAAGCCAAATTCGTTCATATGTTTTCACGCCTTATACTATGGTAAAAGATCATCGAACTAGCTTTGAAGTTGCGCAGGTAGATAAGGTTATGGATGGGGACCTAGATGGTTTTATCGATGCCTATCTCAAGTGGCGAATTAGCTAAGAAAGAAAGGAAGTCACATGTCAATCATTGAAATGAGAGATGTCGTCAAAAAATACGACAACGGAACGACTGCTCTACGCGGTGTTTCGGTCAGTGTTCAACCAGGGGAATTTGCTTACATCGTAGGACCTTCAGGAGCAGGGAAGTCAACCTTCATTCGTTCTCTATATCGTGAAGTAAAAATCGATAAAGGAAGTTTATCAGTTGCTGGTTTTAATCTGGTTAAGATTAAAAAGAAAGATGTCCCGCTTCTACGTCGTAGTGTTGGGGTTGTCTTCCAAGACTATAAACTCTTGCCAAAGAAAACGGTCTATGAAAATATTGCTTACGCTATGGAAGTAATCGGGGAAAATCGCCGTAATATCAAAAAACGTGTGATGGAAGTTTTGGACTTGGTTGGATTGAAGCATAAGGTTCGTTCTTTCCCAAATGAGCTCTCAGGTGGAGAGCAACAGCGGATTGCGATTGCGCGTGCTATTGTAAACAATCCCAAAGTATTGATAGCCGATGAACCAACAGGAAACTTGGACCCAGATAATTCATGGGAAATTATGAATCTCTTGGAACGGATTAACCTACAAGGGACAACTATTTTAATGGCGACTCATAATAGCCAGATTGTAAATACCTTGCGCCACCGTGTCATTGCCATTGAAAATGGTCGTGTCGTTCGTGACGAATCAAAAGGAGAGTATGGATACGATGATTAGTAGATTTTTTCGCCATTTATTTGAATCACTAAAAAGTTTGAAACGAAATGGTTGGATGACAGTGGCTGCTGTCAGCTCAGTCATGATTACTTTGACCTTGGTTGCCATATTTGCTTCTGTTATTTTCAATACAGCGAAACTAGCTACAGATATTGAAAATAATGTTCGAGTGATGGTTTATATTCGTAAGGATGTAGCTGATAATAGTGAGACTATTGAAAAAGAAGGTCAAACTGTTACAAATAATGACTACCACAAGGTATACAATGCCTTGAAGGGGATGTCTACTGTTAAAAGTGTTACCTTTTCAAGTAAAGAAGAACAATATGAAAAATTAACCGAGACAATGGGGGACAACTGGAAAATTTTTGAAGGAGATGCCAACCCCCTCTATGATGCCTATATCGTTGATACAAATACGCCAAGTGATGTAAAAACTGTAGCCGAGGATGCTAAAAAAATTGAAGGTGTGTCTGAGGTTCAGGATGGTGGTGCCAATACAGAACGCCTATTCCAACTAGCATCATTTATCCGTGTTTGGGGATTAGTTATTGCAGGACTTTTGATTTTCATTGCAGTTTTCTTGATTTCAAATACCATTCGTATCACCATTATTTCCCGCAGTCGTGAAATTCAAATCATGCGCTTGGTTGGTGCTAAGAACAGTTATATCCGTGGACCTTTCTTACTTGAAGGTGCCTTCATTGGTTTGCTTGGAGCAACTGCACCATCAGTGTTGGTCTTTATTGTTTATCGAATGGTTTACCAATCTGTCAATAAGTCCTTGGTCGGACAAAATCTTTCTATGATTGCACCGGAGGTATTTACTCCTCTGATGATTGCCCTATTATTTGTGATTGGGATTTTCATTGGTTCACTGGGATCAGGAATTTCTATGCGCCGATTCTTGAAGATTTAGGTAAACTAGCTACTTTTATGAGGAGATTAAATGATCTCCTTTTTTGCTACAAAAATTTTAGAAAAAAGTGTAATTTTTTTTGTAAAAGCCTTTACAAAAAAAATTAAAGTGGTATAATTAAATCATAAAAGGTGCAAACGTTTTCGTAAAACGTTTGCCTAAATAAAAATAAAGGAGATTTGAATGATGAAAGATACATTCAAAAATGTCTTGTCTTTCGAATTTTGGCAAAAATTCGGTAAGGCTTTGATGGTGGTTATCGCGGTTATGCCGGCTGCTGGTTTGATGATTTCAATCGGTAAGTCTATCGTGATGATTAACCCAACCTTTGCACCACTCGTTATTACTGGTGGTGTACTAGAGCAAATCGGTTGGGGAGTTATCGTTAACCTTCATATCTTGTTCGCCCTAGCCATTGGAGGAAGCTGGGCTAAGGAACGCGCTGGTGGTGCGTTTGCGGCAGGTCTTGCCTTTATCCTAATCAATCGTATCACTGGTACAATCTTTGGTGTATCAGGCGATATGTTGAAAAATCCAGATGCTATGGTAACTACACTCTTTGGTGGTTCAATCAAAGTTGCTGATTACTTTATCAGTGTTCTTGAAGCTCCAGCCTTGAACATGGGTGTATTCGTAGGGATTATTTCTGGTTTTATTGGGGCAACTGCTTACAACAAATACTACAACTTCCGTAAGCTTCCTGATGCACTTTCATTCTTCAACGGAAAACGTTTCGTACCGTTTGTAGTTATTCTTCGTTCAGTAATTGCTGCAATTGTACTTGCTGCTTTCTGGCCAGTAGTTCAAACAGGTATCAATAGCTTTGGTATCTGGATTGCCAACTCACAAGAAACTGCTCCAATCCTTGCACCATTCTTGTATGGTACATTGGAACGTTTGCTCTTGCCATTTGGTCTTCACCATATGTTGACTATCCCAATGAACTACACAGCTCTTGGTGGTACTTATGATGTCTTAACTGGTGCAGCTAAAGGTAGTCAAGTATTTGGTCAAGATCCACTTTGGCTTGCATGGGTAACAGACCTTGTAAACCTTAAAGGTACTGATGCAACTCAATACCAACACTTGTTAGATACAGTACATCCAGCTCGTTTCAAAGTTGGACAAATGATCGGTTCATTCGGTATCTTGATGGGTGTGATTGTAGCTATCTACCGTAATGTTGATGCTGACAAAAAACACAAATACAAAGGTATGATGATTGCGACAGCTCTTGCAACATTCTTGACAGGGGTTACTGAACCAATCGAATACATGTTCATGTTCATCGCAACACCTATGTATCTTGTTTACTCACTTGTTCAAGGTGCTGCCTTCGCTATGGCTGACGTTGTAAACCTACGTATGCACTCATTCGGTTCAATCGAGTTCTTGACTCGTACACCTATTGCAATCAGTGCTGGTATCGGTATGGATATCGTTAACTTCGTTTGGGTAACTGTTCTCTTTGCCGTAATCATGTACTTTATTGCAAACTTCATGATTCAAAAATTCAACTACGCAACTCCAGGGCGTAACGGAAACTACGAAACTGCTGAAGGTTCAGAAGAATCTAGCAGTGAAGTGAAAGTTGCAGCTGGTTCTCAAGCTGTAAACATTATTAACCTTCTTGGTGGACGTGCAAACATCGTTGATGTTGACGCATGTATGACTCGTCTTCGTGTAACTGTTAAAGATGCAGATAAAGTAGGAAATGCAGAGCAATGGAAAGCAGAAGGAGCTATGGGTCTTGTCATGAAAGGACAAGGGGTTCAAGCTATCTACGGACCAAAAGCTGACGTATTGAAATCTGATATCCAAGATATCCTTGATTCAGGTGAAATCATTCCTGAAACTCTTCCAAGTCAAATGACTGAAGCACAACAAAACGCTGTTCACTTCAAAGGTCTTACTGAGGAAGTTTACTCAGTAGCAGACGGTCAAGTTGTTGCTTTGGAACAAGTAAAAGATCCAGTATTTGCTCAAAAAATGATGGGTGATGGATTTGCAGTAGAACCTGCAAATGGAAACATTGTATCTCCAGTTTCAGGTACTGTATCAAGCATCTTCCCAACAAAACATGCTCTTGGTATTGTGACTGCAGCAGGTCTTGAAGTATTGGTTCACATTGGTTTGGACACAGTAAGTCTTGAAGGTAAACCATTTACAGTTCATGTTGCTGAAGGACAAAAAGTTGCAGCAGGTGATCTTCTTGTCACAGCTGACTTGGATGCTATCCGTGGAGCAGGTCGTGAAACTTCAACAGTAGTTGTCTTCACAAATGGTGATGCAATTAAATCAGTTAAATTAGAAAAAACAGGTTCTCTTGCAGCTAAAACAGCAGTTGCTAAAGTAGAATTGTAATATACTTGAGGTTGGAAGCTGTATTCCAACCTCTTATTTTGGGAGAAAAGAATGAAATTTTTAACACTCAATACTCACAGTTGGATGGAAAAAGAAGCTGAGGAAAAATTCCAGATTTTACTTGAGGATATTCTTGAAAAAGACTATGATTTGATTTGTTTCCAAGAAATCAATCAGGAGATCACTTCGCCAGAGGTGGAGGTTAATGACCTTTATCAAGCTTTGCCAGCAGCTGAGCCTATTCATCAAGACCACTATGTTAGACTTCTGGTTGAAAAGTTGTCTGAGCAAGGGAAAAATTACTACTGGACCTGGGCCTATAACCATATCGGCTATGACCGCTACCACGAAGGTGTAGCTATCTTGTCTAAAACACCTATTGAAGCCAGAGAAATTTTGGTTTCAGATGTGGATGATCCAACAGATTATCATACTCGTCGTGTCGCCCTGGCTGAAACTGTAGTCGATGGAAAGGATCTTGCAGTTGCCAGTGTCCACCTTTCTTGGTGGGATAAAGGTTTCCAAGAAGAATGGGCACGATTTGAGGCTGTCTTGAAAGAACTGAACAAGCCACTTTTGCTAGCTGGAGATTTCAACAATCCAGCCGGTCAGGAAGGCTACCAAGCTATTTTAGCTAGTCCATTAGGCTTACAAGACGCTTTTGAAGTTGCTCAAGAGAAAAGCGGTAGCTATACCGTTCCACCAGAAATTGATGGCTGGAAGGGGAACACTGAACCCCTTCGAATCGATTATGTCTTTACTACCAAAGAGTTAGCGGTAGAAAATTTACATGTTGTATTTGATGGTAACAAGAGTCCACAAGTCAGTGATCACTATGGTTTGAATGCTCTTTTAAACTGGAAATAATAACTGAAAAGAGGTTGGGATTCTCAAATTCCAGCCTTTTTCTGATTAGAAAAGCTACAGGAAATAGCCTAAATAAGTGAGACTACTGAAATGGAATAAAATGTGGTATAATTGATAGAATAGATAGAATCGAGGATATTATGTCATTTACGAAATTTCAGTTTAAAAACTATATTAGAGAAGCCTTAGAGGAGTTAAAATTTACAACTCCTACAGAGGTACAAGATAAGTTGATTCCTATTGTCTTGGCAGGTCGTGACCTGGTCGGTGAATCAAAAACAGGTTCAGGTAAGACCCACACTTTCCTATTACCGATTTTCCAGCAATTAGATGAAACTAGCGATAGTGTGCAAGCAGTAATTACTGCACCGAGTCGTGAGTTAGCTACTCAAATTTACCAAGCAGCCCGTCAGATTGCTGTCCACTCAGAAGTGGAAGTTCGTGTGGTTAATTATGTGGGGGGGACAGATAAGGCTCGCCAGATTGAGAAATTGGCAAGTAACCAGCCTCATATTGTTATTGGAACACCAGGCCGTATCTACGACTTGGTAAAATCCGGTGATTTAGCTATTCACAAGGCCAAGACTTTTGTGGTCGATGAGGCAGACATGACTTTGGATATGGGATTCTTGGAAACTGTTGATAAGATTGCTGGCAGCCTTCCAAAAGATTTGCAATTCATGGTTTTCTCAGCGACTATTCCACAAAAGTTGCAACCATTCTTGAAAAAATACTTGTCAAATCCTGTTATGGAGAAAATCAAGACCAAAACTGTCATTTCTGATACTATTGATAATTGGTTGATTTCTACCAAGGGACGTGACAAGAACGCTCAAATTTATCAATTGACTCAGTTGATGCAGCCTTATTTGGCAATGATTTTTGTCAACACTAAGACACGTGCTGATGAATTGCATTCATATCTGACTGCTCAAGGCTTGAAGGTGGCAAAAATCCATGGGGATATTGCCCCTCGTGAACGCAAACGTATCATGAACCAGGTGAAAAATCTAGATTTTGAGTATATTGTCGCAACAGATTTGGCAGCGCGTGGGATTGACATTGAAGGTGTCAGTCATGTCATCAATGATGCCATTCCGCAAGACCTATCTTTCTTTGTGCACCGTGTTGGTCGTACCGGACGAAATGGCCTACCAGGGACAGCTATTACTCTTTATCAGCCAAGTGATGACTCGGATATCCGTGAGTTGGAGAAATTAGGAATCAAGTTTACTCCGAAAATGGTAAAAGATGGAGAATTCCAAGATACCTATGACCGTGATCGTCGTGCCAACCGTGAGAAAAAACAAGATAAACTTGATATTGAAATGATTGGTTTGGTTAAAAAGAAAAAGAAAAAAGTCAAACCAGGTTATAAGAAGAAGATTCAATGGGCGGTTGATGAAAAACGCCGCAAGACCAAGCGTGCTGAAAATCGTGCTCGTGGTCGTGCCGAGCGTAAAGCAAAACGCCAAACATTTTAAGGTAATTGTTGGAGTATTGAGCTCCAACTTTTTTAATTATGTGATTTTCAGTCCGTCTCGATTCGTTAGGTGCGAGACAAAAAAACTCCAAACGCGATACAATAAAGGTGTTCAAGCCCAATTGTAAAGCGAAAGGAGAAAAATATGGCACAAAAGGCTCATAGTTTATCGCACACAAAGTAGCACTGTAAGTATCACTTTGTACTCACCCCTAAGTATAGACGAAAAGTTATCTAAAATCAATATCGAAGTAGTTTATCACATTCGAATCACAAAAAATTTTAAAAAATGGCAATATTTGTTAACAAGGATTTCGTAGTTTGTTATAATGTAGTTGTAAATGATTAAGATTGATAATCAAAAAATAAAGAGGGGAATGTCATGAATAAGAAATATAATATAGTTATATTATTGTTATTTATAGTTTATTTATTTGGATATTTTTCAATTTCAAAAACATTAATTCCTATAATGTGTGTGATTCAAGTATTTTGGATAGAACATATATTTAGAGTTCGAAATAGGATTATGCAGATAGGTGAAATTATAATAATTGTTGCTTCTATGATATTATTTATTGATAGTATATTGAGTTTGTAATAAAAAGCTTTTCTATAAAATCAAATTTTCCAGATACCTGCTGAAGCTGATTTATATCCTAATATTTCTTCTACTATCTTCGTCACTAAATTTGACAGATACATATTACTGATACAGCCTCTCTAGCTATAATCTCAAAGTTAATACTCTTCGAAAATCTCTTCAAACCACGTCAGCTTTGCCTTGCCGTATATATGTTACTAACTTCGTCAGTCTTATCTACAACCTCAAAACAGTGTTTTGAGCAGCCTGCGGATAGCTTCCTAGTTTGCTCTTTGATTTTCATTGAGTATAACCTGAGGCTAGTTTCTTAGTTTGTTCTTTGATTTTTGTTGAATTTTATAGTAAAATGAACCAAAAACAGTACAGAATGTGGTATAATCTTCTTATGGCATATTCAATAGATTTTCGTAAAAAAGTTCTCTCTTATTGTGAGCGAACAGGTAG
>CAJNDL010000002.1 GCA_905221505.1 bacterium
ACAGGCAGCCACAACCATCTTCGTGGTCAATATGAAACGAATTATGACCTTAATAAATACAAAATAACCGAGGAATTCGCTCAAATTGACGAGAGATTCCTCGGTTTTCATTTCATTAAAAGTAAGAGACCTATTTTTTCAGTGGACTCGGGTGAAAGCCCTGGTTTTTTTATTTTAAAAACCCAGTTTTTCAGCTGGGTTGGTCTCTATATATCTAACTTCGTAACAGTAAATTTGATATGAGAATAGTCTTTCTCAACATCCTTATCCAGCAAGAAAGCTGTGGCGTCCTTCTTGACCTGAACCAAATCAATATTCTGAGCCTGGGCTGCATAGACGCATCCACAATAACATTGGCGGTAGATATCATACTCCTCACACATCTCTACTGAACGTTTATAGCCCTGATTTTTCTTGAAATCGCTGGGAAGATAGTGGGTGGTATAAATCTTTTGAACATCGATTCCGATGCTGTTGATGGTTTGAGAATTCTTATGGGGACTGATGGTCAAGGCTGAGCCAAAGTAGTCAAAGCCCAAGTCCATAGCCACTTGCGCTGTCTTATCCAATCGGTAATCAAAGCAAACCTTGCAACGGTCGCCACCTTCTGGCTCTTCTTCCAAACCTCGAACCAGTTTACGATATTCGTTAGGTTCATAAGGAGCTTCTAGATATTGAACGTTATTGCCTGTTCGCTCATTGAAATCACTGACAAATTTCTTGGTAACATAGGCCCGCTTATGGTATTCTGCCTTAGGATGGATATTTGAATTGGCAAAATAGATGGTCACATCTGCATACTTGGTCAAATATTCTAGTGTATAGGTACTACAAGGGGCACAGCAAACATGCATGAGAATGGTTGGGCGCTGCTCATTTTTCTCCCATACTTGTACCATCTTCTGCATGACACGGTCATAATTAATCTTCTGATTGGGGTTCATCTTGCTCAGAATTTCTTCTACATCGATCATGTTCTTCTCCTTTTTCTAGTCTTATTTTATCATATAAGTTAGGAGAGCTCAAATCTATTTAGAATAGAAAACCATAAAAGGAGGGAATACGCATCCCTCCTTTTAGAGTTTTTACATCATGCCGCCCATCATGCTTGGATCCATTGCTGGAGCTGGGGCTACTGGTTCTGGCTTATTGGCTACGACTGCTTCTGTAGTCAAAATCAAGCTGGCTACAGATGCTGCATTTTGAAGAGCTGAACGGCTCACTTTAACTGGGTCAATGATACCTTGATCAATCATATTGACCCACTCGCCAGTTGCTGCGTTGAAGCCTGTGCCAACTTCAGCATTTTTCAAACGATCGATAACGATAGATCCTTCAAATCCTGCATTGTGGGCAATCTGACGAACAGGTTCTTCCAAAGCACGGAGAACAATATTGCGTCCTGTCGCTTCATCTCCTGTCAATTCCAAATCAGCTACGGCTGGGATGACATTTACAAGAGCTGTTCCACCTCCAGCAACGATTCCTTCTTCTACGGCTGCACGAGTAGCGTTGAGGGCATCTTCAATGCGGAGTTTCATTTCTTTCAACTCTGTTTCAGTTGCAGCTCCGACTTTGATCACTGCGACACCACCTGACAATTTTGCCAAGCGTTCTTGCAATTTTTCACGGTCAAACTCAGATGTTGTAGTTTCGATTTGAGACTTGATAACCGCAACACGGTGAGAAATCGCTTCAGGATTTCCAGCACCTTCTACGATAACCGTGCTATCTTTGTCCACAGTTACTCTCGCTGCTTGACCAAGTGCTTCAATTGTAGCATCTTTCAACTCAAGACCAAGGTCTTCTGTGATAACTGTACCGCCTGTCAAGATGGCGATATCTTCGAGCATTGCTTTGCGACGGTCACCAAAGCCAGGTGCCTTGACTGCTACTACGTTGAAGGTTCCACGAATCTTGTTCAATACAAGGGTTGGAAGAGCTTCGCCATCCACATCATCCGCAACAATCAAGAGCGGACGATTGCTTTGGAGAATGCTTTCTAGAAGTGGCAAGATTTCTTGAATATTTGAAATCTTCTTATCAGTAATCAAAATGTATGGATTTTCAAGGTCAGCCACCATTTTTTCGCTATCTGTCACCATGTACTGTGAAAGGTAACCGCGGTCAAACTGCATTCCTTCTACAACTTCAAGTTCTGTTTCCATACCACGTGACTCTTCGATAGTGATGACTCCATCTTTGCCAACTTTTTCCATGGCTTCAGAGATGTACTCACCGACTTTTTCAGAACGAGAAGATACAGCAGCAACCTGAGCGATGGCTTCTTTGTTGGCAACAGGGATGGCATTATTTTTCAAGGCTTCTACTGCTGCGGCAACTGCTGTTTCAATCCCACGACGAATGCCGATTGGATTTGCGCCTGCTGTGACGTTTTTGATTCCTTCGCGGACGATCGCTTGGGTCAAAACAGTTGCAGTTGTAGTCCCGTCACCTGCGATATCATTGGTTTTTGAAGCTACTTCTGATACCAATTTGGCACCCATATTTTCAAAATGATCTTCCAACTCGATTTCTTTGGCAATGGTCACACCGTCGTTGGTAATCAAAGGTGAACCGAATGATTTTTCAAGAACGACATTACGACCTTTGGGTCCCAAGGTTACTTTAACAGTGTCTGCAAGGATATCGACACCACGGACCATAGCTGAACGAGCATCAGATGAAAATTTAATTTCTTTTGACATACTTACTTTCTCCTTCTATTCTTCAATGATTGCCAAGATGTTAGCTTCGCCAACGATGATGTACTTCTCATCGCCATCTTTGACATCAAGACCTGCGTGAGCTTCAACCAAGACACGGTCTCCAGGCTTAACACTTGGAGCCACCAGATCACCGTTCAAGGTACGAACACCTTGTCCAGTAGCTACAACTTGGGCTGTTTTTGTTTTTTCTTGGGCTGAACCTGCAAGGACAAAACCTCCAACAGTTTGTTCTTTTTCTTCGATTTTCAAGACCACACGGTCTCCTAATGGTTTCAACATCTGATTTCCTCCATAATGAGATAGATATCATTAGCACTCTTTATACCCGAGTGCTAATTCATAATTCTATTGTATCACTTGGTCAGAAATAGTCAAGAAAAAAGTCTGACTTTCTGAGGATGAATATATAAATTTCTTTATCCTAATTTTGCACTTTAATAATGTAGAATTTTAACGAACATGATTTATGAAATTAGTATTTTCGTTAATTCTTTTATAAAAATACCGAAACTCTAAATCCTTATATTACGCATATATAAAAAACAACGATTATAAACCGTTGCTTTTTTACATACTATTAATATTTCAATCCTGGATTGAAAAATCCTAAGGCTACTCCTACAAGTGCAATAACTACCAATAATAGCATCACCCAATTTGGAGAAACTTTCTTTTTAGCCATCAGCCACCAACATAGAACAATAAAACCTGCTGTTAAAAGACCTGGATAAACACCATCAATCTTTTCTTGTAAGTTTAAAAATGTTTCTCCATCTCCATTTTTCAGCTCTAGCGCCGTAGTGACAGATACCCAAGTTGCTGCGACAGCTCCTATGACCATACCACCAACAACACTAATTGATTTTCTTAGCGCCTGACCTTTAGGACCTACTAAAAATTCTACTGCTTTATCTCCAAGTTCATATCCTTTAAAATAAGCAAAACGCATTCCAAGATAGACTAATAGATTCCATGCAATAATATAGAATATTGCACCAGAAATATTTCCTCCTTTAGAAAGACCTAAAGCTATCCCTAACAAAACAGGAATTAATGTTCCTACAATAAGTGAATCTCCAATACCTGCAATAGGCCCCATTAGACCAGCTCGCATTCCGTTAATGGTTTCACTATCTACTTCATCTCCATTTGCACGCGCTTCTTCCAAACCAGCCGTAATCCCAACTACTAGAGACCCTAACTGTGGCTCAGTATTAAAGAATGCTGTGTATGTTTGCATAGCTTCTTTTTGTTCTTCTTTAGTATCATACATTTCTTCTACGATTGGAAGCATAGAAGTTAAATATCCAAAAGTTTGCATGTGTTCTTGAGAAAAACATGTCAGATGTCCATAAAACCAGTGGTGAAATGATTTTGTCAATGTTTTTCTTGATATTTTTTTTCGACTCATCCTAAATATCCTCCTCTTCATCAAATCCCATATCACTGACAACTGCTGTCGTACGGGCAGATTTAATAACTTCTAATTCATAATAAATTACTGCAAAAATTAATGACACCACACCACTTGCTACTAAGTTCAAACCTAAAGATTTTGCTAACGTGAACCCGACAAAGAAAGGAATAAAGTCTGTTGTTTTTGTAACAATTTGTTTCAAAAGTATTGCAATACCCACACATGGAAGGAGTGCTCCTACAGTAAATAGAGACTTCATTACAAAACCATCCATAGGAAGATATACTTTCATAAGATCAACCATATCTGGTCCAAATTTTGTAATAATCATTGTTGGTAAGAAAGAAAAGATAAAATGTGAAATCCAAGGATATACCCAATCAACAGCATATAACTTCTTAAAATCACCTTTCTCTACAGCTTTCCACCCAATGTGTTGCCAAATCAAGTTCATAGTAGCTGTACCATAGAATAAAACAGTTCCAATTGTTCCAACTGCGGCTCCAATTGGTGCTGCTGCTGCTGCAATTGCTACTTCACCTGAAATATTATTTGCATGAACAAATAGGATAGACAACGGAATTCCGATATAAGAAATTGCCCGTACATCTGCAGATACAGTTCCACCAGGTGTTACTAAGGCAATATATAATACCTGTAAAGCTACACCAACGATTACCCCTGTTGTTATATCTCCTAATATTAAACCTACAATTAAACCACCAACTAATGGGCGACCCAAAGTATAGTTACCAATACTGGATCCCCCCATACCTGGCATCGATGCTAAACTTGCAAACAATCCTAAAAGAGCTGCTTGAATCCAAGAAATTTCCATCATTTTTTCTCCTTATTTCATTATTAAAATCCAAATTTTGATTTAAAATCACTCCAATATCCAATAGATACATCTGGTAATAATTGGAATCTAACTTTGTATCCTGCTTTTTCAATTGCTTCTAGTGCAACTGCTTCCTCTTGGGTAATTGATTGATTATTTCCCAACTTGATAGCACCTGGTCTATCATTAGCTGGTCCTACAATAATCTCTTTAACATCTCCTGGAATAAAGCCCTGATCTACTAAAATCTCTTTCATATCAATTGGATTCTTAGTAATCAAAAAATATCTACTATCTGATTCTGTTACTTTAGATGATTTTTCTTTAAATGCTTCCTTTGTCCAAACAAATGTTTTTTTATCTGACGCACCTTTATAGGCCTGAATTAAAACCTTATTAGATGCAGCAGCATCATTTACTGCAATTAAGCCATCACATGGATGTTCTTTTGCCCATCTAGTGACTGTTTGTCCATGAATCATTCTATCGTCAATTCGTACAAATGTTACTACCATAATTTTTTATCCCTTTCCTTATATAACTAAATATCGTCTTCTTCATTAAGATTATCATCCGATCCGACTTCAAATTCCTGTAAAGCTGAGGATGATTCGTTTAATATCGTAGAAACAAGTTCACTTCCAGTCAGAATGTCTTTCATCACCACTGCTGTAAGTGCCATTGTTAAGTTCATACCTCCCAAAATAGTTGCATTCTCTAATTTTCCAAATTCTTCTAATACTGTTGCAACAGTTGTTAAAGGACTTCCCCCAACAATATCTGCTAAAACAAGAACAGAATCATTTTCATTTAGAGATTCAATAGCATTCTTGACATCTACAGAAAAATCTGCAAGACTTTCCCCATCTTTTAAGCCAATTGCTATGACATCATTTACCTTATCCGAAGCAAACATAGAAAGAGATGATTTCAATCCCTCTGCGAGTCCTCCATGACTGACTAATATCAAATATTTCATATTTCCCTCCTTTTATTGATTTCATTCTATCATCCTTATCTTCACTTTATAATTGTTAAATGTCACAAAAGTTTATTGATAAATGTCAATAAAAAAATGACAAATGTCAATAAAGACATCTGCCATGTTCATATTATTTAAGAAAAAATAATCTCGACATCTATTTAAGGGTTCCTATATCTAGTTCTTTTTGTAACTTAATAAGACTACCTTCAATATCCGTGTTATTTTCATCCATAGATAATGCTTCTAATCTTTCTTCTATTCCAACTAATGATTTTGAATCTATCCCTTTTGAAATAGTTGTAATTGAATTTTTCATTATATAATCCAGTGAAGTAGTCGTTAAGGCATTTTGACCAATCATTCCTTTCTTCATCAACTCTTCACTCTTCAAACTAGTTACTACCTCTGGTAACACTGAACTTCCTTGACCCTTGTTAAATAAATTTTGTTGAATTTCACGATTATTTGTTAAAAATTCTATAAACGATACGGCAAGTTTTGAATTACGAGAACGCGAAGAAACCACGTATAAGGAAGTATCTGTTACAGTAGAACGAATGTCTTCCTTTGTCGTTGGTAATGAAATACATGTCCAGTTAAAATTTGTATATTTGGCCACATGATAAGGAAAAGGTTTATATGTGCGATATTGTGCCAAACTCATTGGATAAAAGGCAACATGTCCTTCATCAAAATCTTTATAGGTTACTTTGTAGCGCCCGTTTAATTGATTCAATTCCCTTATATAGGATAAAGCATCCTTCATTTCTGACGAATCTATACGAGGAATACCATTCTCAGAAATAGTGACGCCAAAGGCTGCTAGAGATTCTTTCCAACTATATCCTGTTATCCCAAATTGATCAACGATTCCATCTCCATCCGTATCTTTTGTAATTTTTTTACTAATCTCATATAGATCTTTCAGTGTCCACCCTACTTTAGGAATTTCAATGCCCTCTCTTAAAAGTAAATCTTGATTTACACACATCAACATGGGATTGCTTTCATATGGAAAACCGTATAAATCGTCTCCGTATTTTGCTGCCTGCAAAGATACATCATAGAAATTAGAGGCATCTTCTTGAGACAGATAGGAATTTAGGTTTTTTAAAATACCTTTTGATGCAAATAAAGATAACTGGTCGCTTGACAATAGAAAGACATCTGGTTCAGAACCTTTTAGAATTTGACTTGAAATCCAATTAGAATACTCCTCCTTGGGAATACCTGAATCATATACAATCCTAACCCCTGGATGAAGCTTTTCAAATTTCTTAATAGCCTCATCTAGTACATAGCTATTATTCCCTGTAGGAATTCCCCAACTAGAATCAGAATAAAAACCCAGTCTAATAATCTTTATCTGCTTGTTTTCCCAAATAAGGAATAAACTCAAGCAACTTAGCACAAACAGTATCACTAGAAACAATTGCTTTAATTTCATTTATCAATTTCCTTCGAAAAATTCTTTTGTGTCACACCTGTTTGTACAGCCCATATAGCTAACTGTGTCCTATCTCTCAAATTTAGCTTTGAAAGAATGATAGAAAGATAATTGCGCACTGTTCCCTCGGACAAAAAAAGATTACTGGCAATTTCCTTGTTTGATTCTCCAAATGCTACTTGCTGAATAATTTTCCATTCTGTCAGTGATATATTTTCAATATTCTCTTCCTTCACAGTAATAGAAAAATTGGTCTGTGCCATCTGCGAGAACAATTGAAATACCTTACTAGCTATATTAGGATTAATCATAGCTCCACCTTTATACACTGTCTGAATGGCTTGATATAACTCGTCTGTTGAAACTCCTTTTAATAAATAGCCAGATGCACCATATTTTAAAGCACTAAAAATAAATTCATCGTCATCAAATGTTGTTAAGATTATAATTTTTATATTTGGAAAACGTTTTTTGATTTCTTTTGTAGCCAATACTCCGTCCATTCTGGGCATTCTAATATCCATTAAAATTATATCTGGTTTTACAGTCATAATGTTATCCATAGCTTCGATACCATCACCAACAACGGATACAACATCAATATCAGCATATACTGATAAAATGATCTGCAAGGACTCTCTAATTAACGCCTGATCATCTGCAATCATTACTTTTATCATATACTTCACCTCCTATTTTTGGAAAAACTATTTTAGTGTAAAATCCTTCCCTATTTTCAAAATGTATAGAACCACCTAAAATAGAAACTCGCTCTCTCATTTGTTTCAAGCCATACCCAATTTGTAAGTCGTCAAAACCTATTCCATTATCGTGCAAAACTATTATGTTGCTATCCTCGCTTACAAAGCGAATGCTCATTTTACTAGCATGTCCGTGACGAACAGAATTTGTCATAGATTCTTGTATAATTCTAAAAATAGTATCTTCCTGCATAACATCTAAATCAATATTTCCCCATTCATATTTTAGATCGACAGAGAGTTTTGATAGAGACTCATACTCACTAATCATTAATATTAGGGCATCTTTTAAACCATTATTTTGCAAAGCTCCTGGTCTTAGTCTCTGTAATGATCCCCTAACATCTTTTATCCCCTCTCTAACTGCATTTGAAACATTTTTCAACTGTTCCTTAGCACGGATAGGCTGAACATCAATTAGTACAGAAACAGCATCAATCCCTGCTGAAATCCCTGTCAATGCATGTCCTAAAGTATCATGAATTTCCCGAGCAATTCTTTTCCTTTCTCTATCTTCAGCGATTTTCTCTGATAATGATATGTAATGATTCAATTCAGTGTTGACTCTAGATAACATTTTAAGTTCTTCCTCAATATTATGATGTTCTTTAATCACGTATAGGATATAAGACAATAAAGAGATTATGAAAATAATAACGTTTAATGATATCAATGCATTTTCTAAAAATAATACCACGCCTCGTATGGACGATGGATAAAATTGGATATAGGTAGAAAGAGATGGAACTTTTATAAATAGTGACAAGATTTCATAGTCTGTTAAAAGTAACATTAAAAAACTCAAGAAAATAAAAATAATCCAAGAACGTTTACTATCAGAGTCTTGAAACTCTCTTGAACTATAGAATATATCAGCAAAAACTAATAATATGATTCCATTGTATGACAGATTTTGTGACCATATAACACCAATCATTAATACTATTTCAAACAAATTCCATTTTGAAAAAATTGGCCATTTTTTCTCAGTTGAATACATTTTATAGATAGATATAAAAATAATACCGACGAAAAAAATAATTGAATACCAAAAAATCTGGTCAGGTGATTTTGAAATATTATTTAGTTCTCCCAATAAGAGTGTCATCTGTCCCTTTGAAATTACATAGTTTGTAATCTGTATATATAAAGCTCCATTGTACACAATGGTTAGAAAATTAATTAATAAAAGCAAAATTATAGAATACTGGACACCTTTTACCTGTTTCATTACTGCCACCCATTAATATCAAACTGAATTATATTATTTTTATCAACAAATTGTACAGGTATAGTATATAATTCTTCAACTTCTTCTTTTTTTACTAATAAATCTATTGTTTCCGATACTTTTCTCCCCATATGAGATGGAAATTGAGCAACCGTTCCCGTCACTTCATCTGTCGTAGCTAATAAATGCTTCATATCTGGTGAACCATCTATTCCATAAATAAGTTTTTTTGAAATTATTTTCGATTCTTTAATTGCTGCTAAAGCTCCTATAGCGGCTCTATCATTTAAAGCCACTATAACATCAAATTTTAGACCTTCAGATAACGCATCATCTACAGTAGCCATAGCATACTCTGTTTGACCAACTGTTTCTCTTTCTGAGATAATTTGATAAGATTCTTCTGATTTTATTGTATCCAAAAAACCAGTTATTCTCTGGTTAGCTGATAAAGCATCTTTATGCGTTAACAAAAGGATATGGGCATTTGAGGTACGTTTCATCAAATCCTTGGCAATCAATATCCCAGCATGGTAATTATCAGAAACTATGCTCGTATCAACTTTTATATTATTCAACTGACTATCTACTGCTATAACTCTAATTCCAAAATTCTTTGCTCTACTTAACGCTTCTACAATTTGCTCGCTATCACTCTTAACTGGATTAATAACAATAACATTCACTCGCTTCGCTATAAACTCATCAATTTGTTTACTCTGTTTTTCTTCACTCATCTCTGCATCCCGAGTATACAATATCTGACCTTCTGAATCAGAATAGCGTTGAATCTCATTATGTAAATGTCTATAAAATTCACTATTCATCGTCATATAAGTCGCTCCAACTTTTATTTGTCCCGGAATAGGATCTGTCTGACTCACATGAGTATAAATCGCAAAAACAAATATAACTACTGTACAAAATATAATTTTGACGATTGTTCTTGTATATTCTCTACTCATTCCAACCTCCAAAAAGTTTCAACTAGTTCATTGTAACACATTTAGACAGTATAAAAAAGCCTGAGACCAACTCAGACTTTTTAATGCTTAAAATGGCAATTCTTCCTCTTCCAAGACCAAATCCGCCAAATCTTGGCCTGCATTATTTTCACGCATGGCACGTTGGGCGCGACTTTCCAAGAGTTGGAATCCTGTAACAAGAACTTCGGTCACATAGTTCATTTGACCATTTTTCTCAAAGCGACGTGTACGAAGTTCCCCATCAACGGAAATGAGACTTCCTTTAGTTGCGTAGCTGGCTAAGGTTTCTGCTAGTCTGCCCCATAGGACAATGTTGACAAAATCAGCTTCACGTTCACCGTTTTGGTCTTTGTAACGACGGTTCACAGCGATAGTTGCTCGTGCTACTGACTTGTCATTGTTGGTTTTGTGCAATTCTGGTGTAGACGTCAAACGTCCAATCAAGATAACTTTATTATACATATTTTCTTCCTCCTACTTATCTATTCGCAGGAAATCAAAAAAAGTTACAGAAATTTGTAACTTTTCGAGAAAATTTTTTAGTTTTTATGAACCATGAAACCTGTCGCCTGTTGATTGGCCATAATGGTCATATCTGTAATCTGCACA
This sequence comes from bacterium, assembly GCA_905221505.1. Classification (GTDB taxonomy): domain Bacteria; phylum Bacillota; class Bacilli; order Lactobacillales; family Streptococcaceae; genus Streptococcus. The sequence continues at coordinate 11,007 of CAJNDL010000002.1, forward strand.
CGGCGAGGTTGACTGGTCACATAGACCACTGTGTCTGCAATATCCTGAGCTTGCAAGGCCTCAATTCCCTGATAGACGGTCGCAGCACGCTCTTTGTCACCATGAAAACGTACTGTAGAGAAATCTGTTTCGACAATCCCTGGCTGAATGGTAGTCACCTTGATATCCGTTGCGATGGTATCAATTCGCAGTCCATCTGAAAAAGTCTTAACTGCCGCCTTGGTGGCTGAATAGACAGCTGCACCTGTATAAGCATAGATTCCTGCGGTTGATCCCATATTGATAATATGACCTTGATTGGCTCTTACCATTGCTGGCAAGAAACAGCGAGTAACCGCCATCAAACCTTTGACATTGGTATCCAACATGGTCAGCATATCCAACTCTTCATAGTCCTGATAGGGAGCCAAGCCTAGAGCCAAGCCAGCATTATTGATCAAGATATCAATCTGCCCTATCGTTTCTAGAATGTCGGAGCAGACAGTCTTGACCATGGTCATATCCGTCACATCCAGTGGAAAGGTCCAAACTGTTTGATTTGGATAGGTTGCTGCAAACTCCGACTTGAGGGTTTCTAGTCTGTCTATCCGTCGTCCTGTTAGAACGACATTCTCACCCTGCTCCAGATAAGCCCGCGCAATCGCTTCACCAATGCCTGAGGTCGCTCCTGTAATCACTACATTTTTTGCCATTTTATTTCCTTCTATCTGGTCTATCAGATACTGACAACTTCCTAGGCAGTCCAGTGTTTAGCTGCATCAAATGGAGTTCCAACAACTTGGTCTTCTGATAATTCAATAATACCACGTTTTTGCGGAGCATTTGGCAGATGCAATTCACGAGGGCTACACATCATGCCAAAACTCTTTTCGCCACGAAGTTCGCCTGGGAAAATGAGATTGCCTTTTGGCATCATAGCTCCCGGAAGAGCCACAATGGTTTTCAGACCGACACGCGCATTAGGAGCTCCTGCAACGATTTGCACTGTCTTGTCACTTGCGACTGCAACTTGGCAGATGTTGAGGTGGTCACTATCTGGATGGGCTACCATCTCAACGATTTCGCCAACAACAAACTTAGGTTCCTTGTCATTGATAATTTCTTCTGTAAAACCTTCCGCCTTCAATTCTTGGTTCAAACGAGCGACTTGCTCATCTGTCAAAAAGACTTGACCGCGCTCTGCAATTTCAAAGAAACTTGAAACTTCGAAAATATTCCAAGCCACTGTTTCCCCATTCTCTTTGAGAAAAACACGGGCTATCTTGCCTTTGCGTTCCACACCCAGTTTGGCATCTCCGCTATTTTTCACGATGACCATAAGGACATCACCTACATGTTCTTTGTTATATGTAAAAATCATTGTTTCCTTTTTCTCCTATTTTAGTCCTGCTAAAAAGTCATTAATTTGTTGCTTGCTTTTACGATCGCGATTGACAAAACGGCCGATTTCCTTGTCCTTTTCTAGAACAACAAGGCTAGGGATTCCATAAACATCCCAGAGTTTGGCCAAATCCATATACTGGTCTCGGTCCACACGAATAAAGGTGAATTCTGGATTGGTCTCCTCAATTTCTGGCAAGGCAGGATAAATATAACGACAATCGCCACACCAGTCCGCCACAAAAAGAAAGACTTTCTTGCCATCTGTTTCTACTAAAGATGCCAATTCTTCTAAACTTGCTGGTTGTATCATAAGACTTCCTCCTCATAGACCAGATCTTCATTTTCATAGACAAAGGTATAATGACGGCCATCCTCAAAAATCACGCCACCAACCAAGCTCTCCAGACTGCTTTCATAAACTTGAACATAGAGGGTCGCAATTTCTCCCATGTCTGAAAAATGGTCTCGTACAATCGCTGTCAACTCTTCCTGAGTCTTCATGAGCTTACGGTCATCTGCAACTTTTTTCGTAGCAAGGGCAAGGCTTCCAATACCAAGCAGAGCCAAGCCTGCCATCCACATTTTTTTAGCATTCATACCATTCATTTTAACACAAAAAACGCTTCAGGACAAATGAGGAAGCAGCAGAAAAGCAAGTAAAAAGCCTCTTCCTTGAAGGAAAAGGACTTCTTATTCTTATTGCCAGGCACCTGAGTTGCCAACGTAGTAGCCATCTGGTGTGTAGGTATTGCGAAGCATCTTACCTGATGAAGCTAGATAATACCACTTACCATTGTCTTTGACCCAATCATTCGCAAGCATGGCACCAGAAGAACTTACATAATACCATTCTCCCTTATCATAAACCCAAGTGCTTGCTTTCATGGATCCTGAAGTTGATAAATAGTACCACTTGCCTTGGTCATAAAGCCAGTCACCAGCAATCATAGCTCCTGATGATTTAAAGGCATACCAGTTGCTACCTTGATAAAGCCAAGTTTGATTGAACATAACTCCTTTATCATTCATAAAGTACCAAGTTTCCTTGTCCTTAACCCAATCGTTCTGCACTAATTGACCTTGTTTTTGATAGTACCAGTTTTGGTTTGATTGTAGCCAGCTTTCTGCTTTCACAATCGGATAAAGTTCTTTGAAAGATCCTCCATCATATTTATGACTAATAGACTTTTGTTTTTCAAGTTTCAACTCACCATTGTCATAGTCTGCCCAAGCAAAGACTTTTTGACCATTGACAGTCTCTGGTAGGGTGGCAGTGTAAGTCTTGGTTTGATAATCCCATTTAGCATCGAGGTAAGTGTATTGGTCATTTGATTCTTCAATACGGTAGTAGCCTCTCTTTCCACCTTCATGATGTACATCGTCAACCACTTTCGTTGACCAGGTCTTGACTTCGTTTCCGCTCTTGGCCTCTACCTTGATATCTCCTCTATAGCCATAAGGTACGTAGAAATTCAGATAACGCCCTTCTACACCAATCATAGACTTGTCCTTTTCTTGACCTAGGAAATTGACAGTCTGATCTTGACCATTGAGACTAACCGTCCACTCGATTTTCTCATTTTTTGGCAAATCCAATACTTTAATATCCACTTCATGGCCATTATTAAATCGAAGAATTTTGCCATCTTGATACTGAACGCCACATTTAACAACCCATTCTTCTTTTAGCTCGAATGCCTGACCTGAATGAGGAAAAGCCAGTAAAGCTAGGCCTGCTAGAGACAAACCAAATAGTGTGATTTTTTTCATTGTAAATCCTCCTTAACTTTTGTTATGTTAATTATATCACTATGTTTTTAATTTGCAACTCATATCCTAAATATGCAAGCAAAAAACCTCTGAGATTGTTCTCAAAGGTTTTGATTTGGCTAATTACTGTTCTCAACAGCTGCAGTGACAAAGGCAGTGTAGAGTTCTTCTGGGCGGTTTGGACGACTTGAAAGTTCAGGATGATACTGACAAGCTACAAAGAATTTATTTTCAGGAATTTCCACAATTTCAACCAAACGATTGTCTGGAGAAACTCCTGAGAAGACAAAACCTGCTGCCTCAAACTGCTCACGGAAGGCGTTGTTAAACTCATAACGATGACGGTGACGGCGTTGTACCACTTCTTGATTGTGATAAGCAGCTGCTGCCTTAGAGCCACGTTTCAACTTAGACGGATAAAGTCCCAAGCGAAGGGTTCCCCCCATATCCTCAACATCAATCTGATCACGCATGATATCAATGATAGGGTATTTTGTTTCTGGTGCAAGTTCAGCAGAATTGGCACCTTCAAGACCCAAAACGTGACGAGCAAACTCGATACAAGTCAACTGCATTCCCAAGCAGACACCCAACATTGGAACATCATTCTCACGCGCATAGCGGATGGCTTGGATTTTCCCTTCCGTACCACGTTGACCAAAACCACCTGGTACGATGATTCCGTCTGCATCAGACAAAAGCTCTGCCACATTCTCTGCTGTCACATCATTGGCATTGATCCAATTGATTTTAACTTCTGCGTCGTTGGCATAACCAGAGTGTTTCAAGGCTTCAACCACAGAAATATAGGCATCTTGCAACTCCACATACTTACCGACAAGGGAAATTTTAACTTGTTTCTTGAGGTTCATGACCTTATCCACCATAGCTGACCACTCTGTCATATCCGCTACTGGTGCATCTAATTTCAAATGGTCACAGACAATTTGGTCCATACCTTGCGCCTGCAAGTTCAATGGAATTTGGTAAAGATGCTCAACGTCCAACGATTCGATAACGGCTTCTGGTGCCACATCACAGAACTGAGCTAGTTTATTTTTAATTCCTTGACCAGCTGGTTGCTCTGTACGAATCACCAACATATTTGGTTGAATTCCCAAGCCACGCAATTCTTTTACAGAGTGTTGAGTTGGTTTGGTTTTCATTTCACCGGCAGCCTTGAGGTATGGAAGCAAGGTTGTATGGATGTACATAACATTATCCGCACCCACATCTGCCTTCATCTGACGAAGAGCCTCTAGGAATGGCAAGGACTCGATATCTCCTACTGTTCCACCAACCTCTGTGATAATGACATCAGAGTCTGTCGTTACAGCGGCACGCTTGATTTTCTCTTTCAAAGCATCTGTGATATGAGGAATAACCTGAACAGTTGCCCCAAGGTATTCTCCACGGCGTTCTTTACGAAGAACTTCACTGTAAATTTTACCAGTAGTCACGTTGGAATATTTGTTGAGATTGATATCGATGAAACGTTCATAGTGACCTAAGTCCAAATCTGTCTCAGCTCCATCATCTGTCACAAAAACTTCCCCGTGCTGGTAAGGACTCATGGTTCCCGGATCGATATTGATATAAGGGTCAAATTTTTGAATGGTTACTTTGAGACCACGATTTTTCAAGAGACGGCCTAGACTTGCTGCGACAATCCCTTTCCCAATAGACGATACCACACCACCAGTTACAAAAATATATTTCGTAGACATAGATTCCTCTTTCTAAAATGCTCAAGGCCTTGTTGACTACGAGGGGACATAGAAAACAAGACCCTACTAATAAGATAATCTGGGACGACTGCACCAGATTCACAACTAAAATACAAGAAGATAACTTCTTGAAAAAACAAAAATAGCTCCCTAAGAACTAGGGAGCCCCGACCTCTAAAAGAGGTGCCCGAACAATATGATACCTAAAAATAGGACAATTGTCAATAGCTAACTTTTATTCCTCGATGTTTTCAGAATCATCGTCTGAAAACTCATCATCTTCTTCGTTGAGATCCACGTCTTCACCCAAGTCATCTGGGGCGATTTCGTTGATTTCTGCATCGTAAGCTTCCACTTCATTTTTCTCATCATCTGGATTTTCATCATCGTATGAAAGAGCGGGATCTGCTTCGTATGCATCTTCGTCTTCTGGATCATCTGCATTGTAGTCAATGGCATCTGAATCGCCATCCATGAAGGCATTGACACGTTTTTTCTTAGCTTTTGGTGCTACTTCATCGTCGTCATTTTCTTCAAGAGCGATGATTTCTTCGTCGATTTCGTCCACACCATACCATGAACGAAGACCCCATTTATTGTCTCCAAGTGAGATGAAGCTACCGTCAAAGTTCAACTCTGTGTAGAACAAAGGCAAAGCCTCACGGATATCGCTGTTTGATGTTCCAAGGTAGTTTTGAATTTCGTTTACAAGATCGCTAAAATGCATCTCATGATCGCGACCACGAAGTTCCAAGATAGCACGCGCTACCTCAATCATAGATAGTTCACTTTTTTCTTGCCCAGCAAATACTTCTAATTCCAAAGCGTTTCTCCTCATTTATACTACTATCGCCAGAGCGAACAGACTCTGACCTCATTTTATCATTTACTCTTTATTTTACGATAATTTTGCGGAATAGTCAAAGGTTAAGGGGGAGAAAGTGAGATGATTTGAACTGGGGTAACTTCTCAAAGTAACTTCCACTTGCCTAACCAAAGTGGAAATTAGTCTAAAACGGATTTTTATTTCTTTACTACCCAGCCAATGGCATCTCTAGGTGGATTTTCAATATCAATCCAGATGAATTCGATGCCGATCTCCCCATTTTTAAACTTAGTCAAGCGAATACCGTTGATTTCCAGTTCATTGAGTCGTTGGCCTGTCAAGACCTCTCGTTCCTTCAACTGGAAAACACCACGTAAAATCCAATTCCCAAGAATTTCTTGCTTATCAGTTGATTGAATCGCCTTACCAGCTTCTTGATTTATATAGGCGTTAATAACATCACCAGAAGATAAAAAGCGTAGTTTAAAAGTTCTTTCCTCTTTTGGTAGAGCTAGTTTTTTAGTACCGGGTTCAAAAGTCACAAATCCAGAACCAAAGAAGTCTGGTCTTTCGTCGTGAAAGTTTTTCGAGTCAGGCAGAGGAATGTAAACTTCACTAACTGGACGATACACTAACTGCTCAATTTCTTTAATGAGCTTTTCATTGCCAGTCTCATGGACAAAGTTAATCAAATCTTCACGAATAGCCTTCATCTGAGCTTTTTCTTCCTTGATCGTCCATTTTTTCAAGAGAATTTCTTCTAAGGAAAAAGTCACAAAAGCTAGTTCTTCTGGAGCCAGACTGGCCTTAAATTTATCCTGAATCTTTAAAATCCGTGGCAGACGGTCTTTCTTAGATAGTTTTGAACCACCATTAAAGGCATTAAAACCAGAATTTTCTTCTACATTTCCATGTTTGTCTGTAATAACCCAAGACACTGTTTCTAAGATATCGGTTTTATCCTCTTCAGCGGTCAGTAAATGAAGATTTTCAAAGAGAGAAAAAGGATCTTCAATATAATGGACATCCCAAGTATCTACTACAATGTCTTTATTGTTAAAAGTCATGTGGAGCTGGCTGTCAGCTGCTGTATACTTGTAATGATGTTGTCCATCCGTAAATCGAAAATTAGTTGGATTGTTTTTGGTGGTAGAACCTTCAATGACCAGGTTGTCAATATCGACTGGTAAATAAGTCGTTTCCCCAACAAAAATCTTAGGATTTTCTCCCTTTGGTGTCGGCATCAGAACGTGATAAACAGCTTCAACATTGACCGAATCTGAGTTAAACCCCTTTATTTGTGCCTTAGAGGATTCGATTCTCTGGTTTCTTAAAGTCGCAATCTTTCGTGCCAACTCCTCATAGCGTTGATAGTTTTTCTTGTCTGCTGTTTCTTTATCTGCTGAAATATCTGCATGAAACTTGATATCACCCAACAATTCCGTCCAAGATTGAGAATCTTTTTTAAACTGAGCGATTTTTTGATCTCCCGAATTAATTCCAAAAGATTTGATACCCACTAGGTATTTATGATTTTCATCCACAACGACAGAAGCATCATAGGAAGTATTGGCAATATCTTCCCCTACGGCATTAAAAGCCTTCTGGAAAACAGTCTCCTGAAATTTGGAGTTGACAATCGGAGCAACATAATTCTCTGTTTGTCTCTCATCTTCTGATTCTGCCTTTTGGGAGAAAGCTTGGCTCAAGCTAGCGAAGTTGGTAATTAAGGTTTTATATTTTTCTTTTTGTTCAGACTTTAAATGTTCCCACATAAGCACCCTCTTTTCTATTCTCAGTATATCAAAAGAAGATTAGTTTTTCACTAACCCTCTTATATATTCGTTAATTAATACTGTAAAATTCAAGATTGCCTCGTTTTTTTACCAATTTTAAATAATCTTCATCTGATAGAAGGGCTAGACCATCATCATAAAACTTGATTTTTTCAAGAGCCTGGTCATAGCTATCTACAAAGTCCTTGACATAGGATTGTCCTTCAAATTGTCCATTCATCTTGGTGTAGATAATGGCAATTTTTCCTGAGCGTTCAAGTTGAGATTGCCCCTGACTTTCATTTAAAGCCTTGGCAACATTTTCCGCGATACGTTTAATCACGGGAACAACTACACTATTTCCAGCTTGCTTGTACAACTGACCGTTAGAAACACCTTCTGGGATTTTAAAAGATTTAGGATAACCTTGAACATTAAAAGTTTCTTTCGGTGTCAGCTTACGAATCTCCCCACTGTCTGTCAAAATTAATGGAACGTTATGTCCACCTGTTCCCATATTGGCTGTCAAAGTAGGGACAACACCATTTTTATTTTCACGGACATATTGACGGCGCCACTGGTAAACCGTATCTTGACTGGTGACTTCAAATTTCAACTGGTCGTAGAAATTCTGCTTGCCTTCACGGTAGTAGTAGACCTCGTCTAGTTGATCACCAAAGTTAATCACATCCTGAAGACTCGTAGTCAGCTTGATTTCCTCTGGAAATTCAAACAAGTCATAGGCTTCTTTAGTATCAAAACCAACGATGTAGATACGTTCACGGTTTTGTGGGATATTCCCGTAGTCTTTCCCGTTGAGAACCTTCCACTTAATAAAGTAGTTGTTCTCGGTCAAAGCTTCACGAATAACCTTGAAGGTATTACCATGGTCATGACCTACCATGTTCTTGACATTTTCGATGAAAATAGCGCGAGGTTTGCATCCCTCAATCATACGAAGCAATTCGAAGAAAAGATCGCCACGATCATCATCAAAGCCCTTGCGATAACCCGCAATACTAAAGGCCTGACAAGGGAAACCTCCCATAATCACATCCACGCGCTCAGCTGGAATATCCTCAGGCTGAACGTCGTGAATATCACGACCATCCAAATAGATATCTGGATGGTTTAACTGATAAGTCTGACGCGCATACTTATCAAACTCATTGGCATACACCACTCTGAACTCGTTGGTCTGTTCAAATCCCAACTCAATTCCCCCAACACCTGAGAAGAAGGCTGCAATGTTGTACTTCTCAGGTCGGTTCGAACTTACAGAATTTGTCATGTAGTAACCTGCTTTCTAGAAATTAGTTATTTATCTGATAAAATATTTGTCCATAATTAACTTAAATAATTCCAATATTTTTTTATCAATTTTATTTGAGTGATCTGCTTGTTTTTTCCCTTTAAATTCTTTATCATCAACAACTAAATCATCTAGTTCTGTTAATAATTTTTTCAACTGGTCATAAAAAACTTTATCAACATACTCGTAGAAAGAAATTTTATTACCTAAGTCCGCAATAAGAGCCTCAAATTTTTCTGTATTTTCAAGTTTTCCACAATTATCAAATCTAATATCATTTCTCGCATCAACACAGTCTTGAGTCAAAAATTTAAAGAATATTTGATTGAAAAAAATGGTGTTCTGAGATACTTTATCCTTTTTTAGCTGTTTATACAATGCAAAACCTGATGTCAGTAAGGCAAATACAGCAATTACATCTGATAAATCCATCGTTCCTCCTACTAGTATAATTTCTTATAAAACAAATCCGTTAGGTTATCATCTTTCATTTTTATAACAACCTGTTCCTTTGCAGTATTTTTGCCTACTTTTTGTACAAAACCTGCAAAAAAACCTTGTACAAATGAAGACGAAATCTTTTCAATTGTTCTAGGAAAGACAATTTCAACTTTATTATTCAAATCAATTTTATTCAAATTATTTTGTTCATAGACGTGAACACCTAATTCAAAACCAATCAATCTTGCTAATGAGTTTGGAATTCCTTTAATTTCTATTTTCTCCATTTACTACTCCACTTCTATTACAAAATTCAAATTATAAGCTGTTCCTGGGAAAAAAATCGGACATTGACCTATTATCTCCTTACTTGGTGGGAAATCAACAAAGTTTTTCTCCTCGTTATAACACATCCACTGCTCTTCATTTTCAAATAAATAGTCATCATTAAAAACAACTATATGCTTTCCTGATAAAACATAACAGTTACTTAAATCAGAGTCTTCTATTAATGATTGAAGTAAAACATATAATCCTGTTCCTCCAACATCTTGAATCTGTTTTCTACCTGAGATTCCCAATTGAGTCGCTGCTAGGTAATAGAAAAAGTCTTCAGGATAACTATCATCAAAAAACTCCTTATGCTTTTTATAAGCACCCATAATTTTTTTGTATTTCTCACCTGTAAGTTCTTCTGAATTTAATTTGTGTTTAATATCTTCAAAGATTAGTTTATCTGAAAAATTAACAATAGCAATATTTATTCCTTTAAATTCTCCAGCGACAACAACACCTTTTTCTTCTTTATTATGACTATCTGTGAGATCTATATCAATTAAACAATCTGACTTAGCATGCTCAAATGTATTACCTATCAATTCGGCACATATTTCAGAAATCTTCTCTGAAGATTCTGGTTTAATATCCATTTTTTTCAAAAACAAGTCTAGTTCAGTTTGAATCACTGATTGATAAAAAGGGTCTTTTTCCTTGTCAGATAATCTGTAGACTTTTCTGTAATGGGTATCACTCTCATCACTTAAAAATTTTTGATAAAAAAGGGATTTAGAGAAATTTCTATTTAAATGAATTAAAGGAGATTTTCTGATACCATCTGTTAAAATAGTTGGTTCTGGTCCCCAAAATATTCGAATATTTCTTTTTTCATAATGAAGGTAATAGTAGCATAAACACTCCATTAGTATATACGTTAATTTGTCTGCTATTTCCAATTTATTATTAGTTAATTCAAACCAAACAGGTAGATTAGCTTTAGGATACTTTTTCTTCAGATAATTCATATGAAAAATAATATCTCCAATAGTTAATCCAGAGAATATTTCTTCATTTTTATTCACATAATGGAAATTAAATTTATTATCTCTAATCCATTTTACATTCGATTGCTCGTTATTACAACTAACTATTTGCTCTAAAAACTTCATAAATCACCTCGTGTTTTTATTATATTACACAAAAAACAGCTTAAATATTACGAATACTGATTTATCCAATAAGTTTCTTCATCTCATCAATACGTGCTACTGTCGCATCATACTTAGCTTGGTAGTCGGCTTGTTTGTCGCGTTCTTTTTGGACGACTTCTGGTTTGGCGTTGGCTACGAAGCGTTCGTTAGAGAGCTTCTTGCCGACCATATCCAGTTCTTTTTGCCATTTAGCCAGTTCTTTGTCGAGACGAGCCAGTTCTTCTTCGACATTGAGGAGATCTGCCAGTGGCAGATAGATTTCTGCTCCTGTGATGACGCTTGACATAGCGAGTTCAGGTGCAGGGATGGTTGATGCGATTTCCAAGTGTTCTGGATTTGTAAAGCGTTTGATGTAGTTGACATTGCTGTTAAAGAAAGCTTCCAAGTTGCTATCGCTTGTCTTAACAAGGATGGTAATTGGCTTGCTTGGAGCTACGTTTACTTCAGCACGCGCATTACGAACGGCACGGATCAAGTCTTTAAGACTTTCGACACCAGTGTGGGCAACAAGGTCTTCAAAGGCTGGGTTGACAGTTGGGTACTCTGCTGTAACGATAGATCCTTCTGAGATTTGTCCAAAGATTTCCTCAGTCACGAATGGCATGATTGGGTGAAGGAGACGAAGGATCTTGTCCAAAGTGTAAAGGAGAACAGAACGTGTGATGACTTTCTCTTCTTCGTTGTCGCTATAAAGGACTTCCTTGGTCAACTCAACGTACCAGTCCGCAAACTCATCCCAGATGAAGTTGTAGAGGATGTGTCCAGCCACACCAAACTCAAACTTATCAAAGTTTTCAGTGACTTTTCCGATGGTTTCATTGAGGTTGTGGAGAATCCAGCGGTCTGTGACATTTCCAGCTTCCTTGTTAGCAACTTTTTCCACATTAGCCGTTGCTTGCTCAAGGGTCAAGCCTTCATTGTTCATGAGGATGTAGCGAGAGATGTTCCAGATTTTGTTAATGAAGTTCCATGAAGCATCCATTTTCTCGTAAGAGAAGCGGACGTCTTGCCCTGGTGCAGAACCATTTGAAAGGAACCAACGAAGGCTATCTGTTCCGTACTTATCAATAACATCCATTGGGTCAATCCCGTTACCGAGAGATTTCGACATCTTGCGTCCTTGCTCATCACGAATGAGACCATGAATCAAGGCATTTTTGAATGGCGACTTGCCAGTAAATTCCAAACCTTGGAAAATCATTCGAGATACCCAGAACGGAATAATATCATAACCAGTCACCAAAGTTGATGTTGGATAATAACGTTTGAAGTCTTCTGAGTCAACATCAGGCCAGCCCATTGTTGAGAATGGCCAAAGGGCAGAACTGAACCAAGTATCCAAAACGTCTTCGTCCTGAGTCCATCCGTCGCCTTTTGGAGCTTCTTCGCCGACGTACATTTCACCCTCAGCATTGTACCAAGCAGGGATTTGGTGACCCCACCAGAGCTGACGAGAGATAACCCAGTCGTGGACATTTTCCATCCATTGGAGGAAGGTATCGTTGAAACGAGGTGGGTAGAATTCTACCTTGTCATCTGTGTCTTGGTTGGCAATAGCATTCTTAGCCAATTGGTCCATCTTGACGAACCATTGAGTAGACAAGCGTGGCTCAACCACTACACCTGTACGCTCTGAGTGACCAACACTATGGACACGTTTTTCGATTTTAACGAGGGCGCCGATTTCTTCCAACTTAGCAATGACTGCCTTACGAGCTTCGAAACGGTCCATACCTGCAAATTCAAAGGCCAAGTCATTCATGGTTCCGTCATCGTTCATGACGTTGACTTGTGGCAAGTTGTGTCGTTGACCAACCAAGAAATCGTTTGGATCGTGGGCAGGAGTGATTTTCACGACACCAGTACCAAACGCAGGATCTGCGTGCTCGTCTCCAACGATTGGGATCAATTTATTAGCGATTGGAAGGATGACGTTTTTACCAATCAAGTCCTTGTAGCGTGGGTCTTCTGGATTGACCGCTACCGCAACGTCCCCAAACATGGTCTCAGGACGAGTAGTCGCAACTTCAAGGGCGCGTGAGCCATCTTCTAGCATGTAGTTCATGTGATAGAAGGCACCTTCGACGTCCTTGTGGATAACCTCGATATCAGAAAGGGCTGTGCGTGCAGCTGGGTCCCAGTTGATGATAAATTCACCACGGTAGATCCAGCCTTTCTTGTAAAGATCCACAAAGACCTTGCGAACGGCTTTTGACAAACCTTCATCAAGAGTGAAACGCTCACGAGAGTAGTCTACAGAGAGACCCATCTTGCCCCATTGTTCCTTGATGGTAGTGGCATATTCGTCTTTCCATTCCCAGACTTTCTCTAGGAATTTTTCACGACCCAAGTCATAACGGCTGATGCCCTCACCACGTAAGCGCTCCTCAACCTTAGCCTGAGTGGCAATCCCAGCGTGGTCCATACCTGGAAGCCAGAGCGTATCAAAACCTTGCATGCGTTTTTGACGGATGATAATATCCTGAAGAGTCGTATCCCAAGCGTGACCAAGGTGGAGTTTACCAGTTACGTTTGGTGGTGGAATCACGATAGAATAAGGCTTAGCCTTTTGATCGCCTGAAGGCTTGAAAACATCAGCATCAAGCCATTTTTGGTAACGACCAGCCTCAACCTCGGCTGGATTGTATTTAGGTGAAAGTTCTTTAGACATGTGTTTGTCCTTTCTAGTTAATATCTTTAAATAAAATTAGTATGTAGAAGATAGACTGTGATTCAACTCATCTTGTTTTTCTCAGTATCTTCTATGAGCAAAAAAGAAACCGTGTAAAAATGTTACATTAACTTTCTCTCATTATCTTCATAATATGTTTATCAAAGTCTGATATAATTTTTTGAGTTCGGTTAAATTTCTCATACTCCTGGATGGCTTTTGAGTCTGCTTGTTTCTTGGAAATACTTCCTTTTCCTTCTAAAATTTCGTACTCATTAAAAGATAGAAAACGATCAATACTATCTGCCAATCCTCGCATTGTAAAAGTATTACGGCGCTCAACCAAACCCTCGATATAATCAAAATAGGCTGTAACAGTTCGCTCTAGTTGTCGAATTTCTTTTTCTTGCAAATAATTTTTAGCTACCGTTACATCTGATTTGAGCACTCGTCCATCAGGTGCATTCTTCCAAGTAGTTAATCCCATTTTTTCTTTATTATCATCGGCTTGTTGATAGATAATTTCTGCAGCCGTACTTCCAGTAATTGCATAATGAAATTTATTTTGCACCATGGCATAGAAGTTTTTAGTAATATCTGAGTTTCGATCATAATCTATGGCACATTCGGCAAAGATATCCGTAATTTGTTGATAGATTTGGCGCTCGCTAGAACGAATAGAGCGAATTCGTTCTAAAAGTTCACGAAAATAATCTTTTCCGAAAACTGTCTGTCCTTGTTTCAAGCGTTCATCATCTAAAACAAAACCTTTGATAATAAATTCTTTCAAGGTATTGGTTGCCCAAATTCTAAATTGAGTAGCCTTGCTGGAATTTACACGATAGCCAACTGAAATGATAGCATCCAGATTGTAATATTCAAGTTCACGCCTGACAGTTCTATTTCCCTCTTGTTGAACCTGTGCAAATTTTGCACAAGTTGACACCTTATCTAACTCACCACTATCATAAATGTTTTTTAAGTGCTTTGTAATGACACTTCGTTCAACTCCAAAGAGCTCTGCAAGACCTTTTTGAGTCAACCAAAGATTTTCATCTTGTAAAAGGATATCTAGCTGAACGTCGCCATTTGGTGTAGTATACAGGATGAAATTAGAAATTTCATTCAAGATAATTCCACCTCCCCCCTTCCATAAACAATTACTTCTCGTTTTTAAATTTTATACCGTTTTCCTTCAGCTTTTTAACGGTTACAGGACCAATTCCCTTCAAAGCGAGAACTTCTTTTTCAGTCCATTTTTTGAAATCTGAAGATGTACGGATCCTGTTTTCTACAAAGATACGAACAAGATCCATCCGGATTCCCTTCATTTTTTCCTCGCTCATAAAGGAGTACCAGTCTGTGACCTTGGATAAATTTTTTATCATACTAGAATGATTCGAAAATACTGGTTTACGGCGAAATTTTTTGGCTTCGTTTGTTAAAAATTTCGTTAAAATAATATTTTCTAGTAAATAATCAAACAGAGGATACAAACTAGCTTGTAGCGATTCAACTGAATTTGGACAATAGCATTCTTGGTCTTCGATATCTATAACTTTGAATTGCCAATCTTCCTCTATAAAGAATTCAACAGCTTCATCATTGATTTCCACTAATTTTGCAAATAGCTGACTGGCTTCCTCAATTTTCCCTTGAGAAAAAACAGAGATGATGACATGAATAAGAATGGTATCATCCCGTTTTCCTTTATTTAATTCTTCACGATAGAAACGTTCAACCTTTAGTTCCTGACCAGTAATATGATACAAGGAAAGCATACAGAAGACAAAATTAGGAGGAAAACGTTCTGGTCGCTTACTCAAATATAGGTCAATCAATTCTATAGCCTTAGAATTGAAATTCTCCATCATATAATACTCAATCAGAAACATCAGAGCAGACAGGATAGGGCGTGCTTCAAAATAATTCCAACTATTGTATCCATTCATTTTCCATTTTTCTAAAACTAGAACTTCAAAATCCAATACTTTTTTAAAGGTTGGCAAATCAAAATCTTCAACTTCTGATAAGAATAGGTGAAAATCAGCAGCAAAGTAATCTGGATTGATTTTTAAAACTTGCTTTAACAGTTTGTTTCGTTTCTGTGTATTCGGAGTATGCATAGCTTCTCTAAATAAAGCATGATCCTCATGCCAGTCAAAACTTCCATTTTTTAGTTGGTAATTGATTAGCTGAACATCTGGATACTCTCCGTGTTCATCAGCATATTGCATCACTGCTGTATGCAGTTCATCGAAATTTTGAATGGTCCGACGTTCTACAAAAGTTGGATTTTTGGCTATGATTTCTGTCCAAACAGCCTCTTCTTCAGAAATAACTTTGATATCCAACTTTTGCTGGCGTTTTAATTCTTTTTTTCTATTTTTCTTTTTAGCCATCTATTTTCTCCTCTAATTCATCCTTCAATAGACCAGACTCTACCTCTGCTGTATTGGATATTCTTACAGCCTCGGATACAAGCTTGAATGGGAAATCCCAGTTTCTTTGTGATTCGTTTACTTTGAAGGTTGTACCCCAAGCGTGATCAAGGTAGAGTTTTCCAGTTACATTTGGTGGTGGGAATCACGAACGAAAAAGATTGAGACTTTTGAACTTCTTGAGTCTTGAGAACGTCTTCATGAAGTTGTTTAGATATGTGTTTATCCTTTCTAGTTATCTAATTCCATAAACTCCGCTTCAATAACAGATTTTTCTTCCTTTTCCATTAATGAACGTATACGAGATTCCTTTTCTGCAATAAAACGTTTTTGGTAAAAAATATCAGCGTACTCTAATACCTTTTTCATTTGAGCAGTATCCAGAAATGCACTAATTCCAGCAGAAACAAAAGGGATAGACTTTTTTATAAAATTTTGAGTTAATTTTTTTCCAAGTAGCTCAAAAGTTTCTTTAAATATTGTATTTTCAATTCCTTTCTCGCCTGCCTTTTCTAACGCTTTAGCAGCACTTTTATGAGACAACGCTCTCATTTGTGTAAGAAGTAATGGAATCCCTCCTCTGGCAGCCATGTCAGACCAAGTTTTTTTTGAAGTTTCTCTAATAATAGTAGCTTTACTCATTAGCATTACTTTGGTAATTACAGCGGATAGTTCATTATTTATATCTGATTTTGCTGGACTCATAGCATTAACAAAAACTGAATTTGCAATTATAAGTTCCTCGTGATCATTTTTTACATCATATCCATAATACATGGCAATGGATTGAACTGCTCTAAAATAAATAAACGTACTTAAAATAAGATTAAAAGGAAGACCTGCAAATCCAAAATATCCAGTTCCACCGCCTTCTATAAAGGCACCAATTAAATTCATAGTTCGAAAATCATCTACAGCTTTTGAAATTTCATAACTTCGAAGTTTTGGAATATCTTGATAACTATTTATTTTTCCGTGCTTTTGTAGATTTTCAACTATTTTTTGATTACTAACCGACAATTTAGCAGCTTGTTCTTCAATTATTTTAAAACCATTAGTGATTTGTGTCATGGCTTGTATGTAGATTTCTTGTTCAGAAATAGAGTTTCCAACACCTCCAATAATTTCTTTTACTCCCTCTGGAATAATTTCCGCTACTCGTTCTCCCAATTTTGCTAAATGGCCTGGTTTGGTCAGTATTTCATAGCGATTGTTTAATCTATCTAAAGAGTCTATTTCCTTTTTATCTAAGATATCTTCCATAATCTTACTTTTTCCTCTAATTTTTACTAAATGTGTATAAGGTATAAATATAAAGAATAATATTAAAGTTAAATTTTATAATTTTCTTACAATATCCGTTTCGATTCTTTCTGCTAACTCTGATCTTGTCATCCTTCCCTCGCTTCCCATAAAAAATGCCCCTGCCATCTACATGACAGGGACGAATGTGTTTATCCGCGGTACCACCCAATTTCGGGCAGTTGCCCGCAACTCTCGTCTTTAAAACAAAAAGACACTTTTATTTCAATTTTTCATCCATTAGCAACTAGTTTTGACACATTTGTGGACTTCTCAGCACCGCCACTTTCTGTAAAATGTGGGATTCAAAACACCTCTAATGCCTCTATTGTAGCAAGATTTTTTCGGAAATGCAAGGCACAAGAAAGATTACTTGAACTTGATTCCATTTTCTTTCAATTTCTTGATGGTAGCTGGTCCGATTCCTTTCAAGGCAAGGAGTTCTTTTTCGGTCCAGTTTTTGAAATCTGACGCAGACTTGATTCCTTCATCATAGAAAGTTTTGGCACGGTCAAGTGGAAGTCCACCCAAGTTTGTTGCAAAATCTTCGACAGAGTTGGCTACTTTTTGAGCTTGCTCTTTGGTAGCTTCTACTGCTTGTTCAACTTTTTTAGAAACAGCCTTACCAGCTTGGTTTGCTGACTGCTCAGCACGTTTTACGACTTTCTTTGTCTCTTCTACAACCTTAGTCACAGTACTTGAAAAGGCACCTGCACGACGGAGGCTATTTCGTAATTGTTTTTTACGATTGAGTTTCTTTGACATGATAAAATCCTTTCAATAAAAAACCCCTGTTCTGACAAGGATTTAATATAAATATTCTATCAAGATTTTAGTAAAAAATCAAGAAATGAAATATAATTAGAATAAAAATCAGTTTTTTCCTACTCCTAGAAAAAATTGACAATGGTCTAACAAGTTGATAAAATATACCTCAATGTGCAAAACTGATTCACACTAAAAGCTGACGGAGATGAATTTATGAATACTGAAAGTTACTTTGATGGTGGACTCTTGAGTTATATTGGTTACTACATTTTATCATTCATCATTATTGTCCTTACTTTAGGAATAGCAACCCCATGGGCTGTTTGCCTCATGCAAAATTGGAAAATCAAACATACCGTCATTGACGGACGTCGCCTCTACTTTGATGGTACAGGTGCCCAGTTATTTGGAAACTGGATTAAATGGTTCTTACTTTGTATCATCACACTTGGAATTTATTCTTTTTGGTTGAACATCAAAATGGAACAATGGATTACCAAACATACACACCACGTATAAAATAAAAAGTGCGGTTCTTACAACTGCACTTTTTTATCTAATCAATTAATAATTCCGCTCACCAAACAAGCCTTCTGGTAAATCATGGAATCCTTTACCTGCTTTGAAATTATCAAATTTTCCAAGCAAGAACTGATAAGCATCCAAGCGACTTTCGTAGCGAATCATGGCATCTTTGGCACGCTCGTCTTGGTCTTCTTCGTAGACCTTTTGACTTTCCTTATGTGCCATGTCGTTAATCATAATCTGGGTATTGACCCAAGCTTCAAATTCCTTCATAAATTCTTGTTCGTAACTCATTTTCTCTCCTTATTCTAATCCACGGAAATAGTCCGTGTCAATCTCTCGGTAGGGCTGGATATCCTGAACGTATTCCAGCACACCTTGGAATTCTCCGTTTTCATCGTGTACTGCGGCATAGGTGATGTGGACAAACTTGCTTCGCGACTCAGACTTGAACCACATCTCATACTTGTCCTTGACTCCTTCACGAAGTCCCTTCATGATGGTTTTGACCTTGTCCAAATACTTAGGCGGATGGCAGAGTTCGACATTGCGCCCAACTTGGGACGGTGTCCGTTTGAAAATCATCTCATCAGCCGGCGTATTGTCATTGTAATACTGGAAAATATCTTCTTTATTGACAAAGGTAATCTCCATAGGGAGGTGATTGAGGATGAGATTAGCCTGCTCGACTGAAAGATAGCCATTGCCAAAAGCCTGTTGACTATGGCGGTCCAGCACTGCTTCCTTTTCCTTAGGAGTAAAGGTAATGGTGAACTGTCCTTCAGGCATATCGATAACTTGCTGGACTTGCCCCTCTGCCGTTTCTAGCTGAATAGGCTCCTCTGCACTCTTTTCCTCAACAAAGCTCCGTCGTTCTGGAACCCATTTCTCTGACGGACGGATGATAGCATAGCCATAGGCATCACTCTCCTCAGCAATCTGAAGCCAGTCATCCTGAGTAAAGGACTCAAGGAGAATCATGAGAAGGATGGACTCTTCCTTGAAAATCATACTTTCAAACTCTGTCGCAAAGGATTCAAAATCTTCTTTTACTTTAGAAATCGGCACTTCTGGTAATGACTTGGCTGTCGCTAGAGCTGTTTGAAAGAGCTCCCTGATCTGGTCATCCACTCCCCACATGACCTTAGGAGGCGAATCGTGTCCATAGCGCTCCATGATAGGAAAGAAGAGTTCTTCCTTGCGCTGATAATGGATGTCAAATTGACCGACAAGGCCCATTTGACGGACCAAGCCCTTGCGCATCTCAGCAAGCATTTCTTCATCTTCCATAGACTCATAGGTATCTAACAATCTCCGAACGCGAATCAAGGCAGCGCGGAGAGCCAAATTTTCATCCTTGAAGACGCGAACTGGGTGGCCTGGGTGCTCGGTATCCTCTACTTCAACGCCCTTTACTGCATTTTTAAAAAGATTGGCATGGACATCACAGAGTTCCATGACATCTTCAAAGGTGACACCTGAGTCTGAGTTCATCAGCTCGTGCTCCATGAGGGAAATCTCGATGGCTGAAACACCTGTAAAGGTCGCATCAAAGCGCTCTTGAACCGACTCAGGAGAAGCACCATTATGCAATTCTAACAAAATATCCCGTAGGATATGAATCCGTTCATCTGCCATTAGTCTAATCCAATCACTTCGTAGCCATTTGCTTCCAGTGTGCGGACAATCTTATCCATAGGAGTTCCTTCAAGCTTAGAACCCTGCTTAAGCGATACTTTGCGACCGACTGTGTTGCGCATCAAGGGATTGGCTAGAGGTTTAAAACCGAGCTCCACTAGGATTTCCAAGACTTCTGGATGCTTGTCCACCACTTCTGCAACAGGAATTGACACATCGATGATATTGTCCATGACGACCTCCACTGAATCTTCTAAAATGATTTTACTGCTTATATTATACCATATGGAAAGAGATTAAAAAACTAGCAGTACAAGACTTGCTAGTTCTCTGCGACTTGGATTACGACCTAAAAAAGTTTAAAGAGCCAATCCAATAGCTTAAATAATAGCTTGTAAAACAGCAATTGGACTGCAAAAGAGATGATCATCCACAGGAATTTCACAATTCCAATAATCGGTTTGATAAAAATAATGGCAAGAATTCCCCAGAAAAATTTCATTTTCTCTCCTCTGGCTTGATGAGCCAACGAGCCGTATCCATTAACTTGTCTGCAATAAAAAGTTTCCCCAGACCGACAACGACATTATCATCTTTCTTTATCGTTTTCATTACTTTTACACCTTGCATGGTCAAAAAGTAATTCCCGTAGATTTTAGCCAAAGCTTTGATAGGTCCCATATTCTCTTCCCTCGTTTAACTACACTTTAAAATATTGACGATACCAGTCTGACTGGCTATTTCTGAAAAATCGTTTTATCTCACTTTTTCATTTCCTATAATATCATACAAGTTGAATTTTATAAAGCTTTTTAATAATGTTTAATTCTAGAAAGATTCCCAGCATGCTTTGTAGTCATTTCCCCCACCAAAAAAGAGGGTTTCCCCTCCTTCTTAGTTCTTATCCAGATTGCGTAGCATTTCGTCAATCTTATTTCCATATTCGATGGATTCGTCTTTGACGAAGGTCAAATCTGGGATTTTATACAATTTCAAATTGCGACCAAGTTCACGTTTGATGGTACCAGTTGCTTTTTCAAGCCCGATTTGGGCTTTTTGGTTATCTGAAGCAAGGTTACTCAAAATGGTGTAGTAAACCTTGGCAACAGACAAGTCACCCAGCATCTGAACATCTGTGATGGTCACGCCTTGAACACGCGGATCACGGACTTTCTTTTGCAAAATCTCATTGACTTCACGCTTGATTTCCATGCCCACACGATCCGTACGGAAATGATTTGCCATGATATTCCTTTCTCTACTTTGAACCAAAAGCTAGGCCAGCAGACCTAGCTATTTTTATTAGATAGAGGAACTAGAGCCATTTGAATCTAGGAAACAAGCCTTAGATAGAACTGAGGTTCATCAAGGCGCTGTTGACGACGAGTCAAATTGGCTATCGTTTCTCTATTATCGTTTGATTTCTTCCATGACATAGGCCTCAATCACATCATCAGTCTTGATATCATTGTAGCCATCAATCATCAATCCACCTTCACGACCGTTTGTAACTTCTTTGACATCGTCTTTGTAGTGTTTCAAGCTTGCGAGTTCACCGTCATAGATAACGACACCGTCACGGATAACACGGACTTTAGAGTCACGGGTAACCTTACCGTTGATAACCATGAATCCACCGATAGTTCCGACTTTAGATACCTTGAAGGTTTCACGGATAACTGCTTCACCGATAACTTTTTCTTCGAATTCTGGGTCAAGCATCCCTTTCATAGCTTCTTCCATCTCTTCGATAACCTTATAGATAATGCTGTGGAGACGGATTTCAACATCGTCAGCTTCTGCTTGTTGGCGAGCTTGTGGTGTAGGACGTACGTTGAAACCAACGATGAAAGCATTTGAAGCTTCGGCAAGAGTCACATCAGATTCATTGATGGCACCGACTGCTGAGTGAACGATGGTAACTTTGACACCTTCTACGTCGATCTTTTGAAGTGAGGCAGAAAGGGCTTCAACAGAACCTTGTACGTCGGCCTTGATGATAACGTTAACTGATTTGAGTTCACCAGCTTTAAGCGTATCAAAGAGGTTCTCAAGACTGACACGTTGAGTAGCTTGACGTTGTTTCATGAGGGCACGTTTGGCACGCTCTTCACCTGCTGCACGCGCAGATTTTTCATCCTCGTAAACGGCAAAGTGGTCACCCGCCATTGGCGCTTCGTTCAAACCAGTGATAGATACTGGTGTTGATGGTCCAGCAACCTTCACACGACGACCAAGGTCATTAGTCATAGCACGGACACGACCGAAGGTATTTCCGACAACGATAGGGTCTTGGACATTCAAGGTACCTTGTTGAACAAGAAGGGTTGCGACCGCACCTTTTCCTTTATCCAAGCGCGCTTCGATAACTGTACCAATCGCACGAACTGTTGGGTCTGCCTTGAGTTCTTGGATTTCAGCCACAAGAAGGACTGTTTCCAACAATTCTTCAATATTCTGGTTGAATTTAGCTGAGATTTCAACAAATTCAGAATCTCCACCCCAAGCTGTTGACATAACACCATGCTCTGCCAATTCACCAATAACACGTTCTGGGTTGGCACCTGGTTTATCAATCTTGTTGATAGCTACGATAATTGGAACGTTGGCCGCTTTTGAGTGGTTGATGGCTTCAATAGTTTGAGGCATAACCCCGTCATCTGCCGCTACAACCAAGATGGTAATATCGGTAACAGAAGCACCACGCGCACGCATAGACGTAAAGGCCGCGTGCCCTGGTGTATCAAGGAAGGTAATCTTCTTGCCGTTTTCCACGATCTGGTAGGCACCGATATGCTGAGTGATACCACCTGCTTCACCTGTCGCAACGCGAGAGTTACGAAGAGTATCCAAGAGTGTTGTCTTACCATGGTCAACGTGTCCCATGATGGTTACAACTGGTGGACGCTCAACCAATTCATCTTCATTGAGATAACCATCTTCGACAAAGAAACGTTCGATGTCGGCATTATCCACTTCAACCTTTTGTTTGGCTTCGATACCGTAATCCACCATGAGGAGTTCAATCGTTTCCCCATCCAAGGATTGGTTTTGTGTGGCCATAACACCCATCATAAAGAGTTTCTTAACGATTTCAGCTGGTTCACGTTTGATACGTTTTGCGATTTCCGCAACGGTCATACCATCTGTATATTCAAATTCTGTTGGCAATTCATGGAATTTACGTTCTGTAACAGGTTTTGGAGCCTGATTACGGTTGTTCTTGTTATTGCCTTTTTTGTTCTTCTTGTTATTATTCCAGTTACTATTCTTTTGATTTCTCACTTGATTTTGACTACTTCGATTCTTTTGTTGTTTTCTAGGACCATCTTCTTCGTGATCATAATCGTCACGATTTTTGTCTGGTCGAGCTTGTTTTTTACGACGTGTATCCACTGCAGGTTCTTTTTTCTCAGGGACGACTTCAACCACTGCTTGAACTTGCTGTGCTTGTTGCGCTTGTTCAGCTAACTTAGCTGCTTCTTCAAAGATTTCCTCTGGTTCCTTGCGTTTGTTAGCTTGAGCCAAGGCTTCTTTAGCAGCTTGATACTGCTTGAAGCGTTCCTCGCTCGAACGGGCATACTCTGCATTTTGCTCTGCTTTCAATGCTGCTGCACGGGCTTTAAAGTCAATGCGTGGAGCCGCTTGATTTGGACGTTTGTCCTCTTGTTGACGGCGCTCGTTTTCACGATTTTGCTGACCTTGCTGTTTCTTAGCTTGGTCATTAAAGCGACGATTGTCGCGGTTTCCTTGACCTTGTTTTCCACCATTACGGCCGTCATTTTTCTGACGGTTGCCGTTTTGTTGTTGGTCACGGTTATTGCCTTTATTTTGCTTGCGTCGTTCTGCCTGCTCTTTGGCACGGGCTTCACGCTCAGCCTTGAAATTACGGCTTTGCGGTTTAGCTGCTGCTTTTTCTGTTGTAGGAGCAACTTGCTCAGCCGCTTTTGCCTCTTCCTTGGCTACAGCTGGTTTAGCTGGTTCAGATTTTTCGGCTTTTTTTTCTGCACTTGCTTTTGGTGCTGCAGGTTTTGCTTCTGTTTTCGGAGCAGCTGCAGACTTAAAGCTGGCAGCGATTTTTGCAGCGACAGCTTCTTCCACACTTGATGAGTGGCTTTTCACATCCAAGCCCAACTCTTTTGCACGCGCTACAACTTCTTTACTTTCTTTTCCAAGTTCTTTTGCGATTTCGTACAATCTTTTCTTAGACAAATCATGTCCTCCTCTTCTATTCCATAAGAGACCTCATTTTCTTTGTAAATCCAGCATCTGTCACAGCCAAAACCTTTCTTGATTTCCCGACTGCTATGCTTAATTCCAGTGTTGAAAACACGGTTACAATTTCTACTTGATAATAATGACTTTTATCTTGAATCTTCTTGGTCAGATTGGGGCCAGCATCATGGGCTAGAAAGACCAACTTGGCCTTACCGTCTTGAATAGCCTTGACCACCAATTCTTCACCCGATATGATCCGCCCTGCTCGCTGAGCGAGTCCCAAGAGATTGCTTATTTTTTGCTTATTCAAGTCCTAACTCTCTTCTTTTCACTTTGTGATCCACATAAGCGATCAACTCGTCATAAAAGCTTTCTTCCACTTCCATGCTAAAGCTACGGTTAAAGACCTTCTTCTTTTTCGCCTCTAGGGCTTCTGCATTGTCTAGCTTGATGTAAGCGCCGCGGCCATTGGCCTTGCCTGTCGGATCGATAAAGACTTGTCCTTCCTTGTTCTTGACAATGCGGAGCAAATCACGCTTATCAATCACTTCGTTGGATACAACAGACTTGCGCAAAGGGATTTTTCTCGTTTTCATCTTTCCCTCCTCTAGCAGCTTTTATTCTTCGATAGTATCGTTTTCTGATCCCAAATCTACCGAACCAGCTTCTTCCATGGCTTCAAATTCACTAGCAGACTTGATATCGATACGGTAACCAGTCAAGTGAGCTGCCAAGCGAACGTTTTGCCCACGACGACCGATAGCAAGAGAAAGCTTGTTATCAGGAACAACCACCAAGGCACGTTTGCTATCGTTTTCGTCAAAGATAACTTGGTCAACTTCAGCAGGAGCGATGGCATTGTAGATAAATTCAGCTGGATCTGCTACCCACTCGATAACGTCGATATTTTCTTCGATTGGCACCATACGGTCGCTCTTGGCATCGTAGCGAGCTGGGTGGAATTTGCTCGTAATCTTCTTAATATTAGCTCCACCACGTCCAACGATTGTACCGATAGCATCCACGTTTGGATTATGACTACGAACAGCAACCTTAGTACGGTCACCAGCTTCACGAGCCACGCTCATGATTTCAACAGTTCCGTCATAAACTTCTGGAATCTCTTGCTCCATCAAGCGTTTGATCATTTCTGGATGGCTACGGCTAACAAAGACGTTGACACCACGAGGGTTGTCTTCAACTTTATAAACGTAAACCTCAATACGGTCGTGGGAAGCAAAAACTTCACCAGGTATTTGGTCTTGTTTTGACAATTGGGCTTCGATGCTGCCAAGATTGACATAGATAAAGCGATTGTCAAAACGTTCTACAGTACCAGACATGATTTCTTGTTCATGTTCTTTATAAGTATTGTAAGTGATGGTACGTGTTTGCTTGCGCATTTTTTCCATGATGGTTTGTTTGGCAGATTGGGCTGCTACACGACCAAACTCAGCAGGTGCTTCTTCAAACTTGATTTTGTCTCCAAGTTCATAGGCTGAATTAATGGCAAGAGCATCTTTCAAGCTGATTTCCAAACGGCTATCAAATACTTCATCAACAACTTCACGGACAGTATAAACTGTAAAGTCACCTGTTTTCTCGTTGAAGTCAATAGCTACGCTGTCTGATTGACCATAGCGTCTGCGATAAGCGGAACGAAGCGACTCTACTACTGCGTCGATGATATCTTCTTTTTTGATTCCCTTGTCTTCTTCCAAAATGCGGAAGGCCTCTAGCATTTCTTTACTCATGTTTTCTTCACTTTTGAATCCTCAAAAGCTATCCTTTCTTTTTCTATAATTTAACTGCTAAACGTGCTTTTGATACTAAACTGTATGGAATTTGGACAGTTTTCTTACGTGTCTTGTCCATATACTCCATAGTCAACTCGTCCTCTTCGAAGGCCACCAAGGTTCCTTCAAAGACCTTTTGCTTATCGATGGCTTGGTAGAGCCCGACATGGATGTATTTCCCAACCGCTCCAGCGACTGCATCCTTGGTTTTCAAAGGACGTTCCAAGCCTGGACTGGTGATTTCTAGGAAATATTGTTCTGGGAAGGGATCTGGCTTGATGGTGTCTAGGACAGGACTGATAATTTCTGTCAAGTCTGCCGTGTCGTTCAAGGTAATTCCTTCAGGTTTATCTACAAAAATACTGAGAATCATGTCACTACCAATCTTTCCATACTCGATATCCACGAGTTCGAAAGGCTCTTGGATGACAGGTTCTACAACTTCTCTGACTAATTCTACGATTGTTGCGATTGCGTCCACCTCCTCATAAGCAAGAGGCGAAGATATTTCCCCGCCTCACTTTCTCATATTCTTACTCTTAGTATAGCACGTTTGCCAACTTATGTAAAGCAAAAGCACTTATACAGCCTGATTTCAGGCTATTTCTTAAAATTCTGCCTCAACTCGGTAGATAACTTGCCCCTTGTTGGAGAATTTTTGCTCGTATTCTGTCATGACATTGCCTTCAAAATCACTGGCATGTAAATCGAGCCAAACACCATTGAGCTTCATGCCATATTGAGAAAAGCTCACTAGGCTGTACTCAAACAAGCCACGGTTATCCGTTTTGAAATGAATTTCTCCATTTTCAGGTAAGATACGCTTGAAGGTATCCAAGAAGGTCTTGTAAGTCAAACGACGCTTTTCATGGCGTTTTTTAGGCCATGGATCTGAAAAGTTCAGATACAAGCGATCGATCTCACCGTCTTCAAAGTAGTCAGTCAAGTCAGAACCATCTACCCACAAGAGCTTGATGTTAGGCACTCCAACTTCAAGCACCTTGTCCAAAGCGTAGCTCAAAACAGACTTTTGAATATCAATCCCGATATAGTTGATGTCAGGGTTTTGTTTGGCCATACCTGAAACAAAGGCACCCTTTCCACTTCCAACTTCCACATGAATGGGATTATCATTGCCAAACAAGTCCCGCCATTTCCCCTTGGCTTCCAAGGGATTGAGGACTACATACTGGGGATTTGCCTCTAGTAATTCTGTCGCCCCTTTACGATTTCTAACTCTCATCTTCTCTTTCCATACTTGTCTCGGAAGTGACGCAAGCCATGAATCTCCCGATTGACATTTTCTAAATCTTGGTTCATATAATACTTGGAAATTTGGCTCAAATAAGACAATTGACCATACCAATACAATTTATTTAATACCGTTTGATTGTACTTGTAACCGTAGTAGGTCAACCATTCCTTCCACTGATGTTCTGGAATATAATGGCAGAGCATGTGAGCTACATCAAACATGCGGTCGGTCAAGCGAACCGAATCCCAATCTACCAAATAAATCAAGCCACTGTCTGTCTCAATCCAATTACTATGTCGTACATCTCCATGGACAATGGTCGCATAGTCCTCTCTAAATCCTGGAATAGTCTGACGTAAATCAGCCATCACTTCACTGATAAAATGATTTTTACGCAAAGCATCTGGAGCCGTTTCTTGCCAAGACTGTAGTAAGTCTACAGGTGTTTCCATGGCATAGCCCAAACGACTCAACTGTGTCATCAAAGGACGTGAGCGATGTAGGCGGGTTAAAATATTGACGATTTGCTTACGATTCATATCATAGGGGGTCAATATCTTGCCTGTCAACCATTCTTGAGCACACATATCACGCCCATCTGCCAAACGGCGACTCCATAATAATTGTGGAGCAATTTGTTCTCTAGCTAGACCAGGTAGGATTGGAGAGGTGTTCATTTTTACAAAGATGCGCTTCCCATCAGGATAGCTACCCATATAAGCCTTGCCACTTTTCCCAGGTATGGGAGTCAGTGTTAGCTCATTATCACCCAAATCCATTTCTTTCCTCCGTATAAAGTTTCCTTACTATTCTACTAGTTTTTGGCCTATTCGTCAACCGCTCCACACCCGATTCTCAAAGAAAAGCCTCTGGATTAACTTGAGTATCATTATAGAAAGAAAAGGTAAGCACCGTCTTCTGCTTACCTTTCATGATTTTTATAAATAATACAAGAGTGGCCAAGCATTGTAAAACATGTGAACTAGAGTAGAAACCCATAGATTTTGGCTTTTTTTATAAGCAAAGCCTAGCAACAAGCCCCCGAGTAGATAAAAAATAAACGAAGAGACATTAGAAGGTCCATGCAGGAAAGAAAAGAGAGAGGAAGTTAGCACAAGCCCTAACCAAGAATTGTCAAAAACGGCACCTTGAAGAAGTCCTCTGAAAATGAGTTCCTCCTGGATGGGGCCAAAAACTGAGGAAGTCAAAATCAAAGACAGAGAAATTCCTCTGCTAACTTCCGACAAGTGTTGAACTCCTGCGCCAGAAGAAATAGCGAAGAAATGAATATAAACCAGCGTCTCAAGTACACTTAGAAGAAAGATTGCAATGAAAAGTAAAAGTTGTTTCTTGCTTAAAATATTTGAGAATACCTACTATCATTCTGTTTTTTACAGATTAAGTAAAACAATTCTATAAATCAATAGTTTCATAATGTTTTCTTACTATGAATGTTCTTTATTTTTCTATACTTTCTTATCTAATCTATGCTTTATCAGACTATAGATTGTAACAGGAGTACTCACCAGTACCACAATGTTTCTCCAGAGTTCCGTTGAAATCATGAGTACTCTTATACAAAGAAAAAGAGACGTCAATATTACTACAACTCGGGCAAATAAATCTAAAAAATCTACATACTTTTTCATATTGATACTTCATCCTTCACTTTTACTTTAATATATACTAAGTAAGTAATTTTTCAATTCTAATACTAGCTAACATCCATTCCACTCTAAACAAGAATACCAGAGTGTTATCTATCGACTAACCTATATTTAAACTATTCAGTAACATCGATATTATTTAGCATATACTTCAAAAATATAAAAACTTTCATAAAAACTCTAAATTTTACATTAACCTATAAATTATTTGTTTCTTAAACTCTTCCAAAAGACCTTCGAACTAGATCAGCATCACCTTTCAGTAGGCATATGTTGCTGACTTCGTCAGCCTTATCCACAACCTCAAAACACTGTTTTTAGCTATCTGTAACTATCCTACTAGTTTACTCTTTGATTTTCACTAAGTATTAACTAACAGGGGTAGCACAAAAAAACATATTAGTAACCGTGCCTATACCAATCGCTCCCCACGGACCTGCAAGTGCACCTCCAAATATTGCACCTCCTGCTGTTCCTACTACACAACGCCAGTCACCACCACTAACAGTTGATAGTAGCTCTGCATCAACAACTTCAAATTTCTTGATATTATTCTTATCCATTTTTTCACCTCCAAATTAAGTTTGGCATCGCTATAAATACTAAGGTTCAAATGATGATTAACAGTAGTAAGCGGCTGCTACCATACCTAAACCTATACCTCCCAAGGGACCCGCAAAAATAGCACCTACACCAATTCCAGCAGCAATTGCAGTTTCACAATCACCAAATTTTCTACCACCTTCAATGCAAGCAAGCACCTCTGTGTCCATAACTGCAAATTGTGACATCATTTTTGTATCCATGACGAATATCTCCTTTTTTATGTTTAATTTTTGTCCTGTTGCAACCTTGACAATGTTAGTATAGCACTGTTCTTTTAAATTTTTCACCCAAATCTTGAATTGTCATCGAAACATCTTGAATTGTACAATGAATCTAAAAAGCAAGCATGAAAAACATGCTTACCCTTTTATCATTCATTTCATACACAATTATAATCTTTTATATATAAAATAAATACAGCTATCTTCTCACTCTTGTCTATAGACAAATGTTAGCCATATGTTATTATAAACAAATAATATCATTGCACCTGTTTACCATCTATTTTTATTTATGAATTTTTTGTTTCACTTTAATCATTATAGAAGCCATAAAAAACGCGACAGCTAGCCGAAGCAGTTGGTAACTTTCTCCCTCTCCTGTTTTCGGTAATAATTTTTCATTCGAAGTAACAGATTTGCTTACATAATCAGTCCCCTTAACATCAGTTAAAGAAGTTTTATTTTCTTGAGCAACATCAAAAATAGGTTTGGGAGTTTCCAATGGATTCTTATTGTCTAACATTGCTAAATTTCCAGATTGAGTAGTTTTAACTTCAGAAGCTGAGTTTGTACTCTCCACTTTCCCACTATTTTCACTATTAGAATTGGGCTTAGCATTGGATATTTTCATTTCGGTTCTTTTTTCATCACTCATACCTTTGCTGTCACTTACAACTTTATCACTAATATTCATGCTGTCACTTCTAGTATTCTCATCACGGACACTTTCAGTTACTGTTTCCTCAGAAGATTTCACTGTCTCCGTTTGCTTAGGTGAGTTTCTCGAGTACATATAATCATAAACCTGTTGTGCAGTTGCTCCGCCACCAACCCATCCAGATGTCGGATGTCCATTTCTTAAATACAAAATTGTTGGTGTTCCTGGAATACCGACTTTTTTAAATAGAAACTCTCTCGCTTCCTCATCAAAATCCTTACCATCCAAATCATAATACTCTAACTTCTTTTCAATCAAGTTATTAAATTCTTTTAATTCAGGAGAAAATTGACGACAATGAGAGCAAGTTTTTCTACCAAAATAAATAGTATGTTCCAACTGATCCTCTGTAAAAGATTGACGAACGGCTTCAATATCTATCTTTTTAAAGTCCGTAACATTCTTCTCATACTCTTCTGGGGTTACAACAGAAGGTTTATGCTCCATATTTTCCGTACCCGATCGCAAATCTGGTGCCACAACAGAACTATCATTCGCCTGAATAGATGAAGTAGTAGGCTGTTCTTCTGCATATACAACACCCGTAGTAATAGATGCAAATACAAGTGGTACAAGTAATAACGATTTTATCTTTTGTTTCTTCATAAGAATACTCCTTTACATTTGTTATCTTTATCTTACCTTATTTAAGATTACAAATTCATATAAATCTTAAATGGTCATCGAAACATCTTGAATTGCAAAAAATTCATTATAAAAGGGTAAGTATTTCAAAAACACTTACCCCTTTATACTTCATTAAGCTCTACTTTTTATAATACTTCAAGCCCCAAATGAGCAAAAGCATAATAATCAAGCAGAGAATAGCACTAATATAAGCGATTAGTTGTTGGTAGAATTCTCCTGCTGTGATACCTCTATACAAACAAATAATTGACATGAAACCTGTCAAGCCGATGAACATGAGTTGATTGGTTCTAGGACTAACCAAATCATCATCTTCAAACTCTCTTATCCTCATTTCCCTAGTGAGATAAACAGTGACCAAAATAGAAGCCAAGTTAATAACCACTAAAAGAAATTGGAAAACTAAGGAAAAATTTAAAAACTGACTAGATAGAAATAGATAAGTAGAAACTACCAAAGGTATCTGACCAAACAACAACCTCACTAAGAATACATTGCGTTTTGTTGCAAATATTTTTTTCATTACTATCTCCTTTCCTATGCTAACAGGTGAGTGCACCACCAATCCCACTTAGTACAGCACCAATTTCACCTATTCATATAGCGAATGCTCCCAATAGAAATGTCGAACCGTTGTTGCACACCCACCAATTGCGCCATATGCAACCCCTGCTGCACAACTAATTTTTCTTCCCCAATCAATATCTCCACCTTCAACGCAAGCAAGCATTTCATTATCCATAACAGAAAATTCTGACATCATTTTTGTACCCATGACAAATACTCCTTTTTTATTTTTGTCCTGTTTCAACCTTGATAAGCTTAGTATATCATTATTTTTTATTTTTTTCATCCAAATCTTGAATTATCATCGAAACGTCTTGAATTGCAAAAACTTTCTTCTTACCAACATAACGAATACTATTCAGAAATCAAAAATAATATATATTATCACGATTTTTTTGGAAAATTGTTAATGAGCTTACCATTCTTATCTTCAATCAAAAATCAATATTTAAAGAAAACTAGGAAAATAGTTACAGACAATACTGCTTTACAGCGAGATGATGTTGCAGTAGTTTGAAGAATATTTCTTGGGTTCGAAACTAAATACCATAGTACGTGAGGTTCATTAAATGAATAAGAAATCCTATTTTATCATCTGTTCTACGTTGATTATAGCACGGACTAATAGTCACATAACAAGGCAAAAAGCAACGGTTTTAAAGCCGTTGCTTTTTGCATGAGTCAGAGAGATTGTTATCTTAGGCTCTATTAAAACTATATCAAAACCACAAGTTGAGTCACAATATTGTATATTTAAAATGTTGAGGAGTAATTAAACAATGAAAATAATAAATTAATCCCCGTGAAGATATAAACTAGTACATGCATAGCCTAATTTAAAACCAGCTACACCTGCCGCAAGCAAACCTGCCCAACCAGCAGGTCCTGCCACAATTGCTAACGCACTGCCACCAATACCATACGCACAATCAGCAATGTTCCCACCTCCAGAAATTTCTTCTAGAGTAGTTTGATCAATATTTTTCATAATTATCTCCTTAATCACCAGTGTGATACCATGCACCACAAGAATATCCTGTTCCAAATCCAGTAGCAGCTGCTCCAACCGCCAGCAGTGCAAAAGTTCCCCAGCCAATCGGACCTGAAGCGGCTGCTAAAATGGCACCACTCATGCCAATTCCGGTCGCACAAGACAACGCATTTCCTCCGCCAACAACATTTTCTAAGTCATTAATAGCTAAATCAATCATTTTTTCTCCTTTTGTATTTCTTATAATTAACATGACACGATATAATGGAAGTAATAATTAACGTACATCCAATAATAAAGTTTAATAAATCCTGATGGTCTACAACTAAGTACAGACCAAATAAACATAGGCCAAATTGCGAACTACAGTTTTGAAATTTCATCAAGCCCCCATTTTACAAAATTGATATACACTCTAACTTGATCCATACAATATACCTTATAAGTATTTACTATGAATAAAACCCATAAGATTAATACATTTCTTTTTTGTCTTGTTGCAACTTTGACAAGTTTAGTGTATCATTGTTTTTTTAAATTTTTCATCCAAATCTTGAATTGCCATCGAAACATCTTGAATTAGCTTTTTTATTTGAAACCACCTCTAAATTAAAAAAAAGATAATTTCTAATCATTTTTTACCATTCAGGAAGTTTCAATGACTATTCAAGATTTCATAAAGCACAAAATTGTTTTTATGTCATAATAGACCTATCCACTATATGAAAGGAATTGCCAATGACTTCTTATAAACGTACATTTGTTCCTCAAATAGATGCGAGAGACTGCGGTGTTGCTGCCTTAGCCTCGATTGCTAAATTCTACGGTTCAGATTTTTCTCTAGCTCACTTGAGAGAACTTGCAAAGACCAATAAAGAAGGGACGACTGCTCTTGGCATTGTAAAAGCCGCTGATGAAATGGACTTTGAAACAAGACCTGTTCAAGCAGATAAAACGCTCTTTGACATGAGTGATGTCCCCTATCCATTTATCGTTCACGTTAACAAAGAAGGAAAACTCCAACATTACTATGTTGTCTATCAAACAAAGAAAGACTATCTGATTATTGGTGATCCTGACCCTTCTGTAAAAATCACTAAAATGTCAAAAGAACGCTTTTTCTCTGAATGGACTGGAGTAGCTATTTTTCTAGCTCCCAAACCCAGCTATCAACCCCATAAAGATAAAAAGAATGGTCTACTAAGCTTCCTTCCTCTGATTTTCAAACAAAAATCTCTCATTGCTTACATTGTTCTCTCAAGCTTATTAGTCACTATTATCAATATAGGTGGTTCTTATTATCTCCAAGGAATCTTAGATGAATACATCCCAAATCAGATGAAATCAACTTTAGGAATCATCTCAGTTGGTCTGGTTATCACCTATATCCTCCAACAAATTATGAGCTTCTCCAGAGATTATCTCCTAACTGTTCTGAGTCAGAGATTAAGTATTGATGTGATTTTATCCTATATTCGCCATATTTTTGAACTTCCTATGTCTTTCTTTGCGACACGTCGTACAGGAGAAATCATTTCACGGTTCACAGATGCTAACTCTATTATAGATGCTTTGGCTTCTACCATTCTTTCTCTTTTTCTGGATGTTTCCATTCTGATTCTTGTAGGAGGCGTCTTACTGGCACAAAACCCTAATCTCTTCCTTCTTTCTCTTATTTCCATTCCTATATACATGTTCATCATCTTCTCTTTTATGAAGCCTTTCGAAAAAATGAACCATGATGTCATGCAAAGTAATTCTATGGTTAGCTCTGCCATTATCGAAGATATCAACGGGATTGAAACTATAAAGTCGCTCACGAGTGAAGAAAATCGCTATCAAAATATAGACAGCGAATTTGTAGATTATTTGGAAAAATCCTTTAAGCTCAGTAAGTATTCTATTTTACAAACGAGTTTAAAGCAGGGAACAAAATTAGTTTTGAATATCCTTATCCTATGGTTTGGCTCTCAATTAGTCATGTCGAGTAAAATTTCTATCGGTCAGTTGATTACCTTTAACACACTTCTTTCTTACTTTACAACTCCTATGGAAAATATTATCAACCTCCAAACCAAACTCCAATCTGCGAAGGTTGCTAATAACCGTTTGAACGAAGTCTATCTAGTCGAATCTGAATTTCAAGTTCAAGAAAACCCTGTTCATTCACATTTTTTGATGGGCGATATTGAATTTGATGACCTTTCTTATAAGTATGGTTTTGGACGAGATACCTTAACAGATATTAATCTCACGATTAAACAAGGAGATAAGGTTAGCCTAGTTGGAGTTAGTGGTTCTGGTAAAACAACTTTAGCCAAAATGATTGTCAATTTCTTTGAACCCTACAAAGGACATATTTCTATCAATCATCAGGATATTAAAAACATTGATAAAAAAGTCTTGCGCCGTCATATTAATTACCTACCCCAACAAGCCTATATCTTTAATGGCTCTATCTTGGAAAACTTAACCTTAGGTGGTAATAATATGATTAGCCAAGAAGATATTCTAAGAGCTTGTGAATTAGCTGAAATCCGTCAAGACATTGAAAGAATGCCTATGGGCTATCAAACTCAGCTCTCTGATGGAGTCGGTCTATCAGGAGGACAAAAGCAACGAATCGCTCTAGCTCGTGCTCTTTTAACTAAAGCTCCTGTTTTAATACTAGATGAAGCTACTAGCGGTCTTGATGTCTTGACTGAGAAAAAAGTTATAGATAATCTTATGTCCCTCACTGATAAAACTATTCTCTTTGTAGCCCATCGTCTCAGTATAGCCGAACGAACTAACCGTGTCATTGTTCTTGACCAGGGGAAAATCATTGAAGTTGGTAGTCACCAAGAGTTAATGCAGGCGCAAGGCTTCTACCATCATCTATTCAATAAATAAGGAGAATGTCATGAATCCTAATCTTTTTAGAAGCGTCGAGTTTTATCAGAGACGTTACCATAACTATGCGACAGTGTTAATTATACCTCTTTCATTATTATTTACTTTCATCTTGATTTTCTCCCTTGTTGCCACAAAAGAAATTACTGTTACTTCCCAAGGAGAAATCGCCCCTACAAGTGTCATTGCATCTATTCAGTCAACCAGTGATAATCCTATCCTTGCTAATCATTTAGTGGCAAATCAAGTAGTTGAAAAAGGGGACTTACTCATCAAATACTCTGAAACAATGGAAGAAAGTCAGAAAACTGCCTTAGAAACTCAATTACAAAGACTTGAGAAGCAAAAAGAAGGACTTGGAATTTTGAAACAAAGCTTAGAAAAAGCGACTGATCTTTTTTCTGGCGAGGATGAATTTGGCTACCATAATACCTTTAGGAATTTTACTAAACAATCCCATGATATTGAACTGGGTATCACAAAGACTAACACTGAGGTTTCAAATCAAGCCAATCTTGCCAATAGCAGTTCATCAGCTATTGAACAAGAAATCACAAAAGTTCAACAGCAGATTGGAGAATACCAGGAGCTGAGTGATGCTATCATAAATAAAAGGGCTCGCTTACCAACTGGCAATCCGCACCAGTCAATTTTGAATCGTTATCTTGTAGCCTCACAAGGACAAACACAAGGAACTGCAGAGGAGCCATTTTTATCTCAAATTAATCAAAGTATTGCAGGTCTTGAATCATCTATCACAAGCCTCAAAATTCAGCAAGCTGGTATCGGAAGTGTAGCAACTTATGATAATAGTTTAGCAACCAAAATTGAAGTACTCCGCACACAGTTTTTACAAACAGCCTCACAGCAACAACTAACCGTGGAGAATCAATTAACAGAATTAAAAGTACAACTAGATCAAGCGACACAGCGCTTAGAAAACAATACCTTAACCGCTCCAAGTAAAGGTATCGTTCATCTGAACAGCGAATTTGAAGGTAAAAATAGAATTCCAACTGGTACAGAAATTGCTCAAATATTCCCTGTCATCACAGATACAAGAGAAGTACTAATCACTTACTACGTATCTTCTGACTATCTACCTCTACTAGATAAAGGACAAACTGTAAGATTAAAACTGGAGAAGATTGGAAATCACGGCATTACCATCATCGGCCAACTTCAGACAATTGATCAAACTCCTACCAGAACAGAGCAAGGAAATCTCTTTAAATTAACCGCTCTTGCAAAACTATCTAATGAGGATAGTAAACTCATCCAATATGGCTTACAAGGTCGCGTCACTAGTGTAACTGCAAAGAAAACATATTTTGATTATTTCAAAGATAAAATTTTAACCCATTCTGATTAATTTTCAGATAACACTCTATAACTATTTATTATCTTATCAAAAAGGAGAATCATAACATGGATAAGAATCAAAACCTAACTTCATTTCAAGAACTAACAACTACCGAACTCAACCAAATTACAGGTGGAGGATGGTGGGAAGATTTCTTTTATAGCGTTAGTAGATATTCTCATAGCATCACACAAGGACTTCATCAGCCAATACAACTATAAAAAATAAGATCGAGATAAAAGAACTCTCGGTCTTATTTTTTTCATCATTCTGTATGTATCACAGTAAGTACCTGACGAAAGACTTGATTTTGACAGGTGGTATTTAAACTAGTATTAGGATAAGTTTCCACAAGCTTCATAACGGTATAGAGACCAACTCCTCTCTCCTCCCCTTTAGAACTGGCTCCAAAGGAGAAAATCTCAGAAATATCGATGCTCTCTTCTTTGATGGAGTTTTCAATGATAAAGGTCTCCTGTTCTCCATTTTTTAAAAAGGCAATTGAAACATGAGGTTGACTGGCCTCTACACTGGCTTCAATAGCATTGTCACAAAGGATAGACACAATGGTTAGAAAATCAAGTAGTCTCATCCCCTCGACCTGAATCTCCTCAGGAACTTCGACATTAAAGACAATATCCTTTTCTCTAGCTTTTATAAATTTTCCTGCTAGAAGACTTTTGAGGGCACGGTCGCGAATATTCACCAATCGGCCCAGATCATATTTATTGTCCTGCAATTTCTGACTAGAATCCTTTAAGACCGAGTCGTAGACCTCTTTTATCTGCTCCATATCCTCCTCTTCAATACCCAGACGTAAGCTGGTCAAGAGGTTTGTATAATCATGACGAAAGCTCCGTACTTCCTTATAAAGCTCCTCTATATGCAGACTATAGCGCTCCATATCTCTGTAGCGCAAAGCCTGTTCTTGGTTCAGTTTCTCCTGAAGTTTTTCCTTCAAATAGGTATCCAATTTCTTGATAATCCCCATAAAAAAAAGGAGGTAAAAAACTAGGATGAGATGGCGA
The DNA here is from genome assembly GCA_905221505.1 of bacterium. Classification (GTDB taxonomy): domain Bacteria; phylum Bacillota; class Bacilli; order Lactobacillales; family Streptococcaceae; genus Streptococcus. Next base: position 49,043 of record CAJNDL010000002.1, read on the forward strand.
ACAGTCTTTGATTGGATATCGTATGCATATTCAAAGTAAGACAGACTTTCCATGACTAGAAAGTAAGCCCCCATTATCCAGTTAATCTTAGTCAAGGATTTTTGAAAATCTTTATCTAGGCTCTCCCTTCTCAAGCTAGTGAAATCATAGTCCAACCATTTCAAAAAGACTAATACTATGGAGTAAACGAATATCATAATCAACAAAAAGAGAGGATTTCCATATCCATCTACAAGCCCTTTCCCCAAAAACGGAAACACAAAATAGGAGACACTTCTGTAAAAAATATCCATCAATACAATTGGAAAGAGACCATAAAAGAAAAGGAATTTTTTAGGAAGCCCTCTTAACAATAAGGAAGACAAGCTGATGCCGAACAAGGGTTCTATAAAGTATGACAGATAGTCAGTCAAGACTAAAAATTTAAAAGTTGTAACAATTGCTGCTATAAGAAATTTTAGAAGAAAGGCCTTAAAAATTCTATCGAAAGTGAGACTAATTCCATCTACCTTAAAGAACATGATAATTTCTAGCCCACTAATAGCTAGTGAATACAATATCATCCAAAAAATATACATAAATTCTCCTCACTCAGTGTAAGTTATTGATAGCCTCAGACACTTCCCTGACCTTATAGCGCGCAATCAGACAGCTTCCACCATTGGGAAAGTAAAGTAGTTTTTCTTTCTTATCTAAACGAACCACATTGGCTGGATTGATGAGAAAAGAGCGATGGCATTGCAAGAGACGGGGCTCCTGCTTGAGAACTTCCTCTAAACTCGCCGTAAATTCCAGCCTATCCGTCTTGGTATAGAGAATGACACGATGAGCTCTGGGCGATGTTTCGAGATAATAAACCTCTTTAAAAGGATACTGGAATTGGGCAAATTTTGATTTAAAGTAAAAGCAATCTTCCGCCAGACTTTTACTATCTTGACTATTGGCATAGAGAAGGGCTGTCTCGATCCGAGATTCAAACTCCTCTGCCGAAAGAGCCTTATCAATGTAGTCTAAAGCAGAGACTTGATAGCGAAAGGACAGGGGCATAAACTCCGAGTGAGTCGTCACAAAGACGATCAAGGCATAAGGGTCCCGATCCCGAATCTTTCTTGCCACTTCTAAGCCTTTCATCTCCTCATTTCGAATCTCAATGTCCAAAAAGAATAGCTGATGGGATCCCTTCTCATGCACCTCTGCCAGCAGTTGGTCTGGCTTGCCAAAGATCTCAAAAGAGCTGGGAGTGATATGATGTGCTTTCAAAAGTTTCTCAATCGTCGTTTCAATCCTAGTCTGCTGGGAAAAATCATCTTCTAAAACAAATATTCTCATCTTTTTACTCTCCCTCTTTCAACCATTTTTGACGAATTTCTCTATAGCGACGTCTGGAATACTTGACAGCGTATTGACCTTCTTCTCCAAGAAAAAGGATTCTTTCTTGAAAATCAATCGATTTTACTTTATCAAGATTGACCAAACAATTTCGATGACATCTCATCAAGGTTTCCCCATATTGGTTCTCAAGATTACTTAAATTTTGAACCATATTAAAACTAGCTTCTTCTGTAACAATCTGTACGGTATGTGCTTTAGTTGGATGCATTTGGATATAGTAGATATCGTCGACGTTTACTTTATAGACTGTTTTCTGTGTCTGAATAATCATATGTTTCATTGGATTCTCCTCCTAAGAAAAGAATAACAGAAAAGGTCTAGCACAAGCACACCCAATCCTAAACAGTCTTTGAAAGCTCCTAAAAGGATTATTTTTCTACAACATCATGATGAGGTTACAACTATTTTATCATAAAATCTACTCATTGCCATTCAAGACATTTCAAGAACAATTAAAGATTTGAAGGCGAAAAAGGAGATAAAAGTGATAGACTAACAGTACCAAAACACAATTGCTATAATCAAAACTAGCACCCAGATTAGAGGAGGAATTCTCATGACAGATACAGACCCCATCAAAAGAGCTCAGACTTTGATTACGGATTTAAACAAAGCCTACCAAGCATGCAAACAGGCAACAGCTGACGACATCCGCTTTCAGGAGCAATTAAACTCTATTCTTGGCTTTCTAGCCAAGTCTGAGACAGTGGATAATCGAGTATTGATTGAACTGGAAAAATTTTACCAGACTTCCAGTCTTCTCATGGGACTCAGTGCCCTCAATCCAGATGCTCCTACTCGCGCCGCTTGGCGGGCCTATGACCGTTTCCACTTTGACCAAGTCAAGACCAAGTTGAGTCTTTACGGTCCAACCATTATCTTGTAGAAAATAAAAGAAGCTGAGCTAAATTAAACTCAACTTCTTTTTTAGTGTCATATAAGTACATGTTAGTCCTGCATCTGACGTTTCACCTGATAAGGCAGGTACAAGACTAGTAAAACCAAACCAGCACCCAGCAAGGCTAGAAGGGCCAGTTTTTCTTGGAAGGTCACAAGGCCGACGACTAATTCCACCACTAAGACCAAACTGGTCAATCCTCGGACTACCGCCTGCAAGCCTTTTTCCTTCTGCCCCTTGTCCAGCGGGAAGAGTTGGGTCAAATACTGGTAGTCAAAGGCATGATAGAGGGCCAACAACTGGAAGAGCAAGAGGTAGTTAAACAGTACTACCACTGCTGTCGCAATCCAAGCTTGCTCGATAAAGATCTGCGCCAGCAAGGAAAGTAAGAGCAGACGAAGGCTGAGGGCAAAGAGGTCTCCATTTCGCAGATAAGAACGCAGATAGAGATTTTGCCAAATCTTTCCAGGTACTTTTTGAACAGTCTTTAGGATAAAGTCCAGATAGGCACGACGCTTAACGCTGTTTGAAATTCCCTTGACCTGCGTAAAGAGAGCAAAGAAACGAAGCAAGACCTGCTTGCGCTTGCTTTCTTGGGAAATGACATAGTCCCAGTCGAGACCAGTTTCAGTGAAAAATTTGCTGGCCTTTTGACGAAAAAGCAGATATTTCCCTACCCCAAATAAAAGCACATAGACTAGAAAAACTGGCAAGCCATAACCCATGGCTAAAAATAAAGGCGCAAATAAAAGCAAGAAAAGGGTCTGGACAAAGAGCCAAAAGACTAGGGAAGTGGCAGTTTGACGCTTTAGATGGAGCTTGATTTCCTCTTCACCAACCAAGAGAAAGAGCTTATCTGGTGCCTCCATATAAGTAGCAATTCCACCCCAAAGCAAAAGTAAAACAGAGGTAATGCCTACAAACAAAAAGATAGGCCAATGATTTTCAGGAAAATGTTGCAAGAGTTGACTGTACTGGTAGGCTAGAAAGCCCAGCAGGACAAGCAGGAACAGGACAAAGTGGTCATTGAGAACATAGCGCAGATAACCGACACACTCCTTACGAAAAACCTGCTTTCTCTTTAAAAACAAGTCTTTCATAACTCCTCCTCTTTGGTCAAAGCCAAGTAAATATCATTCAAACTAGCCTCAGGCATATCAAAGACTTCGCGCAGTTGTGGGAGATTCCCCTTGGCACGCACCTCTCCCTTGTGGAGAATAACGAAGGCATCACACATCTTCTCCGCCGAATCCAGCACGTGGGTACTCATGAGAATAGACTTGCCCTTTTGCTTTTCCACTTCCAAAAGCTGAATTAAGTCAGAAATCGCCAGCGGATCGAGACCAAGGAAAGGCTCATCCACGATGAAAAGACTCGGGTCCACCACAAAAGCACAGATAATCATGACCTTCTGCTTCATCCCTTTTGAAAAATGAACAGGGAACCAGTCCAATTTCTGGTCCAGACGGAACATTTTTAACAAAGGTTCTACTCGCTCAAAAGCCAATTTTTGCTCAATACCATAAGCCATAGCAACCGTTTCTATATGCTCTCTCAGGGTTAATTCCTCATACAAACTAGGCGTCTCTGGGATATAGCCAATCTGCTTGCGATAGTTAGTCGCATCTTTTTGCAAAGTCAAACCGTTGATATTGATAGAACCGCTATAAGGTGTCAACAGACCGATAATTTCATTAATGGTCGTTGATTTCCCAGCACCATTGAGACCAATCAACCCGACCAACTGCCCACTTTCAACAGTAAAGGACACATCTTTCAAGACAGGGACATGAACATAGCCACCTGTCAGGTTTTTTATTTCTAACATATTTTCTCCAAATCTGGTATAATGTAGCTATATTATATCAAAATTCAATACAGTAGAGGTAGATTTTATGTCAGATTGCATTTTTTGTAAAATCATCGCAGGGGAAATTCCTGCATCAAAAGTATATGAAGATGAGCAGGTTCTTGCCTTTCTTGATATCTCTCAAGTGACACCAGGACACACCTTGGTCGTACCCAAAGAACACTATCGCAATCTTTTGGAAATGGACGCTACGAGCGCCAGCCAACTCTTTGCCCAAGTACCAAAAGTAGCTCAAAAAGTCATGAAAGCTACCAAGGCTGCTGGCATGAATATCATCGCCAACTGTGAAGAAATCGCAGGTCAAACAGTCTTTCACACCCACGTTCACCTCGTACCTCGCTACAGTGCAGACGATGACCTCAAGATTGATTTTATCGCCCACGAACCAGACTTTGACAAACTTGCTCAAGTAGCTGAAACTATCAAAAACGCCTAAGGAGTTGCCATGAAATTATCTAATCTACTGCTATTTGCAGGAGCTGCAGCCGGAAGTTATTTGGTCACAAAAAATCGCCAAGTCATCACAGATGAAGTTTTGAACACTACCGACCGCGTTCAAGCTATCAAGGATGACGTGGATATTATCCAAAACAGCCTGCAAATCATCGACCAGCAAAAAGAACTGATCAAGGAATACCAAGAAGACCTGACTTACAAGTTTAAGGTCTTGGAAAAAGATATCCAGACTAGACTAGCTGTGATCAAAGAAACACAGGAAACTGAAGATAAGTAAAAAGAGCCGAGTGGCTCTTTTTATGACGTAAACAAGTTATATCCCATCAACTATACATCACAATTTAGACAACTCATTCACCGTTTCATAACTAAATCGAATGCTTTCCCAGACTTTCCGCCGTAATGAAAACACATGAAATAGTTTGGTTTCAGGTATTCGGAAACTTTGAGACCTAGGCTCAAAGTTTAGGTATGGAACTTCGAAGAAGGTCGCTACCGTCCGTCATTACTTAAGGAAAGTCTTAAAAAATCTATAAACAAAAAGAGCCGAGTGGCTCTTTTTACTTTATTCTCCATCAAAGGCATCTTTTATATGATCAAAGAAACCTTTTTTCTTTGGATTGACTTTTAAGTCACCTGCAGCTGCGAATTCTTTCAAGGCTGCTTTTTGGCGATCGTTCAATCCTGTCGGAGTCACGACATTGACGGTAACGTATTGGTCACCAACTGCACCACCACGAAGACTCGGAGCTCCTTTGCCACGTAGGCGGAATTTCTTACCAGTCTGAGTTCCCTCTGGAATAACCAATTCAACATCACCGTGAACAGTTGGGATATCTACTGTATCACCAAGAGCCACTTGGACAAAGTTGAGGTTTAGATTGTAGAAGATAGTGGTTCCTTCACGTTCAAACTTGTCGCTAGCTTCCACAGAAACTACTACATACAAGTCACCATAGGGTCCACCGTTAAAGCCTGCTTCACCTTGACCAGCTAGGCGAATTTGTTGACCAGTTTCCACACCAGCAGGGATTTTCACATGTACGCTATGAGCTTGTTTTTCATGACCTGTACCGTGACAAGTTGTACATGGATCTTTGATTTCTTTTCCGCGACCATGACAGACATCACAGGTTACTTGGCGACGCATCATACCAAGAGGAGTCTGCGTATCGACGTTAATGACACCAGCACCATGACAGCGTCCACAAGTGACTGGACTTGTTCCTGGCTTAGCACCAGAGCCATTACATGTACGACATCCAGCTTCTCGGTTGTACTTAACTTCCTTCTCTGTACCGAAAATAGCTTCTTCAAATGTCAAATTCACACGATACTGGAGGTCATCCCCTTGGCGAGGAGCGTTTGGATTGCGCGAAGCACCGCCTCCGCCGAAAAAACTTGAGAAGATGTCCTCAAAACCACCGAAACCACCTGCTCCGTTGAAACCGCCAGCTCCACCACCGAAGCCTCCAAATCCACCATTGGCGCCTGCAGCACCATATTGGTCATAGGCAGCCCGTTTTTGGTCGTCACTCAAAGTCTCATAGGCTTCCTGGACTTCCTTGTACTTTTCCTCAGCACCAGGCTCCTTGTTGATATCTGGGTGATATTTTTTGGAAAGCTTACGATAAGCTTTTTTGATCTCGTCTGCCGAAGCGTTTTTTGACACCCCCAGACGATCATAAAATTCAGTATTGTTCATAATTCAAGATACAAAGGGCGTCAAACGGACACAGCCAAAAAAGGAGTTTTGACGACGGACGCTTGCGTCCTAGAAAAACTATCTTTTTGGCACAGTCCGTAGCCCGTGTTCAGTTACTCGAACACCCTTGTTCCTTTCTGTTAATATTACGGAACGAATCCTCAATCTAGGTCGGATTCAATTACTTTCTTTTATATTGATGAGACAAAACCCAAATAAATCAGGTTTAGTCCCTTTTTATCGAAAAACAGAGGCTGGGTTGCAACCTCTGGATTTCCAATTTGTATTAATTAAACCATTTAAATTGAAATGACTCTTTTATTTTTTATACTTCAACTGATACTTTTTCTCTACTGCGTCATAGCTAGCAACTGAAATCATAATAATGTCTTCATCACTGTAATTCTCAGCCCTTACTTGTCGTGTTATAGAATAATCGTCATCACCTGAGTTTTCCTCGACACATGCTAAATATGTTGGAAAGACTGTATCTGTATGAAATTTTACTCTTGTAATTTCATCATCTTGACTATAATGGATTTCTAAAAATTTATTACCAACGATATCATCCAAATAATACAACGAAATTTGTTGTTCATTATTCTTACGGTAGATTTCTAAACCGTTTTTCTCAAGTTTGGCAATTAATTCATCAACTTTCATTAAATCCTCCTGATTTATAGTTTACTTTTCAGTAAACTCTCCGTCTACGACGTCATCGCCTGCGTTTCCTGTTGCTTGCGCGCCTTCTGCTCCTGCTTGAGCTTGTTGCGCTGCAGCGGCTTGTTCGTAGAGTTTTACAGCAAGTCCTTGAGCTTTTTCGTTCAATGCTTCAAGTTTTGCTTTCATATCGTCCAAGTTGTTGTCTTCTTGAGCTTTTTTAAGGTCATCAAGGGCAGCTTGGGCAGCATCACGTTCTGCGTCAAAGCCTTTGCCTTCAGTTTCTTTGATTGTCTTTTCAGTCGCAAAGATTGCTTGGTCTACTTCGTTACGAAGGTCAACTTCTTCTTTACGTTTCTTATCTGCTTCAGCGTTAGCTTCTGCATCTTTCATCATGCGATCGATTTCTTCGTCAGTCAAACCAGAGTTCGATTGAATAACAATCGTTTGTTCTTTTTGAGTTCCAAGGTCTTTTGCCTTAACAGATACGATACCGTTCTTGTCAATGTCGAAAGTTACTTCGATTTGTGGGATACCACGAGGTGCAGCTGGGATGTCAGTCAATTGGAAGCGTCCAAGAGTCTTGTTATCTGCTGCCATTGGGCGTTCACCTTGAAGAACGTGGATATCAACGGCTGGTTGGTTGTCTGCTGCTGTTGAGAAGACTTGTGATTTAGATGTTGGAATAGTAGTGTTGCGATCGATAAGTTTTGTGAAGACTCCACCCATTGTTTCGATACCAAGTGACAATGGTGTTACGTCAAGAAGGACAACGTCTTTGACATCACCAGTAATCACACCACCTTGGATAGCAGCACCCATAGCAACAACTTCGTCAGGGTTTACTGATTTGTTTGGTTCTTTACCAGTTTCAGCCTTAACAGCTTCTACAACGGCTGGGATACGAGTTGAACCACCAACAAGGATAACTTCGTCGATTTCTGACAAGCTCAAACCTGCATCTGAAAGGGCTTGACGAACTGGAACTTTTGTACGTTCAACAAGGTCACGAGTCAAATCATCAAATTTCGCACGAGTCAAAGTCATTTCCAAGTGAAGAGGTCCAGCTTCACCAGCAGTGATAAACGGCAAGCTGATTTGTGTTGAAGTTACACCAGAAAGGTCTTTCTTAGCTTTTTCAGCTGCATCTTTCAAACGTTGCATTGCCATCTTGTCAGTAGACAAGTCGATACCGTTTTCTTTCTTGAATTCTGCTACCAAGTGGTCGATGATTTTTTGGTCAAAGTCGTCACCACCTAGTTTGTTGTCCCCTGCAGTTGACAATACGTCAAAGACACCGTCACCCAATTCAAGGATAGATACGTCGAATGTACCACCACCAAGGTCGAATACCAAGATTTTTTCTTCTTTGTCAGTCTTATCCAAACCGTAAGCAAGGGCTGCTGCAGTTGGTTCGTTGACGATACGTTCTACTTCAAGACCAGCGATTTTACCAGCGTCTTTTGTTGCTTGACGTTGAGCGTCGTTGAAGTAAGCTGGAACTGTGATAACTGCTTTGGTTACCTTTTCACCAAGGTAGTCTTCAGCGTAGCCTTTCAAGTATTGAAGGATCATAGCTGAGATTTCTTGTGGAGTGTATTCTTTACCATTTGCAGAAACTTTTTCAGAAGTTCCCATCTTAGATTTGATAGAGATGACTGTATCTGGGTTTGTGACCGCTTGACGTTTCGCAGCATCACCAACGATGATTTCGCCGTTTTTGAATGATACTACAGATGGAGTTGTGCGGTTTCCTTCTGGGTTTGCGATGATTTTGCTTTCAGTTCCTTCAAGAACTGCAACTGCTGAGTTTGTTGTACCTAAGTCAATACCGATAATTTTAGACATGTGTTTTTCTCCTTAAATTTTAATTCGAATTTTGATTTTTTGATATTCCCCTTAAGTGGTGGGGACGTGAGCAACTCCCTTCGGGATTTCATCACTTATTTTTGAGCCTATTGTCTCAAAAATCCCCTGTTTCAGTAGCAGAAGCTACTGAAACTTTCACCACGGCTGGAAATATCTTCCTTGCAAGCCTCCGGCTTGCTTTTTATCTTTCTTTCATAGTTTATTGTCGTTTCGGACAAGTTTTCTATTATGTATGCTGCAACCGTCAGAATTGCCTAATTGTAGACCACTACCATTGCTGGGCGTAGGATGCGGTCATGGAGTTTGTAGCCTTTTTGGAAGACTTGGGCGATGGTATCTGCTGGGTGTTCATCGTCTGCTGGGAGAGTTTGGATGGCCATATGGTAGTTATGGTCAAATTCACCATCAGCTGCGATTTCTTCGATTCCTTCTTCTTTCAAAGCGTGAATCAAGCTTTCTTGCACCATCTCCAATCCTTTTTTGACATCATCTGTCAAACCTTCAACTGCGAGTGCACGCTCTAGGTTATCCAAAGAAGGGAGAATTGCTTTTGCCAAGTCCTGACTACGATAACGTTGCAAGTTTTGACGCTCTTCATTGGCACGGCGTTGGATATTTTGCATTTCTGCATGAGCGCGAAGATATTTGTTTTCGAACTCATCTGCACGTTCATTTGCCAAGTCCAACTCAGACTTCTCAGAAGTTGTTTCTTCAGCTGTTTCCACAACTTCCTCTTCTTGAACTTCTTCTACTTCTTCATTTTTTATATCTTGGGCCATTTTCGCCTCCTTTAATGATTTCAATCTTAATGTACTTCGTAATGATTACTGCTGAGGTAGCGGTAAAAATCTGTCAACTTCATGGTCAAAACACGATTGACTACATTGACTTGGTTGATTAGCTGTTGGTAATCCAGATTGACCGGACCGATAATGGCTAGAATTCCAACTCCCCGATAAGGAATGAGGAACTTGCTACTAATCACCGCTAGGTCTGCTAGACAGGACTCTTGACTGTCCGCAACTCGGACATTTTGCATCTGATCTTCATGCAGCCCTTCACGAATCTCCAAGGCAACCTTTTGCGGTTGATCAAAGAACTGATAGGCTGCCAGATTGGCAAAATTCAAGAGATTGACCTTGCCTGCCACCACAATGTTTTCGTTGAACATTTCCTTAAAGATGTGTTCAAAGAGATCCATGACATTATCCGTTGTTGTAAAGTAACGCTGGATAATCTGCGGAATCTCCGTCCGAATCTTGTAGTGGATATCTAGAACAGTGTGACCGAGGAAACGTTCCTGAATGATTGCCTTCAGTTTCAGTAAATCTTCCTGCAAGAAGTTCCTTGGAATTAGAAACTGACTGGTAACCGTTCGAGACTCGTCTAGGGTGAATACTGCTAAAGCTGTATGTTGCCCTAAAACAACGATATCAAAGGCTGTCAGACGTTGCCTGCTCGGCTCAACATCCAGCGCCACTACCGTACAGCCACTCAAGTCCGTGAGTAGATTAGCAGCCTCTTGCAGAATATCCTCCAATTTGAAGAATTCCTGATCAAAGGCTTTGACAATCTCATAAACCTCATTTTCAGCCAGTCGGTCAAAATCCAGTGAGTGTTTCACATAGTACTGAAAACCAGCAACACTTGGCATCCGACCACTTGAAGTATGAGCCTTCTCAAGCAAACCTTGCTTTTCTAGAGCCGCCATGTCATTACGAATGGTTGCACTGCTAGAGTTAATAGACTCTTGCAAAGCTTTGGATCCGACAGGTTCGTGCGTTTTGGTAAAGATGTCAATAATTAGATTTAAAATATCCTGCTGACGCTCTGTAACCATCTCATCACTCCTCTCTGTCTGATCAATTAGCACTCGATACATCCAAGTGCTAACTCATGATTCTATTATACACCCTTAGAAGAGAATGTCAAGACAAAAACTCAAAAAATTAGCACTCTTTTACCAAGAGTGCTAAAAATCAGTCTGAAGACCTAGAAAAAAAGATCACCTTCAGGTAATCTTTCCTCTATATTAGTAAAGGTCTAAATAATTATCAATTTCCCATTGTGAAACGAAGGTTGCATAACTTGCCCATTCGATTCGTTTGGCTTCAAGGAAGCTAGTATAGATATGTTCTCCAAGAGCCGCTCTGACAACTTCATCTTCTGTCAAAGCTTTCAAAGCGTTGTGAAGAGTTGATGGAAGGTCTGTAATACCAGCTTCCTTACGCTCTTCAGCTGTCATGATGTAGATATTTTCTTCGATAGGAGCTGGTGCTTCGATTTTATTTTCAATACCATGCAAACCAACTTCCAATAGAACCGCCATAGCGATGTATGGGTTGGCCATTGGATCCACTGAACGCAACTCAAGACGAGTTCCCATACCGCGTGAAGCAGGCACGCGCACAAGTGGAGAACGGTTACGACCAGCCCAAGCAATGTAAACAGGCGCTTCATAACCTGGAACCAAACGTTTGTATGAGTTAACCGTTGGGTTCATGATAGCAGTATAGTTGTAGGCATGTTTGATCAAACCACCAAGGAAATGGTAGGCCGTTTCAGACAACTGCATTCCTTTTGGATCATTTGGATCAAAGAAGGCATTATTTCCTTCTGCATCAAACAAGGACATATTACAGTGCATACCTGATCCGGCAATACCAAATTTTGGTTTCGCCATAAAGGTTGCGTAAAGTCCGTGTTTGCGAGCAATAGTTTTAACAACAAGTTTAAAGATTTGAATCTTATCACAAGCACGGAGGACTTCATCATACTTAAAGTCAATCTCATGCTGTCCAACAGCAACCTCGTGGTGACTGGCTTCTACTTCAAATCCCATTTTGGTCAAGACATTTACAATCTCACGACGTGTATTGTCCGCAAGGTCAGTAGGCGCCAAATCAAAGTAGCCACCCTTGTCATTTACTTCAAGTGTTGGGTCACCATTTTCATCCAACTTAAATAGGAAGAATTCTGGCTCTGGACCAAGGTTGAAAGATTTGAATCCTACTTCTTCCATGTGACGAAGAGCTCGTTTCAAATTGCCACGAGGGTCACCTGCAAATGGTTCACCTTCTGTTGTATAGACATCACAGATCAAACCTGCAACACTTCCATTTTCATCTCCCCAAGGGAAGACTGTCCATGTATCCAAGTCAGGGTACAAGTACATATCTGACTCATTGATACGTACAAAACCTTCAATAGAAGATCCATCAAACATCGCCTTGTTTGACAAGACTTTATCTAACTGTTCATCTGTAGCAGGAATTTCGACGTTTTTCATGGTTCCCAAAATATCTGAGAACATAAGACGAATAAAGGTAACATTTTTTTCCTTGACTTCACGACGAATATCTGCAGCTGTGATTGGCATGAGTTTTCTCCTTAATGTATGACTACTTGCGGTTACCTAACCGCGACCAAAAGGTGACCGTACTGAAGCAAAGCGACCCTGTTGGAGGAGTTCATTGTGAAGTGCTCGACGCACCTCAGTCTGACTCACCGCTTTCTTAGATTTCGCTTCACGTTCAGCATATTTTTTCTTAATGGCAGCGATATTATAACCTTCAGAGATATAATCTTTGATTTCAAGCAGACGATCCATGTCATTCAAGGAATACATGCGACGATTTCCTTCGTTTCGATCAGGTTTAATCAACTCTTGATCTTCATAATAACGAATCTGACGCGCCGATAGATCGGTCAACTTCATAACACTGCCGATAGGAAAAACAGCCATATTTCGGCGAAATTCTTTTTCCTTCATTTACAATTTCCTTCTTTCTGTCTATTATAGTCTAAAAAAAGACAAACGTCAATTGATAATGTTATAAAATGTAACATTATTTTTCTTTTTTCTCTAAAAAGAGCCGAATGCGATCAATATCGTAATTTACGAGAATTGCGACAAAAACTCCCATGAAAGTTTCTGATACACGCGCAAACACGTACAAAATTGTTTCACCACTCGGAATCGATAGGGTAATGATTAACATAGCCGCTACACCACCAATAACCCCTGCTTTGTTATTCATGGCTACGTTTGTCATAATGGTTAACATGGTGCAGATGGGAACAACAACCAAGGTCACCCAAAAAGCCTCGTGGAAAAAGGTATTTAATAGGAAGAAGAGGAGGGCATAGAGGCCACCGATACTATTTCCTAAAATACGCGAAGTCCCAAAATGGACACTCTTATCAAAACTCTCCCTCAGGCTAAACACGGCTGTCAAAGCACCGATTTGAAGACCTTTCCAGCCAAAAAAGCCAAAAATCAAGAGAACTAGAAAAACAGCAATACCTGTTTTAAAGGTTCGCATACCAAGTTTGAACTGGGATTTATCGAATTTATATTTTTTAAAATAACTCATAATCTCAACTTTCTATTTCCATTTTATCATAATTTGGGTGATTTTATGAACAATAGTTGAGAGGAAGCGTTTTTATTTCAAGTAAAAGAAAAGAGGAACTTTCATTCCCCTCTTCTTTAATTTATTTATGAAATCTTATTTTTCTGTCAAGGCTGCAAGTCCTGGAAGAACTTTACCTTCAAGAAGTTCCATTGATGCTCCACCACCAGTAGAGATCCATGAGAACTTGTCTGCACGTCCAAGGTTGATTGCTGCGGCAGCTGAGTCACCACCACCGATGATTGATTTCACGCCTGGTTGTTTCACGATAGCGTCCATCACACCGATTGTACCAGCTTGGAAGTCTGGGTTTTCAAATACACCCATAGGTCCGTTCCATACAACTGTTTTGGCACCAGTCAAAGCTTCATCAAATTTAGCGATAGATTTTGGACCGATGTCAAGACCAAGGAAGCCTTCAGAAACTGCTTCACCTTCAGTGTCACGCACTTCAGTGTAACCCGCAAATGCGTTAGCTTCTTTAGAATCAACTGGCAAGATCAATTTACCGTTTGCTTTTTCAAGAAGAGCTTTGGCAACATCCAATTTGTCTTCTTCTACAAGTGAGTTACCGATTTCGATACCTTGTGCTTTGTAGAATGTGTAAGTCATACCACCACCGATAAGAACTTTATCAGCTTTTTCAAGCAAGTTTTCGATAACACCGATCTTGTCTGAAACTTTTGAACCACCAAGGATAGCCACGAATGGACGTTCTGGAGTTTCAACTGCTTCTTGGATGTAGGCAATTTCGTTTTCAAGAAGGAAACCAGCAACTGCTTTTTCAACGTTTGCTGAGATACCAACGTTAGATGCGTGTGCACGGTGAGCTGTACCGAATGCATCGTTTACGAAGATGCCATCTCCAAGTGATGCCCAGTATTTACCAAGTTCAGGATCGTTTTTAGATTCTTTTTTGCCGTCAACATCTTCGTAACGAGTGTTTTCAACCAAAAGAACTTGTCCATCTTCAAGAGCGTTAATAGCTGCTTCCAATTCAGCACCACGAGTTACACCTGGGAAAACAACATCTTGACCAAGTTTTGCTGCCAAGTCTGCCGCTACAGGAGCAAGTGATTTACCAGCTTTATCAGCTTCTTCTTTCACACGTCCAAGGTGAGAGAAAAGAATTGCACGTCCACCTTGTTCGATGATGTACTTAATAGTTGGAAGAGCTGCTGTGATACGGTTGTCGTTAGTGATTACGCCATCTTTCAATGGTACGTTGAAGTCAACACGAACGAGGACTTTTTTACCTTTCAAGTCAACGTCTTTAACAGTAAGTTTTGCCATGTTACAAAAACCCCTTTATTTATTTTATTCGAAACTATTATATCACACTTTGGAAATATAAGGAAAGATTTCACAAGATTTTTCGATATTTAATCTTTGTGACATGCTAGAGTCTATTATTTTTACTTTTTCTCACGAATTTTCTTTCTAAAATCTTAGCTTAACACTTGTTAGATTTACTTTTATCCTTTAAAATAGAATAGGAGAAATTCCGTTATTATTTTTCGGAGGAAAAAGAAATGTCCATTAATTGGCAGGAAATTTTATTTCACTTTTTAGGTGGTCTAGGACTATTCTTATATAGTATCAAGACCATGGGAGACGGTTTGCAACAAGCTGCTGGAGATCGCCTTCGTTTTTACATTGACAAGTACACTAGCAATCCCTTTTTAGGTGTTCTAGTAGGGATTGTCGTGACTGCCCTGATTCAGTCAAGTACAGGAGTGACAGTTATCACGGTTGGACTGGTCAGCGCTAGTCTGCTCACTCTTAGACAGGCTATCGGAATTATCATGGGAGCCAACATCGGAACCACCGTTACTTCCTTTATCATCGGTTTCAAACTTGGCGAGTATGCTTTACCCCTGATTTTCCTTGGAACCATGTTCCTCTTCTTTACAAAAAACAGAACAGCAAACAATATCGGGCGCATCCTGTTTGGTGTGGGGGGAATCTTCTACGCCCTCAACCTCATCAGTGCCGGTATGAGCCCTCTTAAAGATTTACCACAATTCAAGGAATATATGGTAACCTTGGGACAAAATCCTGTGTTGGGAGTTTTTGCTGGTGCGGTGATTACCGTTCTCATTCAGGCTTCTTCTGCGACAATCGGGATTTTGCAAGGTCTCTATGCAGGCGGATTCCTTGACCTTAAAGGTTCGCTACCAGTTCTCTTCGGGGATAATATCGGGACAACCTTAACCGTTATCATCGCGGCAGCTGGAGCCAATGTCTCTGCGAAACGAGTTGCTGCAACTCACGTCACCTTTAACGTATTAGGAACTGTTCTTTGCTTAATCTTATTAGGCCCCTTTACGTCTATGATTGAGTACTTCCAAGCACTCCTTCACCTCTCACCTGAGATGACCATCGCCTTCTCGCACGGTGCCTTTAACGTAAGTAATACCATTGTACAATTTCCATTCATCGGAGCCTTGGCTTACTTTGTAACCAAGCTCATCCCTGGTGAAGACGAAGTTGTCAAGTACGAGCCACTTTATCTTGATGAGCATTTGATCAAACAAGCTCCATCAATCGCTCTCGGAAATGCGAAAAAAGAACTCCTTCACTTAGGAAATTATGCTTCTAAAGCCTTCGACCTTTCATACAACTACATCATTGACCTCAATGAAAAGGTTGCTGAAAAAGGCCACAAGACAGAAGAAGCCATCAATACCATTGATGAAAAATTGACTCGTTACCTTATTACTCTTTCAAGTGAAGCCCTTAGCCAGAAAGAAAGTGAAGTGCTCACCAATATCCTTGATTCATCCCGTGATTTGGAACGGATTGGGGACCACGCAGAAGCGCTAATCAATTTGACTGACTACCTTCAACGTAAAAATGTTGAGTTCTCTGAAGCTGCTTTGCAGGAATTGGCTGATATCTATCAAAAGACTACTGGTTTTATCAAAGATGCCCTTGATAGCGTGGAAAACAATGACATTGAAAAAGCGCAAAGTCTGATTGAACGCCATAAAGAAATCAACAATATGGAACGTGTTCTCAGAAAGACCCACATCAAACGCCTCAACAAGGGCGAGTGTTCAACACAAGCTGGGGTCAACTTTATCGACATTGTTTCCCACTACACTCGTGTATCTGACCACGCTATGAATTTAGCTGAAAAGGTCATTGCTGAACAAATCTAAGAACCAAGAAGCTATCCTAATACTCAATGAAAATCAAAGAGCAAACTAGGAAACTAGCCACAGACTGTACTTGAGTACGGCAAGGCGACGTTGACGTGGTTTGAAGAGATTTTCGAAGAGTCTAAATGGGATGGCTTTTTCTTCTCCTAATCAAGAATAGCTTTTCCTACACATAAAAAAATGCTTTGATTCACAATGGAATCAAAGCATTTTAAAGAGTTCTCCGTACATAAGCGCAGATGCTGCAGTTCCTCTGTACTTGGCTTCTTCTCTTTTGATAAAGCGAGCCAAATTGAGCAACTCAGGTGCTGGATGTCTAGGATTCTTGAGCAATTCACGATTGACCAGTCCTGAGAGACGGACTGCCAGCAATTGCTCATTTGTAGCAGGCAGTTTTTTAGCAGTCTCTAGGAGAGCAGCAACTAAATCTTCACTCAAATCATGTCGAGCATGATTGTAAAGATCTTTTATAAGGCTTTCTAGGTTTGGTTCTACCATCCCATCCACCTCCCTTATGGTTTAATAATTTTTAATCAAATCAACCGTTGAACGATCCAATTTTTTCACCAAGGCTTGCAAGAATGCTTGAGCTTCTAGGAAGTCATCCATAGCGTAGAGGGTTTGGTGAGAATGGATATAACGGGCACAGACACCGATAGTTGTAGATGGGACACCACCATTTTTCAAATGAGCTGCACCAGCGTCTGTTCCGCCTTTACCACAGTAGTATTGGTACTTGATACCAGCTTCTTCAGCCGTTGTCAAAAGGAAATCCTTCATTCCTGGGAGAAGCAAGTGACCTGGGTCGTAGAAACGAATCAAGGTTCCATCTCCGATTCTTCCTTGACCACCGTAGACATCACCTGCTGGTGAGCAATCAACTGCTAAGAAGACTTCTGGGTCAAACTTGGTTGTGGAAGTATGAGCACCACGGAGACCAACCTCTTCTTGGACGTTAGAACCAAGATAGAGTTCATTTCCGAGTTTTTGACCTGATAAAGCTTCAGCTAGCTCGCTTACCATGAGGACACCGTAGCGGTTATCCCAAGCTTTTGAGATGATATTTTTTTCATTGGCTGTCAAGATAGCAGAGCTATCAGGGACAATGGTGTCACCAGGACGGATGCCAAAGCTTTCTGCCTCAGCCTTGTCCGCAAAACCACCATCAAAAACGATATCGGCAATGGCTGGCATGGTTGGTCCACCCTTTCCACGAGTCAAATGTGGAGGAACAGAGCCTGAAATCACTGGAATTTCACGACCATCACGAGTCAAGAGTTTGAAACGTTGGCTGCTGACTACCATAGGATTCCAACCACCGATTTCAACCACACGGAAGGTACCGTCTGGCTTGATTTCGCTGACCATAAAACCAACTTCATCCATGTGAGAAGCAACCAAGACGCGCGGCGCATCTGCAGCTTCTGAATGCTTGATCCCGAAAATACCACCCAAGCCATCTGTTACGACTTCATCCACATGCGGTGTCAATTTTTCACGAAGATAAGCACGGACAGGCGCTTCATGACCTGAGATCGCAGCAAGTTCTGTTACTTCTTTGATTTTTGAAAATAATGTTGTCATTTCAGTTCCTTCTTTCTTTCATCCATTTTATCACTTTTTATAGGAGAAGGATAGCGGGAAGGTGGATTTCTAAATTAGTATCTTAGTCTTACTGTGTCTTAGAAAAAATCGTATTCTCTGCATGTGAGGTGAAATCTAAGAACTATTCCAAGACCAACCAAAACCTTAATTTCCAAACAAAAAAACAATTCAATGCTATGTTTGTTCAGTTTTTCATGAAATTTACAGAAAATAGTTGACTTTTACTTGCTCTTTCTTTAAAATAGTACAAAACTAGGAAAAGGAAAAAATCATGACCAAAACAATTCTTGTTACAGGTGGAGCTGGCTATATTGGCTCCCATACCGTTAAAGCTCTTTTAAATGCTGGCTATCAGGTGCATGTCCTCGATAATCTCTCTACAGGAAATCGTTCGGCTGTGGATAGTCGTGCTAGCTTTAAACAACTGGATGTTTATGATGCTAGTGCCCTAAAAGCTTACTTAGAAGAAAATCAAATTGATGCTGTTCTGCATTGTGCAGGTGAAATTGTTGTGAGCGAAAGTATTGAAAACCCAAGCAAATACTTCACTGCCAATGTTGCTGGTATGAATCAAGTTCTCAAAGTCCTATCTGAAGTTGGCATTCAAAAAATCATGTTCTCTTCAACTGCTTCTCTCTATGGTAATAACTGTATTGACAAGCCAGCGACTGAAGATACCCTGCTCGACCCTGTCAACCCTTATGCAGAAACAAAACTGATGGGTGAACGAATGATTTACTGGATGGCCAATCGCTACGATTGGAAATATGTCATTTTCCGTTACTTTAATGTAGCTGGGGCTGAAATGGATGCTTCAAACGGTCTGCGTGTGAAAAATCCAACTCACATCATTCCCAACATCAACAAGACCGCATTGGGTCAAAATGAGAGTCTAAAAATATTTGGAGATGACTACGATACACGTGACGGTTCATGTATTCGGGATTACATTCATGTCTTAGACCTTGCACAAGCCCACGTTAAAGGGATGAATTACCTCTTTCAAGAAAACAGTTCTTCTCAAATCTTTAACTTAGGAACTGAAAAAGGCTATACTGTCAAAGAAATCTTTAAAACTGCTGAAGAATTGCTGGATCAAAAAATTCCACACGAGATTGTTGCGCGTCGTGCTGGTGACCCAGCTAGCGTCCTAGCAGATGCATCAAAAGCTAAACAATATCTTGATTGGAAGGCTAGCTACTCCCTCGAAGATATTATTTTATCAGATTATCACTGGCGTGTGAAAGAGGGTAAAAACATTTTGGAATAGAAAAACAGAGGAGAAAGTCCTAGTGCTTTCTCCTTGTTTTATTCATTAAATTGTCAGAAAATTTGTTGACAGATTAAAGAAATCGTGTTACAGTAATATCCACGGGTATCTTTCGATACCAAATCTACATGAAAGGTCTGGGTATGAAACTTTCTCATTATTTAATTGGCTTACTTCTACTCCTAGTCTTTCTCTCTATTAGCATTGGGACCAGTGATTTTTCATGGGGAAAACTCTTTGCTCTGGATCATGAAACTTGGCTTCTCTTTCAAGAGTCCCGTCTTCCAAGGACGATTAGTATTCTCCTGACAGCCTCTAGTATGAGTATGGCAGGCCTTCTCATGCAGACCATCACTCAAAATCAGTTTGCTGCTCCGAGTACAGTTGGGACCACTGAAGCCGCCAAACTAGGAATGGTACTGAGCCTCTTTGTCTTTCCATCGGCTAGTCTGACCCAAAAGATGCTCTTTGCTTTTGTTTCATCCATCTTATTTACCCTCTTCTTTCTGGCCTTTATGACTATTTTCACCGTAAAGGAAAGGTGGATGTTGCCCTTGATTGGGATCATTTATAGTGGGATTATCGGTTCTGTGACAGAAGTTATCGCCTATCGTTTCAATCTGGTTCAGAGTATGACTGCTTGGACCCAGGGGTCCTTTTCCATGATTCAGACCCATCAGTATGAGTGGCTCTTCTTAGGTCTCATTATCCTGATTGCCGTTTGGAAATTGTCCCAAACCTTTACCATCATGAATCTGGGTAAGGAAACCAGTGAGAGTTTGGGGATTTCTTACTCCCTACTTGAAAAACTGGCCCTCTTTCTGGTTGCGCTAACGACAAGCGTCACCATGATTACCGTGGGTGGCTTACCATTTCTCGGGGTCATCGTTCCCAATCTTGTTCGCAAGCGCTATGGAGATAATCTGAGTCAAACCAAACTCATGGTCGTACTGGTCGGTGCCAATCTGGTTTTGGCCTGCGATATCCTCTCTCGAGTTCTGATTCGGCCCTATGAGCTATCTGTCAGTCTCCTTCTAGGAATCATCGGTAGCCTCGTTTTTATCCTACTTCTTTGGAGAGGGGGACGAAAAGATGCAGTCTAAAAGCAAACATACCAAGCTCTTCTGCCTTCTCATTATTCTAGCCATCGGAGCTTGTCTTCTCTACTTTTGGCCCATCACCCAGCTGTCTACCTTTGCCTGGAAGTTGCGTTCCCAAAAAATCATCGTTTATCTCTTGGTAGCCATCGCGACAGGGATTTCAACCATTAGTTTTCAAACCCTGACGGAAAATCGCTTCCTGACACCTAGTATTTTAGGAATTGAATCCTTCTATGTCTTGCTACAAACCCTACTACTGGTTTTTGAAAGCAAATTTCTTCAACTTGGGAAGTCTCCTATCTTAGAATTTCTAGTCTTGCTTCTGCTCCAATCCCTCTTCTTTCTCGCCTTACAAGGCTACTTGAAGACACTGATGAAGCAAGACCTAATCTTCATTCTGCTGATCTGTCTAGCGCTCAGAAGTCTCTTTCGAAATATCAGTACCTTCCTTCAGGTCCTGATGGATCCAAATGAATACGATAAACTGCAGAATAGTCTCTTTGCCTCCTTTCAACATCTCAACACTTCTATCCTAGCCATCGGTTCTCTGATTATCCTTGCTTTGACAATCTTTTTCTTTCGAAAAGCAGTCATTCTGGATGTCTTGCACCTGCAAAGAGAAACAGCTCAGATATTGGGACTCGATGTTGAAAAAGAACAGAGAGAACTCCTCTGGGGCATCGTGCTTTTGACCTCAACGGCCACTGCCTTGGTAGGGCCTATGGCCTTCTTCGGCTTTATGCTGGCCAATCTTACCTACCTAATCGTCAAAGATTATCGGCATAAGTTGCTCTTTATCGTAGCCATTCTGATTGGATTTATTAGTTTGACCTTGGGGCAAGCCCTTATCGAACGAGTCTTTGCTTTGGAAATTCGTATCAGTATGATTATTGAGAGCGTTGGAGGTCTCTTATTCTTTATCTTACTATACAGGAGGTCACGTCGGTGAAACTGGAAAACATTGACAAATCCATTCAAAAACAGGATATTCTGCAAGGTATTTCTCTTGAAATCAGTCCTCAGAAACTAACAGCCTTCATTGGTCCAAATGGTGCTGGAAAATCGACTATCCTCTCCATCATGAGCAGACTGACAAAGAAGGATCAGGGAATTCTCAGTATCAAAGGCCGTGAAATCGAGAGTTGGAATTCGCAAGAACTAGCCAAAGAACTGACTATCCTAAAGCAGAAGATTAATTATCAAGCCAAATTAACCGTTGAAGAACTGGTCAGTTTTGGACGTTTTCCCTACAGCCGTGGTCGACTGAAGGCAGAAGACTGGGAAAAAATCCGAGAAACTCTGGACTATCTGGAACTGACCAACTTAAAAGACCGCTACATCGATAGCCTGTCTGGTGGACAGCTGCAACGTGTCTTTATCGCTATGGTCCTAGCCCAGGATACAGATTTTATCTTACTAGACGAACCGCTTAACAATCTTGATATCAAGCAAAGCGTCAGCATGATGCAGATTCTTCGACGACTGGTGGAAGAACTCGGCAAAACCATTATCATCGTCCTCCACGATATCAACATGGCCAGTCAATATGCGGATGAAATTGTTGCCTTCAAGGACGGTCGAGTCTTTAGCAAGGGAAGAACCGATCAAATCATGCAGGCTGACCTGCTCAGTCAACTCTATGAGATTCCCATCACGCTGGCGGATATCAATGGCAAAAAGATCTGTATCTATAACTAGTAACATAGAAACTCAAGCTAGAAAACCCTCGGTCTATTAGCTAACAAACCTAGCTAATAGACTCCCTACATCGTTATCACATTTTAAAAAGGAGAAATTATGAAAACATCCCTTAAATTTTATCTCACTGCCCTAGTGGCCAGCTTCTTGCTCTTGCTTGGTGCATGTAGTACAAACTCAAGCACTAGTCAGACGGAGTCAAGTAGCTCTGCTCCAACAGAGGTAACCATTAAAAGTTCACTAGGTGTAGTCACACTTTCAAAAGTCCCTGAAAAGATTGTGACCTTTGACCTCGGTGCTGCGGATACTATTCGCGCTTTAGGTTTTGAAAAGAATATCGTCGGAATGCCTACAAAAACTGTTCCGACTTATCTTAAAGACCTAGCTGGAAAAGTTAAAAATGTTGGTTCTATGGTTGAGCCAGACCTAGAAGCCCTTGCTGCTCTTGAACCAGACCTAATTATCGCTTCACCACGTACCCAAAAATTCGTAGATAAGTTCAACGAAATCGCTCCGACTGTTCTCTTCCAAGCAGGCAAAGATGACTACTGGACTTCTACCAAGACTAATATCGAATCCCTAGCAAGCGCCTTCAGCGAAACAGGTACACAGAAAGCCAAGGAAGAATTGGCCAAGCTTGACAAGAGCATTCAAGAAGTCGCAACTAAAAATGAAAGTTCTGACAAAAAAGCCCTTGCCATCCTCCTCAACGAGGGAAAAATGGCAGCCTTTGGTGCCCAATCTCGTTTCTCTTTCTTGTACCAAACCTTGAAATTCAAGCCAACTGACACTCAATTTGAAGACTCTCGCCACGGACAAGAAGTCAGCTTTGAAAGTGTCAAAGAAATCAATCCTGACATCCTTTTTGTCATCAACCGTACCCTTGCCATCGGTGGTGACAACTCTAGCAACGATGGTGTCCTAGAAAATGCCCTCATCGCTGAAACTCCTGCTGCTAAAAATGGCAAGATTATCCAACTAACACCAGATCTCTGGTATCTAAGTGGTGGCGGTCTTGAATCAACTAAACTCATGATTGAAGACGCTCAAAAAGCTTTGAAATAAGCTGTTTCAAACTCAATTTAAGTAAAATTTTGACATTCTAAAACGCATCCTATCAAGCTCACTCAAACCTGATAGGATGCGTTTTTATCATTTTGAAATCTGTTTACCCAGCCTCATTTCCCTTCTTGATTGCGTTTGAGAGAAAAGTGGTCTGGGACGGGGTCCTTACCTGTTTTCGACCAGGGATGGCAACGTAAAATCCGAGACAAGCCCATCAAAACACCCTTAAAGCCATGTTTTTCAATAGCCTGAATCATGTAATTGGAACAAGTCGGCTCAAAGCGACAAGAGGCTGGAAAGGCTGGCGAGATAAAACGTTGGTAAAAGCGCACAGGCGCTATTAAGATTCGTTTCATTATTTCTTGGTTACAGCCATGGTGTGTAGTTGGCTGATTTCTTTTTTATTCAGACGACGGGATTCACCTGGACGAAGGCCTGTCAAGTCTAGGTGCCCAAAACGTGTACGCGACAACTTGTCCACTTGAAGACCAACAGCTTCAAACATTTTTTTAACCTGATGGTTACGCCCTTCATGGATGGTCAACTGTACTACTGAGCGATTTTTAACTGGGTCCACTTTGAGAATTTCATAAACAGCTGGCTTGGTTTTCTTGCCATCAATTTCAAGGCCGCGGGTCAAGGGACGGAGATTATCCTTATTGGCCACACCTTTAACACGCGCAACATAAACCTTGTCAATCTCATTACGAGGGTGAATCATTTCATCCGTAAAGTCCCCGTCATTGGTCAAAATCAAGACTCCTGATGTATCCCAGTCCAAACGTCCAACTGGGTAAATACGCTCTTTGACATTAGGCAAGAGGTCGACAACCGTCTTACGCCCCTTATCATCTGTCACACTGGAAATGACACCGCGCGGTTTGTTAAGCAGATAGTAGACCTTTTCTTCGTTGTAGATTGGTTGGCCTTCCACTTCGACCTTATCACCTGACTTAATGGTCGTTGCGAGTTCACGTACCACCTGGCCGTTGACCGTCACCAAGCCTTGCTTGATTAA
Organism: bacterium; assembly: GCA_905221505.1. Classification (GTDB taxonomy): domain Bacteria; phylum Bacillota; class Bacilli; order Lactobacillales; family Streptococcaceae; genus Streptococcus. Next base: position 73,228 of record CAJNDL010000002.1, read on the forward strand.
CTCTTCTGCTTTTCTCCTACTGGCCACACCTGCGTGGGCAATATACTTATTGATTCTCATCTTCTTCTATCCTTTCACCAAATAATTGGCTTTCTTGGGCTTGAATCTCAAGCTCATCAATCACTGGTAATTCTTCCAAATGGTTTATTCCCATGTAATCCAGGAAATAATCCGTAGTCACATAGAGGTTGGGGCGACCCAACACTTCTTTTTTCCCGTCTTCCTTTATCAGGTCAAAGGCCTGCAACTTTGCCAAAGCCCCACTCGAGTTAACTCCACGAATAGCATCAATCTCTATCCGTGTGATGGGTTGCTTGTAGGCAATGATGGACAAGGTCTCAAGGGCAGCCCGAGATAAACTCTGGTTGATAGGTGCCTTAGAGTATTCCTTCAAAACCTCTGAAAACTGAGGCTTGGTCACCAATCTATAAGCGCCCCCTGTCTCAATCAGAGCCAAACTGGAATCTGGGTCCTTTTCATACTTCTGGACTAATTTTTCTAAACTCTGTTGGATACCTGTCGGTGGCAGAGAGAGGAGTTCAGCTAACTGACGGATCCTAATCCCATCTTCACCCGCTACAAACAAGAGCGCTTCTATTTTTGCTAAAGTACTCATCTTTCCTCTCTATCAAGTTTAGCTTTGGGCTACTTGACTTTCTTCCTTCTTTTCCATGAGATAGATATCTCCGAAACTCTCCTCTTGCAAGAGGATCAGTTCCTGGGTTTTGATTAACTCTAGGGTTGCCAAAAAGAGGGTAATGACCTCTTGGAGATTCTGGGCTTCCTTAAACAAATCCTGCAAGCGCAATTGATCTCGTCCAGTCAAGGACTCTTTCACGATGACCATCATGTCCTCAATCTTATACTCATCCCGCAGGATAGTTGTATGATTCTGAGCAAACTCCTCTTTTTTCTTGGCTAGGATATTTGAAAAAGCCAAAAAGAGGTCAATGGTCGTCTTGTCATGCATAAGCTCCGCATCTTCGTAAATCAACTCTGTCGGCGCTTTGGAATAGTACTGGGCCCGTTCTTGGTGCTTGGCTTCCAAGTGCTCCCCCAAGAGCTTGAACTTGCGGTATTCTTCGATTTGAGAGAGAAGATCCTGCTCTAGGTCATCCTCCAAGTCTGTCACTTCTGCCACCTTTGGAAGAAGCTTGCGGCTCTTAATCAGCATCAGCTGACTGGCCATGACCATATACTCACCCGTCACTTCCAGACGCATGGCCTGCAGGGTTGAGACATAGGCTAGGTACTGCTCGATGACTTCTGTGATGGGCACATCGTAGATATCCATCTGATACTTAGAAACCAGGTGCAAAAGCAAATCCAGAGGCCCTTCAAAATCTTTTAGTTTAATATCCATTATCTATATTTTTCTAAGGTCAGGACTGTTTTTAATCCTAATTTTTTTGCAATTTCGTACAAATTGACCTTGTTTTCAATTTGTCTTAAAATAAACTGTTCCCGCAAGGCTTGGGCTGATAAGGTTGGAAAACCTTTCTCCTTGACAAAGGACTCTAGCTGACGGAAGGCCCACTGACGAGAATAAGCTTTCCCTCCCCTTTCAAAAAGATAGGTCTGCCCCATCAAGGGTTCCAGCTCTGAAAGCAAGGTTGTGGGAATGGTGACAATCCTTTGTTGGGAAGCCTTGCTGATTCGCAACACCTGAAAATCCAGATTGATATCCGCAACCTTAAGGGCCAAAATCTCACTCGGCAAGAGCCCTATTTCCAAGATAAGAAGCGCCAGTAAACGGCCCTCTGGATAGTCGCTTTCCTGCCAAAAAGAGTCTAGGTCTAACAACTCTGGCTTTCCAATCTTCTTTTCAGCCTGTTTGGCTAATTCCAAACGATAAAAGCTGTCCACCTCTCCTTTTTGATAGAGAAAGTAGAGAAATTGGTTACAGGCCGAAATCTTCCGCTTCTGGGCGCTGATTTTCAGATTGGCTAGCTGGGATTGGAAAATCTTGAGACTTGTCTCTGAAATCCGCTCGCCCACAATGTCTAAAAATTGTTCCAGATCATACTTATAGGACTGCTTGGAATTAGCAGACAGACCCTGCTTTTCCTCTAAAAAGGCTGAAATCCTATCTCTCATCTGCATCGAATCTCATATTCCTTACTAAAGTCATGCAAGAGAGCATTGACAGCCTTGAGGATAGATTTGCGCGTGATAATCCCTTGGAAAATACCCTCTGCGTCCACAACCGGTAAGAAAGACTCATCTACCAGCTTGTGCAAGACCTCCGTAATGGTAAAATCTGGCGAAACAACCGCTACATTCCTTTTCGTCATATGAACGATATCCGTATCCGCCATGATTTCTTGACTCAAGTCATGCTCCATCTGATAAGCCATAATATCTCTGAGCCCAATCGTCCCAACAAACTGCTTTTCATCTGTCACAACAGGAACACGGGTGTAGGTCATCTGACTGAGCAAGAGGGTCGCATGATCCGCATTATGGGTATCAATCAACACAGCTAGATTTTCAGCAGGGGTCAAAAAAGTTTCCTCTTGCCCCAGCAAGAAAGTCTCAAACTCCTTGGCAATCATCGGCTAAACTCCTTGGACAAGCCTGGATACACCTCGTGGTCTCGTGTCAAAAAGTCGACTTTGAAGTAACTATCATCAATCTCCACACGAGCATAGAGACATTCTCTGATAGTCCCACGTGGTTGGCTGATGGAACCTGGATTTAGAAAGAGAGTTTTGCCTTCCATCCAAGCGCTTGGCACATGCAAGTGGCCATAAAGGCAGATATCGGCCTCTTCTTCCTGAGCCCAATAGTCCAACTTTTGAAAGTTGAAATTGATGTCAAATAGGTGACCATGGGTTTGGATAATCTTGGTCGAACCAAGCTCAGTCACCAAACGTTCTGGGTAGCCTGCATAAAAGTCCATATTCCCTTTAACAACACGGATTCCCTCCCAAAGGGGAGAATCAGGACGCAGTTCAGAATCTCCGTTATGAAAAACGGCGTCAACTTTTCCCACATAGCGATCACGGATTTCTTCCACAATCAAGCTATCGCCATGAGAATCGCTCATTACAATGATGGTTTGCTTTGCCATGATGGAAATACCTCCAAAAGTTTCTTAACGGCTAAGGCACGGTGAGATTGACTATTTTTTTCTTCAAGGGTTAATTCAGCTGAGGACTTGCCTGTCTCTCCTACAAGGAAGAGAGGGTCATAGCCAAAGCCATTTTCACCCTTAGGTTCAAAGTTAATGTAGCCAGGCCAGTCTGCTTCAACAACCAAGCTTTCCTTGTTTGGACTGGCTACGACTAGGGTTGTATGGAATTGAGCCGAGCGGTCCTTGAGTTCAAAGACCATGGCCAATTCGTGCAAGAGTTTAGCATTGTTTTCACGGTCAGTTGCCCCCACACCTGCGAAACGAGCTGACCAGACACCTGGCAAGCCACCTAGGACATCGACTTTGAGTCCAGAATCATCTGCCAAAACCATCTTGCCTGTTAATTGAGAAATGGTTTCTGCCTTGAGACGGGCGTTTTCTTCAAAGGTCATGCCTGTTTCTGCTACTTCAGGCAGGTCAGGATAGTCATTGAGATTTTCCACATCGTAGCCTAACTTGTCAAAGATAGCACGAAATTCCTTGGTCTTGCCTTCGTTACGAGTCGCAATCAACAAGGTTTCTCTAACCTTGTTTGTCTCAAAGAAATCATGAACATTGACCCCTTCTTTGGGCAATTCCACATACAAGAGTTGGCCATTTTCAACCAAGAGCAAAGTCCCCTGACGTTGGATGACTTCTAGATTGCGACCTGCTTCTTGGTTGAGGATCTCCACCACAAAAGACAATAAACGGTAGAGAGAACCATAGCGTAAAACAATCACAGAAACAGGAAAACCTTGTTCCTCATCTCGAAATCTTTGGGCAAATTCCAATAGAGGAAAATCCAAGTCATCACCATTCAAAGTCCGGACACCACCAAAAATACTATAGTTTCCAACATACCAGTCCTGGTCATCCTTGTATTCATAAATTTTATTTGTCATAATTCTACATGCTCCACATGAATTTCTTTTTCCAGCCATTCTTCACCTATTTGGGCAAAACTTTGGCTGCTAGCTGTTGTGTAAAAACGGTGTTGGAGTGGTCCAGCATCGCGACCACGATTGATTTCAAAATAATTGAGTAAGACTGAGATATCCCGTACGCACTCTGCCCCACTATCAATGAGCTGAACCTTGGGTCCCATGACATTTTGAATAATGGGTCTGAGAAGTGGATAATGGGTACAGCCCAAAATCAGGCTATCCACCTTTCCTACCAAGGGACGCAGAGTTTCATAAACCACTTTCTTGGTGACACTGGTTGACAGGGCACCTGACTCCACCAAGGGGGCAAACTTGGGACAGGCCAAACTCTCCACCTGTAAGTCCGGATCCAGATCATGGATTTTCTGACGGTAAATATCTGATTGGACCGTCATAGGCGTTCCAATCACTCCGATTTTCCCACCTTGGCTAGACTTGATAGCTGCCGAAGCTCCTGGCAAAATCACACCCAAGACAGGAATGTCTAGTTGAGCCTTGATTTCTTCCCAGACGACCGCAGTCGCAGTGTTACAAGCAATGACAATCATCTTGACATCCTTGGTCAAGAGAAAGTTGACCAGCTGCCAAGTATATTCACGAATTTGCTCAGCAGGACGGGGACCATAAGGCGCCCGCGCCGAATCTCCAATATAGACGATTTCTTCATGAGGAAGCTGGCGCATAAGCTCACGCACAACAGTCAAGCCCCCGACACCCGAATCCAAAAAACCAATTGGTCGATTATCCATACAGTCTTCTTTCTAGTCTTTTTTCTGATTGATAGTTCATTATGATTACTTGTCTTCAAGAACTGAAGGACAGCTTCAACAACTACTATCTCTCTTAATCATAATCAAATATCAATAGAATGCAAGGAAAAAGTCTCATCCCTAAACCATAGCCAACATAGTGAGAAGTCTGGAACTTTCATCCCAGACTTTTCCTTATTTATTTTTTCTTTTTATTGTTAGCAAGGGCTGCCTTTTGTTGGCGGATGATTTGGTGGTAAACTTGTTGTACCTTAGCTTCGCTTGGTTTTTGACCATTTGCACTCAAAAGAGTACGAACTGCTTCAGCATTCAAACGTGGGTTGTCAGCGAATTCTTTTTCAATTTGCTTACGAACCAAGTACATTCCTCCAAGAGCTCCTCCTAGAAAAGCTAACACAATCAATACAATTGCTAAAAGTAAATCCATCATTTTTCTCCTGTTTCTTTTTGAGTCCCTTTCATTATACCACAAACTAGCCACCCTGACCAGTTTGTTCTACACTTTCAGGGATGGAATAGACAGCAAAAAGAACCCTGCTTTTCTGCAAAAGAGGGCTCCTTACTAAGTTTAATTTACATAGATAGCCAGTGTAAGAAATAAAAGACTGAAACACTAGATTTCAGCCTTTTTCTTTATCCCAAAACCAATTCATCACTGACCAGACTTTGGCCACTATTTTTCTGGAAGAGATGCATGAGGTCTTCAACTGTCAGATGCTTTTTCTCTTCTCCTTTTACATCCACCACTATCTTACCCTGATAGAGCATAATGAGACGATTGCCGTATTCAATCGCATGGTTCATATCGTGGGTAATCATCAGAGTAGTCAACTGATGGTGCTCCACAATCTTTCGCGTCAAGTCCATCACCATTTGACTGGTTTTCGGGTCAAGTGCCGCAGTGTGTTCATCCAAAAGCAAGAGCTTAGGTTTCACCAAGGCTGCCATGACTAGGGTCAAGGCCTGTCTTTGTCCTCCTGAAAGGTATTGAGTATCCACTTTCAAGCGATTTTCAAGACCGATATTCAACTCTTTCAATGCCTCTTGGAACTGGATTCTGTCCTTTTCCTTCACGCCCCAGCCAAGTCCTCTCTTTTGTCCACGTCTCAAGGCAATGGCCATATTCTCCTCAATCGTCAAACGAGAAGCTGTCCCCATCTTAGGATCTTGAAAAACACGGGCAATATCCTTGGCTCTCTTTCGTACACTCAGATTTTTAATGGATTTCCCTTCCAACAAAAGGTCCCCTTCGTCCACAGATAGATTTCCAGCCAAGATATTCATCAAAGTGGATTTCCCTGCGCCATTTCCACCAATCACAGAGATAAAATCTCCCTCTTCAACCTCTAAATCTAATCCTTTGAGGACATGGTTCTCATTGACCGTCCCTGCTTCAAATGTTTTGTGAATATTTTCAAGTGTTAACAAACTTGCCATAACTTTCTCCTCCTATTCATTTCTCAATTTCAGACCACGAATCTTTAATCTCTTTTGCAATTCTGGTGCAAATAAAACTAAAGCGAGCAAGATTGCATTAAAGAGACGTACCAAGTTTTGATCTAGATTTGGGATTTCATAGATATTTAAAATAATCAAACGGTAAACAATGGCACCAATTCCGATAGATAACAAGCGACCTCCAATGGTCAAGTCGTGTATCAAGACTTCCGCAATAATGACTGCACTCAAACCAACAACGATTGTTCCTGTCCCAGAAGTCACATCTGAAAATCCATCATTTTGAGCAAACAAGGAACCACATAGGGCAATCAAACCATTTGAAATCATGTAACCAACAATCTTCATGGTGTCTACATTGACCCCATTGGCCTCACTCATAGGAATATTGTCCCCAGTCGAACGCAAGACCAAGCCAATCTCTGTTTTCATCAAAAGAGTCAAGACCAAACAAACAAGTAAGAGACAGGCCAAACTGAATGAGAAAACAGCTTCTTCATTTGTCAGTCCCAAGCTAGCCAACTGTTTAAAAACAGTTGAAGAATCTCCCAAGGAAAGATTGGGCACACTTCCCATGATTTTAATATTGATTGAATAAAGCCCTGTCAAGGTCACAATCCCTGTCAAGAGAGCTGGGATTTTCATCTTGGTGTGGAGCATTCCTGATACAAGACCTGCTCCCATACCTGCTAGCAAAGCAAGTAAAGTCGCAATCCAAGGATTTGTCCCTGCCTGTATCTGAGATGCGACGACAGCCGCCCCCAATGGAAAGGCTCCTTCAGCAGTCATATCCGCAATATCCAAAATACGGAAAGTCAAGTAGACCCCAATGGCCATAATCGACCACAACAAACCTTCTGATAAACTAGATAATACAAAACTCATCTTAAACCTCCCTATTCCTTGCTTTCTAACTTACTAATATCAATTCCTAGTGCATCTGCCATTTCTTGATTGGTATGCAATTCCAATTTTTCAGGCAACTCAACTGCTATATTTTCTGGCTTCTCACCTTTTAAAACACGAATCAACATGCGGGCTGTCTGCCGTCCCAATTCTTCATAATTGGTACCGTAGTTATACAAGCCACCAACCGCAATCATTTCTGTTGAACCACCAAATACTGGAACCTTGTGTTTAATAGAAACCTGCTTAACTGTTTCCATGGTTGACGAAATGATATTATCCGTTGGTACAAAAACCATATCCACCTCTGCCATCAAGCTTTCTGCAGCCGCCTTAACGTTGTTACTGTCCAAGATTGTTTTTTCAACAACGGTAAAGCCTTTTTCTTCCAGAAGGCGCTTAGCTTCATCCTTTTGGACAACCGAATTGGGCTCACTCTGAGTATAAAGAATTCCAATTGTTTTAGCTTTTGGCAACACTTTCTTTATCAAATTGATTTGGGTTGAAATGGCATCTGATGACTGATCGCTAGTCCCGGTCACATTTCCCCCAGGATGCTCTCTTGACTCAACCAACTTGGCACTGACAGGATCTGTTACCGCTGAAAAGATAACAGGTGTCGTTTGTGTTGTATTAGCCAAGCTCTGAGCAGAAGGCGTTGCGATGGCTAGAACGACATCACTAGATTCTACTAGTTGCTGGGAAATGGTTTTTAGATTTCTTTGTTCTCCCTGTGCATTTTGCAAATCAATCTCGATATTTTTCCCTTCAATATAGCCTTGCTTGGCCAGCTCATCCACAAAACCTTCTCTAGTAGCGTCTAGGGACTGGTGGGTAATAAACTGCGAAATACCGATACGAAACACATCTTTTTTCTTATCTGCCTTCAACTGATGCAAACTGATCAGAGAGGTCAAGAGGATCCCCACTACCAAGAGGGGGGCTAGTAATTTTCGAACAACTTTCATAATGAAACTCCTTCTCAGAAAAGATAAAACTCAATGAAAATCAAAGAGCAAACTAGGAAACTAGCCGCAGGCTGTACTTGAGTACGGCAAGGCGACGTTGACGTGGTTTGAATTTGATTTTCGAAGAGTATAAAACAAAAAACCGCCTAGATAATACCTAAACGGATGCTTGAAATAATCTAACAAGTTACAACTTAGCTAGTCCATTTAGATATTCATCTATATGGACCACAATCAAAAATCTTAGCCACATAGATACAAACAAATTGCTTGAACTGTTTGCATCCATGGTGACATGTCTACAAACACTATCTAAAGTAGCTAAAGTAAAAGTTTTGATTCATAATTACAGCTTGTCTTTTATTCATTTCTTTTTCTGCTTTCTTTTTTGATGTTTCCTATCTTACCACCTTTTTTATCAGCTGTCAAGAATATTTCAGAATTTTTTAAAATTTTTCGAAAATTCTTTCAAGGCACTTTCAAAGTTTTTTCAAATCAGTCCAACAAAAAAAGGTTTATAATTTCCATAAAAGTTGACATGGAAATTATAAAACCATTATTAGTTTAAACCTTGTTGGTAACGCGCTAATTCGGCTTGGTTAGCCCAAACATAGTGACCTGGACGGATTTCTACCATAGATGGCTTATCAGTCTCATAGTCGTGTTGACTTGGGTCGTATACCTTCAAGACCTTCTTACGTTCCAAGATTGGATCTGGGATTGGTACCGCTGAAAGCAAGGCTTGAGTATATGGATGAATTGGATTGTTAAACAATTCTTCTGTTTCTGCAACCTCTACAATAACACCCTTGTAAATAACTGCGATACGATCTGAAATAAAACGAACGACCGACAAGTCATGGGCGATAAAGAGATAGGTCAAACCAAGTTCTTTTTGGAATTTTTTGAGCAAGTTCAAGACTTGGGCACGTACAGAAACGTCCAAAGCTGAAATTGGCTCATCTGCAATAACAAAGTCTGGTTGCATAACCAAGGCACGGGCAATACCGATACGTTGACGTTGACCACCTGAGAATTCATGAGGGTAACGAGTCAAGTGCTCAGCAAGAAGACCTACTTCACGGATAATATTTTTAACCTTCTCTTTACGTTCTTCTTCATCCTTAAACAAACGGTGATTGTAAAGACCTTCAGAAATAATATAATCAACAGTCGCACGTTCATTCAAACTTGCTGCAGGGTCTTGGAAAATCATCTGGATACGACGAATCAATTCCGCAGCTTGTTCACGCGATTTCTTACCATTGATCTTTTGACCATCAAAAATGATATCACCATTACTTGTATCATTTAGACCAATAATGGCACGACCAATAGTTGTTTTCCCACTACCTGACTCACCTACAAGCGAGAAGGTTTCTCCCTTGTTGATAAAGAAGTTGGCATTTTTGACCGCGACAAACTTCTTACTTCCTTCACCGAAGGAAATTTCTAAATCTTTGATTTCTACTAATTTTTCAGACATTTCCTTCCTCCTAGTCTGCCAGATGGGCAAATCCCATTTTTTCACGGATCTTATCGTGGAGATTTGCAATCACAGCTGGTTTTTCTACTTTTGGAGCATCCTCATGAAGTAGCCAAGTTTTAGCCCAATGTGTCTCTGATACTGAGAATTGAGGGGCTTTTTGCTCGAAGTCAATTTGCATTGCGTAGTCTGAACGCAAGGCAAAGGCATCCCCTTTCAGGTCAGTATAAAGTGACGGAGGTGTTCCTGGGATTGAGTAAAGATCCCCTTTATCATCAGCAAGCTGAGGCAAGCTAGACAAGAGACTCCATGTATATGGATGGCGAGGATCATAGAAGACTTCCTCAACAGTTCCATATTCAACGATTTCTCCTGCATACATAACCGCTACCTTATCCGCAATACTTGCCACCACACCAAGGTCGTGAGTGATAAAGATTGTTGTGAAATGGTACTCGTTTTGTAATGATTTGAGCAAATCAATAATCTGTGCTTGAATGGTCACATCCAAGGCAGTTGTTGGCTCATCACAGATCAAGACATCAGGTCGGCAGGCAAGGGCAATAGCAATAACGATACGTTGACGCATTCCTCCAGAATATTGGAATGGGTATTCATCAAAACGTCTATCTGCGTCTGGAATCCCAACCTTATTCATGTAGTCAATAGCCAATTCTTTCGCTTCTTTGGCTGTTTTCCCTTGGTGTTTTACAATAACTTCTGTAATCTGACTACCAATTGTTTTAATTGGGTCCAAACTAGTCATTGGATCCTGGAAGATAGTCGCAATCTTAGCACCACGAATTTGTTCCCAATCCTTGTGAGAAGACAAGGCTGTCAAATCCTGACCACGGTAGTCAATGCTACCTTGGGCAATACGACCATTTTCTTCAAGCATACCTGTAAAGGTCTTTGTCAAAACAGATTTACCTGATCCTGACTCACCTACCAAGGCCAACACTTCACCTTCAACTAGTTCAAGGGAAACGCCGCGAATGGCTGTCAATACTTTGTCACGAACGTCAAATTCCACGACAATATCGCGAGCAGTCAAAATTACATTTTTTTCTTTTGTCATTTCTACTCCTATCTATGTGTACGTGGATCACTAGCATCCGCTAAGTTTTGACCAACTACGAAAAGGGACAAGGATACCAAGACAAGAGTTGTCAATGGAATCCAGAACAAGTAAGCATTGGTTGTTACGTTTTGTGAATAATCTGAAATCAAACGACCCAAACTTGGCACTGTAATCGGTAATCCAAGACCGAAGAAAGACAAGAAGGCTTCGTATGAGATAAAGCTTGGAAGCATTTGAGTCATGGTTGTCACAATAACAGATACCAATTGTGGCATGATGTTTTTGGCAACAATCTTCAAGGTTGGTGTTCCCAAAGTACGTGACGCCAAGTTGTATTCCAAATCACGATAACGTAAGATTTGCACACGAATCATGAAGGCAATTCCAATCCATGTTGTCACACTCATGGCAAAAATCAGATTCCAGAATCCAGCTCCGATTGAGTAAGTCAAGACAATGACGATCAAAAGAGATGGGATGTTTGAGATGACGTTGTAAACTTCCATCATGACACGGTCAACTGATTTTGAAATACCCCAAATACCGCCGACAAAGACACCGATAACCAAATTAATCACTGTCGCAATCACAGAAATGAGGATAGAGTTACGAGCTCCGAACCAGACACCGTCAAAGAGCGATTTACCATTGCTGTCTGTACCGAACCAATGCTCAGCATTTGGCTTGATATAACGAGCACTAAAGTCGTTTACCTTGCTGACATCATTAAAATCAAACTTAGAAAACATCGGATAGATGAAACTCATCAAAATGATAGCCACCAAAATTCCCAACATGACTACAGTTGATTTTTTCTTCATAAATTGTCTAAACACTGATCCCCAGTAAGAATATGCTGGCGCATCAATGGCTTCAGAGGCAAAATCGTCACGTTTTACGAACTGAAATTTTTCTTTATCGATTGTAGACATTATTTGCCTCCTTTCTCAGTCAATTTAATACGTGGGTCAATAATCGTCATCCAAATATCTCCCAAAAGAAGTGAGAAGATAGAAATACATGTAAAGATGAAGACAAGACCAACGACCATAGAGTTATTAGATGCTTTTACAGAGTCAATCAGCATTTTACCCATACCTGGGAAGGCGAAGACTGTTTCAGTAAGAGTTGCACCACCGATAACCCCGATAACGGCACCAGGAATTCCTGAAACCAGAGGAACCATGGCATTTTTAAAGATGTGTTTGTTTGAAATTTCTTTTTCAGACAAACCTTTTGCACGAGCAAAACGTACAAAGTCTTGTGATTGCAAGTCAATCATATAACGACGAATCCAAATAGCTGTACCAGGAGCCCCCAATAAACCAAGGATAACTGCTGGTAAAACATAAGAACGCCAATCTCCAGCACCCAAGATAGGGAATGAATCTGGCAAACCAATTGAAGAACCAGCCAAACGAACGATATAAACCAAGGCGATTGTTGGAAGAGCCATCAAGAAGGTCAAAGCCCCTGTTGAGAAGCTATCAATCCAAGTGTTCTTGAAGCGAGCCATAGCTGAACCAAGTGGCACGGCAATCGCATAAGAAATCACCAAACCAATCAATCCCACGACAGCAGAGCTGGCAATCATAGAAGGATATTGGTAGTTACTTTCAGTGGCTGTATAAGGATCATCTTTCCCGTAGTTGGCTACTTCACGAGAGTCAGCCTGACTAGGTGATTTGTAGGTTCTTGAGTAAATATTTACAGAAGAAGTTTTCTTACCTGTTGGGAACTGAACTTGAGCTGTTTTTGTTTGCCCTTGTCCCTGAGTAATAACCTGTAAAACAGGACTATTAGCATAGGTTGGATAAGAGTCACCTAAATTAATGTTCACAAAGTTTTGATGAACGAATGGGAACTGACTGTTGAAGTACAAGAGATATTTGTGTTTAGTTCCTGAACCGACCAATGACCATCCGATTGCTGGATCGTTTTCGAAACGAAGATAACGTTTCAAGTCTGGGTTTTCAGGGTCTTGAATTTTATTTGTATGGTCAATGTCAATCAAGTTAGCATAGAATTTGAAAACACGTTCAAAAATTGGGATTTCACGAGTAGCGTAGAATTGGCCACTTTCAGTAAATTCTCCCAAGGTCCAACCATGACCGATTTGTTTGATGTATTTTTCATAGATAGCCTTGTTGGTGTCATTAGCTTCAACTGTTACAGAAGCATCCATCTGGCTAGCTTTTTCTTGCAACTCTTTGGTATCGTAGTATTCGATATAGCCCATACGCTCATAAACAGTGTTCTCATAGTTATCACGCTTATCAGCAGTTGTCGCAATCTTGTTATAGTTGGTATCCTGTTTGAAAATCAATTTTCGAGGAACCATTGTATAGATAATCGTGTAAGTCAAGGTTGTTACTAAGAAGATAGAAACCAATGACCGCAAAACACGCATAAAAATATATTTTTTCATATCATTTCCTTTAAAAATCCCAAAAGAACCTTCTCCTCATGGAGAGAAAGTTCTATTGAAAATTATTTACTTCACATGACTTGCCAATTCTTTTTGAGCTTTTTCATTTGACTCAGTCTTTTCTTTCAACCATTTTTCACGAGCTTTTTCATACTCTTCTTTGGTGATTGCTTTTTCACCAACTTCAGTATACTTCAAGTATCCTGCATTTTCACCTTTAAGACCAGCTACAGAATATGAAGAGCTAAATGGTAGAACTTTTGAAACATATGAAACGGCTGTTTCTTTAGGAGAAGCCATTACCGGAATTGTCAAAGCATTGTCAGTCAACCAAGCTTGTGCTACTGCGTATTTTTCATAACGTTTTTGAACATCTTGGTTTTCGCTGTTTGCGTCATCAAGTAATTTTCCATAGTCAGCTAAACCAAGTTTGCTTAATACTGATGCATCAGTGTTTTGGTCAATACCAAGGTAAAGACGAGTACTTCCTCCCTTAAGGACGAACTGATCCAAGAAAGTAGAAGGATCTTGATAGTCAGGGTTCCATCCTAGCAAGGTATGGATATCCCAGTCTTGCTCTTTAGCTGTTGGAGCACTAAATGAAATTGGTAAAGCTTCTGCTTGAGTCATTTGTTGCAAGTCTACAACAACATTTTCTGAACCCAATACTTTTTCAATCGATTGCTTCAATGATTGGACACGGTTTACAACCGCTGTTGATTCTTGGATAACCAAGGCATCCAAGTGAATTGGGAATTCAACACCTTCAGCCTGTAGGCTTGATTTAGCTTTAGCAAAAACTTCTTTCGCTTTTTCTTCACTGTAAAGGCCATTTTGAGAATCTGCTAGAGATACGTTTGACCAAGTAGAAGAATTTGTCTTAGCCAAGCTATCTTGTACCAATTCACCAAATGTTTTCTTACCAACTTGAAGATTATATGGTGCAAATGTATTACGGATGGCTACTGCAGCTCCATCAGTACCATTTGTTTGAGCTGAATAAGAACTGCGATCTACCGCAAAGTTCAAGGCTTGACGGAATTCCTTGTTCAACAAGGCTTTCTTAGTAGATGTCTTTTGGGCATCACTTGTCTTAGCAGTGTGGTTATAAGTTGTACGACCATAGTTCAAGCTGACAGTTGCAACACCCGCACCTGGTTCGTTAAAGTAAATGTTATCTTTGAAGTCAGCTGCATATTTTTCATATGTAGAACTTGTAGGGAAGATACGAGCTTTGCTATATTGACCATCAGAAAAACCTTTGGCAATTACATCTTGATCCTTACCATCCCAGAAAGTGAACTTAACGTTCTCAATTTTTACATTCTCTTTATCCCAGTAAGCGTCATTTTTAGCCATCTCGATAGATGATTTAGGAGTTACAGCCTTCAAGACAAATGGACCGTTATAAAGAATAGAGTTGGCATCTGTTGGGGCACCAAAACCTTCCCCTTTTGAAGCTAAGAATTCTTCATTAACTGGCATCAAAACACCACTAGTTGTCTTGTCATTCCAGAAAGTTTCTGGCTGGTTCAAGGTATATTCTAGTGTTTGATCATCAACTGCTTTTACTCCAACGGTTGAAAAATCACTTGTTTCACCCTTGATGTATGCTTCTAATCCTTTAATAGAAGAGCTAACGATTGAAAGTCCTTTTGATTTTCCATCTACGGCATGTTTCAAACCAGTGACGAAATCTTTAGCAGTGACAGGAGCATATTCTTCTCCCTCTGCAGTTACCCATTTAGCATCCTTACGGATTTTATAGGTATAAGTCAAACCATCTTTTGAAACTGTCCATGATTCAGCAATAGAAGGAACTAGATTACCATATTTATCGTTAGCCAACAAACCATCTACAGCATTTGTTGTGATGAAAGATGTTGAATCGATATTGCTAACGATATAATCCAAGGTTTCTGGATCTGTTTGATAAACATATTGGTAATCTTTTGCTAGTTTAGCATTATTTGAACTAGTGTTTGAACACGCAGCTAGAACTCCTGACGCTAATAAGGTAGCTCCTGCTACAGCAAGCACTTGACTTTTTTTCATTTCTTTACTCCTCTTATAAAGTATAGGTTATCATCAATTATACCATAGATTTCAAGAAAAGTAAACGAATTTTCAGAATATTTAGGCTTATTGACACAAAAAATCTGAAAAAGCTATTGACTGAAAATCATTTTCAAGGTATAATAATAAACGTTAAGGCGGTATAGCCAAGTGGTAAGGCACGGCTCTGCAAAAGCTTGATCGTCGGTTCAAATCCGTCTACCGCCTTCTATAACTTGATTTATCAGGTTTCACATGAACAGAAAGCCCAATTTGAAGGGCTTTTTTTATTTTTCTTTGAATCAATACGGATAACTTACAAAAACTTTTGGGGCGAATTGGGGCAGAGTTTTTCGAGGATACTATTCCCTTTTAAAATCAACTGAAAAAAGCTTTGTCACGCATGATGACAAAAGCCTCTAATTTACTCTGTTTCCTCTTCTATTTCGACTTCTGTGATTTGGACTTTTACCTTGGTAACACGTCCATTTTTCACTTTATCATTGGTTAGGATAAGCTGTTTGTTTTGGCTGACCAATTCATAGCTGAGTTTCTCAGTCGTTGGAATGGTCCCAACTCCTGTCAAATAATAACCAGCGATGGTATCAACGTCATCACTTTCCAGTTCAACATCAAAGTAGTCATTGAAATCATTGAGATTCATGGTACCTTGAACGATATAAGTGTCTTCTCCGATTTGATGAACTTCGATTTCAGCCTTATCTGTTTCGTCATCGATTTCCCCTACAATTTCCTCTAAGAGGTCTTCTAGGGTCACCAAACCAGCCATCCCACCGTATTCATCTAGCAAGATTGCCATTTGATTTTGCGTATTGCGAAGAGCTTTCAAAAGATCATCCACAAAAATCGTCTCTGGTACAAAAAGCGGTGTTTGTAAAATACGTCTCCAAACAATATTGTCGAAGCCATCAACAAAGGCTGCATTGAGCAGGCGCTTGGTATGAATCAAACCGATTACATTATCCTTGTCTCCATCATAGACAGGGATACGAGAATAATTTTGCTTTAAAATACTTTCAATAATAGCCTGATTGTCATCCTGAATATCGACCATGAAGGCATCCGTCCGAGGAACCATGACTTCTCTGGCCATCAATTCGTCCAGTGAAAAAATCCCCTGTAACATCTCAATTTCGTCAGCATCAAGTGTTTCTTCACTATTGGTCAACATGTACTCAATTTCATCACGGGTCATTTTTTCGTCAGCATCGTCAAAGGTCATTGGAGTCAAACGACTCAAAAGATTGGTAGACGCAGATAAGAGCCAGACAAAGGGACTAACTAGTTTCCCCAGGCCAATGATAACTGGCGCTGTACGAATTGCCAAGGCATCCTTTAGATTAAGAGCGATTCTCTTAGGATACAATTCCCCAAAAACGATGGAAATATAGGTCAAAAATGCTAAAGATAGAAAACTCGCAATAGCATAAGCTGTTTCGCCATTTCCAAGCCAAGATGCAATTTCTCGTCCCAGAGTTTCTGCCAAACTTGCCCCTGACAAAATCGTAATCAAGGTAATCCCTACTTGAATAGTTGATAAAAAGTGGTTAGGATTTTCTAGTACCTTCAGCAGACGGATATAGCGTCTATCTCCTTCTTCTGCCTTTTGTTCAACACGCGCACGGTTTAGTGACACCATGGCCATTTCTGTGGCTGAGAAAAAGGCATTTAATACCGTCAAGATAAACAATAAAACAAATTGTAGCAACAAATTCTGACTACTTGGGTCTTCCATAGTTCTTCTCCTAAAATAGTATCTTATCCTTTATTATATCACAAAATTTAATCCAGTACATATTATTTTTTCTCAGTGTCTATTCTAGTCCTACTTAAATGGTCCAAAAAAGAACCCCTACATCCACAAGTGACATAGGAGTTGATCTTATCTTTTACTGAGTGACCGTTACTTCTCCAGTCCGGTAATCCAGTTGAAGTCCCTTTTGAACATTGGGAACTAAAACATTGAATTCCAATTCTCCGTCTGAAGACTTGGCTTCAATCTGTGAAGCTGAAGGAACTAAATCCTCATTTGTAGCGTAATAAAGGGTTACACGGTAACGGACACGCTTATTTTTATCCAAGGCCTTGCGTACCATGCTTTCATAGTAGTTTTGACCAGTCGAGTCCTCGGCCTGCGCCTGATTTGCCCAGGCTGTCTGAACAGCAATGTTTTTAGGATTGCTTGTTGAAGCATCAAAACCATCCAAACCACCAATTAAGGCATAGCCTAATAAGTGACCTCTATCGACCGCATGGGTATAAGCCCCCTTAAGATTCTTAACCTGATGCCAGCCTGGAGGAGTCCATGAAGTCGAACCATTCCCCGTTTCTTCACGATTCTTGTACTGGCGGGTTGCCTTAGACAAGAGAGCATTGGCTACAGTTGGCACAGTTTCCTTGCCAACTGTCTTTGTTTTGTTATCAGCGTAAGGCTTACTTGAAACCTTGGCATCTAGGTTTGTTTTATTACCATTGACGATAAAAGCACCTGATCCATTCCACTCCAGACTCCCTTTTATTTGGCTTTTGACTGCATCTGTTAAGACACTTTTTGCCAATTCTTGACTAGGAGCTTCAGACGCTTGTTTTTTCTGACTAACCTTAGTTTTAGGACTATTAGCTGTCGACTGCATCTGCTTGA
Organism: bacterium; assembly: GCA_905221505.1. Lineage (GTDB taxonomy): Bacteria > Bacillota > Bacilli > Lactobacillales > Streptococcaceae > Streptococcus. The sequence goes on from CAJNDL010000002.1 coordinate 91,104, forward strand.
TATAATAACTCCCTGCAGACAAAAGCAATAACACTAGCAGTCCGATCAGTGTCTGTCTTGTTTTTTTGTTCATATTTCTCCTTATCTCTAGAAAAAGGCTGGTCTCCCAGCCTAATTTCCTGTAAATTTATGAATCAATTCCTGCCATTTTGCTGGAGATAGGATGGCCCATGGTTCTTGACCCTTGCCCAAGATTCCATAACCGACCATTAAACCGATTCCTAGGGCTAAAGCACCTAAAATTAGTACCAGAATGACTAAAAGCAAACGCTTGGCTACGTAGCCTGATTTCTTATTCATCTTCATCACTTGCCTCAATCCGCTGAATCTTAGCGCCCAGCTGCGCTAACTTCTCATGAAAACGGTAGTAACCTCTATCCAAGTGAACCAATTTACCAACCACGGTCTCTCCTTGTGCTACCAAACCTGTTAAAATCAAGGCAGCACTGGCACGAAGATCAGTTGAAAGAACTTCTGCTCCCTGCAAAGGCTGTCCACCAACAATACGTGCCGTATCACGGATAATCTCAGAGTGCAAACCCATGCGGCGCATTTCTTCTAAATGTTGGAAGCGATTTTCAAATACCGTCTCTACCATAGTTGATTCGCCTTTTGCGACAGTCATCAAGGCTGTAAATTGAGCCTGCATATCTGTTGGAAATCCTGGGTGGGGCAAGGTTTTCACATGGACAGCTTTTAGATTTTCTAGTTGAGAGCGAACTCGAATTCCTTCAGTCTCCTCTGTCACTTCCACTCCCATTTCAAGCAATTTGGCAATCAAGGGACGATTGTGCTCCCAAACAGCGTCTTTAATCAAGACATCACCACCAGTCATGGCAGCAGCCACCATAAAGGTTCCAGCTTCAATACGGTCTTGAACCACACTGTGAGTCGTACCGTGAAGTTTCTCCACACCAGTAATGGTAATGGTCTCTGTACCAGCCCCTTTGACCTTAGCTCCCATTTCATTTAGGAGAATGGCTAGGTCCACAATCTCAGGCTCACGCGCAGCATTTTCAATCACTGTCACTCCATCAGCCAGCGTCGCTGCCATCATCAAGTTCTGCGTAGCACCAACACTTGGGAAATCCATGTATATATGAGCTCCATGTAAGCGATCAGCCTTGGCTTCGATGTAACCAGCTGTCTGACTAATCTTAGCCCCCATAGCTTCTAGACCTTTCAAATGAAGATCAATAGGACGGCTACCAATCGTACAACCACCTGGCATGGATACCTTGGCATGACCTACACGGGCAAGAATTGGTCCCAAGACAACGATGGATGCACGCATCTTGCTGACATACTTGTAAGGAGCTTCCTCAGTGATATCGCCAGTCGCGTCCACCTCGACAAGATGAGCCTCCTCATCAAAATCCACCTTGGCATTCAAACCACGAACCACCTGATTCATAGTGAAAACATCTGACAAGATAGGAACATTCTGCAAGACGGTCTTTCCTTCACTGGCTAGAATAGTCGCCGCCAACAAGGGCAAGACCGCATTTTTTGCTCCCTCGATCGTAACACTTCCTACCAGACGATTATCGCCACCTTGAACCACAATTTTTTCCATACTTATTTCCTTTACATTTGATTTTATAATAATCCTCTAAACGCTTCTTGCCACAACTGATATAGGCTGATAAAGAAAGAACTCATGATGTAGCCCATTACAATGCTAAAAAAGGCTACTAATAAACGAACTTTTCTTGTATTCTCAGTTGTCACTTTTAAAACCTTTTCCCATCTAACAAGATTCTTTAAAAGGTAAAAACTCACATAAATAAAGAGCATATGACTGCTTAGAGTGAATAATAATTGAACCATTTGACTATTATACCATCTTCTCTGCTTGTGCGCTAGTTTGGAAACTTACCTTAAAACTAGGGATTGTTTTTCAAGTAATCAATTGCATCTTGTAGGGTTTTAACAGGCACGATTTTCATATCCGTCTTAATTGTTTTAGCTGCTTCCAAAGCTGTTTGGTAGTTGTTTTTCGCATCCGGATGCGCTTTTTGTTCTTCTTCGCTAACAGGGTTATCAGGTGCAAAGAAAATCACAGCACCTTCTCTAGCTGAAGCTACAACTTTCTTATCAATACCTCCAATGTCCCCCACATTGCCATCGCGGTCAATGGTTCCTGTGCCGGCAACTATACGGCCATTACGAAGGCCTGGGTCAGCTATTTGAGTATAGATAGCCAGACTAAACATGAGACCAGCACTTGGACCGCCGATACCGGCTGTTGAAAAGCGAATTGGGACATCACTGGTCACTTCCGTACGGTCAATCAAGCCGATTCCAATTCCATTTTTGCCATTTTCCAAGGTGATAATCTTTCCTTCTGCAGATTTGGTTTGCCCATCCTCTTCATAGGTGACCTTGACGGAGTCCCCTAATTTTTGAGAATTGACGTAATCAATCAAATCTTTGGAACTGTCAAAAGTCTGATCATTGACTGCTGTGACTGTATCAGAGATGTTGAGAATCCCTTTAAAGGTCGAATTATCCGTCACAGTCAAGACATAAACTCCAAGGTATTTAAGTTCTATATCTTTACCAGCTGTTTTTAGTCCTTGATACTTGGCCATATTTTGTGATGTCTGCATGTAGAATTGATTGATCCGCATAAATTCAACATCTGAAGATCCACCTGTAGTCTCCTGAGCACTACGAATATCTGTAAAAGGCGTCAACCAAGCATAAATCATATGAGCCAAAGTGGCATGTTGGACACCGACCGTAACGAAGTGATAGGCACCAGCTTCCTTATCTTCTGTGTCATTGACTTTGAGGACCTGGCGAATATCTTCCGAACCACCTGGAACCTCTATATAGTAGGGCAAGGGCACTACAAATGCCAAGAAAGTCGCTATCAAGGCCGCAATGACATATAAGGGCCATCTAATCTTTTTTTTCATTTCTTATTTCCTCCAAAATACTCTCGGGAACATAGCATGTAATATCTTGACCAAACTTCAAAAGCTCTCTAACGCCTGATGAACTAATATAGAGATGCTCAGGTCGGCTATGTAAATAAATGGTCTCTATATCAGGAGACAGCTGATGGTTGTAGTAATCAAAACTGGCTTCATATTGCAAATCCATTGCATTTCTCAAGCCCCGCACTAGGCAAGTAGCCCCCAGTCTTTTTGCGACATTAACCACCAATTCATCATGAGAAGACACGACTGCAACATTTTCCAAATGCTCCAAAGCCTTTTCTAGTCCCCGTTTACGATTTTCGATAGGGAGAAATCCTTGTTTGTGAGGATTAAAAAAAATACCTACATAGAGCTTATCAAAGAGTTTGCTAGCCCGTTCAATCATATCAAGATGCCCATTTGTCATCGGATCAAATGAGCCTGTGAATAAGCCAATCTTATCTGACATAGACTGTCACCTTACTAATTCCATAAATTTTTTCCTTCCAGATGCCCAGGCAGGCAATTTCTTCTGGAAGTTCAACGGCTTTATCCGTCTCACACACGACCATGACATCTTCAGAAAAAAGCTCTCTCTCAGCCATTTTTTCAATATCTGCTACGATTTGTTCCTTGGCATAAGGAGGGTCTAAGAAAATGAGGTCGAAAGGCCCAGATACCTGCTCCAAGGCTCGTTCCGCCTCCATCTTGAGGAGTTGAAATTTTCCAACTTCCTTGGTCATCTGGATATTTTCAGCCACGATAGCCTGAGCCTTACGATCTCGCTCCACCAAAACAGCGCTAGCCATGCCACGCGATACTGCCTCAATAGATAAGCCACCACTGCCTGCATAAAGGTCCAAGACCCGTCCCCCTTCAAAGTAGGGACCAATCATGTTAAAAATAGCTCCCCTAACCTTATCCGAAGTAGGTCTTGTCGTCTTTCCTTCTAGTGTCTTGAGGGGACGTCCCCCATAGATTCCTGATACGATTTTCATACCGTTTATTATACCAAATTATAGGCAAAAAGAGAAAGAAAATCGAACCTTGCGGTTCGATTCTCTACAAAATATTTTCGTAAGTATCGCGGACTTCTTGAGGCCAAACACTTGTTTGCACTTCTCCGATATGTTTCTTGCGAAGTAAGAACATGGCCATACGAGATTGTCCAATTCCTCCACCGATTGTCAATGGGAATAGACCATTCAACAAAGCCTTGTGCCATTCCAATTCCAATCGGTCTTCATCACCTGTGATTTCTACCTGACGGCGAAGGGTTTCTTCATCTACACGGATCCCCATAGAAGACAACTCAAAGGCTCCGCCTAGAGACTCATTCCAGACAAGAATGTCTCCATTAAGACCCTTGTAGCCATTTTCAGACTCACTTGTCCAGTCATCGTAGTCTGGTGCACGTCCATCGTGCGGTTTACCGTCTGGTAATTCCCCACCGATACCAATCAAGAAGACAGCTCCAAATTCTTTACAGATAGCATTTTCACGTTCTTTTGGAGTCAAGTCTGGGTAGCGTTCTACCAACTCTTCTGTGTGGATAAAGGTGATTTGTTTTGGCAAGATAGACTCGATGTCATAGCGAGCTTCAACAGCTAGCTCAGTCAAGCGAATGGCCTTGTAAATCCTCTCAACAGTTTCTTTTAGGTAAGCAATGTTGCGTTGACCATTTGGAATGACCTTTTCCCAGTCCCACTGATCCACAAAGACAGAGTGAGTCGCATCCAGCGAGTCTTCGTCTGGACGAAGGGCCTTCATGTGGACGAAAAGACCTTCACCCTCACCGAAACCAAAACGAGCCAAAGTATGACGTTTCCATTTAGCAAGTGAGTGCACCACTTCATAGGTTTCATCAGGAATCTGCAAAACCTTAACAGATACTGGATTTTCCACACCAGACAGGTTATCCTGCATCCCGTCACCGACCTTGCTCAAGATAGGACCTTGAACTTCGACGACTTCTAGCTTATCTTTCAAATACTGGGTAAAAGTGTTTTTGACAAAAGAAATTTCTTCTTGTTGATGGATAAAACTTTTCTTCATAGGCTACTCCTCAAAAATTAATTAAAAGCATTATACACCTATTTCCAAAAAAAGAAAAGAGAAAATTTAAAAAAATCAGTGCTCCTTGGAACACTGATGTCATGAACTCTCTAGTCATTGCGACCAAAGATACGTAAAATACTTAGGAAAAGATTAATAAAATCAAGATAAATACTGAGAGCCATTGACACAACCCAGCCTGTCGCTACACGACCTTGCGATTGTTCATAAGCGAGACGAATTCTTTGGTTGTCCCAAGCAATCAGCCCAGAGAAGACCAAAACCATGGCTAGGCTAATCATATAATCAAAGAAACCACTAGCCAAGAAAATATTGACTACCATGGCAATAATCAAACCGATAAGAACCGCCATCATTGCTCGACCAATCCCACTCAAGTCTTTCTTGGTAAAGATACCAACTGCCGCCATGACAAAGAAGAGAAGAGCGCTCGACACAAAGGCGGATAAAACTGTACCCGGAGTATAGAAGGCCACCACAAAACTGAGGGTAAAGCCGTTTAAAACGGAGTAAAGTAAAAATACTGGAAGAGCAGCTGGACTATTCTTTGAAGCCATACTGCTGGCAACGAAGACTAGTGCTAGCTCCGCAAGGGTTGCAATGGTCAACCAGAGACGTCCCTGCATCAAAAAGTAAACCAACTGAGACTGAAAAACAGTCAACATGAGGCCAGATACCAAGGCGGATAGACCGATGCCTAATCCAACAAAGGCATAGACCTTAGCGTAAAATTGGTTGATACCAGTACGGTCTTGTATAATAGTATGATTCATCTTTTCTCCTTTTCTATGAATGTCTTTCCTTGATTATAACAAAGAAAGTTAAAATTAGCTTAAATGGAAAATCAAAATACCTGCTGCAACTGCAACGTTCAGACTCTCTGCCTGACCCTTCATGCTAATGTGAACCAACTGGTCTGCACTTTCAGCCATGAGGGGACTAATTCCTTGACCCTCATTTCCCATGACCAAGACAAACTGATCTAAATGTGGCACGTCACGATAGTCTTTAGAATCCTTGGAAAGTGTGGTTGCTAGCACAGGGATACCTGCCTTTTTAGCTTCATCGAGAAGCGCTTGGCTCGACATCCGGTAAATGGGCAGATGGAAATGACTGCCTTGCATAGAACGCAAGGTCTTAAGACTATAGATGTCTGCCGACTTATCTGAAACAATCACTCCTGTAAAGCCTGCTGCATCCGCAGTCCGAATGATAGTGCCCACATTACCAGGATCTTGCACATCTTCCAAAAATAAGAACTTGCCCTGACTAAAATCAGCTTGTCCTACTTCTTCTTTTTGAACCACGGCAACAATTCCCTGTGGAGTCTGAGAATCTGCCAAATCCAGCAAAATATCCTCTGACACCCAGACAGTTTGCGAAAAAGCAGCTAACTGATCTCGGTAACTTTCTAGGGTAAAGATTTTCTCAATCGTCACTCCAGCTTGAACAGCTTCTTCAAACAAGTGCCAACCTTCAATCAAATAGGTAGACTTGCGGTATTTTTTTTGGTGTAATTTCTTGGCATTTTTTACCACAGAATTGGCTTTTGAGGTTATAATAGTCATAGAAATATTATAACACAATCAAAGGGGATTGGTATGCAAAAGGTTAGAATGATTGCCCAAGGCAGGGTTCAGGGAGTCGGCTTTCGTTGGGGTGTTTACAGCCTGGCGCTTGAAATTGGTGGCATCACAGGCCGAGTATGGAATAACGACGATGGTACAGTCGAAATCTTAGCTCAAGCAGACTCATCTGCCATCATGGCGAAATTTATCCAAGAAATACGAACAGGACCCACACCTTTTTCAAAAGTCAGCTACTTAGATGTCCAACTGAGCAACTTTCCTCCTTACCCTGACTTCAAAATTGCAAATTAGGTCTCTAGAACTATTGTATATTTTGTAAAAAAACAGTAGAATAGAAAGGTATTATTTTTAAAAGAAGGAATGAACAAATTGAAAGCTATTAAACGTTTTGCACTCTCGGCTATGGGAGTGGCTATGTTGCTTGTCTTAACTGGCTGTGTCAATGTCGATAAAGCCACAGGCCAGCCAACAGGATTTATTTGGAATACTATCGGAGCGCCTATGGCTGAAGCTATCAAGTACTTCGCTACTGATAAAGGTCTAGGATTTGGTATGGCTATCATTATCGTAACCATTATCGTGCGCTTGATTATCTTGCCACTTGGTATCTACCAATCATGGAAGGCAACACTTCACTCTGAAAAGATGAACGCCCTCAAGCATGTCCTTGAGCCACATCAAACTCGTCTCAAGGAAGCAACAACTCAAGAAGAAAAACTTGAAGCTCAACAAGCTCTCTTTGCCGCTCAAAAAGAGCATGGTATTAGTATGTTTGGTGGTGTAGGATGTTTCCCTATCCTCCTTCAAATGCCTTTCTTCTCTGCTATCTACTTCGCTGCCCAACACACTGAAGGGGTTGCTCAAGCAAGCTACCTAGGAATTCCTCTAGGTTCTCCAAGTATGATTTTAGTTGCCTGCGCTGGTGTTCTTTACTATCTTCAATCGCTCCTTTCACTTCACGGAGTAGAAGATGAAATGCAAAGAGAACAAATCAAGAAAATGATTTACATGAGCCCACTCATGATTGTCGTCTTCTCCCTATTCTCACCAGCTAGTGTTACACTTTACTGGGTTGTCGGTGGTTTCATGATGATTCTCCAACAGTTTATCGTCAACTATATCGTTCGTCCAAAACTTCGCAAAAAAGTCCGTGAGGAACTAGCGAAGAATCCACCAAAAGCAAGTGCTTTCTCAACAGCAAACGGACGAAAAGACGTTACTCCTGAACAACCAACTGCTATCACAAGCAAGAAAAAACACAAAAATCGCAACGCTGGAAAACAACGTTCGAGATAAAGCTGCGTAGATTGGCTCTTTGTCAACTGTAGTGGGTTGAAGAAAAGCTGAGATCTAGAAAGGACAAATTTCGTCCTTTCTTTTTTGATATTCAGAGCAATAAAAATCCGTTTTTTGAAGTTTTCAAAGTTTCGAAATCCAAAGGCATTGCGCTTGATGAGTTTGATTAGATTATTGGTGGCTTCCAATTTAGCATTGGAATAGGGTAACTGAAGGGCATTGATGATTTTCTCTTTGTCCTTTAGAAAGGTTTTAAAGATAGTCTGAAAAAGAGGATGAACCTGCTTTAGATTGTCCTCAATGAGTCCGAAAAATTTGTCAGGCTTTTTATTCTGAAAGTGAAACATCAAGAGTTGATAGAGATTATAGTGGTATTTCAAGTCTTCTGAATAGCTCAAAAGTTTATCTAGAATCTCTTTATTGGTCAAGTGCATGCGAAAAGTAGGGCGATAAAAACGTTTATCGCTGAGCTTCCGACTATCTTGTTGAATGAGTTTCCAGTAGCGCTTGATAGCCTTGTATTCATGGGATTTTCGTTCAAACTGATTCATGATTTGGACACGAACACGACTCAAGTGTTGGACAATATGGAAACGATCAAGAACGATTTTAGCACACGGAAAAAGCTATTTAGCTAAGTCAAAGTGATTTCGAATGATAGCTTGTGTTCTGCCCTCAAGAACAGTGATGATATTGAGCTTGTCAAAATCTTGTGCAATGAAGCTCATCTTTCCCTCGGTGAAGGCGTACTCATCCCAAGACATAATCTCAGGAAGGCGAGAAAAATCATGCTCAAAGTAAAAATCATTGAGCTTGCGAATAACAGTTGAAGTTGATATGACCAGCTGATGAGGCAATATCGGTCATAGAAGTCTTTTCAATCAACTTTTGAGCAATCTTTTGGTTGATGATACGAGGGATTTGGTGATTCTTCTTGACGATAGAAGTTTCAGCGACCATCATTTTAGAGCATTGATAGCACTTAAAACGGCGTTTTTTCAGAAGGATTCTGGTAGACATACCAGTCGTTTCGAGGTAAGGAATCTTAGATAGTTTTTGAAAATCATATTTCTTCATTTGGCTTCCGCAATCAGGACAAGTTGGAGCCTCATAATCCAGTTTAGCGATGATTTCTTTGTGGGTATCTCTATTAACGATATCTATAATTTGGATATTAGGGTCTTTGATATCGAGAAGTTTTGTGATAAAATGTAATTGTTCCATATAAATCTTTATAATGAGTTATTTTGTCGCTTTTCATTATAGATCTTATGGGACTTTTTTTCTACAACAAAATAGGCTCTATAATATTCATAGGGGATTTACCCACTACAAATATTATAGAGCCGAATATCACTTCTGAGAACTTTCTCATTAGTCTTAATGTGGAATAATTCTTAAAGTTGAGTTAATCCATCACTAATAACTAGTTTTTTATATTTTTCTTTCTCTTATTTGAGATGATTCCAAAATGAGCCGTTGCTAAAGCAATAATACCTGCCAACTCAAAACCATAACCATATTCACTACTTGTATTTGGTAAATAACCTTTAGTTCTTATGGTTGTTTCTTTTGATGAAAAAGGTTCTGAAGACGATTGATTCATCACTACTTGCTCTATCTTAGTATTTATTACAGTAGAAACCCCTTGATGCTCTTTCGTAATATTATTACGTTCGATTCTATTAACCTCAATTAGTGCAACATCCGGAACGTGAGATACCTGTTTTGTTCCTCGATAAACCTTCTTAGCTTGCGGTTCAATACGTGATAATTCTTTTTCTGTACTTGATTGTAATTCACCATTTACATATACGTCTGTGATTTCTACTAAAACTTTTCCGTTTATTGCTGCAACTTCTCGAACTTTGCCTGCATCAAGACTTGAATCATCAACATATTCAATCTTATCTGTCTTAAGAACTCGAATTTCTTGACGAACCTTAGTTTCAATAATAGCCTCTGGTTTATTATTCTCCATTGGTGCAACATTTGGGACGTGAGATACCTGTTTTGTTCCTCGATAAACCTTCTTAGCTTGCGGTTCAATACGTGATAATTCTTTTTCTGTACTTGATTGCAACTCACCATTTACATAAATGTCTGTGATTTCTACTAAAACTTTTCCGTTTATTGCTGCAACTTCTCGAACTTTGCCTGCATCGAGACTTGAATCATCAACATATTCAATCTTATCTGTCTTAAGAACTCGACTTTCTTGACGAACCTTAGAAGTCATTTGTTTTTCTGTCAATTTATTTTGAATCAAATAAACCCCTAAAGTTGATGTGGTTAAGGAAATGTTCTTTTCCTTTTCATTCCAATTAAATGGTACCTCCTCAAAAGTCGACTTATCTTTTACATAATGTAACACCTTATAAGGTTTTCTACCTGAAATCACTGCTAGTTCAATTTTAGCGTCTTCAGATAAGGATACTACATTACCACCATCATCTAAAGCTTGAATTTCCATAAGAAGGTTATTATGATCCCCAACCTTTTCCAAGATATCAGCATTAGTAACTTCCTTTTTAACAACCTTGCCAATCACATTTACATCATTTCCAGAAACTGTCACCGTAACAACGTTATCATCATCACTTAAAATTTTTGTGTCCTTTTCCCACTTAGCATAAAGCACCTTGTCACCTGCTTTATCGAACAATGTATTAAAGAAAGGTTCACCTGAGAAATTTTCATCTAAATACCATCCTGTAAAAACGTATCCTTTACGAACAGGATAAGGCAACTCCGTATCTACATCAGTTTGGTAACTCCTTGGAACATCTTCCTTTAATATGCCATCTCCAACTTTATAAGCTATCTTATAGGACAATGGTTTCAAGTTAAAGTGTACTTCTGTCTGAGGTGGCGGTACCGGTAGCCAATCAGACTCTGCAGACTCATATCCCTCTTTACTTACCTTGACTTTCCAGAAGCCTTCAGGCACATCCCAAGCATACTCACCATTAACTGTCGTCACCAAAGGATTAAACTGGGAATACTCCCCTGCATCCCATAAAACCTCCTCACCATTCTCTCCTTGATAATAAAGATTAATTGTTGCTCCCGTTACTGGATTCTTTGAAACATTATTTATTACTATTCCTGATGGGTCAACAACGAATTTAAAAGCTGGTATATTAAATGAAGTAAATCTAGATAAATTATTATGAGGTGTAGTGTATCTTACAGAAAATAAATTTGAGGCATCAAGTGAATTAGAATTGACTTTTGTGCCTATATCTTCTTCTCTTGTATTATTGGAATTTGTATTATTGGAAGGAGTTTTTACCTTCCAGTTAGTTAATGTTGGAGCACCAATTTTTAAATCATCAATAATATTTTCATAAAATGACTCAGGGAGACCCGATACTGTAGGAATGCGTTCCCATTTCTCTAGCTTACCACCTAAACCTCTACTAAAATTATAAAGAGTTGCACCAAAATCATATATTAGAGCACCTAAACGTACGTGAATACCAATAGAAGCAGCGCTAACCCCAATTGACTTAATTGAAGAATTAATAAAATTATTTTTCTCTCTTTTGATAGTTTGAAGTGCATTATATTTGTAATTCCCTTGAATTACTAGTTTAGGTTCTTCTAAAAGTTTTTCGAGTAATTCTAACATGGACCACTTCAGCACAAAATTTCCTAATTCTTGAAAAAGCCCTATATTATTTACTACCTTGTCTAAACCAGGAACTTTTGCGATTTCATCTTTAACAGCTTTATTTTCAAGTAGTTTATCCTTAATACCATCAAACACATTGTCACTAACGGTAGTAAGATCTTTTGAAAGACCTGCATACTTTCTAAAAATTAATTCTGGTATTTTGTATAATTCATCGAGTGCAAATTTTGCAGGATTGAGAAATTGATTCAGATTAATTATTCCTGCTTCTTCCAACAATAAAGCATAAAATAGATTTAATATAGGTTCTCCCTTGGTTCCTTCAGCAGACCTAAATCCTAAATTATTTTCTTTCTCTTTAACTAAAATTGAAGATTTTTTAGGTTGAGATTCAGAATTGTTTTGAATATTATCAAACAATTCTTTTAATATATCTATTGATATTTCTTCTGTTAATACAACCTTCTGTGTTTCCCTATTGATAATTCGAGTAACAAACTTATCTCGGTTTAACTCGTCAATTATTTTATATTTTTCTTTAAAGTCACTGCTTAAATAGTCAATCTTTTTACCTTCTAATTCAACTAGAATAGAGGGAATACGTTTTTCCTTATTAATAATCTGAAGTTCTAATTTTCCTGGGACATAAGAAGTATTTTTTTCATCAAAATAGCCATGATAAATATATTTTTTAAAATTTTCATCATAATAAAGCTGAACATACTTTTTGATTCCCTCTCTGACACTCACCAAATAAATATTTTCTATCTGTTCAGTATTCGTATATTCAACCTCAAAATCAAATTGTCCACCAGGTCTAAAACTGATGACTGGAACTTTGTCTTGGTTCTCTTTCAAATTATAAGTATAGCCATTATGACGCATGATAAAGTTCACTAACTCAGGATAATTTTTCTCATAGCGAACTGTTGTTGTCTCACTGATTTCTCGACCATCTGATGATAAAGCCTTCACTTTGATTGTATATTCTTTGTTGTCTACAGGAGTTACCAGAGGTATATCAAAGGTATAACTTCCATCTTTTTTGATCTTGACTTGACCAACAACCATATCATCAAGATAAGCAATTACCTTGTCATTAGGGTCAGCTACTCCACTAATACGAGAGTAACTCCTTGATGTTACCTGATTAGCTGTTAGTGTTAAGACAGGGATATTAACATTGATAGCTCCAATATTTTCGGATATTTTTTTTCTATCTTTTTGATAGGAAAGCTGTGCAAATAAACGAACATTAGTGAGTTCTCTATTTTCTGTCATCAGCATTAACTTAATCTTACCCACCTCTTCTGAAACTGGAATATCTAGATAACCATTAGAAACTGTTGCCGTTACATCTTGGCCATTTACTCGTATTTTACTTTCAAAAACTTTCGTTGTAGATGGTATATTGAGGTGAAGAACATACTTACCATCATCACTTGATTTATCTTTTTTTATAGCATACTTTAGGTCTAGACCTAAATATCCTTGTCGACGAGTACCTGTTGTCGTTGTCAGATAGTAGGAATTGCTACTGTCTAATACTTTACTGTCATCATTTGCTACATTTTCATCACGAAGTTTAAAGTTAAGTTGTTTTTCAATCATATATTCTAAAGCAAAAGAATCCAGATAAACATGGTATTCTACGCTTTCAGAAGGTGTATTCCAGGACTGAACGAAAGCTGTCAAACTTTTTGGAAGATACACAGACTTCAGTGTTGGAATATTGGCTAAAGTGTAATCATCAAGATAAGTCACACCTTCTGGGATCTCAATTGTTTCAAGCTTGGTGTTTCGAAAAGCTCCACTACCGATTACTTGCAAACCATAAGGTAAATTAATTACCTCAAGTGGAGTACTATTAAAGGCATAAGAGCCAATTTCCCTAACACTAGAAGGAACCGACATATTTGTCAACCGTGTCCCACTAAAAGCAGAATGTCCTATCTTCGTTAGCGTACTTGGTAATACTACCTCTTTCAAACTAGAACCTGAAAAAGCTGAAGAACCTATTTCGGTGATGCCTTCTGGAAGGGTAAGTTTTGTCAATTGTGTCCCACTAAAAGCAGAGTCGCCTATCTTCGTTAACGTTTTTGGTAATACTACTTCCTTCAAACTAGAACCTGAAAAAGCTGAAGAACCTATTTCAGTAACACCCTCTGGAATCACTAGTTTTTCAATTCCTGTTCCAGAAAACAATCCACTTGGAATTGTCTTCCAATTTCCACGAAGCGCTACTTCCTTGAGATTCTTCTGTCCATAGAATGGTGAACTAGTTGATTGCAACTCTGATGGCAAGCTAACTTTAGTAAGAGAAGGTAAATCATTAGAATAGTTATCAGAAAAACTAAAGGAATTATCACCTAACTTAGTAACACTGTCTGGAATATAAAGTTCTGTAATTCTTGTATTACGGAAAGCTTCGTATCCTATTTCAGTGACTGTCTTAGGAATTGTTATGCTCGAAATCCCTGAACCTTTAAAAAGACCGTCAGCTATCTTAGTTATGCCTTCTTCAAAATGAATTGTCTTGAGATGTTGTGAACCCTCAAAAGCTCCATAAGCATTACTCAAATTCTTTGGAATAACAACGCTGCTTAAACTATCAATAGATCCAAAGGCTCTACTTCCTATAGTTGTGACACTGGTTGGAAGAGTGATGTCTCTCAACTGTGTCTCATTAAAAGCATAACTGCCTATCTGTGTTAGCGTTTTTGGTAATACTACTTCCTTCAAACTAGAACCTGAAAAAGCTGAAGAGCCTATCTCAGTTACGCCTTCTGGAAGGGTAAGTTTTGTCAACTGGGTACCTCTAAAGGCAGAATCGCCTATCTTCGTTAACGTTCTTGGTAATACTACTTCCTTCAAACTAGAACCTGAAAAAGCTGAAGAACCTATTTCAGTAACACCCTCTGGAATCACTAGTTTTTCAATTCCTGTTCCAGAAAACAATCCACTTGGAATTGTCTTCCAATTTCCACGAAGCACTACTTCCTTGAGATTCTTCTGTCCATAGAATGGTGAACTAGTTGATTGCAACTCTGATGGCAAGCTAACTTTAGTAAGAGAAGGTAAATCATTAGAATAGTTATCAGAAAAACTAAAGGAATTATCACCTAACTTAGTAACACTGTCTGGAATATAAAGTTCTGTAATTCTTGTATTACGGAAAGCTTCGTATCCTATTTCAGTGACTGTCTTAGGAATTGTTATGCTCGAAATCCCTGAACCTTTAAAAAGACCGTCAGCTATCTTAGTTATGCCTTCTTCAAAATGAATTGTCTTGAGATGTTGTGAACCCTCAAAAGCTCCATAAGCATTACTCAAATTCTTTGGAATAACAACGCTGCTTAAACTATCAATAGATCCAAAGGCTCTACTTCCTATAGTTGTGACACTGGTTGGAAGAGTGATGTCTCTCAACTGTGTCTCACTAAAAGCATAACTGCCTATCTGTGTTAGCGTTTTTGGTAATACTACTTCCTTCAAACTAGAACCTGAAAAAGCTGAAGAGCCTATCTCAGTAACGCCTTCTGGAAGGGTAAGTTTTGTCAACTGGGTATCTCTAAAGGCAGAATCACCTATCTTCGTTAACGTTCTTGGTAATACTACTTCATTCAAACTAGAACCTGAAAAGGCTGAAGAACCTATTTCGGTGACTCTATAATTAGAAATTCTTTGAGGAATAATCAGTTTTTTAATTGTTTCTTTTCGCTTGATATCAGTAATTGTCACTTCTTGATTGTGTATATCGTAAATTAAATTATCACCACTTTCCTCTTCATTATTACTATTAGTAGAATGTTCTACTAGTGTTTCAGAGTGGCTTTTAACTTCAGCTACTGCCCCCTCTGAAGTTGATGAATGCTTTGGATCTTCCGATAAAGTTGAGGGCACTAGCGTTTCAGAACTGTCGGTTGACTTAGTTGGTGCGACTTCAGAAAGACTAGCCAATACTGAGGTTGAGGTCTCTGTAGTCGCCACATCACTTGTGACTAAAGAAACAGTTGACGATTCACTCATCAAATATTCTGGTGTGGTTTTGGCACTTGAATCAACGTGTCCTGTAGATGGTAAAGTAGCTACCTCATGCCCTCGATTATTTGTTCCTAAATTTTCACTACTTAAAGGAGAGGGGGAGTCCGTTAAATTAAATTTATTACTATTTGATGCCTCAATCGGGTATGTTTGAGTATCATCTGCAAAAACCACTGTATTCCCGATTGTCATACATGCACCAATTAATACCATACCAGCAACAGTTACCCATTGGCCTGTTCTGCGTTTTCTTAGTTTTAAAACTTCCTTCATTTAAATATCTCCTATTGCAATAATATCTTTCAAGTTACTCTTTGACTGTCTTTTTGATTATCAAATTATTTATTCTTCGTAAAATCTGTCTTAATACTCCTTTCCAGAAAAGTCTGTGCTATACAAAGTAAAGGTTAAACCATTTCTCAAAAAACTCTATTCAAATATGGTAGGACAATTAATTTTTGTCGTCACCTAAACTAATACTTATACGTTGAAGTAGAACGTGACTAAATTGTTCTCAAACTTTTCATTACTTACAAATAAAATCAATCCTATTTTTGAAAGGCCGTAAAATTATGAAATATCTACAAATTACACTGTACGGCTGAAATAATCTGATAATTTACACCTCTTTAGTATTTTAACATAATTCTATTTTTTAAAAATAAGATTTTTATGAAAATCCGTTTTTAGCAAGCATTTACATTTTTTAGATACGCCTTTTAATGTTTTATTATTAAACAATTTGAAGATTAGATATATAAAAGACAAACATTAAAAACTTAGCCCACTGAAAAAATAAGCCTCTTACTTTTAATAAACTGAAAACCGAGGAATCTCTCATCAATTTGAGCGAATTCCTCGGTTATTTTGTATTTATTAAGGTCATAATTCGTTTCATATTGACCACGAATATGCTTGTTGCTGCCTGTAATTCCATGCTGAAAAGACCCGATGCTCTCGCGACATCAAAGCCATGTCTCTGTTTTAGTTCGGCATTCTTCGCTTCGATTTTATAGCGATGTCTGGTAATTTCTTTAAAATAAGATGTTCCCTGAAATTTCTTCTGGAAAAGATGGTCGTTCCTCTTAATAGCTAATGAATAAGTTTTAGACTTTGTCCCCTCCTTATAACAACCTTCCTTGGAAAGGCAACTCTTGCACTTCTCAATGTCAAAGTAATGAGTGACAACTTGATTCTTATTTTGATATTTTTTCCCTGTCCTTGTTTTGCGAATAGCCATGTGTCCTTC
>CAJNDL010000003.1 GCA_905221505.1 bacterium
CTACCTGTTCGCTCACAATAAGAGAGAACTTTTTTACGAAAATCTATTGAATATGCCATAAGAAGATTATACCACATTCTGTACTGTTTTTGGTTCATTTTACTATAAAAGAAAGGACAAATTTTGCCCTTTCTCGATCTTCTATTTGTTACAGTTAACTTGACTGATAATTGGAGTTTTATCTATTTTACTGAGATGGTTTTTCTTTTTTAGTTCGTGCCAATCTCAAGGCACGATTTGGATTGAGACGATTAAATAGTTCTTCCAATTTCTTTTCATTCCAAACGTCTGCGGCGGAAACAAAATTACCATCCGCATCTCGGAAAGATATCGGTTTATCTCCCATACCAGTCTCCTAGTCTACAAATTCAAACTCAAATTTACCAATGCGGACCAAATCACCATCTTTAGCTCCACGCGCACGAAGGGCTTCATCAACCCCCATACCACGTAATTGACGGGCAAATTTCATGACTGATTCGTCACGATCAAAGTTGGTCATATTGAAGAGTTTCATGAGTTTTTCACCAGAAAGTACCCATGTCGCATCGTCATCACGGCTAATTTCAAAGGCTTTCTCTTCCTCGTCAAATCCATAGTAAGCTTCTTCTTCCATATCTGACTCGTCGTAGAGCAAGAATTCTGGTGTCTTGTCTAACAATTCAGCTGTAGCATCCAAGAGCATAGCCAGACCTTGCTTGGTCAAACCAGAAATTGGGAAGATAGCTGGTAACTCTTCAAATTCATCGTAGTTTTCAGCCAATTTTTTCTTAAATTCTTTAAGATTTTCTTGACTCTCAGGCATGTCCATTTTGTTGGCTACGATAATCTGTGGACGCTCCATGAGACGGAGGTTATAAGACTCTAACTCCTTATTGATAGCTAAGTAGTCTTCATAAGGATCACGTCCTTCGCTAGCTGACATATCAATGATGTGAAGGATGACACGTGTACGCTCGATGTGACGGAGGAACTGGGTTCCCAGACCGACTCCCTGACTAGCCCCTTCAATCAAACCAGGTAGATCCGCTACTGCAAAGGATTCACCTGATTGGGTACGAACCATACCAAGATTTGGCACGATAGTGGTAAAGTGGTAGGCACCGATTTTAGGTTTAGCTGAGGTAATAACACTTAAAAGGGTTGATTTCCCTACAGAAGGGAAGCCCACTAAGCCGACATCTGCCAAGATTTTTAGTTCCAATTGTAACTCACGTTCCTGACCCGGTTCTCCATTTTCAGAGATTTCTGGTGCAGGATTTTTTGGTGTCGCAAAGCGGATATTTCCACGGCCACCACGACCACCGTGGGCAACGATAAATTCTTGACCGTGTTCAATCAAATCTGTCAAGACCTTGCCAGTCTCTGCATCACGCACAGTCGTTCCTTGTGGTACTCGAACTCTAAGGTCCTCGGCACCACGACCATGCATCCCTTTGGTCATTCCTTTTTCACCGGAATCAGCCTTGAAATGGCGATTGTAGCGAAAATCCATCAAGGTACGTAGTCCTTCGTCTACAACGAAGACCACATTGCCTCCACGACCACCATCACCACCCCAAGGTCCGCCATTAGGGACATATTTTTCACGGCGAAAGGCAACCATACCATCGCCACCATTTCCAGCCTTGACCTTAATCTTAGCTGTATCTAAAAACATACTCATTTTTTCTTCTCACTTTAAAAAAGGGCTGGGAAATCCCAGTCACTAAATTTTCTTGAATCTATTTTATAGATTACTGAGGGCACCAATTGCAGTTGCAAAAATTCCCAATAAACTTGCTACTAGCATGATAATCACGATAAACAAGGTTATTTTCTCAAACAAGGTTTTTTTACGATTTCCATTATCTCCAAATGCCATTTTTCTCTCCTTCGTTACATTCTATTTTCTATTATCTTAGCATGAATTGAGCTAGTTTTCAATAGTCAGCTGCTACAGGTGCAATAATCCATAAAATGATATAAGCTACAATTCCTGCTCCGTAACAGCAAGCAAGGACACCCCAAATGACTCGAACGATAGTTGGATCCATATCCAGATAATGGGCCACTCCGGCACAAACACCCGCAATCTTTTTATCACGGCCACTTCTCATTAATTGTTTTTTCATAACTGTTCCTCTTTCTATTCTTCATGGTCTTTCCAATAATCTCTTATGCTGATCAACTGTGTTTTTGAAGCCTTCAGCATGCGTCTAGAGCCTTTTACCGGTACAGCGACCACCTTTTGCGGAAGATACAAAACTGTCTTAAAAATACGCTGACTAACCGTATCATCTTTGGCTAAATCTTTCTGGAAGTTATTTGAAATGATGGCATCCAGATAGAACTCATGCACTCGTTTCCCAAAGTTTTCAGCTGAAATCTCGTATAATTTCTCTGATAAGGTATGCTCATTCATGTCTGGCGTTGCAATCAGAGCTTCTAAAATAGCTCCAGCTAAATCATGTTCACCGTAATACAAGATTCCAAACATTTTATCACTGATAAGATTGTCC
Source organism: bacterium (assembly GCA_905221505.1). GTDB lineage: Bacteria > Bacillota > Bacilli > Lactobacillales > Streptococcaceae > Streptococcus. The sequence goes on from CAJNDL010000003.1 coordinate 2,502, forward strand.
AGATAAGGATTTCCATGTGCGATGACTGGTGTTCCACTAGCCAAGCTTTCCAAGTAGGTCAAACCTTGGGTTTCACTTGTCGATGCTGAGATGAAGAAATCTGCTGCCTTATAATAAAGAGCGGTCTCGCTAGGAGCAATCATCCCTGTAAAGATGACTGAGTCTTGAATCTCTAGTTTCTTGGCTTGCTCTTTGAGGTCATCCAGATAAGGACCATCCCCAGCTACCACCAGTTTAACCTTGTCTTCTTCTTTCAGAACTTCTGCAAAGGCTGCTAGTACTGCTTGAATATTTTTTTCATAGGAAATTCTGGAAAGACTAAGCAACATCTGTTCATCATCTTGAATCCCTAGTTTACTACGCAGTTCTGTCAAATTTTCCTGTTTGATTTCCGGACGCTCAAACTTGGCTAATTCAATCCCAGTTGGAATGACCCGTTTTTCAACCTTGACCTTATAGTCAGATAGCAAGTCACGAACAATCTCACTCGGGCAAATAACCCCATCCACATCATGCAAGAAACCTCTAACTAGGTACTTGACCATACTCGGACGAATCAGCATCCCCTTAGCAATATAATGCACATAGTCTTCATACTGGGTGTGATAGGTATGGATAACTGGAATCTTCAATTCACGCGCAATCCAAATCCCCAACAAACCAAGAGAAAATTCTGTCTGAGTATGGATAATATCCAGCTGATACTGTTTAGCAATTTCCAGTGCCTTGCTGAAACCTCGGTAGGCAAAGCGGCGATCTTTAAATGCAAAGAAGGGAACACTTGGAATGCGGATAATTTGCCAATCTTCATAACGATTGACATCCTTATCTGTCGTAGTAAAGATAAAAACAGCGTGCCCTTGCTTTTCAAGCTCTGTTTTCAAGGTTCGAATACTGGTCGCTACACCTGAAACCTGAGGAAAATAGGTATCTGTAAATAAACCAATTCGCATAGATTACCTCACTTTTTACTTTCTCCCTAAAGCGGCTTGTTTCTCATAAAAGTCCAACCAGATTTGTAACAGGTGCTCTTCTGAATACTCTCTAGAAATATTCATAGCTTTTTCTTTGAGATCTTTTAAGGCAGCAGGATTTGCTTGATATTCCAGAATAGCTTCTTTCATCTCTTCTCTATCTGCTGTCGCCCGATAATTTCCCTCCAAAATTACCTTATAGAGATCCAAATCACGCAACATAATAGGAGCTTCACAACTGGCAGCTTCTAAAATAGTCATAGGGAAGAGTTCATTATAACTAGGTAACAAGAAAAGGTCAGCTAGGGCATATAACTCGCGCATCCGTTCTGGCGACACGATACCTGGAAAAATCAAATTTTTAGGGGGATTTTCCATTATTTTCTTGTAGCGTTCATAACCATCTGTCATGCCCCCAAAAGAGAAACCACCCGCCCAAATAAAGGTAATTTGCGGCAATTCCTCAGCCAGACGGATAAAGTCATCAATCCCTTTGCGTTTCTGAACTTGACCTGCCCCAACTACGATAAACTGATTGTCACTAAGACCTAAATCTGTTCGCAGTCTCACTACCTCTTCTTGTGGAAGGGGATGCCATTTTTCCTTGTTTACAAAGTTAGGAATATAGGTCACTTTTTCACGTGGAATACCCGCTGCCACCAAATCCTCAATAAACATAGGATTGACCACCACCAAGTGCTCCATCCGGTTGTAAAAAGAAAATACATAGCGTTTAACAATTCCCTTTAAGAAAAATGGAATTTTCAAACTCCCCTCAAGTGTATCTGGCAAGAAATGCACATAGCCAATTTTTCTCCCTGAGCGTTTCTTTTGGAATGTTGACAAATAATAGGGGAAATCAATCGTATGAAAATGAGTCACATCTGCCTCGATTGGAAGATTTTCTGTAACAATCAATTGGTCCTTGGCATCACGGTGAAGAAGTCGAACTAATTCACGGTAGGCACCTGAAACTCCTTGCCCAGCTACTTTCTCACTTGAACTCAACATATTGATGCGTAATTTCTTTTTTTCCATAACTACTATTATATCATTTTCTTTGAATAAAATCAGCAAAAGAAAGGAGAGACTCAGGAAAAAGAAGGGGAAATTTCCTCTCTTTTCCAACGGTCTCTCACATGCTTTTATCTGTTTACTTAATGCCTAGGGCAATGCGGGCATAGCGACTCATTTTTTCAACAGTCCAGGCTGGATACCAGACTAATTTGACCTCAGTATCACTTACTTCTGGCACCTCTGTCATGGCATCATAAATCTGGTCTGTCAAAAGGTCTGCCAAAGGACAACCCATAGTTGTCAAAGTCATATCAATCTCTGTTTGCCCTGTGTCGCCATCAAAACGAATCTCATAAATCAAACCAAGATTGACAATATCGATTCCCAACTCAGGGTCGATGACTTCTTCCAAGGCTGTTAAAATGCGTGTTTTGATGTTTTCGATTTGCTCTTCTGTATAAGCCATATTTATCCTCACTCTTAGTCTTCAATAAAATCACGAAGCGGTTTGCTGCGACTTGGTTGACGTAGTTTTCTCAAAGCTTTAGCCTCAATCTGACGGATACGCTCACGAGTCACGTTAAAGACTTTACCAACATCTTCAAGGGTGCGCATTTTCCCATCATCTAGTCCAAAACGCAGACGTAGAACATTTTCTTCACGGTCTGTAAGAGTATCCAAGACCTCATCCAACTGCTCACGCAAGACGATACGAGTTGTATAGTCCACTGGATTTTCAATCACTTCATCTTCGATAAAGTCCCCAAGGTGACTATCATCCTCTTCACCGATTGGTGTTTCAAGAGATACTGGTTCTTGGGCAATCTTCAAGATTTCACGAACCTTGTCTGGAGTCATATCCATACGTTCAGCGATTTGTTCTGGTGTTGGATCTTGTCCCAATTCTTGAAGGAGATTACGCTGTTCACGAACCAATTTATTGATGGTTTCAACCATGTGAACAGGGATACGGATGGTACGAGCTTGGTCCGCAATAGCACGAGTGATAGCCTGACGAATCCACCAAGTTGCGTAAGTTGAGAACTTGAATCCTTTAGAATAGTCAAACTTGTCAACCGCTTTCATCAAGCCCATATTCCCTTCTTGAATCAAGTCAAGGAACTGCATACCACGGCCGACATAACGCTTGGCAATGGAAACAACCAAACGAAGGTTGGCTTCCGCAAGACGTTGTTTGGCTTCGATATCACCAGCTTCAACTGCTAGTGCCAATTCTTTCTCCTCTTCATTAGTCAAAAGAGGTACGACCCCGATTTCTTTCAAGTACATACGTACAGGGTCATTGACCTTAGCCGAAGTTGATCCAATCAAATCCTCATCACTGAGTTCTGGTTCTTCTTCATTGCTAAGAACACGCGCACTTGGATTTCCTTCGTTATCTGTGATTGAAATCCCTGCATCCTGAATTCGTTGCAAGAGGTCTTCAATCCCATCAGCATCCAAGGTAAAAGGAAGGACAAGACTAGCATTGATTTCATCATCTGTTGCTGTCCCTTTTTGTTTATGATTACGGATAAATTCTGCTACTTGTACGTCAAATGTTGTTACTTCTTTTTGTTTTGTTGCCATTATTACTCCATTCTTCTCTTTTGGGAAATTAAACGTTCCAATTCTTCTAGGGCTGTATCGGTATCTCCTACATGGCTAGCTTCCTGCACCTTCTTTTTGATTCTCATATTGTCCTGATTCAAGAGGGCCTTGTTTCGAGTCATCTCTACTTCACTAAGTTCCTGCGGTGACATCTCAGCAGGTAAATCCTGAGCTAAGACTTGGTACCAAGCTCTTTCAACTTCCTCTGTCTGTTCTGCTAGAACTTCTGGAGGAAGATTACCATACTGGCCAAGTAAGTCATATAAAACCTGAAATTCAGGAGTGTCAAATGCAAAATCTTCTCGCAAACGGTAATCGTTCAAAATAAGGGGAGATTCCATCATTCGATAAAGTAGATGAGCTTCTGCCCTCATAATAGCTGATAACTGTTTGGTGACAGGCATAGTGATTGGCGTCGGTCTGGAAATTCCTTCCATGCGATTCTGCCTTTGTGCCTGACGACTCTCATTAACAATCTGCTCAATCTGAGCATAATCAAAGGAGGCCAGACTGTCAGCTAAAATATGAATATAGCTGTTTTGAGCAGTGATAGACTTTTCTTGAACAATCAAGGGAGCTATTTTTTCAATAAACTCAATCTGAGCCTGCAGATTTTCACTATTTTCAGGCTTATACTGGTGAATGTAAAACTCAATCGGACTAATACGAGTTTTCGTTAATAGATAGGCCAAGTCTTCTGGTCCATTTTTTTGTAAATACTCATCAGGATCCAAGTTATCAGGCATACTAACGATTTGCACAGGCATATCGCTAATTTCATCCAAGGCTTTCAATGTCGCAGCTTGTCCAGCCTTATCGCCATCGTAAACAAGAACCAACTTCTTGGTTAATCTTTTCAGATGCTCAACATGCTCACGACTCAAGGCCGTACCCATAGACGCCACAGCATTTTCGATTCCAGCCCGATAGGCTGCAATGACATCCATGAACCCTTCCATGAGGTAAATCTCACTGGCTTTACCAGAAGATTTTTTTGCCCTATCCATATGATATAATTCGTAACTTTTGTTAAAAATTGCAGTCGATCTGCTATTTTTATACTTAGAAGTTTGTGAATCCGTTTTCTGCCAGATACGACCTGAGAAGGCAATGACCTTTCCCTGATCATTGGTCAAGGGAAACATAATCCGATTATGAAAGGTGTCTACAAATTGATTAGCATCCGAGAGATAAAACAGTCCTGAATCCAAGAAATCCTCTTCACGATACTGACCAGACAAGCGTTGATAGAGATAGTTTCGTTCTGGAGGTGCCAAACCAATCCGAAAATGCTTAAGCACTTCATCTGTCAAACCACGCTGATAAAGGTAGTTTCTGGCCTCCTCCCCCATGGTCGTTGTCATGAGAATAGCATGATAAAATTTGGCAGCATCTTCGTGCATATCATAAAGAGCTTGGTGGGGTGAAGCTGGCTTCTGTTCACTATAAAGCGGTTTTTTCACCTCTATCCCAACACGCTGACCTAAGATTTGGACAGCCTCCATAAATGGAACCCCTTGGTACTCCTCTATGAACTTAAAGACATCACCCGAGCGACCACAACCAAAACAGTGATAAAACTGCTTGTCCTCTACAACGTTGAAAGAAGGTGTTTTTTCACCATGAAAAGGACAGAGCCCTAGATAGTTCCGTCCTGCCTTTTGTAAAGAAATCACATCTCCTATGACTTCCACAATGTTGGCATTGTTTTTGATTTCTTCAATGACTTGTTTGTCAACCATACACAATACCTCCATGTTATCATAGTTTACTTTATATAGTATACTTTATTTCAGAAAAAAAGTAAACCATTTCACTCATTTTCCCTACTTTATTCAAAGAGTTGATAATAATCAGAGATTTTCATTTTTGCTTTTTCTTCTTGATTCAAATCTTGGATAATCCGTCCTTCTTTCATGACAATCAAACGATTGCCATATTTGAGAGCATCTTCCATATGGTGGGTAATCATAAGCGCTGTCAACTTGTCCTTCTTGACAAATTCATCTGTCAATTCCATCAAGGCAACACTGGTCTTTGGATCCAGGGCCGCAGTATGCTCGTCTAGCAAGAGTAATTCAGGACGCTTCAAGGTTGCCATCAAGAGACTCAAGGCTTGTCTTTGACCACCTGATAAGAACTCAATCGGTGTATTCAAGTGTTTCTCAAGACCATTTCCTACTTTTTCAATAGTTGCCTGAAATTCATCCTTATAACTAGCCAGACGTCTAGGAAACAGTCCACGCTTTTCACCACGGAACTTGGCAATCAAGAGATTTTCAGCCACTGTCATACGAGGAGCTGTCCCCATCTTTGGATCTTGGAAAACACGAGAAAGATACTTAGCACGCTTCTCAGGTGAAAATTTGGTAACATCTTCACCCAAGATACGAATTGTCCCACTGGTTAGTGATAAGGTTCCCGCAATAGTGTTAAATAGAGTTGATTTACCAGCACCATTTCCACCCAAAATCGTGATAAAATCCTGTTCAAAAATTTCTAATGAAACATCATTTAAAATAATCTTTTCTTCATCAAAACCATTTTTAACGACTTTGGTTGCATTTTTTAATTCTACAATTGCTGTCATTTACTTAACTTGGCTCCTTTCAAGATTGTTTGCTTAAATGTTGGAATCATGAGGCAGACTGCTAAAATCACTGCACTATATAGACGAAGGTAACTTGTGTTAAATCCAAGCGCGATAACTGCCCATACTAAAAATTGATAGGCGATAGAACCTACAACGATGGTAACCAGACGTTCTGCCAAGCTCAAACTCTTGAAAATAACTTCTCCAATAATTAAACTTGCAAGCCCCACAACGATGACACCAATTCCTCGAGATACATCGGCATAACCTTCTTGCTGGGCAATGAGAGCTCCTGCAAGGGCAATCACACCATTTGATAAGACCAAGCCCATGAGCTCCATGCGTCCAGTATGAATTCCGAAACTTCTAGCCATATCAGGATTGTCACCTGTAGCAATATAGGCCTGTCCAAGTTTGGTGTCCAAGAAAAAGAGCATGAGAGCAATGACAAGACTGACAAAGATAAGACCTGTAAAGAGTTGGTTCAAATCTGAATCAAAAGGTAAGACATCCTGAATTTGCTTAGTTCCAAGCAAGCCTAAATTGGCACGTCCCATAATCAAGAGCATGATAGAGTGACAAGATGTCATCACCAAAATTCCTGAGAGCAAGGTTGGAATCTTCCCTTTTGTATAAAGAAGACCTGCTGCCATTCCAGCCAAACACCCTGCTCCTACAGCAACAAGTGTCGCTAAAAAAGGATTTACACCTTTGGTTATCAGAGTGACAGCAACAGCTCCCCCAAGAGGGAAGGAACCTTCTGTCGTCATATCTGGAAAGTTTAAAATCCTAAATGTCATAAAGATTCCCAGACCTAAAATAGCCCAGACAAATCCTTGAGAAATAATAGATAATATCATCTGTTTCTTAACCTTTTCTATATGATTTCTATTGTAAAAAATTGGAGGAGATGTCCCCAACTCCTCCATTACAGATTATTCAATCACTTGTCCTGCTTCTTTTAGAACAGATTCAGGAATAGTAATACCTAGTTCTTGTGCCAATTTTTTATTGATAACTGATTTACCAGTTGAAAAGACATTGACTGGTGTATCAGCTGGTTTTGCACCTTTCAAAACTTGAGCAATCATTTTACCAGTTGCCACACCAAGATCATGTTGGTCAACTACAACGGATGCCAAACCACCTGCTTCTACCATGGCAGTTGCGCTTGGGTAGATTGGTTTTTTAGCTGATTGGTTACTTGATACAACAGTTGAGAAGGCTGAAGCAATAGTGTTATCAATTGGAACCCAGATAGCATCAACCTTGCTAGTCATAACGTTAACTGTTGAAGCAATTTCGTTTGTTGAAGGAACCGCAAATGTTTCCACTGTCAAACCTGCTTTTTCAGCATAAGCTTTAAATTCTTCTACCTGTGTTTTTGAATTATCTTCACTGCTTGAGTAAAGAGCACCGATTGTTTTCACATTTGGTGTCAGAGCCTTGATGAGTTCAACTTGTTGTTGAGCTGGGTTGTGGTCAGATACCCCTGTAATGTTGCCACCTGGTTTTTTCAAATCTTTAACCAAGTTAGCACCGATTGGGTCTGTAATAGCAGCCATGATAACAGGTAGATCTTTTGTTGCACTAGCCAAACCTTGAGCAGCTGGTGTTGCGATACCAACAACCAAGTCATTACCGTTTGCAACCAACTGTTTACTCATTGTCGCAACCTTACTTTGGTCACCTTCTGAGTTCATAAAGTCAATCTTCAACTGATCATCTTTATAACCTTCTTCTGCAAGTCCATCTTGAATCCCTTTATAAATCAAGTCAAGAGATGGATGGCTCACAAACTGAAGAACACCAACTTTGGCAACTTTCTTCTCATTCTTAGTTTCTGGTTTATTCATTGAAGAGTAAATCAAGCTTCCTGCTACTAAGACTGCTAATGCAGCGATAATTCCAATTAAACGTTTATTTTTCATTCTCTTTCTCCTTTTTAATTCCTTTAAACTACTTCACTTATCTGAACAAGCGACGCCATCGTTTTCTTTCCATACTAACCTCCATCAAAAAAGTCCTCACACAAAAAACTTGTGTGAGGACGTCGATGCGCGGTACCACCTCAATTATAGGGAATTTCCCTATCGCTCTGTCTCGCAATAACGAGATGCACTGTAAGGTGTGCTCACCGAATTTTTATGATTTCAAATTCTAAATAACATTCAGCCCAATTTTCATCATCACCACTTATCTGTTTTCAGCTACCACAGACTCTCTAAAAAGTTTGTATGATTACTTTTCTGAATGGTTAAATTATATCATTTTTCAACTACTTGTCAAGACTCTTTGAGAATTTTTTTGAAATATTCAAAAACTTCCCCTATAGAAAAGAGGAAGTTTGAAAGGTATCAGCCTGAATTACGCAATCCTGTCGCAATTCCGTTGATGGTTGTATGGATTAATTTTTCTTGATCGCTTGATAATTCTCCACGACGTTGACGTTTAATCAACTCCAACTGGATATAGTTGAGGATATTAAAGTAAGGCATACGGTAATCCAAACTTGCTTTTAGATATGGATTTTCAGCCAAGAGTTCATCATAACCTTCGATAGCCAAGATAACTTCCTTGGTAACTTGCCATTCATTTAGAATAGTCTCATAGATTGCTTTTACTTGATCATCTTCACACAGTTTGGCATACTCAAAAGCAATGTTCATATTTGATTTTGACAAGACCATGTCAACATTTGAAAGAAGTGACTGGAAGAAAGGCCAATTTTGGTACATATCTCGTAGAATAGCGATATTCTCTGGATTTTTATCAATAAATTCTTTGAAACTTGATCCGACACCATACCAGCCAGGGAACATGACACGGCTTTGTGACCATGAGAAGACCCAAGGGATAGCACGCAAACCACCGATTTCAGTAATCGTCTTACGAGCGGCTGGACGAGAACCAATATTAAAGCTTGAAATAGCCTTGATTGGACTTGACTCAAAGAAATAATCATAGAAATGGTCATTACCAAAGACCAAATCACGGTAGATATCGTAACTACGGTCCACTACTTGATCCATAATAGCTTCATAACGATTGGATGTATTGGTATCGCTCTTCTTCTGCGTAATCATACGGTTAATGGCTGCAGATACCAGCATTTCAAGGTTATAATAGGCGGCATCTTTGTTACCGTATTTATTGCCAATCACTTCACCCTGCTCTGTCAAACGGATACGATCCTTGATAGACTTAAGCGGTTGAGATGTGATAGCTTCATAGGTTGGGCCACCACCACGACCGACAGTCCCACCACGACCATGGAAGAAGGTAACCTTAACACCAAATTCATCTCCAATAGCAGTCAATTGTTGTTGAGCCTTGTAGAGGGTCCAACATGATGAAAGGTAACCACCATCTTTATTACTGTCAGAGTAGCCAAGCATGATTTCTTGGTAGTTATTGCGCGAAGCAATCCATTTCTTAGCAAGGGCAAGAGAAAGGTATTCTCTCATAGTTTCTTCTGAGTGATCCAAGTCCTCAATTGTCTCAAAAAGAGGAACGATTTGGACACGGGCTCTTTCTTTATCAACTAGCCCTACTTCTTTTAGCAAGATTGCCAATTCCAACATGTCTGATACGCTGGTTGCATGTGAAATGATGGTCTGACGAATGACATCATCACCCAACTTATCTTTCAAATTACGGGCAGCCTTGAAAATGGCCAATTCTTTTTCGAGTAACTCTGATTTTTCAACATGAGTAGCAGAAAGAATGCGTGGATCTTCTTCTAATTCTTTCAAGAGAAGCTGGCATTTTTCTTCTTCACTTAGTTCGCTATAACGCGAATGAATTCCTGCTGATTTCAAAAGTTCAGCTACACAGGCCTCGTGAACACTAGAATCTTGACGCATGTCAATAGAAGCCAAATAGAAACCAAAAATTTCAACTGCTTGAATTAACTCAACAAAATCACCAGAAATTAGTGCTTCACCCTTGTTTTCCAAGAGGGAATCACGGATGGTAATTAAATCCTTATAAAAATCATTGGCTGTTTCATAACGAGCTCCAACTTCCTTATCCTCAATCAGATAGGCTTTTGTTGCTTGGATTTTTGATTGAATATCAAACAAGGCACGACGATACAGCTCTTTTTCGCGGTAAATCGAATTATCCTTAGATTGACGAGCCATTTCTCTGACTTGCTTGCTCACATTGACAATACTGGTTGAAAGAGAGAACTCACGATAGAGCTGGTAAATCTTTTCATCATAGTAATTCATGATGACTTCACACTGGGTCATAGCAGATTGTTTCAAGGTATCTGCTGTAACAAAAGGATTCCCATCGCGGTCTCCACCAATCCACATTCCCATGGTAATTGGTTTAGGATGTTTCAACTCCAAACCATGTTTTTTAGCCAGACGCTTGTACTCAGCAGTCAAATGAGGAACTGCCTTCAGGAATGAACTATTGTAGTATTCCATAACATTCGTGATTTCATTGGTTACTTTCAATTTCTTCTCACGAATCATATCTGTCTGCATGATAATCTCAATGTAACGACGGAGATCATTATGCCATTTTTCCTTATTAATCAAGCCTAATTTCACATCACGGTACTTACGCAAGAGGGTATGGATATGATTAGTCAAATCCAGCATACTCTTACGTTGCACTTGTGTTGGATGGGCAGTCAAAACAGGGACAACATTCAAATGTTCTAGAATTTCAACCGCATTTTCTTTTTCTGCAACCATTTTGATAGTTGCTGATAACTTACCAAGATAATCTTGATCGATATTATTTTGGTGGTTGATTTCATAGGCCAAATCCACGTCTTCTGAAATATTAATCAAGAGGGGCAAGATAGAGAAATAGCGTGAAATATAAGCCATTTCATCATTTGTCAGACTAGTAACCAATTGGTTCAAGCCTTGATAATCTTCTTGAGTTGACAATTCTTTCAACTGCATGATTTTTTCAAAAGTCTCTGGGGCAAGCATGTTTTTAGTGATATCTTCTAACAATTCTGTTAAAATCAATACTTCTTCTTGCACGACAGCTTTATTACTATAGTTTTCTAATTTTTGAAGAGACATAGGTAATCCTTTCCACTATCAGCTCTACATATAGTTTGATGAGTGAGCTTCTAACTCCTCATACAATTGAGCACGCTTTTCACTTGCATCAATATTTAAGACAAAGGCGATGGCTACAGATAAGACTAGGAGACTGTTTCCTCCTTGCGATAAGAAGGGGAAGGTAACTCCTGTTGAAGGAATAATACCAGAAATTCCACCGATATTAACAAAGACCTGTACCAACATCATCCCCCCAACCCCAATCGCCATCATGGAATTAAAGGGATTCTTAGCACGAATTCCTACTAGGATGATTCGTAAAATAAGGAAAAAGACAAGTGCTAAAATCAAGCTGGCTCCTACAAATCCAAATTCTTCGATGACAATTGAAAATACAAAATCTGTATGGGCCTCTGGTAAATAGCCACGTTTTTCAATTGAATTTCCTAAACCTAGACCAAACCAACCACCATTTACCATGGCAAAATAGGAATTTGCGAGTTGGTGGCCTGCTCCTGCCAAATCGGCAAAGGGATTAAAGTAGGCACTGAAACGCTTGGCCACATAGCCAAATACTGGAATTTTTGAAAATTTATCAACCCCTATAAAAGAAATCAGTGATAAGGATAGGGCAGAAACTCCCACCAAAATTCCCAAAAAGGCAATAAACCATCTATAAGCGATACCACTAATCGTATACATAATCAAGGCAACCAAAGCTAAAATAGAAGCATTCCCCAAATCTGGGAAAATAGCAAGACTCCCAATCAGTACCAAGAGAACAAAGCGCCAGTCATTAAACGCACGAGGAAGCCACTGATTCTGTGTCAACACTTGAAAATCATAAATAGCTATATCCTCTTGTTGTTTGGAAAATTTATTTGCTAGATACCAAATAATAATAATTTTCAAATATTCGGCTGGCTGAATGGTCAAAGGTCCTACAGAAATCCAGCCATAGGCTCCATTGACAGGAATACCAATCAAACGAGCCAAAGCTAATAGAATCAGCTCAACAAACATAACGATAAATAAAAGACGTTCATTTCTTAAAAAATTCAGTCTCAACTTATATATCAAGGCAATCAGTATCAAACTAAATATCCAAAATAGTCCCTGACTTCGGACCAACTGCAGTGCACTTTGGCCTTCTTGAATCAAAATAGCACTGGTTGTCGAATAAACCACAATCAAGCCCAAAATAGATAAAAGTAAGTAAGGAACTAGGATAGAATAATTTAATAGGTGCCTTTTACTAATCTTCATAGTATCACCAATCTAATGAGAACAACACAATTGCTTCCCAAATTCCGTTTGTTTTCTAGTTTTGATTGCTATTATACCATTTTTTCCGAAAGAAAAAAACTCTTATCCATCAGATAGACCATTTTTGTCATAAGAAAAAGAGCACTTGGCTCTTTTCTGTTTTATTCTTTTGAAGAACTGCTTGAGCTTGAATCTCCGCCACCAATATATTGGGTGAAGATATTTTGGAAGGCTTGATCTTTAACCTTGATATTAGCTGCTTGTAATTCTTTTCCGATAATGCTTTGAACAAATGTTGAATCATTTTGTTTTTGAGTCAAGATAACAGTTTTTAATTTTTCTTTGTAGTCATCAAGATTAGATGATTTTTCAGTTTTCTTAGTGAGTTTTACAATGTAATATTGGCTGCTGTAGGCTTGTGTACCAGCGGCTGTAATCACATCAGAAACGCCGTTTACATCTAGAGCAAATGCCGCTTTCTTAACTTGTTCTGGCACTTCTGTTGAAGCAGAATCAAAGGTGATTTCTCCACCGTTCGCTTTGGTTTTCTCATCCGTTGAGTTATCTTTAGCTAATTGAGCAAAGTCCGCATCACTAGCTTTTGCTTTTTCAAGAATTTCTTTAGCCTTGTCTTCATTGTCCAAACGGATGATTTGAGCCGTTACATCTGGGGTGTACTCGTCAAAGGCTTTCTTATAGGCATCATCTGTCAATTCAGCTTCTGCTGCTTTCTTAACTGCCAACTCAACTAATTTACTTGTACGAATTTGAGCTTTACGTGTTTCAAGCGTCATTCCTGCTTGTGACAAGACACGTTGGTAATTCTCACCATATTGTTTTTCTTCTTCGGCAATCGTGTCATTGACTTCTTTGTCATCCACTTCTGAGCCATATTGTTTCTCAAATACTTTTTGGATGGTCAAGTTTAACAACACTTGTTGGGCTGAAGGGTTGCTTTTCACTTGCTCATAAAATTGATGTTCTGTGATGACATCCCCTTTCATGCTGATAAGGTCTGCCCCTTCTGAACCTTTCGAACAAGCTGCTAAAGTTGCTACTGATAATAGTGTAATGGCACCTGCCAATAGTTTTTTCTTCATGTCTACTCCTTTAAGATAAGTGTTACCCTATCTATTTTACTATATTTTCTTAAATTTTTCTGAAAATCATTCGCCGTCAGGCAATTGAACATCTGCTACATTTTTACGAAGCATGAGAATACCATCCCCCAGAGGGACTAATGTTGCGGTGAGGCCTGGATTGTCTAAGGTTGCATCAAATAGTCTTTGAAGTCCTCTGTAAATAGTTCGCTGACCACGACGGACTTCCATAATATCCTTGGCAACATCACCACCTTGGAAAATATCATCCAAGATAACCACACCACCAACTTCCAAATATTTGAGAATTTCTGGCAGAAAGACGATGTATTTAGACTTAGCAGAATCCATAAAGACGAAATCATAGGACTCTGTCAAGGTAGATAAGACATCTACCGCATCTCCCTCTAGGAGTGTTATTTGCTTGCGACTGTCAAACTGGGCGAAATTTTCCTTGGCAAAACCAATCATTTCTGGATTGCGATCAATAGTTGTAATCTTAGCATTTGGCGCATGTTCTGCCATCAAGAGAGCTGAAAAACCGATAGCCGTCCCAATTTCCAGAATATTTTTAGGCTGCATGGTCTCCATGAGAAAACGGAAATAAGCAACCGTTTCATGGGGGATAATGGGAATATTTTCCTTGCGGGCAAAGTTTTCCAATTCTTTCAGGGAACCTGTGACTTGCTTTTGACGATGGCGCATCAAGTCCACAATTTCTTCTTTGACGACAGGACGACGCATGTTATGGTTGGCATTTTTACTATACGATTCAACCATCTTATGCCAATCCCAATTTTTCAACAAGGGCTTCAAACTCATTTAAACGGCGTTCAAAGACTGCAAAGGCATCGTTGAGGTAGTCTTCCTTCTCCATATCAACACCAGCTTTTCTCATTACATTGAGTGGATAGTCAGACTTACCTGCCTTGAGGTAGTCGATATAGCGGTCACGGTCTTCTTGACTACCATGAACAATCTTTTCAGCCAAGGCCGAGGCTGCTGCAAAACCTGTTGAATATTGATATACATAGTAGTTATAGTAGAAGTGTGGAATGCGAGCCCACTCGTATTGGATTTCAGGATTGTCTTCCTTACTCAAACCATAATACTCCTGGTTCAAGTCTGCGTAGAGTTTATTTAAGAAATCGCTGGTCAAGACTTCTCCATTTTGGTCCGCTTGGTGGATAGCGTGTTCAAACTCAGCAAATTGAGTTTGACGAAAAACTGTTCCACGGAAACCATCTAGGAAGTTATTGAGAATAGCAAAGCGCGTTGCATCGTCTTCCACTTCTTCCAACAATTTCTCCGTCAAGATATTTTCGTTGGTAGTTGAGGCAATCTCAGCCAAGAAGATAGAATAATCTCCGTAAACATAAGGCTGCGTTTCACGAGTATAGCTTGAGTGCATACTGTGACCTGTTTCATGGACAAGGGTAAAGAGATTGTCTAGATTGTCCTGCCAGTTAAGGAGCATAAAGGCATTGGTATCGTAAGAACCGCCAGAGTAGGCACCTGAACGCTTGCCTTGGTTTTCGTAAACATCAATCCAACGCTCGCTGAAGGCACGTTTAACACGGCTCAAGTAATCCTCACCCAAGACTGCCAAGGCCTCTTCTGCCTTTTTCAAGGCTTCTTGGTAGGTAAAACTGTATTCAACAGATGAAAGCGGTGTGTAGACATCGTACATCTTGAGGTCTGAAATCCCCAAAATCTTTGAACGAAGCTCTAGGTAACGATGCAAGAGTGGCAAATGCTTGCGAACTGCTGCTACCAAATTGTCATAAACACTCTCTGGAACAAAATTCGCTGCTAGGGCTGCATGACGAGCACTCTGGTAGTTGCGAACTTTGGCACGGTAGTTTTGCACCTTAACATTGGTTTGCAAGGTTTTGGCATAGGTGTGTTGGAATTGTTCGTAAGTCGCATAAAGGGCTTGATAGGCACCACGGCGCACCTCACGATTTTTAGACTCCATCAAACGTGTGTAAGTCCCATGAGAGAGCTGAACTTCCTTACCATCATCGTCGAGGACATAAGGGAAAACAATATCCGCATTGTCCAAGATAGCGAAGGTTTCACTCGCCGAACCAAAGATTTCTCCAGCTCCAGCCAATAATTCTTCTTCACGTTGTGATAAAACGTGATCCTTGCCTTGCAAAAGCTTGTCAAAATAGTGTTGATAAACCTGCAATTTTGGTTGAGTCTCTAAAAAGTCAGCATACTGCTCTTCACTAATTTCCATAAATTCAGGTTCATAGAATGAAAAGGCTTGGTCTAGTTGGCTGTAGAGAGTCATTGCCTTGGCGTAGTACTCTTGGTACTTGGCTTCACGTGTATCTTGGTCATTTTTCATATGAGCATAAACGTAAAGCTTCTCCATTTGGCGTTCCATTTCAAGAGAAAATTCAGTAATTTCAAGTAGGCTATCCGCACTATCCAAGAGATGGCCTTCATACTGGGCTACTGTCTCCAATTGTTCTGTTAAATCTTTTAAGGCTTCTTCCCAAGCCTGGTCAGTTGGGTAAATCGTTGATAGATCCCATGTATCTTTTTCATTTATTTCATGTCTTTGTAATACCATTAGATTCCTCCATCCTTTCTATTCTACCATATTTTTCAAGAAATATTGCTGATAAAATGCTGGTGGATAGACCTTTTGCCAATCATTTTGAGGATTTTCTTGGTAATAGGTGTAAAAGTGCTGATAATAGCTGGTCAAATCTTGCTCAATCTGGAAAAATTTGCCTACTAGTGGCCGAATTTGTGGATACCATTCTTTTAGTCCATAAGTTAGGAGATTTTTTCCCTTTTGATAGGCTTCTGCTTGTTCTTTCATCCAAAAGGGATTTTGATAAAACAGTTGTTGCCGGATATAGCGACAAATATCCTTGTCCTGAGAAACTGTAAAATGAGAAATGTTTTGTTTCTTATAGGGAAGACGTAATATTTCCAGTAAACTAGCTCGACCATAGGGAAATTCCTTGATTTGATAATGGAGTTTAGCACGGAGGTCTTGGTGGATCAGGTATTTGAGTCTCAAAACTTGTTTTTCCTTGTCTAATTCCCAAACATAAAAGCCCATATTTTGACTGAAATAGAGAAAACCTTGTTGTAGACGAGTCAAACGGTCTTTGAGCCACAGTTTTTGACCCAGCAACCACAGTACTTGGTATCCCTGACTACGATAGCCCTCACTGCGCTCTTTAAGAACTTTTTGAGGC
Organism: bacterium; assembly: GCA_905221505.1. Lineage (GTDB taxonomy): Bacteria > Bacillota > Bacilli > Lactobacillales > Streptococcaceae > Streptococcus. Next base: position 19,323 of record CAJNDL010000003.1, read on the forward strand.
AAGGGACTACACTGAACCTCTAAAGCTAGATTGCTATTTACAAACACATCTGCAATCTGTTTAAGCTCTGGAAGGGGGTATTCTAATTGTGCCTCTGCCTCTTTTTTCAACCAGTGATAAAGAACTTCCTTATTGACCAGGTGTTCTGGACTTTCATTTTCAGAGGAATATTCACAGTCTTTTAGGGATTTGTGGGCAAAATGGGTTCGGACACTTGGTCCTTGCCGCAAACGGAGCTGACCTCCACAAGCCGGGCAGGTGTATGCTTGTTTCTCAAGCTTATCCTCTAACACATTTACCAACTCTCCCCTAGCATCTCTCGCAACAAACATGATTTTCCTCCTTTTCTATATTATTCGTAAAAAAGAAAAAAGATCAGGAAAATTCCTAATCTTCATGTGTGTTTACTTGATTTTCTTAGCTAGCATGGTCGCGAAACGTAGTTGAATGCGATTGCCATTCTCATCGCGACGGTGCAAATGGCCTGGATTTTCATTGTACTTAACCAATTCCCAGTCCTTGTAGTAGTCTGCCAATTCCCCTTCTTTAAAAGTGAATGGGAAGTTAACCGAGCAAGGATAATCCTCCGTATCCATGGCACAAACGATAAGATTGTAACCACCAACACTGGTTTTCTCCTGCATGTTTTTAATGATATCTGGAATACGGTCCGCTTGCAGAAACATGAGAACAACCGTCGAAACGATAAAATCATACTCTTGCCCAATGCTGGCTGAATTGATATCGTAAAGACCAACAGGCATGTCCAAATCTTCCTGTTCCACAATGCTTTGCAAAATTTCAAGTGATAGTTCATTTTGATCAACAGCTGTCACGTCAAAACCTTGCTGGGCTAGAAAAAGAGAATTGCGCCCCTGACCACAGCCCAAATCCAAAGCTTTACCCGGTTTCACCGTTTGCATAGCCTCTAGAACTTCTGAATGAACAGGATTAGTATTGTATTTCTTAGGGAAATAATCCTCAGGTTTACAATAAAATTCCAAGTACCATTCCACATCGTCTGTGGCAGCCTCCACTCGGTGCCAGGCTTGAGGTTGTGCCATGGGATTGTCTGCCCCTGCTTCAAAGAGGTGTTCAGCTAGAACCTCACCATCCTCTGTCAATTCAATAAACTTGAGAGCTCCTTTTACAACTGTGATCTTACCCCAAGTTCCGACCTTGGTATTGTGCTTTTGCTGAACCGCCTCTGGCATAGTCTCTTTAGTCCACAGTGGCATGCGTTTGTAGGCAACTAGTTTTTCCATTTTCATTTCCTCTTTTTATCGCTGGTTGACAGCTTTCATGACACGCGCGATGTCGCGATTTTGCTCACGTCGTTTGATAGACTCCCGTTTGTCATAGTCATGCTTCCCTTTAGCTAGGCCTAAAAGGAGCTTGGCGTAGCCATCTTTGATATAGACCTTAAGGGGAACCAGCGTCATTCCTGTCCCTTTGGTCTCTTGTTCCAATTTTTGGATTTGTTTCTTATGGAGCAGGAGTTTACGACGACGTTCTGGTTCCTGGTTCCAGATATTACCCTCTTCGTAAGGAGCGATATGAACATTACTCAACCAGACCTCTCCATTTTTCACTTGGGCAAAGCCATCCTTGAGATTGATTCGAGCAGCTCGCACACTCTTAATTTCAGTCCCAGTCAGGACCATTCCTGCCTCTAGCGTATCTACGATTGTATAGTCGTGGCGCGCTTTTTTATTTTGTGCGACGACCTTTCCCTCGCCCTTTGCCATGCTTGGCTCCTTTCTTAGCTACTTCCTTGTAAAAAGGTTTCTTTCCTTTTTTCTTCTTGTCTTTTTGTGAATGCTTGCGCTTATCATTTGCGCGTCCTGATTTTCTCTTGTCTTCCTTCTTATCTGAACGACGATTTGAGCCACGCCCTCTGTCACTACGACTAGATTGTTTCAAGCCTTTTTCAATCACATCAAATTCACTTGGAATGTAAGAGAAGTCAATTTCACCCGTCATCTTGTCGGCTCTTTCAACTCGAATGCGAATCTGCTGTCCTACACGGAAGGTTGTTCCTGATTTCTCCCCACGAAGAGTCAAATCACGCTCATTGAAATGATAAAATTCAGGTAAATTGGTGATATGAATCAAACCTTCAACCGTGTTTTGCAATTCAACAAAGAGACCGAATTTGACGATGCTGGACACAACCGCATCATACTCTTCACCCACGTATTCTTCCATGTACTCAGCCTTTTTCATGGCTTCGACTTCGCGTTCCGCCTCGATGGCACGACGCTCACGATTGGAAGACTGGGTCGCAATCTCTGGAATCACTTGTTCAAAATGCTCTGCTATTTCCTTAGAATGTCCGTAGTCACGAATCATACGGTGAACAAGGAGGTCCGGATAACGACGAATCGGGCTGGTAAAGTGAGTGTAATAGTCAGCCGCTAATCCATAGTGGCCGTGATTATGCTCCGAATAGCGAGCCTGCTGCATGGAACGGAGAAGCATCATAGACAATACATCCGCATAAGGTTCTCCCTCAACAGTACGCATGATGTCTTGGAGGGCCTCCTGGCTAATCTCACTAGCAGTTCCATAAATGCGCAAGCCAAAGCTCGAAGCATAATCAATAAACTTCTGAACCTTTTCAGCCTTGGGCTCCTCGTGGATTCGATAAATAAAAGGCAAATCCAGCTTACTAAAATGCTCAGCAACTGTTTCATTGGCCATCAGCATAAAGGACTCAATCATGCGCTCGGCAACACCACGCTGACGAAGAACGATATCAACAGGCTTACCTTGTTTATCCACTAAAATCTTGGCTTCATTGGTATCGAAATTGAGGGCTCCACGTTTCACACGCATGTTTTCTAAAATTTCATGGAGCTTGGCCATAAGTTCGATACTTGGAACAATTTTCTTATATTCTTGCCTCTTCTCCTCGTCACCTGCTAGGATATCATTGACAGCGCTATAGGTCATACGGAAGCTTGTCTTGATAACCGTTTGGGTAATGGTGTAGTTGACCACACGACCATATTTATCAATCTCCATAATAGCAGACTGGGTCAAGCGATCTACTTGGGGATTGAGTGAGCAGATGCCATTCGACAGTCTTTCTGGAAGCATTGGCACCACACGGTCTGTCACATAGACAGAAGTCGCGCGGTTAAGGGCTTCCTTGTCGAGGGCAGAACCCTCGGTAACATAGTAGGAAACATCTGCGATGTGAACTCCAAGTTCTAGATTGCCATTTTTCAAGGCCTTAATATGCACCGCATCGTCCAAGTCCTTGGCATCAGCACCGTCAATGGTAAAGGTAATCTCATCTCTTAGATCCAGACGACCTTCCATATCCTTTTGAGACGGAGCATCAGGCACACTTTCTGCTTCCTTGACAACAACTTCTGGAAATTCTGAGACAATGTCCATAGACTCCAAAACCTCAAGAACATCAATCCCAACATCCGTCGAGTGCCCCACCACATCGAGGACACTCGCAACAAAGAAATCATGTTTCTTGCTTGGGTATTTGTCGATAAAGACCTTAAGAACCTCTGTTCCTTCTAGTTTAAGGGCTGGTTTCTTAACATAAATCGGTTGACTGATTTTCTGATTTTTCGAACGGATGTAGCCAGCATACTTAGGCTTTTCCTGATCTAGAACGATTTGGCCGACAACAGTTGTCAAACTGTGTTCTAGGATATCGATAATTTTGGCTTCTGCTGCTGTTCCCTTGTTGCGGTCAGCGACTTTCTTGATGACCACCTCAACGGTATCACCATCAATAGCATAGTTGACATCGTTTTTTCCTACAAAAAGGTCGTCCTCTTCCCCTTCCAGACTGACAAAACCGAAGCCATTTTTATGGGCATGAAAAATCCCCTTGAGGGTAATCTCATGTTTTTTATTGGCTTCCAAAGCCAGACTGCCATCTTCCTCAAAGCGTATCTGGTGCTTTCTTTCCATTAGGGACAAGGTTTTAATCAACTCACGAAAATCCTTGGAACCGTCTTTTCCAAAAGCCTGAGCCAAGTCATTGACAGTCACCTTTCCCTTGTCTTGTAAATATTCTTTTATTCTATCTTTCATATTTTCTTTCTAGATTTTTTAATTTTCTTTTACTGTAAAACCTTCTAAAATATCTTTTAAAAATAAAAAGAGGCAAAGACCTAGTCCTGCCCATTATTTTCTTATCTACTTGATAATACCGTCAATGCTAAGGCAATGGCTAGCCAGAAAAAGACTAAAATCCCTGTCAAACGCTGCATTACAGCTTCAAAACCGCGTGCTTTACTGCGTTCAAACAAATCACCTGAGCTGGCATCAAATACATTGCTGGATTGATTTTTAGTTGGTTGCATGAAAATCGCAATCACAATCACAACAGATAATACTAATAAAATGGTTAATAATAGGTTATACATATCAAACTCCTTAAAATCCTTATTATTTTACCATAAAATCTACTTAGATTCAAGATGTAGGGTTACTTTTCTTTCCTTGGGACAATACTTTAAAACCTCAATCTTATCTGGATGGGTTTTGGAGTTTTTACTGGTTAGGTAATTGATACTGCCACAAGAGGAGCATTTGAGATTAATTTTTACTCGCACTAGATTTCCTTTACTTTTAATAATGTTCGAAATTGAAGCAGGTTAAAGAGACAACTAAAGGCAACACAAAGACTTGTCGCATAAAAGACAGCATGGTAGCCAAATTGACCTGCTACTGCAGAACCTGCCATGGGACCAACGACACCTCCCAGATAAAAGAATACCTGATTGAAGGCAAAGACCCTCGAAATGCCGGCTTTGGGAGTCATTTTGCTGAGTAGCGCATTGACCCCGGGAATCAAGGCACCGGTTCCCAATCCAAAGAGGAAACGATAAAGTCCTAATTGAAGGGGGCTAGAGGCATTGGCACAGAGGAGATAGATGATAACTGAATAAAACTGGGCTACAACCAAGAGACGATGATTGCCCACCTTGTCACCTAACTTGCCCATGACTCCTGCACTCATCATACTGGAAAAGCCCATACTGGATACAATCAAACCAGAGACAAAAAGAAGATTCTCTGTCTGCCCTAAGTCGCGTACATAAAGAGCCAAAATAGGGCCAATCGATTGAGCTGAAAATTGTATGACAAAACTCGTTAGAAAGAGATTAACCAAGAGATAGGGATATTTAACCGAGGTAAATAATTCCTTTGTTGGAATAGCCTTTTCCTTGGCTACTGGTTGAAAATCTTCCTTGATAAAGCAAATAGTCAAAATAGCAGCTAAAAACAGAAAACTACCAACCAGTAAGAAAACCGTACGAATGCCAAATAATTCTGCGATAAAGCCACCAATAAAGGGACCAGTTAGAGTACCTGCAACTACGCCTGTAGACAGAGTACCTAAGGCAGAGCCTGATTTCTCCTTAGGAACCTGACTGGCTATCAAGGCCGTTGCATTGGGAACAAATCCTGCAAATACACCGTTTAATAAACGAAGAAAGATCAACCAATAGATATTTGGGACAAAGGCCAAACCTCCCATAGTAATGGTCATGGCAAGACCTGCTCGAATCATCATGGGTTTTCGGCCGTATTTGTCAGCCAGAATGCCCCAGACAGGAGAAAAGAGCGCCGCGGAAATTGCAGATACAGAAATAGCTAAACCTGCATAAAAAGCAGCTTGCTCACTCCCTACACCTAGATTTTCCACAAAGATGGGCATAAAAGGCACAACCAGAGAAATACTGGCTCCTGTCAGAAAATTACCAAACCAGGCAATGCGCAGATTATCCTTCCAGTTAATCTCTGTCATCTTGCCTACCTCCCTCAAGAAGGATACGCACTTGAGTAAGAAGTTGATCCTGATTTCCATTGTTATCTAAAACATGACTAGCCAAATCTTTCTTTTTCTCTAAAGGCCACTGGGCTGCCAGACGAGATTCAGCTTCATTTTTGGACAACTGGTCTCTTTTCATTAAACGTTCTACTTGGATATCTCGATCCACATAGACCAACCAAGTCTCATTAAACCAAGAGGCATAGTCCTGCTCAAAAAGCAAGGGAATATCCATGAAAAAAACAACTTCTGTCTGAGACAACTGATCTCTTAATGTAACCAGTTCTTCACGGATTATCTCTCCTTGAGTTCGCTTCGACCATTCTTGCTCATCAGGATTTGAAAAGATGAGACTAGCTAGGAGAGGGCGATTGAGTTCTCCATTTTCTAGAATGATTTCTTGACCAAAATGCTGAACTAGAGCCTCAAACAGACGACCACCAGGTTTCTGTAGTTGGTGGACGACTGCATCGGCATCCACCACTTGAAAACCTTGCTGTCTTAGAAAATTTGTCACAGTTGACTTACCAGAGGAAATTCCCCCTGTTATTCCAATGATTTTTCCCATCAGTCCCTCCTTTGACAGTTTGGACAAAAGTGGGTGCCTCGTCCACCTAGTTGGATTTTCTCAATCACAGTTCCGCAACGTGAACATTTTTGACCAGCCTTATCATAGACCTTATGAAAGTCCTGCATGGTTCCATCTTCCCCAAAGGCATTGGTATAGGTCCGAATGGTAGAGCCGCCTTTTTCAACGGCCTGACCCAAAACAGCAATGGTCTGGTCATGAATGGCTGTTACTTCTTCTGCCGTCAAAGTTTGCGAAGGTCTAGCTGGATGAACATGAGCTCGCCAGAGAACCTCATCCACATAGATATTGCCAAGACCAGCTACCAAGGTCTGGTCTAAAAGGTGGGATTTGATAGGCTTTTTAGACTTAGCTAGGTCAACTTGAAAGACCTGTAAATCAAAGTCTTGCTCCCTTGGTTCAGGCCCTAATTTCTTAGAAATAAAGTAGGTGTCCAAAAGATCAGGAGACAATAGTTCCATAGTCCCAAACTTGCGTACATCCTCATAAACAAGCGTGCCACCGTCTTCAAACTGGAAGAAAACATAGGCATGCTTACGTTCAGGAACCTGGTCTGGATAGTAAAAATACTTACCCTCCATCCGCAGATGAGAAATCAAGACCTTGTCGGTCAGGTAAAAAAGCAAGTATTTGCCACGACGTCCCATGGACTCAATTAACTGTCCAGACACTTCCTTTTGAAACTCGTCCAGATCTGTCTTAATCATCTTGGGATAGCGAATTTCTATTCTCGAAATTTTCTTACCTAGAATCAATTTTTCCAAGCCACGACGAACGGTTTCAACCTCAGGTAATTCAGGCATAAGTCCTCCTTCTGTAAAAACAAGAAGCAGGCATGAGCCCACCTCTACTTAGTATTCTTTTTCATTATAGCCAAAGTCAGCCAAATCTAGCTTTTTATCGCGCCAGTTTTTCTTGACCTTGACCCATGTTTCTAGGAAGACCTTGTCCCCTAGCATGAGTTCAATATCACGACGGGCCATACTACCAATTTTCTTAAGCATAGCGCCACCTTTACCGATGATGATCCCTTTCTGACTATCGCGCTCAACCATAATAGTTGCACGGATGTGCACCTTGTCTGTCTCTTCGTCACGTTTCATAGAGTCAACCACAACGGCAACTGAGTGCGGAATCTCTTCACGCGTTAGGTGCAAGACTTTCTCACGAACCATTTCTGAAACCAAGAAACGTTCTGGATGGTCTGTGATTTGATCAGACGGGAAATATTGGAAACCTTCGTCCAGATTTTCACTCAAAATATCCACTAGACGAGACACGTTATTTCCCTGAAGGGCTGAGATAGGAACGATTTCCTTAAAGTCCATTTGATTACGGAAGTCATCAATCTGAGACAAAAGCTGGTCTGGGTGGACCTTATCAATCTTGTTCACCACCAGAATCACAGGGACCTTGGCAGCCTTGAGACGCTCAATAATCATGTCATCCCCCTTACCACGCGCTTCATCAGCAGGCACCATAAAAAGAACAGTATCCACTTCACGAAGGGTGCTGTAGGCAGACTCAACCATGAAATCTCCAAGAGCTGTTTTAGGCTTGTGAATCCCTGGCGTGTCGATAAAGACGATTTGCTCCTTATCGGTCGTGTAAATTCCCATGATTTTGTTGCGCGTTGTCTGCGCCTTGTCACTCATGATGGCAATCTTTTGCCCCATAACGTGATTCAAAAAAGTTGACTTCCCAACGTTGGGACGTCCTAAAATGGCTACAAAGCCTGATTTAAATGTCATAATTTCCTCTTACTGTTTAAAATATTAAATCCCAGATTCGTGGGAGAAAAATCAATGCGCCTGTTAAGGCTGCGAAAAGAGAGACCACTAGCACCGCGCCAGCCGCCATATCCTTGGCATTTTTAGCTAGCATGGAAAAGTGATAATGACTGGCCAAATCCACCACATTTTCAATAGCAGAGTTGATAATCTCAAAGGCTACTACCAAGAAAATGCTCAATAGGAGAAAGAGCCATTCGATTCGTGACACCTGAAAAACAAAACCTGCGAAGATGACCACTAGAGCCGTCACTGCATGTTTTCGCATATTGCGTTCTTCCTTGATGGCAGTAAAAATTCCTGTGAGGGCAAATTCTAAACTGGATATCAGGTCACGATTTTTCCATTTTCGTTTATTGTCTTGTGAGTCCATAGGCTGTCAAAATTTCTTCTTGTAAACCGAACATCTCCGCTTCTTCTTCTGGAGTGTAGTGATCATAGCCGTTGATATGTAAAAAGCCATGTACTGCCAAAAAGCCCATCTCACGCTCAAAGCTGTGGCCATATTCCTCAGCCTGCTCATGAGCCTTATCAATAGAGATGAACAATTCCCCAATATAGGCATCAAACTCAGACATCATCTCTGCTAATTCCGGATTTTCAAGCAAGTCCTCTTCGTCAAAGGCAATTTCCAACTCTGGTTTATACTCAAGGCTGATGACGTCTGTCGGACGGTCCGTGTCACGGTACTCCAGATTGAGTTCATGACTACGCTCATTGGTCACAAAAGTGACTGCCATCTCCTTGTCTTCTTTGCCTAATTTTTGAGCTGCAAATTCCAAAATTTCTTGGGTTTGTTGCAACATTTCTTTTGAAACTTGACCAGTTTCATCTACCATTTCAATATACATGTGCTTCTCGTTTCTCTTTACTTGGCTTTATTATACCACATTTCCATGATTTTATTCTACCTTTTTGATATAATACTATGGAATACAATCACAAGGAGAGAACGATGTCATTTGACGGATTTTTTTTACACCACATGGTTGAGGAATTGCAAAAAGAGTTAGTGAACGGTCGCATTCAGAAAATCAATCAGCCTTTTGAACAAGAGTTGGTCTTGCAAATCCGTAGCAATCGCCAAAGCCATCGCCTGCTCCTTTCTGCCCATCCAGTTTTTGGACGCATTCAGCTGACCCAAACGACTTTTGAAAATCCAGCCCAACCCTCTACCTTTATCATGGTTTTGAGAAAGTATTTGCAGGGAGCCCTGATTGAGTCGATTGAGCAAGTGGAAAATGACCGTATTGTGGAAATCACGGTTTCCAATAAAAACGAGATCGGAGACCATATCCAGGCTACCTTGATTATCGAAATCATGGGTAAACACAGTAACATTCTACTGGTTGATAAAAGTAGTCATAAAATCCTCGAAGTTATTAAACACGTCGGCTTTTCACAAAATAGCTACCGCACCTTGCTTCCTGGATCAACCTATATCGCTCCGCCAAGTACCGAATCTCTCAATCCTTTCACGATCAAGGACGAGAAACTCTTTGAAATCCTGCAAACACAGGAAACGACAGCTAAACATCTTCAAAATCTCTTTCAAGGTCTGGGACGCGATACGGCAAATGAATTGGAAAACATTCTGATTAGTGATAAACTGTCCACTTTCCGTAGCTTTTTCAGTCAAGAAACCAAGCCATGCTTGACAGAGACTTCTTTCAGTCCAATTCCTTTTGCAAATCAAGTAGGAGAGCCTTTTACTAGCCTTTCTGACTTGCTGGACACCTACTATAAGGACAAGGCTGAACGGGACCGCGTCAAACAGCAAGCTAGTGAACTCATTCGTCGTGTTGAAAATGAACTTCAAAAAAATCGACATAAGCTTAAAAAACAAGAAAAAGAGTTACTAGCGACAGACAATGCTGAGGAATTTCGCCAAAAAGGCGAATTGCTGACAACCTTCCTCCACCAAGTGCCTAACGACCAAGACCAGGTTATCCTAGACAACTACTACACCAACCAACCTATCTCAATTGCGCTTGATAAGGCCTTGACTCCCAACCAGAATGCCCAACGCTACTTTAAACGTTACCAGAAACTCAAAGAAGCTGTCAAATACTTGACTGATTTGATTGAAGAAACCAAGGCAACCATTCTCTATCTGGAAAGTGTAGAAACGGTCCTCAACCAAGCCGGACTGGAAGAAATCGCTGAAATCCGTGAAGAATTGATTCAAACCGGCTTTATCCGCAGAAGACAGCGAGAAAAAATCCAGAAACGCAAAAAACCAGAACAGTATCTTGCCAGTGATGGCAAAACCATCATCTATGTCGGACGAAACAACCTGCAAAATGAGGAGCTAACCTTTAAAATGGCCCGCAAGGAGGAACTTTGGTTCCATGCAAAGAACATTCCTGGAAGCCATGTTGTCATCTCTGGCAATCTTGACCCATCTGATGAAGTCAAGACAGACGCAGCAGAGCTGGCCGCCTACTTCTCTCAAGGTCGCCTGTCAAATCTTGTTCAGGTAGATATGATTGAAGTCAAAAAACTCAACAAACCAACTGGTGGAAAACCCGGCTTTGTCACCTACACAGGACAAAAGACCCTCCGTGTCACACCAGATCCAGAAAAAATCGCATCTATGAAAAAATCCTGATTCGACTTGAAATCAGGATTTTTAGCTTATACTCTTCGAAAATCAAATCCAATTATAGGACTAATCTTTGCCACCTAGTTTCTCATTGATTTTCATCATCACACTAGCAATTTTCTCGCCCCAATAAGGGTCTGAGGCATATTCCACATTCATACCAGTTGCCTTGTTTCCAAGGAAAGTTCTACCCCTATCGATATAATTTTCCTTAATCCACTTGGTTGCACCTAAAATTCCCTTATCCACATCATCAAATGTCTTGGCAGAAAGGTAAGGGGTCGTATCATAGGCTGTAATTCCAAAGAAATTATTCTTATCTTTGGCAATCTTACTTCGTCCCCAATCACTTTCTAAGGCACTATGGGCAAGGAGATAGAGAGCATTGATATGGTAATGTTCTTCGGCTTCCTTAAAGGTAGCGCCCTTGTTCTCCAAGAGGCTATTGTTAATGTTTAGCAGACTAAATACCTTATCCAAGTCTTCAGCACTGTAGTTTGTAGCCTCTGTTAAATCTTTGAAAAGGAAGGGATTTTCAAGCTTAAAACCATCAAAATGCAGGCCATCTGCCGAATAATATTTCTTGCCTACTTCCATATCAGGAAGATGAGAAGCTACTGGAATACTAGCATTCTGAGCCACATAGTGATAAAAACGGTGGCCATCACTTTCATAATAAGGGATAAAATCCTTACTAGCATCTAGTGCTTGTAAATCTTCTGTTTTCATATAGCCTGACAAACCAGAAATAGTAATAGCCAGGCGTTTGTCATCACTCTTTCTGTCCTTATCAAGCCAGACGACACTACCTTGCGATATATAGGATAGCTTTTCACCATCTGCATTATAAACATTTGCTGTGACAGGTACTACTTGATAGTAAGCAGCATTTTCATTTGTAGCTTTTTCTACAAGCCATTTACCGTCTCTTCCAAGCTGATAACCATCTACTGTCTCATTTTTCGCCATGTAGCCACCAGATTTGAAGTAGTACCAGGCTTGACTTTTAGCATCGTATAGCCATTCTTTCTCAGCCATTTTACCATCAGATTTGAGGTAAAACCATGACTCTTTATCCCAAATCCATTCATTGGCTGCCATATAGCCACCGGATTTTAGATAATAATAGCGACCATTATCAAAAATCCATTCTTTATCAGCATGATTCCCATTTTCTTTAATGTAAAACCAAGATTGGTATTGTTTGTCAAAAAGCCAACCTTGCTGTACTTTGGCACCACTAGCATTCACATAAGCCTGGTCAATCCACTGACTTGTCAGTAAATAACCACCAGATTTGAAATAATAGTCCTTCCCTTTGATTTGGAGCCATTCTTTCTCTGCGTGCTGTCCATCTGCTTTGATATAAAACCAAGCATCGTATCGAGAATCATATACCCAATCTTCTATTACCTTGGCACCTGTAGCACCAACATAGGAAGTTCCTAGCCAAGCATTTCTTTTCATCTTTCCATTTTGGTCAAGATAATAGAAGGCTCCCTTGTCTTCTACCCATTCTGATTTTGCCATATAGCCACCAGATTTTAGATAAAAATAGTCGTCACCTTGTTTTAGCCATTCATTTTCAGCATAGTTGGCATCTGCTTTGATATAAAACCAAGATTGATAATGAGCATCAAAAACCCACTCATTAGCTGCTTGACTGCCGTCTGCTTTCAGGTATTGTTTTCCTTGCCAAGTACCATCACTGGCCATTGCACTCTCTGGTCTGACTAAGAAAAATAGCAGGGCTAAAAAAATAAATCTTACTTTCTTCATTAACCTTCTTCCTCTGTTCTTATTTATTTTATTGTACCAAAATTCTCTTAAATTCATATTACAAACTAATAAAAAATCAAGAACAGATTGATTGCACCTTACTTCAGAGACTCTTTTACTTCCTGACGGAGATTTTCTAAACTGCTAATGCCGTATTTATCCATGACTTTTGGTAGATTTTCGATGATATCAGGGCAGGCATAAGGATTGGTAAAGTTGGCTGTTCCAACTCCAATAGCAGATGCTCCAGCCAGATACATTTCTAGGGCAGCTTCAGCCGAATCCACTCCCCCCATTCCAATGATGGGAAGGTCTGTTGTTTGGGCGACTTGGCGGATGAGTTTGAGGGCTACTGGAAAGACTGCTGGACCAGACATTCCACCTGTTCCATTGGCCAAGATTGGTTTTCTGGTTTTGAGGTCAAAGCGCATACCGACTAGAGTATTGATCATGGTTAAGCCACTTGCTCCCGCATCCTCTGCTGCTTTTGCGACGGTGACAATATCGGTCACACTAGGAGTCAGTTTGACATAAACTGGCACATCAGAGGCTTCCACAGCTACTTTCACCACATCATAAGCTAGATCTGGATCTTGACCAATCAAAAGTCCGTGATTACAGTGGTCAACATTGGGGCAAGAAATATTAAGTTCAATAGCCTTCACATTAGCTGCCTTGGAAATTCCACTAGAAACGGCCGCATACTCTTGTTTTGAAAAACCAGCTACATTTGCGATAATAGGAAGATTTGGATATTCTCTTTCCAGCCAAGGAAGTTTTTCAGCCAAAACAACCTCTAAACCCGGATTTTGCAAACCGATTGCATTGAGCATGCCAGCAGGTGTTTCTGCCACCCTTGGAGTTGGATTGCCAAAACGCGGTTCAAGGGTCGTCGCCTTGATCATAATAGATCCTAAAAGGTCTAAATCATAGTACTTGGCATACTCTTGGCCAAAACCAAAACAGCCTGATGCTGGAATAATCGGATTTTTCAAATCCAAACCAGGGAGAGAAACTTGTAAACGATTTGTAGTCATAATTTTCTCCTTACAATACAACTGTTCCTGTGCGGAAAACAGGGCCATCTTCACAGACACGTTGGCTGACGGTTTCACTATCTGGGACTTTTAGGACGCAGGCATAGCAAGCCCCCATCCCACAAGCCATACGAGATTCCAGAGATAGATAGGCTCTTGGGTGGTCATAAAAGGTTTGATTGATATACTTCATCATTCCAGGTGCCCCACATGAATAAACAGCATTAAACTGACTATCTAAGTCATTGATGACAACGGAAACATTCCCCTTGATACCATAAGAACCATCATCTGTCGTTACAAAGACCTGACCATATTGAGCCAATTCCGTCTCTAAAATAACAGCATCCTTAGTCGCAAAACCGAGAACTGTCACTACTTTCACACCACGCGCATGCAATTCCTTGGCCACCTCAAGCAAGGGTGGGACACCAATCCCACCACCAATGAGGAGAACCTGGCTCTGCTCATCTAGATCAGACAAGTCAAAACCATTTCCCTGAGGCCCCATCACATCAAGAGTATTTCCCTGACCTAAGGTTGAAAAAATAGCTGTCCCAGCCCCCTCAATCCGATAAATAAGATGACACTGCTTGTTAGCCTTATCAATAGACGAAATTGAAATAGGGCGACGCAAAAGATGGGCATCATCAGGCACACGCAGATGAAGAAATTGGCCTGCTCGCATAGCTTCAACCATTTCTCCTTCTAGGACTAATTCAAAGATTGCTGGCGCGATTTCCTCCTGTGCAACCACCTTCATGGTTTCCAAACGAATGGCACCCAAACGTTTCTTACATGTGGGATTCATGACTTTTCCTCCTTAAATTTTAAGGGGCTCAGATAAAGAAAAAACCTTGCGATTGCAAGGCCTCAGTTAAAATCGTACAAAACAAGAGAGCACACTCAAATAGTCTCCTCTAGAAAATTGTACTATTCTTTTATCTGACACCTTGTGAGTCTCTCTGGACTCCCCTTAAAGGTTAAATTTTTATTAGTATACTCTTTCAGCTAAAAAAAGTCAAGTAGAAAACGAACATTCTACTTGATTTGTGATCGATTAAACAATTTGTAAATTATCAGATTCACCAATAAACTTATCTAAGTCTCTTATAGAAGTTTGAATTTTTACTACCCTTCCATTCCACTTATCTTCAAAACTGACTATCACTTCACAGCAATTGGTGTCAAATTTAAAGTTTCCATGAGAAATAGCATTTCTAATTTTTGTACAGATAAATTCTTTATCTAAATCATGAGTTATCTGTTTCTGATCACCAAATTTTAAATAATAATCATTGGAGAAATTAATCATATCCTGAGCATCATACACAAAGTTTGAAATATCAAATTTGCTATAATCAAGTTCGGGTAGGTCATCATCCTCTAACCTTAAGGCAAAATTGAACATTTTTAAAATTGTAAACATGTAGCGGAAAAATATTATCGAATCTGAGTCCTCTTGCAATTCATCCAAACTTCTCGAAATATCATCTCTGCCCTCTTCTAATTTCCCTTTCGAGCAAAGAGTAAAATAATTTATAATCCTATCGTTCAATTGTCGTATATGCACGAAGAAGTTTGATATTTCCGTCTCTGGATCACAGAGGGCTTTGTAAAGATATGGTAAATGTTTCTTATCTCCTCTCTCCTTTTTGATTATATTATTAAGCACACTAATTTTTTTCGAATCTAATATCTGCTCTTCAACTTTAAAATCACTGGAGTTTAAGAAAACATCCATTTTTTGAAAACCACATTCATTATCTATATCTGATTGATAATCTAAAAACTGATTCATAGGATGAATCTGCCCAGGGATATATTTAACTGATTCATTTACAAAGGTTACTACAGTAAAAACAAGATATGGTTTATGCTTATGTTCCTTGAAAGAAAAATTACTTATGAATGAATGTTTATATGGTACCCCTAAGACAGATTGATTTGAGTAATATCGACTAATAAATTCATGTATCACAGGCTCTAACGCAATTCCCGTGTTTTTTAGTTGTCCTCCATCTTTATTAAAAATATCATATAAACTAATTACACCTGGCTCACATAAAAAAAAGTTACCATACTGCATATGCGCGAAAGCATTGCGTAACCGTACAATCTCATCATAAATATTTCTAGGCTGTGGTTCAGTTTTAATAATAAGATGAGTAAATTCGTCCAAATCAAAGTTGTAATTTCCATTTATGAAAGTTCTGTACGTTTCATAATTTATTTCCTTTAAAGCCAATTGAAAATTATCAATGTATCTAAATTGCTTTGTTGCCTTAAAATACTCCTTCTCTAATTTATTTTTATTATATATCATTAAAGAGGCATCAAGAAAGACTCTAAACTTTGAAAATTCAACAAGAGTTAGCTCACCAAAATCCCCATTAAATATTTTTTCTTTAATTTTACCAATATCAAGTTTATCCTTGTATAGTTTCGATAGTTCTTCAATAATCTTTGCATTACTAATCAAATAGTGCGACATTATCCACTTTATACCCTTCCTAATTTATCTTATATACTTATATTTTATTCCCAAAAACCTTTGTCCGCTCCTTTATAAACTCAATCCACTATTGTTTAAAGTTCTTTTTTCTTCTTCGGCCAATCTTTTTGAGTTCATACGGAAAAGCAATTCAATATTATCTAATTCATCTAATTTTTCTTCTAAGTTTCCAACTAAATAATCAATCGGACATATTTAAAACCTTATGCAATCTTAACAAGATTTTATTGTGTTCACACTCCTATAAAGCGTAAACAGGTTGCGAAATACCTAGTTTTTCAGCCACTTCAACTTGAGTAAAGATTTCCTTTTTTCTTAGTTCTTTTAAGAGTTCCAAAAATTTCATTTTTAAGCTCATAAACACTTTTTCAAAAATCTATCGATAAATATATCTGTTTTAAAAATAATAATGCTTTAGCATATAGATTTTTGAAAATTAAATAGAAAGTGCATCTAACAACCAGAGTATTGGCTGTCAGAACTACACTAAACTGCGTACCTTCATTATAAATGTTTGCTAAAAAAAGTCAAGTAGAAAACGAACATTCTACTTGACTTCACGAGATTATTTTTCACGAATGACTTCAACCTTGTAGCCATCAGGGTCTTTGACAAAGTAATAGTTAGGTGCAGTTCCTGGTAAGCCATTTGGTGCAGTCACTTCATAACCTTTTGCACTGTGCTCTTGATGAAGAGCTTCAAGATCAGGTGTACTGAGGGCGATATGGGCAAACCCATCTCCAACCACATAAGGACCGTGATCGTAGTTATAAGTCAACTCCAACTCATAGTCGTCACCTTCAAGTCCTAGATAGACAATCGTGAAGGCATGGTCTGGAAAATCTCTGCGACGCAATTCTTTAAAACCAAAAGCATCTTGATAAAATGCGATTGATTTTTCAAGATTTTCTACTCGCAAGCAAGTATGTAGCATTTTTGAAGCCATATTTTTCTCCTTTATTTTCAAAAAGACTGGGACAATCCTGTTCCAGTCTCATCTGTTATTATTTACCAAGTTTTGCTTTCGCTGCATCTGCAAGAGCTGTGAATGCTGCTGCATCGTTAACAGCCAAGTCAGCAAGCATTTTACGGTTAACTTCGATCTCAGCCAATTTCAAACCATGCATCAATTGTGAGTATGAAAGTCCGTTCATACGAGCTGCCGCGTTGATACGAGTGATCCACAATTTGCGGAAGTCACGTTTTTTCTGACGACGGTCACGGTATGCATAGTAGTAAGAGTTCATTACTTGTTCTTTTGCAGTACGGAACAAGATGTGTTTAGCTCCATAGTAACCTTTTGCTAATTTAAGAATACGTTTACGACGTTTGCGTGATACAACGCCACCTTTAACACGTGCCATGTTTTATTTCCTCCAAATATTTCCTAGAATTGTTTACTTACAGTCAAGCTATTATTTCAAGCGAGTAAGCATTGCTTTGATACGTTTGTAATCTCCTGAATGCACCATAGATGCTTTACGAAGATGACGACGTTGTTTCTTAGTTTTTCCGTGGAAACGGTGAGAAGTGTAAGCACGGAAACGTTTAAGTCCACCAGAACCTGTACGTTTGAAACGTTTAGCTGATGCGCGGTGTGTTTTTTGTTTTGGCATGATTTTTTCTCCTTTATTTAACTTTCTGACAATTATTTTTTGTCAGTCGCTGGCGCCAATTGCATGAACATTTGACGTCCATCCATTTTAGCACGTTGTTCGATGATGGCAATATCTTGAGTTGCTTCAGCAAACTCGGCTAAAACTTTTGCACCAATCTCTTTATGGGTAATCATACGACCCTTAAAGCGAATAGATACCTTAACTTTATTTCCTTTTTCAAGGAATTTGCGTGCATTGCGAAGTTTTGTATCAAAGTCACCCTTGTCAATAGTTGGACTTAGACGAACTTCTTTCACAGTAACAACACTTTGTTTTTTACGTTGTTCTTTTTGCTTCTTCTGGTACTCAAATTTGAACTTACCGTAGTCCATAATTTTTGCAACAGGCGGTTTGGCTTGGGGTTGAATCAATACTAGGTCAACATTAGCGTTATCAGCCAAAGCTTGCGCTTCACTGAGTGGCTTGATGCCTAGCTGTTCTCCTTCAAGACCAATCAAGCGAACTTCACGTACACGAATCTCATCATTGATGAATAAGTCTTGCTTTGCTATGGTTTTCACCTCTTTTGTTTTATTAGAGAAAAACAATAGCGGACTCGTAAATATACAAGCCCGCACGTTATGATAGCGTTTCTTAGAAACTTTTCATCCGTAGGGCCAGGCAACTTAATGTCACAAGGCGAGAAGCTCTCACTTCTGCTTTTCTCAACTTTTATATGATACCAAGTTTTCTAGCCCTTGTCAAGACAAAAAGTTATTTTTTTGAAAAGTTTGTGTTTGTATTTTGCCTTGATTTCCTAATCAAAAAGAGAGAACCAAGTTGATTCCCTCTCTATGTTAGTTTTTACTTAGCTTCCCTATAGGAAAACTAAGCCTTAAAAACTTCTTTTTTACGTGAACTTCCCCATCTTTCGATAAATAGAATCCCCACTAACAAAAGGATAATCAGGCAAGGAAGTAAAACTAGCCCCATGTCCCAATTTAGATTGACATTATCAATCAGCTTAGGTAATCTTCCAGACAAAATCTCCACTGAACGCAAGTAAGTAAAGGGAATCAGATGTGCAATCCTTTGAAGAGGCTGGATCGTTTGGATACCAAACAATAAGCCAACAATCCCAATGAGGGAAAGGAAGAGAACAGGCATTTTTTGCTTGAAAAAGTAAGCAATCAAGTAGACAACTTCCACAATGACGATAAAGGCTAAGAAAGCTAAGAGCAAGCTAGGAAATAACACATCTTGTATCTTTCCAATGGTTACCTCTTGATTCACTAAGCTATAAATCGGGTAGGGATAATCTAACTGTCCAAAACCACTTATCAGACTTCCCACTAGAAAAGAAAATCCGCTGATTCCGATAAACAGCACAGTTACATAACTCACTCCAACTCCAAGAGAGGATATTGCAAATTTCACTTTTGAAAAAGGATATAACTGAGCTGTATCCAGATGATTTTGATATCTTTCTGCGAACAGTTGCGTTAGCATAAAAATAATAGCAACCACAAACAAGGTTGGGATGATAGCCTCTAAAATCCAGACAATCTGATCAATCCCGTAGGTCGGAAACTCCAAAGTATGTGCTTTTATGTTCAAGGGATACAGGGCTTGGTAAATCTTTCGTTGGCGGTCAATCGCCATTTTTAAGTCAGAGCTAGAAGTCGGTTGATTTGACATAACTTCATAATTCTTCTCTTCATCTTGCCACTGCAAATAGTAGGCTTCTTTCCAGCGTCCTTCTCTTAACAAAGCCAGAATTTCTTTCTTTTGAGTCAAAAGATTTTTTTGCGATTCTAAATTAATTTTAGCAATCTGGTATTCCTCCGAGTTGGTATCAGATATTTGGGAGAGTTTCTCTTCATATTCATTGATGACTCTCTCATCTTTTACAAGACGAGTTTCCAACTCTCCCTCCAAGCTGTGTGAGTTTGCAGTCTGACTATTAAGATAAAAGGTAACACCGAGTCCAGATACAAATAAAGCTAAGATAATCCAGTTTAAGCGACTTTTGAAAACTTTTTTTAATAAAAATAGACTAACATCTTTCATAAACTAAACCTCTTCTATCTTTCCCCGATGAATGGTTACTACTCTATCGCAGACATCAACCAACTCTTCCTTATAGTGGGAACTTAAAAGAACCAGCTGTTCTTGTCTATCGATTTGTGCTAGCCTATCAAAAAACTTCTGTCGATAATACTCATCTAAGCCATTTGTAATCTCATCCATAAGCCAGCATTTCGCCTGACTGAGGAAATACATGGCAATCACCAAGCGTTGCTTCATGCCTAAGGAATACTTGCGAATGGGAAGGCTGATATAGTCAGACATTTCCCAATAGGTAATTTCATCCCCCAAGTTCAGCCCTGACTTCCAGATGTTTTTGATAAGACGAAGGTAGTCCATCCCACTTAAGTTTCCATCCAGCCATTCAACGCTCTCATAATAAAATAAAGAAGGAGGGGCTGCAATATTTCCGCTACTTATAGGAATTAAATTGCTAATGGCGCGGAACAGTGTCGTCTTTCCAGAGCCATTTATAGCAAGAATACCATAAATCCTACCCTTTTCAAATGTAAAATCAACATCTTGTAAGATGACTTGTCGCGTTTTTAAGGTCACATGAGTAAGCTGCAACATATCTTGCCCTCCTTTTTATCACTCTTGAAAGATTAACAACCACCGTTGTAATAATTTATGTCTCTAAAAAATCGTAATTTCAACCACCATCAACGTTATACTCATCATATCTATCATAACGAGACTGTGATAGTTCGTACTATATTTTCTAATCATACCGATAACTTTTAAGAACGCTTACAATAGATACACTGAACTGAAAAAGGCCAACAATCAAAAATTAACTAATTAAACGACTTTTGCTAATTTTTAATGGTTTCATTGCATTTATATAATCGATATTGTAAACACTTTCATTGTATCGTATTTATCATTATTATGCAACAGATTTTTAGTTTATTTTACTAATATATAACATTTTTCTTCCTAACGAACATTCTCAATCTTCCAACTATTCCAACCTTTAAATCGTATAGCTCCCTGCTGGTCAGTTCGGTAAACTTTGCTATTGATACCTTCCAGTCGTGTCAAGGTTTCCTGATGGGGGAGTTTCGTTCGATTGTTCTTTCCGACTGAGATGAGTGTAATCTCTGGTTTGAGTTTTTCTAGGAAAACTGGATGTGTTAAATTTTTAGAGCCATGTTGGCCAGCTTTCAAAACATCCACCTCTAGATCAGGATAGTGCTTCAGCAAATCCTTCTCTCCTTTTTCCTCCAAATTTCCTGTAAAAAGAAAGTGCTTATCCAAGAGTTTTCCATACAGAACCAGGGAATCTTCATGACCCCCATCTCCAATTTTCCTTGGAGATAGAACTTCTAACTGACTTCCAAAAATTGGCAAGTTGTCTCCTACTGTCACACTACGCACCTTGGTTTGAGTCGCCTGTAGTTCTGCCACAAATTCCTTCTGTTTCAAACTACCTTTTGACACTAAAATTTCGCCTACATGGAAAGCCTTGGTCACCTCCAACAAATCTCCAACATGCTCCTTGTCCGTATTTGTCAAAATTAGCTGGTCAATCTTGGCTACTCCTCGACTTTTGAGATAGGGAATCAAGGTTCGTTGAGCATTGCTGGTCGTCGTCTTTTCTTGCCATTTCTCGTTTTTCTTATCAGACTCTGCCTTGCCACCTACATCTATGAGAATGGTTTTCCCAGTTACATCCCGTAGGAAAAGACTCTCGCCTTGCCCCACATCCAACATGGTAATTTCATTTTCCAGTGGATGCTTGGTCAAGAAAAAGAGACCCACAATAAGTAAGCTAAATCCAGCTGCTCTTTTAATATTTTTCCTCAAATCATAGACCAAAGCTAAAGAAATTAATAGTAGTATCAACAACCATGCATTGGGTTGTCCAAAGACCAGAGGCCTACTTGCCACCTGCGATACTAAGCGAACAATCTCCTCCAACCATTCAAAAATAAAGTTCAGCTGAATGACTGGATAGAGAAAGGAAAGGGCAAATAAGATAGACAAGAGCGGTAAGAAGACCAAGTCAAATAGAAAAGGTCAAAAGGATGGACCAAGGCTGAAATTCCGCAAAATAGAAGGATAGAATAGGCAATATGCCCAAAGAAATGACTAGACTTTCTCTGGCAATAGCCTTAAGCCCCTCCCCTTCTTTGCTGGTCATAGTCAAGATAAAAGCATAGGCGCAGGACAAGGCTCCTCCTGCTGTCAAGAAAAAGTTGGGCATGACGATAAAGAGGACAAGAACCGTCAGGGCAAAATTATCTAATCCCTTATAGCCATGCTGAGCCAATAGTTTTTGCAAGAGACTACGAATGACCGATGCTGAAAACCCTGTCAGTCCCGCATAGATAAGGGAAAAGGGATAAGTCAGCCATTTCAACTTTTCTTGGGTCAAGCCCAATCGCAAGAGAAGTTTCTTAAATCCGTCCATGAAAAATCCTACCTGCATACCCGACAATGCAAAGAGGTGGATAATTCCTAGACTGGAATAAAGCTCATTCATCTCCTCAAAATCGGTGCCCAGATATCCTAGCAAGAGACCTGTCATATAATTGCGCATAGGGTCTGGAAAATGTGTCTTAATCCAAACTACAGCCTTTCGACGTAAACTAGACAGGTTTTCACCTATATCCCAACTGCCAACTTTTTGAAGTGACTGGATTTTTTTGATAGTAAGCGTCTGGTAAATTCCCTGAGTCTTCAGATAGGCTTGGTAATTAAAGCCACCAAAATTTCTCTGCCCTTCTGGTTCTGAAAGTTTCCCTTCAAATTCTATCTCATGAAGGTCTGTTAAGGCTTGAAAGGCTTCTTTCTCCTCCTCGGATTGAAGTTTATAGTAGACTTGAAAAATGCGTCCATCAGACTTGCCACGAAAGGACAGACTGTCACCATTGACCTTAATAGTGTCAGGCAAAATCCGTACCCTTTCAACAGAATATGCTAGGTTTTGACTAGCTTGACTCTGTTGCCAATTTTGAAACAGAAACCAAAATCCAAAGACTCCACAAATCACTAGAACTTTGCCTGCTGATTTCCAAGGAAATTGGATAAAGAGACAGACTAGCAAAAAAACGAAGCCCAACAAAGCAAGATAGGATACTGAGAAAATAGCGTAGTAAAGCCAGAGTAATAGAAAACTCAGATAAATTAGGGGGATAGGGACATTCTTAATCCACTGTAACATAGTCTTTTAGCTTTTCTATCGTTTTAGCACCAATGCCAGAGACCTTCTTGAGTTCATCAACCGACTTGAATTTCCCATTTGCCTCACGATGGTCGATAATATCCTGAGCTCGTTTGCCACCCAATCCCTTGACCTGCTTGAGTTCTTCCAGACTGGCCTTGTTGAGATTGACCTTCCTTTCCTTGCTCGTTGAAGAAGCCGTCCCAGAACCAGTCTGTTGACTAGCTGCTTCTTCTCCCTTAGTTGGAACGTAAACTAGAGCTTCATCACTAACTTTCTGAGCTAGATTGAGCGACTTGCTGTCTGCTTGCTCTGTCAAGCCACCAGCCTTTTGAACGGCATCATTGACTCGACTACCCACTGGCAAGTCATAAATCCCTGGCGATTTGACAGCACCTTTGACATCTACTGTAATCAAATCTTGTTCAAGGGGTTCGTCCTTCTCTTCCTTGTTCACTTCCTTTTCAGTCGATGAATCCTTGGAAACAGCTGCAACTTCTGTCTGCAAATTCGTTTCTTTGACAGATGTTTGTGGAACTGGTTTTAGCAGGAAAAATCCGCCAATAAGCAAGCCCAGAGCAGTACAGATGACGATGATTTTATACTCTTTAATTTTTTCGATAATTTCTTCCATATTTTCTCCTCTCTTAGATTATTCGTAAGAGGAAGAAAAAAACAGTCGAAAAATTTCTTTTCAACTGCTTATTTATTTGCAAAATAGTCTTCCTTGGTTAGGATATAATGAACTCTTGTAACAATTCGGCCTTCTTCATGCTGGTCCATACAAGCATATGGTTCTGCATGGGAAAAACGCATGCCTGATTTCTCCATGACCTTGCCTGATGCGGGATTATCTTTGTCGTGAAGGGCGGTCAACTTGTTCATTCCAATCTTCTCAAAAGCCAGCTCAATCACGGCACGATTGGCTTCTGTCGTCAAACCTTGATTCCAATGTTTTTTATTGATAATGTAGCCAATAGCTGCCTTCTTAATAACAGGATCAATCTTGTGCAAGTCAATGGTTCCAATAAACTGACCATTGCTTTTTAGTTCTATTCCCCAGCGTCCCAAGGGATTGGCCAAGTAGAACTGAGCAATGTTATTCTTGGTTTCTTCCAAACTTTGATTTGTTTGAAAAGTGTAGCGCGTATTTTCTCTGTCTGAGGCATACTCAAACATAGCTTCCGCATCATCCAAGGTTACAGGTCTAAGCAATAAATGCTCGGTTTCTATATACGGATACTGGGCAAATTTTACAAAAATTGATTCCATAGGATTCCACCACTTGAAAAGTTTCTAACTAAGATAAGGATATTGAATGAAATATCTAAAAAGCAAATTTATACTTAGTATTGAGATAACTTTAAGTACAAAATAACTATCCTTCAGATAGAGGTTGAGAATCTAATTCTTCACTCTCTTCATTCTTGACCGGTGCTGGTTCATAAGCTCGGATAATTTGAGCGACAACTGGATGGCGAACCACATCCTTGGCTGAGAAATGAACAAAGTCGATTTGGTGAATGTTCTTTAGTTTCTCTTGGGCATCAATCAAACCGGACTTGACATTACGTGGCAGGTCAATCTGACTAATATCTCCATTGACAATCATCTTAGAATTAAAACCTAAACGCGTCAAGAACATCTTCATCTGCATGATGGTCGTATTTTGCGCCTCATCGAGAATGACAAAGGCGTCATCCAAGGTCCGGCCACGCATGTAGGCAAGGGGCGCGATTTCGATAATTTCACGCTCCATGAGACGAGTCGTCTGGTCTTTCCCAAGAATCTGATACAAGGCATCATAAACAGGTCGAAGGTAAGGATCTACCTTCTCCTTGAGGTCACCCGGAAGAAATCCTAGACTTTCTCCTGCTTCCACTGCTGGACGAGTTAGGATAATTCGCTTGACCTGGCCACGCTTGAGAGCAGTCACTGCCAAAGTCACTGCAAGGAAGGTCTTCCC
The DNA here is from genome assembly GCA_905221505.1 of bacterium. Lineage (GTDB taxonomy): Bacteria > Bacillota > Bacilli > Lactobacillales > Streptococcaceae > Streptococcus. The sequence goes on from CAJNDL010000003.1 coordinate 44,271, forward strand.
TGTCCCTGCAGGCCCAATTCCAAAGGTCACATCATGCTGTTTGACACTGTCCACATAAAGTTTTTGACCTAGAGTTTTGACGCGGATAGGCTTCCCAGTATTGTCTTTAATGATTTCTTCTTCGTAAAGGGCGACAAACTTGTCGATTTCATCGTTTTTGACCATGCTAATCGCAGTCACCACATCTGGCGTACCGACAGTCATCCCACGATTCACCAAAACCATCAAAGCTTGAATAACCTGACGGGCTTCTTCACAGGCAGTCTCTTCTCCCAAAACCTGGACAATCTCCGTACGAGCATGAATCACCACATCAAGCTCTTCTTCCATCAAACGAAGATGGCGCTCATTGGAACCAAAAAGATGAAACAGGTCATCTGGATGACTCAGTTGAATGTCTATTGAATGTTCCTTCAAATAAAGAACCTCTCTAATCCTTTTATTTCTTTTTATTATAGCAAAGAGACTGAAAAATTGCTACTCAATCTCAATTTATTTAGTGTTCTAGATATTCCTGCCAAATGCTGTCAAAATCTCCCAGATTAAAAGAGAAACTGGCATGTTCCTCCAAAAAGCGACTCACCTCATCGAAATCATCCGTATGTTTTGGGAATGCCGACTCTTCAAAAGCCAGGTCTGCCAAGATAGCTTTAGGACTGTTACTTTTAGGATTGCGCTCAGTCATGAGCCAAGTGTAAAATGATTTTCTCATAAGCTACCCTAAATCAGCTCTGTACCAAACTGGTCTTGCTTGATTTTACCAGCCTTCATCAAGCCGCCAAGTGCTTTCTTGAACTGACCTTTAGAAATGCCAAAGGTTGCCTTGATGTCATCAGGAGATGATTTATCATTCAAAGTCATAAAACCGCCATTGCTTTCCAAATAAGTCAAAATCATCTGAGCATCGTTTTCCAACATTTCAAAGGAACGTGGTTTAAGGGAGAGGTTCAAGGTACGGTCCACCTCACGGAAACCAATAACACGCGCATCTAAAACTTGACCCAAACGTGGCTCTGCATAGCGCTCGCTAGGATGGATAAAGCCAAGCATGTTATTTTCTGGCAGATAGACAAAGGTCCCTGACAGCTTGAGGCGGTAAACAATGGCTGGCCAGTTTTGATTCTGCATGTTGTTGTAGGCAGGACGAGCCAGACGTTGGAAGTCTTCTTGATAGGCTAAGAGTCCCCAGATACGGTCTTTCTTGTCCACCTCAAGACGGATGTAGAGTTGGTCGCCCTTCTTAGGCCAGAGTTCCTTGAGCTCAGGGAGAATATCGAGTGACACAACGATTTCCTTGTCAGGAAGGCCTGTATCCACAAAGACACCCAAGTCTTTACGAACTTCCGTTACAGTTCCCCAACCAAATTGGTCCTGAGTAGCAGTCACTTCTAGAGTCGTCAAGCGGAGTTTTTGCTTCATATCTGTATAGGCGAAACCTTTAACCGTATCCCCTACTGTATGCTGACCTTCTTCCTTGGCAAGCGCATAGGTTTGGCCATCCTTTTGCACAAAGTAAAAACGGTCATTTTCATCGATGATCAGTCCAACGATAAAACTTGCAAGATTTGTATTCATATTTCCTTCTTTCGAATAAAACTCAGCCAGCAATGCCAACTGAGTTTTTCTGTTTATTTTTAGACTTCCAAAAGTTCTTTTTCTTTATTGGCAGTCATGTCGTCGATGTGTTTGACAGCATCGTCTGTTACTTTTTGAATGTCTTTTTCAAGAGTTTTCAATTCGTCTTCAGTGATTTCTTTTGCTTTTTCTTGTTTCTTGGCTTCGTCCATAGCATCACGACGGATATTGCGGACAGCCACTTTAGCATTCTCACCGACCTTCTTCACTTCTTTAGCAAGGTCACGACGAGTTTCTTCTGTAAGAGCAGGGATAACCAAACGGATCACAGAACCATCGTTAGCTGGTGTGATACCAAGATCAGAAGCGTTCAAGGCACGTTCGATGTCTTTCAATGAAGACTTGTCAAATGGTGTTACCAACAAAACACGCGCTTCTGGAATGGTAATTGAAGCGATTTGGTTAAGGGGAGTTTCTACTCCATAGTATTCTACATGTACACGGTCAAGCAAGCTTGCATTGGCACGACCGGCACGGATACCACCAAATTCACGAGCAAGTGATTGGTGAGACTGGGTCATTCTCTCTTTAGCTTTTTCAATAATTGCGTTAGCCATAATCTTTCTTATTCCTTTTCTTCGATATTATTTGAAACTGTTGTTCCGATATTTTCACCAAATACGACACGTTTGATGTTGCCTGGTTGGTTCATGTTGAATACAACCAAGTCAATGTCGTTGTCCATTGAGAGAGTTGAAGCTGTTGAGTCCATGATACGAAGACCTTTGTTGATAACGTCACGGTGAGTCAATTCTTCAAACTTAACGGCTGTCTTGTCTTTCTTAGGATCGGCATTGTAAACACCATCGACACCATTTTTAGCCATAAGGATGGCATCTGCTTCGATTTCAGCTGCACGAAGGGCCGCTGTTGTATCTGTTGAGAAGTATGGTGAACCAATTCCGGCACCAAAGATAACGATACGGCCTTTTTCAAGGTGACGAAGGGCACGTCCACGTACGTAAGGCTCTGCCACTTGTTGCATAGCAATAGCTGTTTGTACACGAGTATCAACACCAACTTGTTGCAATGAATCTGCCATTACAAGAGCATTCATAACAGTCCCAAGCATTCCTGTGTAATCTGCCTGAACACGGTCCATTCCTGCTTCTGCTGCAGGTTCTCCACGCCAGAGATTTCCTCCACCAATAACAAGGGCAATTTCGATACCTAAGCTATGAACTTCTTGAATCTCTTTTGCGATTGTTTGAACTGTTTGGATATCAATCCCTACGCCACGTTCACCGGCAAGGGCTTCACCTGATAACTTGATTAAAATACGTTTATACTTGGGATTCGCCATTTTCACTCTCCTTTTTTTATCCTACCTATTTTATCACAATTTCTAAGATTTTTATAGTATCATGAGCAATTCTTTCAAAAAAATTAGACCGTTAAAAATTCCTCTAAGTCGCTAAGGGCACGCTCTGCAATTTTTTCATAACGAGCCTTCTTATCACGGATACGTTCGCCTTCCAGCTCCTTGATGATCCCAAAATTGACATTCATTGGTTGGAAATGTTTGCTGTCCGCATGGGTGATGTAATGAGCCAGACTTCCAATCGCTGTGGTCTCTGGGAAGATTGCTTCACTTTCACCCTTGAAGAGACGAGCCGCGTTAATACCCGCAACCAAGCCTGATGCTGCTGATTCAACATAGCCTTCCACACCCGTCATCTGACCAGCAAAGAAGAGATTAGGTTGCTTCTTAGAACGGTAGGTCTGCTCCAGAAGATTTGGTGAATCCATGTAAGAATTGCGGTGCATGACCCCATAACGAACAAACTCCGCATTTTCAAGACCTGGAATCATTTGGAAAACACGCTTTTGTTCTCCCCATTTGAGGTGTGTCTGGAAACCGACGATATTGTAGAGGCTACCAGCCGCATTGTCCTGACGAAGTTGCACAACCGCGTATGGTGTTTTGAACTCTCCATCACGAGGTCCTGTGTAGTCGTCTGGATACTCAAGTCCGACTGGCTTCATAGGTCCATAAAGCATGGTTTTAATACCACGTTTGGCCATGACTTCGATAGGCATACATCCTTCAAAGTATTTTTCTTTTTCAAAAGAATTGAGCGGTGCTTCTTCCGCATTGACCAAGGCTTCATGGAAATCCATAAACTCTTGCTTAGTCATAGGCGCGTTGAGGTAGGCTGCCTCTCCCTTATCATAACGAGACTTGAGATAGACCTTGCTCATATCAACAGTGTTGACATCGATAATAGGTGCTGCCGCATCGTAAAAATAGAAACCATCGCCGTCATTAAGGGCATGAATCTTTTCAGCTAAGGCATCGCTCGTCAAAGGACCAGTAGCGACAACTGTAATAACATCAGCTGGCAATTCTGTAATTTCATCACGAACCACTTCAATTAAGGGGTGGTTGGCCACTTTTTCAGTCACCATTTGGGAGAAACCATCGCGATCCACCGCAAGAGCTCCACCAGCAGGAACACGTGTAGCTTCTGCTGATTCCAAGATGACAGAACCCAGGCGACGCATTTCTTCCTTAAGAAGCCCAACAGCATTTGTCAAAGCATCTCCACGCAAGGAATTGGAACAAACTAACTCTGCAAAATTGTCTGTTTTGTGCTGGGGTGTTGACTTGACACCACGCATTTCATAAAGTTTAACTGGAATACCACGCTCTGCGATTTGGTAGGCTGCTTCAGAGCCTGCCAAACCAGCACCGATAACATTGATATAAGATTGAGACACGACACTAATACCTCTTTGGGTGGGACCTAAGTCCATATCAAAACATCCCACTGGACTGTTTGACACCCACAAATCTTTCTATTTTTTTCTTCTACTAGTATAACAAAAAAAGGGAAGAAGGCAAACTTCCCTGTTTAGTCATTTTCTTCCCAATCGTGGTAGGCAGCGTAGAGCTGGCTTTTATTCCACTGGTAGAGTTTCGCTACTTCCTTAATGGCTTGATTTTTCTTCATTCCTTGCTGAATACGGTCTTGGATTTCTGAAAACAAGTCCTCCTCGTCTTTTTCTTCCACATCCTGACTGGCACCTTCAACGATAAGAAGGCATTCTCCCTTAAGTGGCGTTTCAGCGATGCTTTCTAGCAATTCAGAGATCTTTCCTCGTTGATATTCTTCATAAATCTTGGTCAATTCTCTGACCAAGACTACCGAGCGGTCACCGTAGACTTCGAGCATATTTTCCAATGTATCTGCCACACGATGAGGTGATTCATAGAAAATCTGAGTTTCAGGATAGTCTTTTTTTGAGTCGAAAAATTGCTTTTGCTGGCCTGATTTTCTAGGTAAAAAACCGTAAAAGATATGTGGTTGCGGTGCTAGGCCACTGGCAATCAAGGCAGAAATCCCTGCAGAAGCACCTGGGACTGTGACCACTGCAATCTCTTCCTCAATAGCTGCCTTGACCAAATCATGACCAGGGTCCGAGATACTTGGCAGACCCGCATCAGAGACCTGAGCAATACTTTGCCCTGCTTTCAGGAAACCAATCAAATCAGGAATTTTTTCCTTTGCATTGTGCTCATGAAAACTAATCTGCTTTGTAGAAATGTCAAAATGCTTGAGCAATAGACCTGTATTGCGCGTGTCCTCAGCAGCAATCCAATCCACTTCTTTCAAGGTCTGGATGGCGCGAAAAGTCATATCATCTAGATTGCCAATCGGCGTTGCCACTAGATAAAGCTTGCCATAGGGAGACTGCCCCTTAAAACTTTTTTGAATATGCATGCTTACTCCCTGTATAACAACTCGTCACAGAACATACATTCCTCGTCCTGTTCTCGACGTTGTCCATAAAAATCATTACATACGTGAAATCCATCACGGTAAATGCGACGGACACTTTCGCGAACATGCTTGGCCTTGACAGGAGCATCTGCCTCCACCTCACCCAAGCGTTCGCGCAACTTAGAATTTTCCAAGCGAAGAGCTGTATTTTCCTCTACCAGGCTCTTGAGATTTTTCTTGATGGCTTCCACATCGGCCAGGGTTACCAATAACTGTTGGGAAAAATCATCCAGCGCGTCAAATAATTCTTTTTTGTCCATAAAACAGCTCTTTCCTTTCTTTATCATTCATTTTTGAGTTTATATTTCTTTCAAGACCAGATATTCCATGGCATTTTGAAAGCTGACATTAGCTTGCCACATTTTTCTAGCTTCTAACAAATCTTGTAGAATCACCCTTACTCTTGCTTGCAGGATGTCCTGCCCACAGAGGACTTCGAGAATCCGTAAAACCTGATCCTGTTTTTCCTTGTCATCCGCCAAGTTGGCTAATTTAGCAACCTGCAGATAACTTTCTTTTTTCTTAGCTAATAACCAGGTTAGCAGGCGTTCACTTTCATCAACCAAGGTCCAAAAACTTGCCTGATTGGCTAACTTTTCTGCTTCAGCTCGCGATTGACTAAACTGGGCTAAGAGAGTTGCTTTTTTCTTGACCAGACCTGCTTGTTCTAATTGATGGATGAGTTTTTCTTCTTGCTTTTTAAAGTGGAAAATCTGTGTTCGACTACGGATGGTCGGTAACATCTTTTCCTCATCGCTGGTCAAGAAGAAAATATAAACCTCACTCTGGGGTTCTTCGATGACCTTGAGCAGAGAGTTAGCTGCGTTGGGATGCATTTTCTCAGCTTGCTCGATAATAAAGACCTGTTGCTGACTTTCAATCCCTGCTTGGGAAAACTGGCCCACCAATTCACGAATACGTTCTGTCTTGATGACCTGATTGACTGGTTTAATCAAGGTAACATCGGGAAATTCTCCCTGTTCAATCAGCTTGCAATTTCGGCATTTCTCACATGGTAAAACGCCTACTTTATCCGTACAAAAGAGGCTCTTAGCCAAAAACTGCGCCATTTCTAAGCTTCCAAAGAAACCTGAAAAAAGATAGGCATGATTGAGCTGGTCTTGTTCTAGGATACGGACAAAGCGGTCAAACTGGTCTGGTTGCCAAGCCTTTAATTCTTCTTGTTTCATTTAGCCAAGCCCACTCTGTCAAATAAGACAGCCTTGGTAGCATCCACAACTTGCTCCAAAGGAAGACTCGCATCAATCTTAACAATGCGATTTCCTTCTTTTTCCAGAAGAGAAAGGTAACCTTGACGGACTTTTTTATGCAAGTCCAACCCTTCCAAGTCCAAACGATTGACCTCACGATTGCTATTAGCAGCAATGCGAGCCAGTCCCTCTTCCACCTCAATGTCAAAATAGAGTGTCAAATCGGGTTTAAGGCCATCTGTCGCAAACTGATTGAGCCAGTCAATGGCATCAATATCCAAGCCACGGCCAAATCCCTGATAAGCAATGGAACTATCGATGAAGCGGTCCATAATGACCAACTTACCAGCGTCAAGGGCTGGAAGAACTTTTTCCACCAAGTGCTGTCTACGACTGGCAATATAGAGAAGGAGTTCTGTCTTAGCATCCATCTGAGTATGACTTGGGTCTAAAATCACTTCCCGAATTTTCTCCCCAATCAAGACTCCGCCAGGTTCACGGGTCGTCAGCACCTCTACTCCTTTTTCCTCTAAGATTGGTAGCAGAGCCTCTAAAACACTGGTCTTGCCTGCTCCCTCTGGTCCCTCAAGAGAGACTAAAAATCCTTTTGACATGTCTAACTCATTTCTTTTTTACTACTTCTATTCTATCAAAAAAATAGGGGTTTGTGACAATCTTTTTGTCTTCTCATTTCATACTCAATGAAAATCAAAGAGCAAACTAGGAAACTAGTCGCAGGTTGCTCAAAACACTGTTTTGAGGTTGCAGATGGAAGCTGACGCAGTTTGAATTTGATTTTCGAAGAGTATCAACCACCATAAAAGAGGTAGACAAAACCACCTCTTATTTACCTAGTTCTTGTGTTCGCTTGTAGGCTTGACCAACTGCCTCCATGACTGTGCCTCGAAAAGCATGCGCTTCTAAGCTAGCTACACCAGCGATAGTCGAACCACCTGGGCTACAAACTTGGTCTTTCAAGACCCCAGGATGCTCTTGGGTTTCTAGGACCAATTGACCAGCTCCTACCACAGTTTGAGCTGCCATTTTCAATGCTGTTTCTCGTGGCAATCCAGTCTGAACACCTGCATCCGCCAAGGCCTCGATAAAGAGATAGACAAAGGCTGGTCCACAGCCTGCAAGACCTGTTGCTGCATCGATTAAGCCTTCTCCTAGTTCAACCAAGAGACCAGCCTTAGCTAAAAGCTGGCAAAAGAGCTCACTGTCCTCAGTCCTGCAATTAGGAGACAAGGCATAACTAATCACTCCTTGTCCGATAGAAGCAGGGGTATTTGGCATCATACGAATAATTCGGTGTTGGCTTGGGATAAGACTTGCTAGTTTTTCTAAAGTCAATCCAGCTGCCATCGAAATCAAAAGAAGACTTTCTCGTTTTTCAAGGATAGTCTGGTATTGAGAAAGCAAGTCTGAGAACTGTGCAGGTTTTACTCCTAGAAAAATCACATCTGCTTCTGCAAAGATTTCGTCATTGCTAGAAGCCTGACCACCGAAGTTGGCGATGAAAGCATCCACCTTAGCTTGACTACGATTGGCAAGGAGAAGCTGAGCACCCGTCTTGGCCTGCAAAACAGCCTTAGACAGACTAGCCCCCATATTCCCCAAACCGATAAATCCAATCTTCATCTCTTACTCCCTTATCTGTCCGTCACCAGTAACCACATACTTGTAGCTGGTCAACTCTTTCAAGCCCATTGGACCACGCGCATGCAGTTTCTGAGTAGAAATCCCCATTTCACAACCAAGACCAAATTGGCCCCCATCTGTAAAACGAGTTGAGGCATTAACATAGACTGCTGCAGAGTCCACTTGATCTGTAAAGTAAGCTGCAGCCTCAGCATTTTCCGTCACAATGGCATCCGAATGATGGGTACTGTGGGCTTCAATATGCTCGACGGCTTCTTCTAAACTGCTCACAACCTTAACAGCTAGGACATAATCTAAAAACTCAGTATCAAAGTCTTGTGCTTCAGCTACTTGGCCTGAAACAAACTGACTTGCTTTGCTATCCAAGCGGAATTGAATTGGTTCCAGTCCAGCTTCTTTACGCTTTGCAACCAGAACTTGCTCCAAGCGAGGGAGAAAACTTGCTGCCTTGTCTTCATGAACGAGAAGGACCTCCATGGCATTACATACAGAAGGACGACTGGTTTTGGCATTGTTGATGATAGACAGAGCCTTGTCCTCATCTGCATCCTTGTCTACGTAAACATGGACAATGCCTGTTCCTGTCTCGATAACTGGTACAATAGCATTCTCAACCACTGCATTGATCAAGCCAGCCCCTCCACGAGGAATAAGCAGGTCTAGATAGCCCTTGGCCTTCATCATAGCATAGCTACTTTCACGGCTAGTATCTTCCACCAGTTGAATTACATCTGGATGAATGGTCGTTGTCTCCAAGCCTTTTTTCAAGGCTTTAACAATAGCATGGGCAGTTTGATAGGCATCCTTCCCACTACGAAGAACGACCGCATTCCCACTCTTGAGAGCCAAAGCAGCCGCGTCAGACGTCACATTTGGACGGCTTTCATAGATAATACCGATGACCCCCATGGCCACCCGTTTCTTGGTGATAACCAAACCATTTTCAAGCTGACTTGTTTCTAAAACTTCACCGATTGGATCTGGTAAAGCAACCACTTCACGAATCCCAGTTGCCATTGCTTCTATGCGTCCTGCATCCAAATAAAGACGATCCAACATAACATCTGAGATTTTACCTTTGGCCGCTTCCATATCGAGGGCATTGGCCGCTAAAATCTCCTCAGTAGCTGCTATTAAGTGATCAGCCATGGCTAGCAAGGCTTGGTTTTTAATCTCTTCACTAGCTGTGTTGATCGATTTTTTAACAGCCTGTACCTGTTCAAATTGTTCTTGTGTACTTACCATAGTTTACCTCTAAAATTCTGTAAAGAGTAGTTGGATTTCAGGAGTAATGGAAATCCAGTCATCACGGTGAATCAAGACACCCTTGGCTTTTTGAGAACGCAACATATCCTCCAAAGCAGATGCTCCAAATTGCACACGCCCTTTTCCAAGTGATTTTCCACTTTCCTTGTCAAATACTGTCACGATATCACCGTAAGAAAAGGCACCTTCTGCATCAACAACACCAGATAAAAGGAGACTCTTTCCATGTTGAGAGAGAGCTTCTGCAGCCCCTTTATCAACCCAAATAGAACCTTGACTCTGAGCATAGAAGGCAAGCCATTGTTTCTGGGTACGAAGTCCCTTCTCTTGCGCAACAAAGTAAGAACCATCCTTGGTCTCCTCAGCCGCTTCAATCATGGCATCTGCCTTCAAGGATGAACAGATATAAACAGGAACTCCTGATTCTGTTGCAATAGTGGCAGCCTTGATTTTTGTTAGCATGCCCCCAGTTCCATTTGACGAACCAGCTCCGCCAGCCATATCGATAATCTCACGATTGATGGTCTCAATTTTCTCCAAGCGTTTGGCTTTTGGATCTGAATTAGGATTTCCAGTATAGAGACCGTCCACATCTGTTAAGAGAACCAAAAGGTCTGCTTGGACCATGGCAGCTACCTGGGCACTAAGAGTGTCATTGTCCCCAACCTTGAGCTCATCAATGACGACACTGTCATTCTCATTGATGATAGGAATCGCCCCACGGCTAAGTAAAACCGACAAAGCCTGATGGGCATTTTTATAACGGCGCTTATCCACAAAGTCGTCCTGGGTCAGCAAAATTTGTGCAGAAACGATTTGGCGCAAGAGAAGATTAGTGGTATATTCTTCCAACAAAAGCCCTTGCCCTACCGCTGCTGAAGCCTGTTTATCAGCAATCTTAGTCGGACGCTTTTTAAATCCTAAGGCTCCAAAACCAGCCGCAATGGCACCTGACGATACCAAAATCAATTCATGACCAGCCTCGTGCAACATCGCCAACTGCTGGGTAATAGCCTTTACCTTACTACGTGATAAACTTCCATCTTCATTCGTTAGAGAAGAAGTCCCCACCTTAAAGACAATCCGTTTGTATTTCATAGTCTCACTCCGATTCTTCATATTTATCCATTATAACATGAATGGCAGGAAATAGAAAAGAGTTGATAGTAAAAAGAAGGCCCTAAAACCTTCTTTTTTACTACTGTTCTGATTCCGATTTGTTTGCAGTCGTTTCAGAGCTTTGCGAAATTACTGAAGTCAAATCTTGACTAGTTGAAGAACTTGTAACACTTTCGTTCTGAGTCGTTACTTTATTTTCAAGATCTTTTTTCACTACTTCACTGGATTCTTTTGTTTCTGAATTACTTGTAACTCTAGTTGTAGCAGTTTTCTCTACTGGAACATCCACTAACCAGGCACCACTTGAATCAACAGTATAGCCTTCTGGTGTCTTGCCATTTACAAGTAATTGACCATTGTCTTTCAAGAAGTACCATTTATCCTTGTCTTTGATCCAACCCACAGCTCGTGAACCGTCTGTCTTGTAGAAATACCAATCGTTTGCCTTTTTAAGCCAACCTTGCTTCATAGCTCCTGAATCTTCTAGATAGTAATGATGACCAGCAACTTCTATCTCACCTGTCTTCATGATACCAGTAGAATCCATATAATACCAGGTTTCTTTATCTTTTACCCAGCCCGTTTTCATTTCCCCTGATTGAGCAAAGTAATACCATTGACCCTTATATTGAAGCCAACCTGTCTTCATAGAGCCATCAAAATCCAAATAATACCACTGTTCTTTATCTTGAATCCAACCAGTTTCCATCTGGTTTTCTTTGTTAAAATAATACCAGATTCCTGCGATTTTCTTCCAATTTTTAGCAGCAACACCAGAGTCTGTCAAATAGAACCAACGATTGTTCCATTTTTTCCATTGATTATATAACAGGATTCCTCTTTGATTAAAATAGTACCATTCACCTTCGATTTCATTCCAACCGACAGCATACTCTCCTGTAGAATCAGGTGCTTGATACCACCAATTCCCATACGCACTCTTATGCCAACCAGCTTGAAAACTTGGAATCGGCTTGTAGGATGTTGAAATGTTTACTAAACCGTCTTGCCTAATATCAAAAACTGTTGCATCATAGTCTTTGCTGGCTGCGTTGATCCTCTCAATTCCTCGTTCTTTGAGCCAATTAACATACTCACTATCAACACCATTTTTCCAAGGTAGACTATCCGAAGTTTGAACAATCAAACTCGGACTCAAATGTTTAATGAAATCCTTGGTGTTTGATTTATTGGTATCACGGTGATGGTTAAACTTCATCAAATCAACTTTTCCAATGAGAGGACCATACTTGTCTTCTGCTCCATGAACATTATCTAAGTCGCCCCCAAGGTAAATTTTCTTACCATTGACTTTCACCACGCTAATCAAGGAATTGGAATTGTCATCCCAAATTTTCTTTAATTCACCTGATGAATCTGTTTCATTTTCATAATTATAGAGTTGAATATCCATGTCCCCAAACTGAAAATGAGCATCCCCTTGTGTGATATTTTGAATAACTGAAACACCTTTTTCAGCGGCAGTCTGTAAAACCTTATCATAACCGTACAGATTATCCCATAAACGTTCAGAATTAGTAATACGATTATCACTATATTTTTTAAGATAGACTCGGTCAACTGGATAGGTAGACAGTAATTCATCAACATTTCCAATATGATCACTGTGGGTATGAGTGACTAAAATAAAATCAAGCTTTTGGACACCCAATTCCTTCAAATGACGAAAGACACGGTCTGTCAGAACATGCTTATAAGATGTTTCAATTCCTTCTCTCCATGGGTAACGAGAATCACTTCCATCTGGGAAATCATAATCTTCTCCTGTATCCACCATGGCAAAATGTCCATTACTTTCAAGAATAATCGCATCACTGCCACCTTCATGAACATTAATAAAGTGAATTTTATTTCCTGAACTTTCTTGAGCTTGAACATTTCCATACCATGACAAGCCTAAAAAAGCGCCTGCAAGTGCTAAACTAATCAATTTCTTTTTCATTCTTACTTCCTCAATCTCTCCAAGGTTTCCTTAAAAATATCTGGGATATCTGCTGTAAATTCCAATGTCTCACTTGTTCTCGGATGAGTAAAACCTAGAGTCTTAGCATGAAGAAATTGTCCATGTCCTTTCAAAGTCTTGCGAGGACCATAGACTTCATCACCAGCGACTGGATGGCCGATATAAGCCATGTGAACACGGATTTGATGGGTACGCCCTGTCTCCAGCTGCAACTCTACCAAGCTATAATCACCAAAGCGTTCCAAAACGTGGAAACGGGTAACTGCAGGTTTCCCTTTCGCAGTCACAGCCTGTTTCTTACGGTCTTTTTCACTACGGCCAATCGGTGCTTCAATCACACCACGATCATTGGGCAAATTTCCATGAACAATCGCCCAATATTTACGAAGAGACTTTTTATCCTTCAGTTCTTGGGCAAGTGCTAGATGCGCCTCATCATTTTTAGCAATCATAAGAAGGCCTGACGTATCCTTATCAATACGGTGAACAATTCCTGGACGCAGAACTCCATTGATACCCGACAAGTCCTTAATATGATACATAAGGGCATTTACCAGGGTCCCACTGGTATGACCAGCACTCGGATGCACAACCATTCCCTGAGGCTTGTTAACGACGGCCACATCCTCATCTTGGTAGATGATTTCTAGTGGAAGATTCTCAGGCACATACTCTAAAACCTCTGGCTCTGGTACATGGTAAGTGACGATATCACCCTCTTGAACTGTGTATTTAGCTTTCTTGACTTGGCCATTGACCAAGACCTGGCCTGATTTGATTTGTTCATTCGCGAGACTGCGTGATAATTCTGTCAAATCCGACAAAGCCTTATCTAAACGCAGACCACCAGTTTCAATTTTAATTTCCATTTATTTCCTCTTTTAACATTGCAATCAATAAAATAATCACTCCAACAGTCAGATAGCTATCTGCCACATTGAAAATTGCAAAATTGATAAAGTCAAGGTGGAACATATCCACAACAAAGCCCTGACTCACCCTGTCAATAAAGTTTCCAAGACCACCTGCAATAATCAAGGTCAAACCCAAGACCATCCAGAGTGAGTCCTCCATGTGTTTATGTAGATACCAAATGGCACCTACCACGACAACCAGAGTAATGACAGCGAATAGCAACTGCTGATCTTGTAAGATAGAAAAGGCTGCCCCTCGATTTTGCAGATAGGTCAAGCTAACAAAATTGGGAATCCAAGAACGCACTTCACCCAGTGGAATTTGCTGGACGATATAGAATTTGACCAACTGATCCAGCCCAATCAAAAGCAGTACAATGACTGCCACTATTGCTCTTTTTTTCATGATTTCCTCTTCTGATCAAAATATTCTTGCACGACTTCTACGAAAAGAGTTCCAGCCTGACTCAGCTCCACTTCTTCACGTTTAACATAGACCATGCGATTATCTAGGTTATCCTTAAGACGAATAACTGTGATGCCATTGACACTGTCACTATCTAAAAATCCAGAACCTGTTGCATAAGCGTCCGTCCGCTCCAAAATACCATTCAAGGTAGCACGGTCTGTCACATTAAACATCTGTGAGCTAGCGCTGGTATCGACAAAATTCTCTGAATAATAAAGGTACTCGTCTTTCTCTTGAGTAAAACGAACCGTTGGTAAATCCGCTAAATCCTCCATGACCAATTCCTCTTTCTGAGCCAAAGGATGCCCCTCACGAAGATAAATATGGGTATGGAAGGGAATCAACTCAATGACCTCAAGGCCTAGCTTTTCAACCCGTTGCATGATCCCTTTTTTATTTTGATTATTGAGGTAGATAATCCCAATTTCACTATGCCCTTGCGCTACTTCGTCTAAAATTTGAACAGTAGTTGACTCAAAAATACGAAAGTTCTTATAGTCAGGATAGCGCTCTGAAAAGGCAGTAATAGTTGGTGGCAAGAAGTCATAGTGCTGGCTAGCAATGGAAAATTCATCTTTTTCTTCTTCAGGATTGGCATACTGATTCTGAAAAATATCAAATCCCTTGACCAATTCTTGCGCTTTTTCATAAAATTCCATACCACGACGGGTCAAGAAAGTCCCTGAGCTGGTCCGACGGAAAATCTTAAAGCCCAATTCTTTTTCCAAATCTCGCACAGAAATAGACAAACTCGGCTGACTTACATACATCTTTTCAGCAGCTTCACGGAAAGTACCACTATTGGCAATGGCAACAACATAGCGTAATTGTTGAATGTTCATCTTCTACCCCCAACTTCTTTATCTTTTCATTATACCATATTTTAGAAGTTTTCCAAAAAGGAAAAAAGTATGGAAATTTTCAAGTTTTAATGAAGATTCTAACATTCCAATACAATAATTAGAATAATGTCTTTTTCAGTCATTATCTGTTTTCAAGCAAATAAAAACAGCAAATCCTTTTGATTTACCGTTTATAATATGATGCAAGAAAAGCCTCTAACATTTTCTTTTGACCTATAAATCAACTAGAAAAAGCCTCTTCAATCCTATTAGCTATATCTGGATTTACTTCCCAAATACCAGCATAAGGTTGTTCAATATACTGTTTTTCTTTCATAGTATATAGATAGGTTACACTATCATTTTCTTCATTCTGATGAGTGAATTTGATAATGATGTAATCTTTAACATTTGTCGGTTGATCATTTACACTCTCTAAAGTTGTAGATTTTGATTGTTTGTGTATCTCCTTAATCAATTCTGAAATTTCTTCTCTCTTACTTATTGTTTTAATTTCTCCAGAGATACTTTTCTGCAGGGAAATTACAGAAATCCTTTCAGATTCAGGAAGAATGATTTTTTTGTTATTGTCACAAGCAGATAGAACAAGAAAAGAGATTGAACAGACTATTATGATGAATATCTTTTTCATACAGGGTCACATCCTTTCATTCTTCTTACTTCTTCTTTTAGATACAATTATAATATCAAAGCTTAGCAATTTTTACAATATATTATTACCTTATTAAATTCATTACTGAAAAATTTTTACATCATGCTATTTTTTAATTGTAAAATAAAGTAACCGACAAATTCCCTTCTTACATTGGTTTTTAAATATGGGTATCAGCGTGGGTATCAAAACAAAAAAATAGGCTCTCCGAAAACTCGGAAAGCCTTATTTAATGCTACTTAGAGCGATTATTTAGCGATTGGGTAAACAGAAACTTGTTTTTTATCGCGTCCTTTACGTTCAAAGCGTACTACGCCTTCAACTTTAGCAAACAAAGTATCGTCTCCACCACGTCCAACGTTTACACCTGGGTAGATGTGTGTACCACGTTGACGGTAAAGGATTGATCCACCTGTTACAGTTTGTCCGTCAGCTGCTTTAGCTCCAAGACGTTTAGCTTGTGAATCACGTCCGTTTGATGTAGAACCTCCACCTTTTTTGTGGGCGAAAAGTTGCAAGTTGTTAAGAGTCATTTTTAACATAATGTTTTCCTCCGTGTTAGTTTTCTGTGATAACTCTGGTTTGGACGAACTCAGAAGAGTTCTCCGATAAGTTTGCCATACCTAAGAAAAATGATTCAAAGAATAACTGGGTCATTTCTCTCTGGTGTGAAGGAAGATCTTTTGGAATTTCAACCATCAGATAGCCACCTTCATCTTCGTTTAATTCTAGGATTGGTTCATAGCCTGCAAATTTCTCAATAGAATTGATAAAGTTAATGGCAAGCGTAGAAACCGATGCACACACGACATCTAAGCCGTATTCACCACTCTCGGCGTGTCCAGTAATTTCCGCACTCCTCAGCTCGCCATCTTCGGCTCTCTCAAAGACTGCTTGTATCATGTGTTCTCCTTAAAATTAAGCGTTGATTGCGTTGATGACAACTTTTGTATATGGTTGACGGTGACCTTGTTTACGGTGGCTACCTTTTTTAGGTTTGTACTTGTAAGTAACAACTTTCTTTTGTTTTCCT
The DNA here is from genome assembly GCA_905221505.1 of bacterium. Lineage (GTDB taxonomy): Bacteria > Bacillota > Bacilli > Lactobacillales > Streptococcaceae > Streptococcus. The sequence continues at coordinate 60,864 of CAJNDL010000003.1, forward strand.
TGTTTTTCAACAGTTCCAACTACAGTAGCTCCAGCAACAAGTGGAGTTCCGACAACAGTGTTTTCACCACCAACAAGAACAACTTCGTTAAAAGTAACTTCTTGACCAGCTTCAACGTTCAATTTTTCAACGTAAACTGCTTGACCAACTTCAACTTTAACTTGTTTTCCGCCAGTTTTGATAATTGCGTATGTGCTCATTATGCACCTCCTATGATTTTTATGGGTTTCCCCGAATTTTTTGTGAAGACTCGCCTAGCATCGTGGGACGAACCACTTAAACTTGAATAATCAAGCAACGATGTTCGTGCGGTTGCACAGGAATGTGCATAGTCAACTCTTCAAGTATAGCATATCTCCTGCTCTCTTACAAGTAATAACACCTAAAATCAAGCATTTTCTTTTACTTTTTTCTGACAAGAGGCAAAAAGCATACTGAGGTAAAAAATGCTCATCATAATAGGAATACCAAGAATGGTCTTTTCATGATAAAAAATCGTCAAATAGGCTGAAAAAACCACTCCAAGGACAAAACTAGTAAGCAAGCTAACAAATATGAAACCTTCACGCAAAAAAGGAGTGTGCTTGGTCCGGAAATAATCTCCAAAAGCCAGCATGGTCCGTTTGATATTCCCTGTCATAAATGCATTGTTATAAGCAATCCCAGATACTTCTCCAAAAGCAGTTGTCACCAAGCCCATACAAAAGGCCAAGGGCGGTACTAGATAGATATTCTCTACAGTTTGTGGTACAAATCCAATAATGATTGATAGGATTGCTAAAGGAATCAAGGACAGAATAGGTTTTTTCACAATTCTCAATTTTTCCTTATAAATCGTTAGTAAAAAGACCCCCATCATAAAAGCTAGCAAGGTCATTACTTTAGCACTAGCATCTGACACATTGTGTTGAATGAGACCCACTGATAGAAAGACGACATTCCCAGTTTGTCCGGCAACAAGAGTATTCCCTCGCACAATAAAAGTATAGGCATCAACATATCCTGCACAAAAAGTCAAAAAAAGCGCTAGCCTCTTAGACTGACGTGATATTTTTCTTATAGGCAGTAACCTCATTTTTCCTCCCATTTCATTTACTCATCTCATTATTGTACCACTTTCTGTTGGAAAGTCCTAGTAGCTTATTTGAAAATTTTTACCCTCTGTTGGATAGTCTCTGCCATCTATGTTATAATGAAAGAGGGATTTAAAATCGGAAAAGGAGTATCTATGCTAAAATTAGCTGTCATCGGAACAGGCGCTATCAGCCATCACTTCATAGAAGCAGCCCATACCAGTGGAGAATACCAGTTGGTCGCAGTCTATTCTAGAAAACTTGAAACCGCAGCAACCTTTGCTTCTCGCTATCAGGATATCCAACTCTTCGATCAATTAGAGGACTTCTTCAGGTCTTCCTTTGATGTAGTCTATATTGCTAGTCCAAACTCCTTACATTTTGCTCAGGCAAAAGCTGCCTTGACTGCTGGCAAACACGTCTTTCTTGAAAAGCCAGCTGTCACTCAACCACAAGAATGGCTGAATTTGGTTCAAACAGCTGAGAAAAATAATTGTTTTATCTTTGAAGCAGCTCGTAATTACCACGAGAAAGCCTTTACTACTATCAAAAACTTTCTAGCAGACAAGCAAATCTTAGGAGCTGATTTCAATTATGCCAAGTATTCTTCCAAAATGCCAGATTTGTTGGCTGGGAAGACACCTAATGTCTTTTCAGACAGTTTTGCTGGTGGAGCTCTTATGGATTTGGGGATTTATCCCCTCTATGCTGCCGTTCGTCTTTTTGGAAAAGCTAATGACGCGACTTACCGTGCTCAACAGCTTAACAATAGCATTGACCTAAATGGAGACGGTATCCTCTTCTACCCTGACTTTCAAGTCCACATCAAAGCTGGGAAAAATATCACTTCCAATCTTCCTTGCGAGATTTATACGACAGATGGAACCTTGACTCTCAACACGATTGAATATATTCGCTCAGCTATTTTTAGCGACCACCAAGGACATCAAGTCCAGCTCCCTATCCAACAGGCTCCTCATACGATGACTGAGGAAGTCGCTGCATTTGCACAGATGATTCAGCAACCAGACCAGACACTTTACCAAAATTGGCTGGATGATGCATTCTCTGTTCATGAGCTACTATATACCATGCGCCAGACTGCTGGCATTAGATTTGAGGCAGAAAAATGAAAACTAAACTACCGACTGAATGGCAAGAACTGAGCGACCAACTCGGTTTCCAAGAATTTACCCCCATTCAAACTCAACTATTTGAGCCCATTCTTGCAGGAGAAACTCTACTGGGAGTTAGCCCAACAGGAACAGGCAAGACACTAGCTTACCTCCTACCAAGCCTTCTCAGACTACAAAAGAAAAAAGCCCAGCAACTCTTGATTCTAGCACCAAATACGGAACTTGCTGGACAGATTTTTGATGTATGTAAAACGTGGTCAGAAACTATCGGTTTGACAGCCCAACTCTTCCTATCAGGTTCAAGTCAGAAACGCCAGATTGAACGACTCAAAAAAGGACCAGAAATTCTAATCGGTACTCCTGGCCGTATCTTTGAGTTAATTAAATTGAAAAAAATCAAGATGATGAATGTAGAAACCATCATCCTGGATGAATTTGACCAATTGCTTGATGATTCTCAGATTCACTTTGTCGAGAAAATCACCCACTACGCACCTCGTGACCACCAACTCATCTACATGAGTGCTACGACCAAGTTTGACCAAGAAAAGATTGCATCTAATACGCGAACCATTGATCTCTCTGACCAAAAACTGGACAATATCCAGCATTTCTACATGCAGGTAGACCAACGTCACCGCGTGGATATGCTACGAAAACTGGCTCATGTAGAGGATTTCCGTAGTCTGGTCTTCTTTAACAGCCTATCAGATCTAGGAAGCGCAGAAGAAAAACTACAATATCGAGATATCCTAGCTGTTTCACTAGCTAGTGATGTCAATGTTAAATTTAGAAAAGTCATCTTAGAAAAATTTAAAGACAAGCAACTAACCCTACTTCTTGCAACAGACCTTTTGGCTCGTGGAATTGATATCGATAGCCTAGAATGCGTCGTAAACTTTGATGTCCCTAGAGATATTGAAACCTACACTCACCGTGCTGGCCGTACAGGTCGTATGGGCAAAGAAGGCTATGTTATCACTCTCGTCACTCATCCAGAAGAAATCAAAAAACTCAAGAAGTTCGCAAGTGTACGTGAAATTGTCCTAAAAAATCAAGAACTCTATATCAAATAATCTTCATTGCTCTATGCACATCTAGTGTATAGAGCTTTTTCTGTAAGCAATTCAATTTTATACTCTTCAAAAATCTCTTCAAACCGCGTCAGCTTCGCCTTGCCGTATGTATGGTTACTGACTTCGTCAGCCTTATCTACAACCTCAAAAACATGTTTTGAGCTGACTTCGTCAATTCTATCTACAACCTCAAAGCAGTGCTTTGAGCAACCTGCGACTAGCTTCCTAGTTTGCTCTTTGATTTTCATTGAGTATTAGTTCAATATTCGAAAAAAAGAACCTTGCAAAGCAAGATTCTTTCAGTGTCTGACTTAAATAATTGTTCTTCTGGGAACTAAATCGAATTAAGCTTCGATTTCTGTAACCATACCTGAACCAACAGTACGTCCACCCTCACGGATAGAGAATGTAGTACCTTGTTCTACGGCGATTGGGTGGATCAACTCAACGTCGATTGTCACGTTATCACCAGGCATTACCATTTCAGTACCTGCTGGAAGTTCGATTGAACCTGTAACGTCAGTAGTACGGAAATAGAATTGTGGACGGTAGTTGTTGAAGAATGGAGTGTGACGTCCACCTTCTTCTTTAGTAAGGATGTAAACTTCACCTTTGAATTTAGTGTGTGGGTTGATTGAACCTGGTTTAGCGATAACTTGTCCACGTTCGATTTCATCACGTTGAACACCACGAAGAAGGACACCTACGTTATCTCCGGCAAGACCTTCGTCAAGTTGTTTACGGAACATTTCAACACCAGTAACAACTGCTTTTTGAGTTTCTTCTTTGATACCAACGATTTCGATTTCGTCGTTGACTTTAACGATACCACGGTCGATACGTCCTGAAGCAACTGTACCACGTCCAGTGATTGAGAATACGTCTTCGACTGGAAGAAGCAATGGTTTGTCAGTGTCACGTTCTGGTTCTGGGATGTACTCATCAACTGTGTTCATCAATTCCATAACGATGTCTTCGTATTTAGTGTCACCTTCAAGAGCTTTAAGAGCTGAACCTTGGATAACTGGAAGATCGTCACCTGGGAAGTCGTATTCTGACAATAGGTCACGGATTTCCATTTCAACCAATTCAAGCAATTCTTCGTCGTCAACCAAGTCAACTTTGTTCATGAAGACGATAAGGTGTTTAACACCAACCTGACGTGAAAGAAGGATGTGCTCACGAGTTTGTGGCATTGGTCCGTCAGTTGAAGCTACTACAAGGATAGCTCCGTCCATTTGAGCGGCACCAGTGATCATGTTTTTAACGTAGTCCGCGTGTCCTGGAGCGTCGATGTGAGCGTAGTGACGTTTTTCAGTTTCGTACTCAACGTGCGCAGTGTTGATTGTGATACCGCGTTCGCGTTCTTCTGGAGCAGCATCGATAGACGCATAGTCTTTAGGTTGGTTAACTGATGAAGGCAAGCGACGTGCCAAAACAGTTGTGATAGCTGCAGTTAGGGTAGTTTTACCGTGGTCAACGTGTCCGATAGTACCAATGTTAACGTGTGGTTTACTACGATCGTATTTTTCTTTTGCCATTTGAGTAAAAGCCTCCAATAAAATATATTTTATAGATAGACAGTAGGCAATACAGTCTAACTTTCCTTACTATTTTATCAAATTTCAGCTAAATTGCAAGTGTTTTACAAAGTTTTTGTGAATTATTCTTAATAGGCTAATCTAAATGGCACTTCTACTCCTATCACTTGCCTAAAGAAAAAGAAAAATCAGGAATTTCCTGACTTTTACTTAGCTAATTCTCTTTCTCGTTCTTTCATTGTTTTATGATTTTCATACAAACGTGATAAGAACTTAGAAATTTCTTTTAAGATAGAATAGGTTGGTACTGCGACAATCATACCAATGACACCATAGATATTACTTGATAACAAAAGTAATACTAAAATCGTAATTGGATGAACCTTCATTACCCCACCTACGATGCGAGGGTAGAGGATGTTTCCATCCACTTGTTGAATGATTAGCATGTAAACAACTGCAATCAGCATTCTATGAGGATCCGTAAAGACATTGGCAATAATCATCGGAATCAAGCCAATACTTGGTCCTACATAAGGAATGAGATTGGCCAATCCTGAAAAGATGGCGAAGACCAAAGCGTATTTCAAACCAATCACGCTATATCCGATAAATGCCAAACAACCGATAATAATCGCATCAATTGCGACTCCACTAATATAGCGAGCAATTGTCGCATTCAAATTTTTTAAGAGTCCTGCAATATGCAACTTATCTCTCTTTAAAACAGTGCGCTCAAGCATCGGTAAAAATTTGTTACCATCTAACAAAAAATAAACCAAAAATACAGGGGTCATGATAATAATCAAAACGGTACTAAAGAGAGCTGATATAACACTTCCAACACTATTGGTAACACTGTTTAGAATATTTTGTAGAATATCTACATAGGACAGATTTAATTGTTGAATTGTCGCCTGAATATCTAAATTTTGAAAGGCTGGATAAGTAGATAAGTCCACAATCAAATCTTGTAAACGACTATAGATAGTCTGGCTAGTCGCAATCAAGCTAGTCAACTGATTGACCAAAATCGGTAACAGATACACTACCCCAATGACAAGACCCCAAACCAAGGCACACAAGGTTAGTAGAATACCAATGATACGATTAATTTTGAAATATTTTTGTAAAAAAATTACAATAGGATTGGTCAAATAATATAAAAAACCACCTAGAAGAAAAGGAATCATGATGGTGTTTGCGACGCTTACAAAAGGCGTGATAATCGCCCCCATCTCTCTCCATAAATAAAAAATGATTGTTAATAATAAAATCTCACTGGTCCAAAAAAATAATTTATTCTTACGAAACATGAGCTACCTCCATTCATCTATTTTACCATACTTTCAAAAAAGCTTCTTTCTTCTGTCATGAAACTGGGAATATTTTTTTCTTTATGTTAGAATAAACTTACTATGAAAAAAATCATTTTAACTCTCTTAAGTCTATCTGTAATTGGGTCAGCATCTACTGTTGCTGCACAAGATTTTAATATTGCTGCTAAACATGCGATTGCTGTTGAGGCCAATACTGGTAAAATTCTCTATGAGAAAGATGCAACTCAACCTGTCGAAATTGCTTCTATAACAAAGCTACTTACAGTTTATCTTGTCTATGAGGCTCTAGAAAATGGAAGTATCACACTCTCCACCCCAGTAGATATTTCTGACTATCCTTATCAATTAACGACAAATTCTGAAGCAAGTAATGTTCCTATGGAGGCTCGTAATTATACCGTCGAACAACTACTTGAAGCAACATTAGTATCTAGTGCTAACAGTGCAGCTATTGCCTTAGCAGAGAAAATTGCTGGCTCAGAAAAAGATTTCGTCGATATGATGCGTGCAAAACTCTTGGAATGGGGAATAAAAGATGCCACGGTTATCAATACAACTGGTCTGAACAACGAAACTCTCGGAGATAACATTTACCCAGGGTCTAATAAAGATGATGAAAATAAGCTCAGTGCTTATGATGTTGCTATCGTTGCTCGTAACCTCATCAAAAAATACCCACAAGTTTTGGAAATAACGAAAAAACCTTCTTCTACTTTTGCTGGGATGACAATCACTTCGACCAACTACATGTTAGAAGGTATGCCTGCTCATCGCGGTGGTTTTGATGGACTTAAGACAGGAACAACAGACAAAGCTGGTGAATCTTTTGTTGGTACTACTGTCGAAAAAGGCATGAGGGTTATCACAGTTGTTTTGAATGCAGATCATCAAGATAATAATCCTTACTCTCGTTTTACAGCTACATCTTCCCTAATGGATTATATTTCTTCTACATTCACCCTTCGCAAAATCGTTCAAAAAGGCGATGCCTACCAAGATAGCAAAGCCCCTGTACAAGATGGAAAAGAAGATACGGTCACTGCAGTGGCCCCAGAGGATATCTATCTAATTGAACGTGTTGGGAATGAATCTTCCCAATCTGTTCAATTCACTCCTGATTCCAAAGAAATCCCAGCACCACTTGAAGCTGGAACAATAGTTGGCCATTTGACTTACGAAGACAAGGATTTGATTGGTCAAGGTTACATTACCACAGAACATCCTAGTTTCGAAATGGTAGCAGAAAAGAAAGTTGAAAAAGCCTTCTTCTTAAAAGTTTGGTGGAATCAGTTTATCCGATTTATCAACGAGAAATTATAAAACATTCTGAGCAAAAGCTTGCTCCAAAATAGAGACAGAGCAAAAAAGCTTTAAAGTCAAAAACGCATAGTATCAGGTATTAAAAAAACTTGATATTATGCGTTTTATTGTGGTAACATTTACTTCATTTCCTCCTAAAATTGAATTTTAACCCAGTCTCTATTTGAGATATTTTTTCATTACTTTAGGAAGACAATTACTAATCTCCGTTGGCAAGACCACATAATGTTCTTGAGCTAGCTCTTGAGCAATGGCTGAATGAAGATGAGTCGCTACTGCCACACGTTCATAGAGATTAGCTTGCTTAAACTGTCCTGCAAATCCTGCAATCATTCCAGCCAGAGTATCTCCCATTCCCCCAGTCGCCTGATAGGGACCACCAACCTGTAACTGGTAATAATCAGATTGGCCAGCTTGCCAAATACGAGTAGCCGGACCTTTCTCTACCAAAATTGTTTCTTGAGGGAAAGAAGTCAAGGCACTAGCTGTTGTACCTTCGTTTTGCTTTTCAATCGTAATTCCAGACAGTTTTTCCCACTCCTTTTGGTGGGGAGTTAGGATAAGCTGACTGGAAGGAAATGACAAATTTGTCCTGGCAAGAATAGTCAAGGCCCCTCCGTCTACAATCAAAATCTGATTCTGTCTTAAGCTAGCAAAAACCTGTTTTACTAGATTTTCTCCAAAAGCATCGTCTCGTAAACCAGGTCCCACTAAGACCACTTCTGCCTTCTCCAACTGCTCTTTTAACAGTTGCTGGTCTTGAAGAGAAAAGGTCATAGCCTCAGGTAAATGACTGTGCAAAGCTGGGATATTTTCCCTATCCGTTCCAACAGTCACCAATCCTGCACCGCTTTTTACAGCTGCTAAAGCAGACATGATGATGGCACCACCATAAGGATAGGTACCACCTAGCAACAGCAAACGACCGTAGTCTCCTTTATGACTTGTACTAGAACGTTCAATAATGACTTTTTCTAGTAAGGCTTGATCAATCACTTTCATCGTTTTTTCCTCTCGCATCTATTATACAACAAAAAGGAGGCGCAGACCTCCTTTTGTAATCTTATATCTAAAATTTAATATTCATTTCTGCCATTTTAGATATAGCTATAGAAAATACACTCTCTTCAGCGAATGTTTCTTTTATTTGCTATCCAATGTCCGAAGTGCTGCTTGATAAGTTTGCTCCATTAGCATAGTAATGGTCATAGGGCCAACGCCTCCAGGAACTGGTGTGATGTGGCTAGCAAGTGGTGCAACGGCATCATAGTCAACATCCCCACAGAGCTTACCATTTTCATCGCGGTTCATCCCAACGTCAATGACAACAGCACCTGGTTTGACAAAGTCAGGAGTCACAAACTTAGCACGACCGATTGCGACCACAAGAATATCTGCTTTTGCAGCCACCTTAGCAAGATTATGGGTGCGTGAGTGAGTCAAGGTCACTGTTGCATTCTTGGCCAAAAGAAGCTGGGCCATAGGTTTTCCAACGATATTTGAACGACCGATGACAACCGCATTTTTACCTTCCAAATCAATCCCATATTCATGAAACATCTCCATAATCCCTGCGGGTGTTGATGGAATCATGACTGGATGACCAGACCAAAGACGTCCCATGTTTAGGGGATGGAAACCATCCACATCCTTTTCTGGGTCAATGGCTAATAAAACTGCCTCTTCATCGATATGTTTTGGTAGTGGCAACTGGACCAAAATCCCATGCCAAGCTGGATCTTGATTGTATTTAGCAATCAAATCTAACAGCTCCTCTTGAGTAATGGTCTCTGGAACTCGCACTACTTCGCTACGGAAACCAGCCGCAAGGGCAGAACGTTCCTTGTTACGAACATAGACTTGGCTGGCAGGATTGTCCCCAACCAAAATCACTACCAAACCAGGTACTAGACCTGTTTCTTCTTTTAGTTTTGCAGTCTTTTCAGCCAACTGCCCCTGCAATTTGGCCGCTAAAGCTTTCCCATCAATAATCTGTGTCATATCACTTCTCTTTTCTTTCAAATATCTTCCATTATACCAAAAACTGCTAGTACCCTCTAACACTTCTTTCCTAGGCAATCCTATAGTTTCAAACTATAAGAAAAAGCTCGGATCGAGCTTTTTACTAATCTTGTCTTGAAATTTTAAAATAGATTATAAAACCTTACTCAAGAAATCCTTAGTCCGTTGTTCTTGGGTTTGTTCAAAAATCTGTTCTGGTGTTCCGTCTTCAACAACCACACCGTCTGCCATAAAGATGACACGGTCTGCCACCTCACGGGCAAATCCCATCTCATGTGTTACGATAACCATGGTCATTCCTGACTTGGCAAGGTCTTGCATAACAGCCAATACCTCTCCTACCATTTCAGGGTCCAAGGCTGAAGTTGGCTCGTCAAAGAGCAAAACATCTGGTTCCATTGCCAAACCACGCGCGATGGCAATCCGTTGTTGCTGGCCACCTGACAGACTCTGTGGATAAGCAGTTGCCTTATCTGGCAAACCAACTTTTTCCAAAAGCTCTTGGGCTCTCTTCTCAGCCACTGCCTTGCTCTCACCTTTGGTCTTGATAGGTGACAAGGTAATATTTTCCATCACAGTCATATTAGGAAAGAGGTTAAATTGTTGGAAAACCATGCCCATCTTCTCACGCATGGCAAAGAGGTCATTCTTCTTGTCCGTAATATCGACTCCCTCAAAGATAACCTTCCCCTTGGTTGCTTCTTCTAACAAATTCATAGAGCGAAGCAAGGTAGATTTCCCACTTCCTGAAGGACCGATGATAACAACAACTTCCCCTCTTTTAATCTCGAGGTTGATGCCCTTTAATACTTCATTCTTTCCAAATGATTTATGTAAATTTTCAATTTTTATCAAGGTTTCTGTCATTATTTCTTATCTCCTTGTCCCATACGTTTTTCAAAAGCTTTCAAGGCTACTGTCAAAATAGAGGTCATAATCAAGTAGTAAAAGGCTGCAAATAAAAGTGGTGTCAAAGGCAAATAGGTTGTTGTAGAAACTGTTGTAGCCCCGTTCCACAACTCCATAACACCGATAGCTGATAAGAGGGAGCTGTCCTTGATAATGGTGATAAATTCGTTCCCCAATGCTGGCAAGATATTTTTGATTGCTTGTGGCAAAATCACATAGCGCATGGCATTTTTAGGACGAATCCCTAGCGAGTAAGCCGCCTCTAGCTGCCCCTTAGGAACCGCATTGATTCCGGCACGAACAGTCTCAGAAACATAAGCACCACTGTTCATAGAAATAATCAAAATCCCTGGAATCAGACGAGAAAGATCAACACCTAAAATCCCAACCTGAATAGTCGGAGCATTGATATGCATAAGAGCAAAGGCAATCATAATCTGAACCATCATCGGTGTCCCACGGAAAATCCAAACGTATAAGTTGGCAAGCCAAACAAGCGGTTTAAACTTTGAACGTTGCCCAAAAGCCAAGACAACACCCAAAATAGTTCCCAAAAAGACAACACAGATAGAAATGAGAACCGTCACAACAGCCCCATAGTTAAAATAAGGTAAATACTTAGGTAAAAAAGAAAAATTCATAGTCACTCTGCTTTCTAAAATAGAATACTGTATGATTATAACATGTATTGAATTAAAATTCAAATCTTTTATCCAATTTATTCAAAAAAACTTTAAGCGCTAACTTCTCAAAGTAACTTCCACTTGCCCGACCAAAGTGGAAGTTAGTCTAAAACGGATTTTTATGGTGGAATTAAGTGTGAGACGTTTGAGTTAGAAATGAGGCTCACTATGACAAAAC
>CAJNDL010000004.1 GCA_905221505.1 bacterium
CACTTAGCACCTGTTTATATTGATGAAACAGGATTCGATACTTATTTTTATCGAGAGTATGGTCGCTCTTTAAAAGGCCAGCTAATAAAAGGTAAAGTCTCTGGTAGAAGATATCAGAGGATTTCTTTGGTTGCAGGGCTAACAAATGGTGAGTTAATCGCTCCAATGACTTACGAAGAGACGATGACGAGCGATTTTTTTGAAGCTTGGTTTCAGAAGTTTCTCTTACCAACATTAAACAAACCATCAGTTATTATTATGGATAATGCAAGATTCCATAGAATGGGTAAGCTAGAGCTCTTATGTGAAGAATTTGGGCATAAACTTTTACCACTTCCTCCCTACTCACCTGAGTACAATCCTATTGAGAAAACATGGGCTCATATCAAAAAGCACCTCAAAAAGGTATTACCAAGTTGCAATACTTTTTTTGAGGCTCTTTTGTCTTGTTCTTGTTTCAATTAACTATATTTTCGCAACATTACCATTTTTGCTGACTTTTTTTACACAGGGTGTTTGGGTAAAATATTAACATGAGAGTTATAGAGTATAGCTTTTCAAATATTTCAGGAGGAAAATGAGTATGACACCATTAAAATGGTTTGCTGGAGGAAGCGAAAGACGTAGTGAAGCCATGACGATCATTGATCATCTACTGGAAGATATAAAGGATGCGCCTAAACTTACTCACTTGAAAAATCAGTTAGTGAGTTATAAAAAACGATTAAAGGACGATGGGACCTCTACTCCGTTTATTCTGAGCCAAATGAACGTTGACATCTCACGTGTATTAATTGATAACAAGCTGACTTTGTCAGAAAGTCAATCCGAGCAGATAAAGAAATTAAGAGAATTATCTGCGATTCGCTATGGTTACTGATGAAGTGTAGGGACAGGCCACCCTTCTACAATTTCCAGTCAAATAAATTGCATTCGTTTTCCCAAGCAGGTATACTAGTATAGTTAGATGAAAAATTCTGAAAATTTAAGAATAGAAAAGAGAACAAATCTTATGGCAAAAGATATTCGTGTCTTACTTTACTACCTTTATACTCCAATTGAAAATGCAGAGCAATTTGCTGCAGACCATTTGGCTTTCTGTAAATCAATCGGCCTGAAAGGCCGTATCCTAGTCGCTGACGAGGGAATTAACGGAACAGTTTCAGGTGACTACGAAACAACTCAAAAATACATGGACTATGTTCACAGCCTCCCAGGTATGGAAGACCTCTGGTTCAAGATTGACGAAGAAAATGAACAGGCCTTCAAGAAGATGTTTGTTCGCTACAAGAAAGAAATTGTCCACCTTGGTTTGGAAGATAACGACTTTGACAACGACATCAACCCACTTGAAACAACAGGTGCTTACTTGTCTCCAAAAGAGTTCAAAGAAGCCCTTCTTGACGAAGACACAGTTGTCCTTGACACACGTAATGATTATGAGTACGACTTAGGCCATTTCCGAGGAGCTATCCGCCCAGATATCCGCAACTTCCGTGAGTTGCCACAATGGGTCCGTGACAACAAGGAAAAATTCATGGACAAGCGTGTCGTGGTTTACTGTACAGGTGGAGTTCGCTGTGAGAAATTCTCAGGATGGATGGTTCGTGAAGGCTACAAAGATGTTGGTCAATTGCACGGAGGAATCGCTACTTACGGTAAAGATCCAGAAGTCCAAGGTGAGCTTTGGGATGGGAAAATGTACGTCTTTGACGAGCGTATCGCCGTTGATGTTAACCATGTTAACCCAACCATCGTAGGGAAAGACTGGTTTGATGGAACACCATGTGAACGTTATGTCAACTGTGGGAATCCATTCTGTAACCGTCGTATCTTGACATCAGAAGAAAATGAAGACAAGTACCTTCGTGGATGCTCACACGAGTGCCGTGTTCACCCACGTAACCGCTATGTCTCAGAAAATGAATTGACACAAGCTGAAGTTATCGAGCGCCTAGCCGATATCGGTGAAAGCTTAGATCAAGCAGCTACAGTATAAGATCAAACAGTCCTAAGGGGCTGTTTTTATATGCTTTTTACTCAAAAATCTAAAGTTTGTTTCTGTATCTTTCAGGAAAATAAGGTATACTATATGTAAACGATTTCAAAGGAGTCCAGTTATGGCGAAAACATTTTTTATTCCAAATAAACAGAGCATTTTAGGAGAACAGGAAATTTTGACTGCCAAGTCCATCTTAGCTTTGGTAGATGGTTTGGAGTCACATAGCTATGATGCCGTCTATCTCCGTCAGCCTCTTAACCGTCTCGAGTATATCGAGTGTGCGATAGTGGGGCAATCACAATTTCTCTTTAAAGTTAGTTATGCTGATGGTCAAAAGGCTTATCGTGTCGATCTTCCTGATCTATTAACGAAGACAGACTGGCAGATTATCAAAGCATTTTTAGATGCCCTACTTGCTTACACAGGAACTGAGATTGAGGAGCTAGATGGTTTTGACTTTGAAGCTTATTTCCAAGCAAGTATTCAAGCTCATTTGGCAGACACTGCAGCCCGTTTTACGATTTGCCAAGGAATTTTTAATCCTGTTTTCTTTAGTCATGGAGACTTGAAAAGCTTTTTAGAGGAAGATGGCTTGGCTCAGTTTGAAGCGCGTGTACGTGCGGTTCAAGAGACAGATGCCTACTTTGCAAGAGTCTCCTTTTATCAGGATGGAGAAGGACAAGTGCATGGTGTTTACCATCTGGCTCAAGGAGTCAAGACAGTGTTACCGAGAGAACCATTTGTCCCTGCAGCCTATATTGAGCAATTGGTGGATAAGGAAGTCCAGTGGGAAATTGACTTGGTTCAAATCACAGGAGATGGTTCTAAACCAGAAGATTATGAAGCCATTGCCCGCTTGGACTATGCAACATTCCTCGAGGTACTACCATCAGCATCTTACCACCAACTAGATGCCAATCAATTAGAAATACAACCCATATTAGACAAAGATTTTAAAACATTAGCACAAGAAGAGTAAAGCAGAAGCAGGTCAATCGACTTGCTTTTTGATATATAAAAAATCCTGCCATGAAAGACAGGATTAAAGTTTAAAGAAAGGCCAAGATACGAAGATAATCCCCAATCAGTGCTACTTCAGCTACAAAGAAGAGGAGGATAATAACTCCGTTCACAAGGACAGACAAGAATAATTGATAGAAGGAGTCGGCTTCACTTGTTTGACTTGGCCTTGTAATGATATGGAGGCTAGCAAGCAGAATGATTCCAATGCTAATCACACACAAGAGAGCTGTAAATCGTAGGCTATCAAAGAAGGCAAAGAAACTAGCAATGGCAGTGAGGAAGATTGGAATTGCCAAGAGTTGACTATATTGTTGGAGAACCTTTTCTAGCGTCCAGTCCTTTTCCTGGTAGATAAATCGTCTCACGACGAAACTACCCAAGAGGAATGAAAAGAAGAAGAGTGTTGTTGCTACTAGGATAGAGATGATAGAAAAGAGAGTTAAAGGAGCTAGTTGCTCAGGGAAGTGGCTGTTGATAGTTGCTATATGTCCATAGTAGGCTTGTTTGATGTGATAGATACTAAAGAAAAAGGAAGATGCAGAAAATAGAATGAGCAAGAGAAAGGCTGTGTAACTGTGTGTGCTACTTGTTTCAAGCTTGTTTGTAGGAGATTTGATTGCTTCCACTAGCCAAGACCAAAAATCAAGCACTTGCTCTTTCCATTTATCCGTAGATTTTGGAGCTTGGTCGGGGATATAAGGACTTTCTAAGGATTTACTGAGAAGAAGGGGCTCTTTCGTGGTTGGTTTTTGCTGAGGAAGAACTTCTTGGCTCTCTTCAGCTATAGTGACTTTTTCTGTTTCTTTAGAAAGGTCTTGCTCTTCTTCAGTAGAATCTAATGCTTTCTTTTCTTCTATTTCTGTTCTCGATTCACTGTCTTCAGGCGTTTCAATTTTCTCTTCTTGCTGGCTTTCCAGTTCGACTTCAGCTTGAGAGACTTCCTCTTCTAACTGAGTATTTTTTTCAATTGGTGTATCGAGATCGGCTATCGTTTCTTCAGTCTTGTCTGCAACATCTTGGGCTTGTTCATCAGACTTGTTCTTACTTGTTGTTTTTACAAAATCATTACTTTCAAACCATTCTTGTTTCATGGTAGAACCTCCTTTTTAGTTAGATAAATATGCTTCCATAGTAGCAGATGTAAGCGCTTTTGTCAACGTCTGTTTGGTATGGATATTAGCTCAATATTATTATCAGCTCTAGCAATGAGTTGATCCTTGACATCGGTTTTTTCAGTTTTGTAAGGGTTGCTTAATTCCGTACCTCTTGATTCAGGCTTTTCTCTTGTGAATTGGTGGATAGAACCATAGTTGCTTGAGATGTCCCAGTTAATTCGTTGGTTCTCTTTCTGGTCTAGGATGATTCTGAGATAATATTTGGCAGTCAGTTCAACCCTACCATGGACTTGGATATTTTCAGCGTGGAAGTGCTTCTCTGTTGACTCTAGCTGACTATCTGTAAGGTCTGTATCAAAGATATTGATAATATTTGGTGTTGTGAGTTTGCTGTTTTTGATACGACTTCCTTCAATTCGGAGGAGATAGCCATTATTGGTATTGATGGTCGCATTTTCAAGACTAGCATTAGTGATACTGGTTTGTCCACGATTGGCTGACACGTTGATTCCTTTTAGACTTCTTCCTTTTGGCAATTGGAGAATAACTTCATTAAAACGACTAGAGTAGCTACTTACGATATGGAGAATCCCGCCAATTCCAGAAGAGAGAAACGGACTTTCAGACAGTTTCTTATCAGTGAGGCTCAGAGTTTTATCGTTTTGATTTGTGACAAGGTCATGGTTAGCAGAAATAGATGGATGGTAAGAAATGTGGATTTGATCATCGAAAGAGTCTGTGATGGTGAGCGCGTGTTGGTGGAGCGTAATATCTAGGTTTTCGACTTCCTTGCCAAAGGTCAGCTCTTCCATCCGACTATCATAGACAGGTTCCTTGGACATGGCAAGTAGGCTCTTGATCCCGTCAGATTGGATACCTACAAAGAGCAGGATAAAGCCGATAACGGTAGTCACCACACCAAAAATGAGAAATCCTCTTGTCAATTTACGCATGCTGGTCACCTCTCTTTCCTTTTTTAAGAACAAATTGCACCAGGCGAACAATGAGTAGGCCGAAGAAGCGGGCTACATAGGAAATACCTAGTAAGACTAGTGAAGAAGCACCGATAGCCAGTAAACCAGAACCAAAAATTAAGATAAAGGCTGATTTAGCTTGGGCTAGGACAGTGAAACTTTCAACTAAAAATAGGAATCCGCCGATGATACCAAGTATGGAAACCGCAAAGAAAGCCAGAATGACAGTCAAAGCTGCCACAAGGATTCCGAACAGGGCAACGAGGATGGCGATCCCCAGAGGAATACCGATGGGTGCCGCAAGGAGGGCTAACAAGGCGATATGTAAAATTTGTCGGTTATTTTTTTGAGCGGGTGCTTCATTGATTTTTTTATCGAGAAGATTAGAGAGGACTTCGTGGGCCGCTTCTTTGGGAGTTCCCAAACTAGCAATGAGTTCTTCTTCTCCTTCGACTCCAGCATCGTCAAAGAGTTCTCTGAAATAGTCCATGGCTTCGATGCGGTCAGCTTCAGGTAACTTCTTGAGATAGAGTTCTAGCTGAGTCAGGTATTCAGTTCTTGTCATGGCGGATACTCCCTTCTATGATGCCATTGATAGTGTCTGTATAGAGTGTCCACTCATCTTTTAGAGTCACGAGCTGCTCTACACCACGGTCTGTTAAGGAGTAGTATTTGCGCATGCGACCTTGGAACTCTCTAGAATAGGTGGTCAGAAAGCTATTGCCTTCCAATTTTTTGAGAATGGGATAGAGCGTAGATTCTTTGATATTAGCGATCAGCTTAATGGTTTGGCTAATCTCATAACCATAAGAATCATCCTGCTCCAGTACGGCCAAGATGAGAAATTCAATCAAGGCAGAGGATGTTGGAAAGTACATGGGAAACCTCCTTTTCTAATGTGTAAGATTTTTATATATAATTTTTCTACACATATATTGTACATCTAAAAGAAAGCCCTGTCAAGAAAAATGTGTAAAATTTTTATATATAAAAAACTTCTAGCTAAAACTAGAAGTTTAGAGGATTTTATCAGCTCTATCCACTGTAAAGAGGGCCACAGTCATCAGGATATCGACGAGCAAGAGGGCAGCTACAGCTGGCACCCAAGAATGGAAAAGGTCAAAACTGTAACCAAAGAGAGTCGGTCCAAAGGCTGCTAGGATATAGCCTCCTGTTTGAGATAGACCAGACAATTGGGCTGTCTTTTCAGGAGCGCTTGTCTTGAGTGAAAAGTTGACCATGAGATAAGGGAAGAGGGCACTGGTTGCGGTTCCAATGAGGAGATGGATAGCAAGCCAGTAAATGAAACTATTGATCGGGAAGAAGAGCATGGAAATGCCGACCACACCAGCTAGTGAAACCAGAGTGAGCATAAGCTGACGGTTACGAGTTGACAAGCTGGTTGTCAGGCTTGGGATGGTCATTGAAAAAGGAATGCTAATCAGAGAGAAGATAGAAGTCAGCAAGCCAGCTTCGTGACTGGATAGGCCTGCATGGATGGCCATGGTCGGTAACCAAGTCATAGCAGTGTAAAAGAGCAAGGATTGAAAACCTGCAAAGACAATCACTGCCCAGACCTGTTTATTATGCATGACCTTTGTTTTGCTTTTCTGTTTGGTTTGAGGAGCCAGTCTGTGATTATAGCGGTGATTTGGGAGCCAGACCAAAAAAGTTGCTAGGCAGAGCAGGGTGAGGAGGATGATCAATCCTTTCCAAGAACTGGCTTGTGTAATAGGCACAGCCAGATAGGAGGCCAGAGCCGTTGCAATCCCCATAGAGGTTACATATAAGGTGGTCAGAAAACCAATTTTCTTTGGTTGATTGGCTTGGATAAGACTAGGAAGCAGAACATTGATGACTGCGATACTTGCCCCAACCATCAAGGTTCCTAGATAGAGGAGAGGCAGATTGATTAGTCGAATCAGAGAGCCAATGGTTAAGAAGAAGAGACTGTAGGTAAAGAGATGCTCCAAGCCGATTTTCTGAGCCAGTCGGGTAGAAAATAGCGAGAAGAGAGTAAACATGAGAAGGGGAAGGCTGGTCAAGACACCAAGTGAACTAACTTCTACTCCCAGGCCTTGCGAAATATCCCCCAAAATAATAGGTAAAACAGTAAAAGGAGTCCGCAAGGAAACACCAATCAGGATAATACCTGGAACAAAAAAGAGTGATTGCTTTTTCATATAATACCTCTTCTAGCTGATTTTAATAACAGCTTATTTTAAGGCTTTTTCACTATAATGTCAAGTAAGGTTTCTGGCTTTCAAGATAAAAATGGGAAAGTCTTGAAAATTATGATAAAATAGTGGAAGGAAATCTATACATTGGAGAAAAACTGTGTCTGAAAAGCAAAAAATCAGCGTATTGATGTCGGTCTATATCAAGGAAAATCCGACATTTTTAAAGGATGCTATTGAGAGTGTTCAAAATCAGACCCTGAAACCGAGCGAATTGGTTCTGGTTGAGGATGGGCCTTTGACACCTGAGCTCTATCAGGTATTAGACCAAGTGGAAGCCCAGTCAGAAATTCCAGTTAAGCGTTGCCCCTTAGAGCAAAATCAAGGTTTGGGTCTGGCTCTTCGACAGGGTGTTTTGCAGTGTCAGTATGATATCATCGCTCGTATGGATACAGATGATATAGCTGTTCCAGACCGTTTTGAGAAACAGGTTCAGTTAATGGAGACGGACAACCTCGACCTATTAGGTGGACATATTGCAGAGTTTATTGACAATCCTGATGAGATTGTTTCTTATCGTCGTGTTCCAACCCAGCACGCAGATATTGTAGCTTATCAAAGGATGAGAAGTGCCTTTAACCACATGACTGTCATGTTCAAGAAGGACATGGTTCTCAAGGCAGGCAACTATGAGGATGGCCTTTATATGGAGGATGACCTCCTCTGGCTCAATATGATTGCTGCAGGAGCTAAGACTGGAAATCTGGATCAAATCTTGTGCAGGGTTCGTGTCGGAGCAGGGATGTTTGAGCGTCGTGGGGGACTGCGTTACCTCAAACTCTATCGTCAGGCTCGTCAACGAATGCTGAAGAGAGGGCAAATTTCTTACATGGAGTATGCTAAGAGTGTTGCGATTCAGATGGTTGTTGCTCTTTGTCCAGGATTTGTCAGACAGTTTATTTTTATGAAACTGTTACGAAAAAGCAATTAAAAGATTGTAACAAATCGTAAACTAGAGAAAAAGTGTTATAATAACAATATAACTATCCAGCTCTTTTAAGGAGGAGTAAATTTCTATGAATAAAAAACTCACAGATTATGTCATTGATCTGGTGGAAATTTTAAATAAACAACAAAAACAGGTCTTTTGGGGCATATTTGATATTTTCAGTATGGTGGTTTCCATCATTGTATCCTATATTTTATTCTACGGATTGATTAATCCAGCACCTGTTGACTACATTATCTATACGAGTTTAGCCTTCCTGCTCTATCAATTGATGATTGGATTTTGGGGGTTGAACGCTAGTATCAGCCGTTACAGCAAGATTACGGACTTTATGAAAATCTTTTTTGGCGTGACTGCGAGCAGTGTTTTGTCTTATGGAATCTGCTATGCCTTCTTGCCACTCTTTTCAATCCGTTTCATTATTCTCTTTATCTTGTTAAGTACCTTCTTGATTCTCTTGCCACGGATTACTTGGCAGTTAATCTACTCTAAACGCAAAAAAGGTAGTGGTGATGGGGAACATCGTCGTACCTTCTTGATTGGTGCTGGCGATGGTGGAGCCCTCTTTATGAACAGCTACCAACACCCAACCAGTGATTTGGAACTTGTCGGTATTTTGGATAATGATGAAAAGAAAAAAGGTCAAAAACTCGGTGGTATCCCTGTTTTGGGCTCTTATGATAATCTGCCAGAATTAGCCAAACGCCATCAAATCGAGCGTGTTATCGTTGCGATTCCGTCGCTTGATCCGTCAGAATATGAACGTATCCTGCAGATGTGTAATAAGTTAGGTGTCAAATGTTACAAGATGCCTAAGGTTGAAACAGTTGTTCAGGGACTTCACCAAGCGGGTGGAGGCTTCCAGAAGATTGATATCACAGACCTTTTGGGCCGTCAGGAAATTCGTCTTGACGAATCGCGTCTGGGAGCAGAACTTACTGGAAAAACAATCTTAGTTACAGGTGCTGGTGGTTCAATCGGTTCTGAAATCTGTCGTCAAGTTAGCCGCTTCAATCCTGAACGTATCGTCTTGCTCGGTCACGGGGAAAACTCAATCTACCTTGTGTATCATGAATTGATTCGCAAGTTCCAAGGGATTGATTATGTGCCTGTGATTGCGGACATTCAAGACTATGACCGTCTCTTGCAAGTCTTTGAGCAGTATAAGCCAGCTATTGTTTATCATGCGGCGGCCCACAAGCACGTTCCGATGATGGAGCGCAATCCAAAAGAAGCTTTCAAGAACAATATCCGTGGAACCTACAATGTGGCTAGGGCTGTTGATGAAGCCAAAGTACCTAAGATGGTTATGATTTCGACGGATAAGGCCGTCAATCCACCCAATGTTATGGGAGCAACCAAGCGCGTGGCTGAGTTGATTGTTACTGGATTTAACCAACGTAGTCAATCAACCTACTGTGCGGTTCGTTTTGGGAATGTTCTTGGTAGCCGTGGTAGTGTCATTCCAGT
Source organism: bacterium (assembly GCA_905221505.1). Taxonomy (GTDB): domain Bacteria; phylum Bacillota; class Bacilli; order Lactobacillales; family Streptococcaceae; genus Streptococcus. Next base: position 9,771 of record CAJNDL010000004.1, read on the forward strand.
CTTTGAACGTCAGATTGCTGAAGGTGGTCCTGTAACAGTGACAGACTTCCGTATGACCCGTTACTTTATGACTATTCCAGAAGCTAGCCGTCTGGTTATCCATGCTGGTGCTTATGCTAAGGATGGGGAAGTCTTTATCCTTGATATGGGCAAACCAGTCAAGATTTATGACTTAGCCAAGAAAATGGTGCTTCTAAGTGGACATACTGAGAGCGAAATTCCAATCGTGGAAGTCGGTATTCGTCCAGGTGAAAAACTCTACGAAGAGCTACTGGTATCAACCGAACTGGTTGATAATCAGGTTATGGATAAGATTTTCGTTGGTAAGGTTAATGTCATGCCTCTAGAAGCCATCGATCAAAAGATTGAAGAGTTCCGCACTCTCAGCGGAGATGAGTTGAAGCAGGCCATCATCGCCTTTGCCAATCAAACTACTCACGTTGAATAAAAAATCTTTAAAATCAGAAAACGCATATTATCAGGACTTTAAAAGTCTTGGTAATATGCGTTTTGTTATGTGTAAACTTGTTTCATTTTCATTGAGTATGAAAGTGAGTTTTTGCCCAGTCTCCGTTATATTATTGAAAATACGCCAAAACTTCTAAGGGTTTGTGGGCGATATAATCAGGCTGATAGTTGAGCAAATCTGCTTGCTCTCCAAATCCCCAAGTGACGGCTAATTTCTGAATGCCTGTTTCTTGAGCCCCTAGCATATCAAACTTGGTATCACCGATGATGATGGCCTGTTCAGGGGCTAGTTGATGTGCCTGCAAGGCTTGGCGAATGACATCTGCTTTATGGGGTGCTTCAGGGCTAGAACCATAAATGTCCTCAAAGAAATGATGGATTCCCAAATTTTTAGTCATATCCTGAGCGGTTGGTGTATTCTTTGTAGTGGTGATGTAGAGAGGATAATTGCTTGATAATTCCTCAAGCAATTCTACAATCTGAGGGAAGAGCTGAGCTTCATAGATGCCTTTTTCCTTATAGTAAGAACGGTATATCTGCACAGCTTCAGAGATTTGTTCTTTGGGAAGGCAGGTCGCAAAACTACTTTCGAGGGGCGGTCCCATAAAACCACGAATCGTTTTAGCATCAGGGCTAGGCACGCCTAGCTCCTTAAAAGTATGGGTAAAGGCATTGTGAATCCCGATAGAACTGTCAACGAGGGTTCCATCCAGATCGAAAAAGATAGCTGAGATAGAGGTCATGGTTTCTCCTATTTGATAAGCTTATTCTCCGAAAATTTCTTTTTGGAGGCGACGACCAGTTGGGGTGGCAGCGAGTCCACCTTCAGCTGTTTCACGAAAGGCAGTTGGCATGCTTGCTCCTACTTGATACATGGCATCGATGACTTCATCCACAGGGATTTTAGATTCGATACCTGCTAAGGCCATGTCTGCTGCGATGAAGGCAAAGCTAGCTCCCATAGCATTGCGTTTGACACAGGGAACTTCAACCAAGCCGGCAACAGGGTCACAGATGAGGCCCAGCATATTTTTAATGACAAAGGCAATGGCTTGACTGGCCTGATAAGGTGTCCCACCAGCAGCTAGAGTCAAGGCGGCAGCGCTCATAGCAGAGGCCGAACCAACCTCGGCCTGACAGCCACCTTCAGCACCTGAGATAGAGGCATTGTTTGCGATGACTAGTCCAAAGGCACCGGCAGCAAAGAGGAAATCCAGCTGTTGCTCGTGACTGAGGTCTAATTTTTCAATTGCAGCAGTTAGAACAGAAGGCAGACAGCCAGCACTTCCTGCGGTCGGAGTGGCACAAACCAAGCCCATTTTGGCATTGTGTTCATTGACTGCGATGGCATTTCGGGCAGCAGACAGAATCGTGTAATCCGACAGGGTTTTTCCGTTTTTGATGTAGTGGTCCAGCTTGGCAGCATCTCCACCTGTCAGGCCACTACGAGATTTATTTTCATTGAGGCCAAGTTGGACAGAGGCTTTCATGACTTCTAGATTGCGTTCCATGAGAAGGAGGACTTCTTCACGTTCGCGACCGGTCAATTCAAACTCTGTTGTAATCATGAGTTCTGCGACATTTCCCTGAAAGTCCAGTTCTGCCTGCTCAACCAATTCTTTGATAGAATAAAACATGCTTCCTCCTATTTAAAGAAATTGACATTGTGGAGATGAGGGATTTTTCGAATTTCTTCGATGGCCTCATCACAGTTGCGACTGTCGACTTCGATAATCATAATGGCTTTTTCACCAGCTTTTTCACGAGTAACATTCATCTGGGCGATATTGATACCATAGCGTGAAAGTGCCTCTGTTACGAGAGCAATCATACCTGGAATATCTTGATGAACGATAATGATAGTCGGTGTATTCATATTGAGAGAGACGGCAAAGCCATTGAGTTCGGTAACCTGAATGTTTCCTCCACCGATAGAAATACCAGTCACGCTGATGGTCTTGTGGGCATTTTTGACGGTAATTTTAGTGGTATTAGGATGCGGAGCATTGCTGTCTTTTTGAATGGTCCAGACAATCTTGATACCGCGCTTGTGGGCAATCTCCAGACTATTTGGGATTTCAGGATCATCTGTATCCATGCCCAAAATACCAGCAACAAGGGCTAGGTCTGTCCCGTGGCCACGATAAGTCTTAGCAAATGAGTTAAATAGTTGGAATTCGACTTCTGTCGGAGTATCATCAAAAATGGAAGATACAATCTTCCCAATACGAACAGCACCAGCGGTATGGCTACTAGATGGGCCAATCATAACTGGTCCGATGATATCAAAGACAGATTGAAAACGAAGTGATTTCATCAGTTTCCCCTTATAAAAATTCTTATCTCTATTATATCAAAGAATGAAGGTCTTGGCTTTAATTGTGGATGAAAACCTTTTTACACTACAAATAGCATAAAAATAGTATCTTTTATGACAAAAATAGCTTATTTAGGGAAATAAAAAATAATTTTGTAATATTTCTACATAAAAGTGTCAAGAAACAGTAATATTTAAAGGGTATGATAGAACTATAGAAAGAAGGAGAATTTTCGAATATGAAATCAACAACTAAAAAGATTAAAACAACTCTTGCAGGAGTAGCTGCCTTGTTTGCAGTATTTGCTCCATCATTTGTATCTGCTCAAGAATCATCAACTTACACTGTTAAAGAAGGTGATACACTTTCAGAAATCGCTGAAACTCACAACACAACAGTTGAGAAATTGGCAGAAAACAACCACATTGACAACATCCATATGATTTATGTTGGTCAAGAGTTGGTTATCGACGGTCCATCAGCGCCAGTAGCACCAGCTTCAACGACTTATGAAGCACCAGCTGCCCAAGATGAAGCTGTTTCAGCTACAGTGGCAGAAACTACAGAGGTAGAGGAAGAAACTCCAGCAGCAAGCGCGCCAGTAGCAGAAGAAACAGTTGCTACAACTGTAAGCGGATCTGAAGCAGAAGCCAAAGAATGGATCGCTCAAAAAGAATCAGGCGGTAGCTACACAGCTACAAACGGACGTTACATCGGACGTTACCAATTGACAGATTCATACTTGAATGGTGACTACTCAGCTGAAAACCAAGAACGTGTAGCAGATGCCTACGTTGCAGGACGTTACGGTTCATGGTCAGCTGCGAAAAACTTCTGGCTTAACAACGGTTGGTATTAAGAAATAGGGGAAAGAGCTTTGAATGGCTCTTTTTTCTTTTTAGAAGCCTATTCACACTGTGTAGCCAATTTGATATAATTTTATCAAAAAGTAGTATAATGTTTTTATAGAATATAAATAGTGGTGGATAGCATGCATGCATTATTAGCAACAAGATTAAAAAATAAGCGAAAAGAGCTGGGCTGGTCGCAAAAAGAATTGGCAGAAGGAATTTGCCAACAAACTCAGATAAGTCGAATGGAACAAGGCAAATATATGCCAGGAGCAGATTTGTTATATAAATTATCTGAAAAAATGGGCTTAAATATGGACTATTTCTTTTCAGGAGAAATTTCAAAAGAGTTTCTAGGCTTGTCTGCTTTCAAGAGATTGTCTGAAACATTATTGGAAAATCAAGATTACGCCTCTTTGAAATATGCTTTTGAGGGAGAGAGAAAGCAACAGACTTCTTTATCTTTTGATGAAAAGGTTTATCTGGACTGGATAGATGCAATTCTAACCTATCAATGTGAACATCAATTAAAACTAGCTATTTCAAAAATAGAGGATATCCTCAGTAGGATTAGTATTGATAAAGTGGACTATTTGTATATTTTGAATACCCTGCTGATTTTCTTAGGCTATGATGAGGATAAGGAGAAATTTGAACAACTATATGATCAGGTTTCAGTAGCTCTTTCAAAAATCGATACCAGTGTGCGTGAACAAATTGAGTTGTATATCAAAATAAAATACAATTATTGTTACCACCTTTGGAAACAGGAGGAGATGGATAAGTCCAGAGCGCTATTATTGGAGATAATTGAATTTTGTAACAAATATCATAGTAGCTTTAGGTTAGCAGATTTATATTGCTTGTTGGGAAATGTAACAGAAAATCTTGATATCTCTGTTGCTAAGGACTATTATATGAAAGCTAAGGTGCTCTATCTAATTGAAAATAATGAAGTTATGGCACTCAAGGTAGAACAATATCTGATGGATAAGCAATCAGAGAATATATGAGGATAGCAGAAGCTATCTTTTTTATGTGTAAAATAGAATTATAATTCTTCTTTTGAAAAATATCTCATTTTATACTTTAATTGCTTGACAGGTTATATATGTTGATTTATAATATAGGTGAAACGGGAGTTGTGAGAGCGTTGACAAATTTAGTGACCTTATACTCTTCGAAAATCAAATTCAAACTTCGTCAGCGTCGCCTTACCGTACTCAAGTACAGCCTGCAGCTAGCTTCCTAGTTTGCTCTTTGATTTTCATTGAGTATTAACTTTGTATTCAGCAAAGGATTATGATGTCGCTAGAAAAGGGGTGCTAAAATGTTAAAAAATAAGGAGCTTTTTCGAGTAGTCATGATATTTGTGATAGGAATTATCCTAGTTTTAATGACACCCATATTATTTAAAGTTATGATGGACCTATTTTCAAAATAGATAGGCCTCTGCTTTAGGCGGAGTCGTGAATCAGGAGGTTAAGTGATGAACTACAATTTAAAATATCTTTTATCAGGAATATTTATTATAGTCTTTATAGGTTTTCTAGTCTGGATGCGTTATTTTAATCAGAAGAAGGAAGAAGAGCATTCGGATGTGTCTTTTGAAGCGAGATTAGACAGTGAGGTTAAGACATTATATAAACAACTAGGATTGGGTGAGGAGCCTCATTATTTCTTAGCCTATCGCTACCTACATCCCTGGTTTAATTTGGCGATTTTACCACCAACAGTTGAAATTTTCTTAACTAAAATAGCGCTGGTGATGGTGACTCCAGATGAACTACTGATAAGAAATCTTGGGAATGGGATGACTTTCACAAGTGAGCACCATCGTGATTTGCGACAAGGACTTATCCGCATTCCAAAATCAGAGATGAAAGAATTTGAGATTCGCAACTGGAAAAGAGTTTTTATATTTGGCGATTTTTTGACAATTAAAACAAGCCAACATAGCTATTATTTACAGGTTAGAGATGATGGACTTCAAAAAGGAAGTCTTTCTACCAAACATTTCTCCGACTTGAAACGACAAGATTTTCTCGGATTATTGACAGATAAACGGACATTCTGATTGACAATTGCTCAAAAAATTAACCTCTAAACATTCAAAAACCACACAGTGTTTTCAGCCTTGAACACAATTAAGATGAGAGAATCACTGTGTGACTTTATTGGAAAGTTAGTTTTTTCCCAGTTTCGTCTCTTCACGGGAGGTATCTCTATGAAAAAAATCAGTCATCTTTGTATGCTCCTGCTCTTGCTGTGTACTACGTTTTTTGTCCTGAATGTAAATGTTACACGAGAAATAGTGCGGATTCAGGAGATGGGCAAGACAGCTTATTCATTTGACTTGTACTTGAAAGATGTCACTAAACCGACAGAAACGATTCTCCAGTTTTTTGAAGAGGTTGCAAGTCAAGACAAGGTCTCTATTATCAAAGTAGATAATGGCGATGAGGCCGTCAAGGCTGGTGTTTTTGATAAGGAAACCTTCCCCTATCAGGAGTTCGGTCTGACTTCTCTTGATTTTTCAAAGAATGAGAAGGGAGTCTACAGCAACCAGGACCTTCCCAATAATCTAGGAACCATTCCCACCTTTTTAAAGGTGAAACACATTCGACTCCAGACCTTCCAATCTTATATTGAGGATAAATCCCATACTGTAAATGGGCGCTACATGATTACCTCTAGTAAAGAGATAGATCGCGATACCATTCTACAAAAGTGGAGTGATTTTTTCCAGATAGATAAGACGATTTTATTAGAACCCACTTACCGAAGTCAGGTTGGAGTGCTAAATCAAGATTTGTTACTATCTATCATTATCTTTATCTTGGCAATCTTGCTTGTGATTTTAATGACAGTTTATCAGCCGATGATGGAGATGAAACGAGTGGGGGTTCAAAAGTTACTTGGTTTTCAAAGCAGGGCGATTTTAGCTGGTTTTGTAAAGACTAATTTTTATCTTCTCTTGGGTGGAAGTCTTATCATTGACTTGGGACTATTTTTAGTGCTGGACTACAGACCAAAACTTTTGTTCCCAAGTTTACTCTTATCCCAAGTCCTGCTTTTACAGTTGTATTTGTTCATCAGTTGGCTGACCTACCTGATGATTCAAAAAATGACAGTCAGTTCCATGTTGAAAGGTTTTTCATCTGTTAAACTTGGTCTCATCTTCAATTATGTGATGAAAATAGGGACAACTATTTTACTGACGGCCTTATTGATTGGGGTGGGCAGAAGTTTAGAACAAGAAAACAAAGAACTTGCTTATCAGCAACAGTGGGTAAGCCAAGGAAATTACCTGACCTTGGAAAATTTCCGCCTCAGTGATAGTTTGTGGCAAGAAGAGCTAGCCGGTTCAGGGAAATCTACAGATTATTTCTACCAATTTTATCAAGACTTGCTAGCAAAAACACAAGTAAACTATGTGCGAGGTGCGATTCTTCCTATCAAATCAGTCATCAAAGCAGAACAAGTGCAGCAGTTCCAACTGCCTGATGAGGTAGATGTTTACTATGCAAATCGTCAATTTTTAGAGAGTAAGGGATTCAAGTTACCAGATACCAGCACTAAAAAAGTTATTTTGATGCCAGCCAGTGATAAAGGACAAGAAGGCAAGAATCAGTTCTTGGGAAAATCCATCGCCTATCTTTCTATGAGGTATGAAGAACAGCAAAAGCAAACAATAGAAGATATGGATGTAGAAATTGCCTACTATGAAGGAGATTGGTCTTTCTTCCCTTATAATAATGAGCGAAAGGAAAATCTCCACAATCCAATTATTAGTCTGGTAAATGATCAAGACATGATGTGGGAAGAAAAGACTCACTTGTCAACGACAGGTTTAAACAACCCGATGAAAGTTGAAAATACAGAACAAAATCAAAAAGTGATTACAGAGTTAGTCGATAACTTATCTGATGGTAGCTATTTAAAATTTTCATCGATTCAAGCAATTCAAGAGGGGATGGTTGATACCTATCGGGATTCTGTTCGTAATTTTAACGTTCTTTTTGCCTTATTTGCTCTTCTCAGTATGATTGTCTCCTACTTTTTACTCGTTACTACTTTCTTGTTGAAGCGCAGGGATATCATTACCAAGAAGTTTATGGGGTGGAAACTGGTCGATCGCTACCGTCCTCTCCTCGTTCTGCTCTTGCTGGGCTATAGTCTCCCTCTTCTAGTATTGATTTTCTTTGCCCATGCGCTCTTGCCACTCCTGCTGTTTGCAGGCTTTACATGTTTGGATATACTATTTGTGTTAGGCTTGGCTTCTAGGATGGAGAAAAGAAGTCTAGTAGAGTTATTGAAAGGGGGCATCTTATGATTGAGTTGGAAAATATTACCAAAACCATTGGGGGAAAAGTGATTTTGGATCACTTGTCTCTCAGGATTGATCAGGGGGATTTGGTAGCCATTGTTGGCAAGAGTGGTAGTGGTAAGTCGACCTTGTTAAATTTATTAGGTTTGATAGATGGTGAATATAGTGGACGGTATGAGATTTTTGGTCAGACAAATCTAGCGGTCAATTCTGCTAAGTCGCAAACAATAATCCGTGAACATATCTCTTATCTATTTCAAAATTTTGCCCTGATTGATGATGAAACGGTCGAGTACAATCTTATGCTGGCACTGAAATATGTGAAATTGTCCAAGAAAGACAAGCTCAAAAAGGTGGAAGAGATTTTAGAGAGAGTAGGTTTGTCAGCTGCTTTGCATCAAAAGGTTTCCGAGTTGTCTGGTGGCGAACAACAACGAATTGCAGTTGCTAGAGCCATCTTAAAACCCAGCCAGCTGATTTTAGCCGATGAACCGACAGGTTCGCTGGATCCTGAAAATAGAGATTTGGTCTTGAAGTTTCTCTTAGAGATGAATCGCGAGGGGAAAACAGTCATTATTGTGACCCACGATGCTTATGTAGCCCAACAATGTCATCGTATCATTGAATTGGGCAAGGGAAAATGAGTTCGTCCAGCTACTTTTGACTGACTGAATACTCATGTTTCCCAGAGAGAAATAGCATAAATACGCCTAGAAATGACATTTTTATGTAGTATTTCTAGGTTTTTTTGTTTCAAATTGAAAATTTTTTCAATTTAGGCTTGACAAACGATGAGGATAGGAGTATTATTTATACAACCAAAAGGAATAAACATAAAGGAGGCTTTGTTATGAATAAGATGAAGAAGGTGTTGATGACGATGTTTGGTTTAGTGATGCTCCCCCTACTATTTGCTTGTAGTAACAATCAATCGGCTGGAATTGAAGCCATAAAGTCCAAAGGAAAATTGGTTGTAGCCCTTAATCCAGATTTTGCTCCATTTGAATACCAAAAAGTGGTTGATGGGAAAAATCAGATTGTGGGTTCAGATATCGAATTAGCCAAGGCTATTGCAACAGAACTAGGTGTCGAATTGGAACTATCTCCTATGAGTTTTGACAATGTATTGGCTAGTGTTCAATCAGGAAAAGCCGACCTTGCCATATCAGGTGTTTCTAAGACAGATGAACGGAGCAAGGTGTTTGACTTTTCCATTCCTTACTATACTTCAAAAAATAAGCTCATTGTCAAAAAATCAGACTTGGCTACTTATCAGTCTGTAAACGACTTGGCGCAGAAAAAGGTTGGAGCGCAGAAAGGTTCGATTCAAGAGACGATGGCGAAAGATTTGCTACAAAATTCTTCCCTCGTATCTCTGCCTAAAAATGGGAATTTAATCACTGATTTAAAATCAGGACAAGTGGATGCCGTTATCTTTGAAGAACCAGTTGCAAAGGGATTTGTAGAAAATAATCCTGATTTAGCAATCGCAAAACTCAATTTTGAAAAAGAGCAAGATGATTCCTACGCGGTCGCTATGAAAAAAGATAGCAAGGAATTGAAAGAAGCAGTCGATAAAACCATTCAAAAGTTGAAGGATTCTGGGGAATTAGACAAACTCATTGAGGATGCCTTTAAAGCATCCATTGAAAAATAGAAAGAAGGAAAAGAACATGAGTAAAGAAAAAGTAATTTTGGCCTATTCTGGCGGTTTGGACACATCAGTTGCGATTACTTGGCTAAAGAAAGACTATGATGTTGTTGCAGTTTGTATGGATGTGGGTGAAGGGAAAGACTTGGATTTCATCCATGATAAGGCTCTCAAGGTTGGAGCAGTCGAATCTTATGTCATTGATGTTAAGGACGAATTTGCTACAGATTATGTGCTAGTAGCTCTCCAGTCACACGCCTACTATGAACAAAAGTACCCCTTGGTATCTGCCTTGAGTCGCCCGCTTATTTCTAAAAAATTGGTTGAAATCGCGCATCAGACAGGAGCGACTACAATTGCTCATGGTTGTACAGGTAAGGGGAATGACCAAGTACGTTTTGAAGTATCGATTGCAGCCTTGGATCCCAATTTAAAAGTGATTGCGCCAGTTCGTGAATGGAAATGGTCTCGGGAGGAAGAAATTCATTATGCCAAGGAAAATGGGGTACCTGTTCCTGCTGACCTTGACAATCCTTACTCTGTTGACCAAAATCTTTGGGGACGTGCCAATGAGTGTGGTATTTTAGAAAATCCATGGAATCAGGCTCCAGAAGAAGCCTTTGGTATCACAACTTCTCCAGAGCAAGCTCCAGATATGCCAGAATACATTGAGATTGAGTTTAGTGAAGGTGTTCCAGTTTCCCTTAATGGAGAAGGGCTAAAATTGGCAGATTTGATTCAAAAGCTTAATGAAATAGCTGGAAAACATGGGGTTGGACGGATTGACCACGTGGAAAATCGCTTGGTGGGGATTAAATCAAGAGAAATCTATGAGTGTCCAGGGGCAGTGACCCTGCTGACAGCTCATAAGGAAATCGAGGATTTGACGCTTGTGAGAGAAGTGGCTCATTTTAAACCAATCATAGAAAATGAATTATCAAATCTCATTTATAATGCTTTGTGGTTTAGTCCGGCTACACAAGCCTTGATTGCTTATATTAAAGAGACTCAAAAAGTTGTTAATGGGACTGCAAAAGTTAAACTGTATAAGGGAAGCGCTCAGGTCGTGGCTCGGAAATCACCAAATTCTCTTTACGATGAAAATTTGGCGACTTATACTAGTGCAGATACCTTTGACCAAGATGCGGCTGTTGGCTTTATTAAGTTATGGGGACTTCCAACCAAGGTTCATTCTGAGGTTCAAAAAAGCGCCAAATAGGGCGATTGACTAGAGAGGTGGATGTGATATGGCTAAGAATACAAAATTATGGGGTGGCCGCTTTGAAGGTACTGTCGAAGACTGGGTAGAGCGCTTTGGTGCGAGTATATCTTTTGACCAGAAATTAGCTAAATTTGATGTGATTGGTTCCTTAGCCCACGTTCAGATGTTGGGCCAGACGGGCATTTTGAGTTTGGAGGAGTCAGAAAAGATCCAAGCAGGCTTGAAAGAGCTCTTAGAAGAGCTAGAGGCAGGTCAACTTGATTTTGATATCGCAAACGAAGATATTCATATGAATATGGAAGTGTTGCTGACAAAAAAAATTGGTCCTCTTGCAGGGAAGTTACATACAGCTCGTTCTCGAAATGACCAAGTTGCGACAGATATGCACTTGTATCTCAAGGAGCAACTAGGCCATGTCCTAGATAAACTGGATCATCTCAAGGGTGTTTTATTAGACTTGGCGGAAAATCATGTGGAGACGATCATGCCAGGCTATACCCATCTGCAACATGCCCAACCGATTAGTTTTGCCCATCACCTGATGGCTTACTACAACATGTTTCAAAGAGATAGTGAACGTTTTGAATTTAACCAGAAGCATACAGATCTATGCCCTCTAGGTGCAGCAGCTTTGGCAGGAACGACTTTCCCCATTGATCGCCAATTGTCTAGCGATTTGCTGGAGTTTAAGCAACCTTATACAAATTCTTTGGATGCTGTTAGTGACCGCGATTTTATCTTAGAATTTCTATCCAATGCCAGTATACTCATGATGCATATGAGCCGTTTTTGTGAAGAAATGATCAATTGGTGTAGTTTTGAGTACCAATTCATTACCTTGTCAGATACGTTTACAACAGGTTCCTCTATTATGCCCCAAAAGAAAAATCCAGATATGGCTGAGTTGATTCGAGGAAAGACTGGTAGAGTTTATGGGAATCTGTTTGGGCTATTGACAGTCATGAAGTCCTTGCCTTTAGCTTATAATAAGGATTTGCAAGAAGATAAGGAAGGAATGTTTGACACGGTCGAAACGATTTTAAATTCCCTTGATGTGTTAGCAGGTATGTTATCTAGCTTGCAGGTAAACAAGGAAAAAATGCAAGAGTCGACAGAGAAGGACTTTTCAAATGCGACTGAGTTGGCAGATTATTTGGCAGGGAAAGGCTTGCCATTTAGAGAAGCTCATGAGGTTGTAGGAAGATTAGTGCTAGACTCTATCAAGTCTGCTAAAAATATTCAAGATTGGACTTTGGAGGAATTACAAACCTATCATTCCCTCATTTCCGAGGATATCTATGTCTACTTGCAACCTAAAACTGCTGTGCAAAGAAGAAATTCCTTGGGAGGTACAGGATTTGACCAAGTGAAATACCAGATTGCAGTTGCTAAGAAAGAACTTAAAAGGAAAAATTGATTCGTTTGCAAAGTAAGAAAGAGAGGCTGAGATGATTTATCAGCCTCTTTCTTGTCGTTGAAAAGAGTAAGATATATTGACTTTTGAAAAAAGATGTCATAATTGAGTTGGGATAAACGTAAAAGTCATACTTTCTCGTTAAATCGTTCGGCGATTCATGGTGACATGGACACGTAGTAGTAAGCACACTATGTGGCTTGGCAGAGCTAAAAACTTCTGGCTTAACAACGGCTGGTATTAAGAACTAATGAGCAGAATAATATGAAAAGGTCGAGGGAACCCCTCGACTTTTTTTATAATTTCTTTGGTTGGTAATAGGTCTCCACTTCTTTTTTGAGATGAGACAGCATGGAAGTTTCCTCGGTTAGCTCCAGAAGGGAGAAACCTTTTTGGATAAATTTAGCATCATCCCTACAAATTCCGATACGGACATAGCAGACAGCAAGTCTATCGTAGCTTTTCTTGTTCTTAGCGTCCTCTAGTAAAGTATAGCAGATTTGTTGGCACATGTTTTTGTCTTGATTGTATAAGTAAATGGTGGAAAGGTTGAGTAGGATTGCTACTCGTAATTCATATAAATGTTGATAGTTTTTATAGACTTCCAAGCGTTGCAATATTTTTCCAGTGATGAGATGGAGGTATTCAATGGGAAAACTGAAAAGAATGGTATTGAGGATTTTCAGGTCACTCTCATACCATGTATCTTGTTTTTCAATTTTTTCCCAAAGTTTTGTGATAGTCTGTTTCACTTGGTCTGACAGTTGCTCTGTACCATGTTGACGGATATGAATGACAATTTCCAGCATATCCTTTATTTCTTCTATAGGCAGGTCGTAGTGGGTCTTGAGATAGTCTTGACATTTTTGAAATAGTTTTTCGAGTTCACTAGTCCCTAGGATTGAGCTCATATTGAGATAGGTTTGCATGATTTCTGTTCGTTGGCTCGGTTGATAGAGATGGCAGATATAGTCAAACTCTTCAAAACTCATATTGATTTGCCGGAGAAGAAACTCCATATTTTCATATTTGGGAGTTACCTTGCCACTTTCAATCTTTGATAGGCTAGTTCTTGAAAGGATATCTCCACAGACCTCTTCTTGGGTCAATCCTTTTGACTCACGTATTTCTTTATATACTTTCCCGAAATCATAACGCATGATTTACTCCTTTTCGTGAAAAAAGTTAACAAATAATAAAATACTATTAAAAATATTGTATCATAATAACAGGAATAGTAAAAAAGAAAACTAAAATAATGTGTGAAAAAAGTTAACTAATTTTAAAATAGAGTAAAGAAGAGGTATACTATAGATACAAAATACAGGGAGGAGGGAAAAAGTATGAATAAAAAAGTTTTTCGCTTTTTAGTTATTCTTGCTTTCTTATTCAGCATTGCTACGGTTTTCCCATGGAAATGGCCGATATAATGCGCTAGTTGTAAAAATGAAAGGAAGGTGAGTCCAATGGATTATTTAGTGATTACATAAGATTTTCTGTGAATGTTAATTTCGTTTTAAGGTAGTTATTCTATAAATTTGAATTCATTATAATTTTGATTTTTAGTTTATCATATTTGGTTTCACAGAAAGTATATCATATCCCAAATTAAAGAAAACAACACAATACAACATGTTTTTCATTTTGTATTGTGTCGTAAGTGGAGCGAAAGGATTGGATTGTAATAATGAAAAAAACTAGATACTAAAACAAAGTTATTTGCAAGTATATGTGCTACGTTAATGATTGGTGCAATGGCTGTCTCTGCTAGAGAAATTTCGGACTACGATATGATTATGCCGAGATTCGGAGGTCGTACAGTGACTGACTCATTATATAAAACAAATCAATCAAGAGGAGTAAATAATAATACATCAATCGGTGGTGGTTATACAATGCACTGTGCTATTTTTAGAGGTGACGCTCAAATGACACATACATATTCTGCAGGCAGTGGAGATAGGATTTATTTGAATTATAATAGTCCATCAGATGCAGAAGGATCTAATCTTAGATTGGGTGGATGGACAGGGTTCGCAACATATGTTAAAGTTCAAACCAGCGGTTCATGGAGTCCTGATGAGTATTAAGAGCTAGAATATAGGTTTGTATATTTGGGGGTGAGCATGTTCGCTCATCCCATTTGTTTTATAGGAGAGAAGTATGGATTACAAGGTCAGTATGTTTTTAAAAGGGATGAAAAATAAGCAATTCTTTTTAGCAATATTAATTATTTTAACTTCTATGATATTTTCTGTAAGTGCATTTATTGAAGAGGGGATGGAGTATTTTTTTAATCACGATTATATTGTGGCATTTTTACAAGGTTATAATGGTGATAGGTCGTTGTTAATAGTTTTGGCACCTCTTATTGCAACAATTCCTTTTGCGTCACAGCATATCGAAAATAGAAAAAGTGGAACAATGAAATATATTGTATCAAGGATGGGATATAAACAGTATTTTAATTCTATTTTTATAATCAATGGATTCATATCATTTACAACATTTATTTTTGGAATGTTATTATTCTTGATAATGTCAATTTTATTTTTTAATAGAAGTATAAATATGGATGCTTATTATGCAATAACAAAAGTTTCTATTTATGAATCAGCAGTGAGGACATCTCCGTTATTTTATGTAGTAATAATCATTTTACATTGTTCCTTTGTTGGCGTTGCATATAGTAGTGTTGGATTGGCGATGTCATATTTTATTAAGAGCAAATTTGTTGCATGGTTATCCCCATTTATTTTAACGACAATAGGATCATTGTTTGCGATGTTTTTAGGTCTTACTAAAATTGAACCAATGGCAATTTTTGATGTTTCAAGAGTAAAAGGAATAAGCGTAATATTTGTTTTTGTATACTTAATCCTTATAGTAGTAATATCATATTGGATATCGTATAAAAAATTTAAAAGGGATATAGAAACTGATGAAGAAATTTAAAGAATTAAAAAATAAAGAAGATTTTTATATAGGTTTTATATATTTATTAGTTGCTTTTGCTATATTAGCAAATTTTAGTCAGCTGATAGTATTGAAATATAAATTTGGGAATTTTCATTTTGGTGAGCTGATTCTTATCATGTTTAATGATTCCTATACTGGATATTTCACATTTCCGTTTTTATTAGCTTTCATAATGATGCTACAAAGCCCAGTTGAACAAAATATATTTTTTGTACTAAGTAGGTATTCAAGTAGAAATGATTTTTATAGAAATAAGCATTTTAAAATTTTGAAAAGTGTGATTTATTATGTGGTTAGTATTTGTATATTTTCCACTATAGTAGGAATAGGGGATTCTAACTTTGGCATTGGCATTTCAACAGCCACAAAAAAATTTTCAGAAACGTATTTATTTGGAAATTTTGAAACGAATATAGTAATTTATGAGATAGTAAAGATAATAATTTTACAAGGATTATTGCTATATTTCTTTTCCCTGCTCCATGCACTTTTAACACAGTTTAGAATATCACAATCGTTAGTATTTGTTATCTATACGGGCATTTTGATTATAATGGCGGGTTCAACATTGGGCTTTTTAGGAGAACATCTGAGAGCATTTTCATTGTTTTCCATTTCTGGTTCAGTGTATGGTTACGGCATAAATTTCATTGGTAGATGTGGGATATTGGTATTTGTTGATGCAATGTTGCTTCTATTAAATTTTAAAATATTTGAAAATAAAGATATTGCATTACCTAAAGGAAGTAAGCAGTATCAAAATGAGTAAGGAGTTGAAACGTATGAATTGTATAAAAGTAGATCATCTTTCAAAAATATTTGGGAAAAAGTATGTTATAGATGATGTTAGTTATGTTTTTGAATCAGGTAAAATATATGGAATTGTAGGAACCAATGGATGCGGTAAAAGTGTATTATTTAAAATGCTTTCAGGATTAATGAAACCTACTACTGGTAAGATTACAGTTGGGAGTGTAATTGTTGGGGAAAATGGTTCTATGCCACTTGATGTAGGGTTACTTATTGAACATCCGGGATTTTTGCCTAGTCTAACTGCATTAGAGAATTTAGAGCAATTAGCTGCAATCAAAAATAAAATTACTAAGAAAGAGATTGAGGAAGTATTGAATAAGGTAGGTTTATATCAGGATAAAGATGTAAAAGTAAAAAATTATTCATTAGGCATGCTACAAAGATTAGGGATTGCCCAAGCATTGATGGAAAATCCTAAGATTTTACTCCTAGATGAACCATTTAATAGTATGGACTATGAAGGTGTAGAAGAACTTAGAAAAATAATTAAGAGTTATGCTCGAAAGAATCATATTACTATGTTGGTCACATCTCACAATAAAGAGGATATTGAAGTATTATCTGATATTGTTCTTGAATTGAAAAACGGTAAATTAGTTAAGACATCTAACTTTTAGTAATGGTAGCTGGCTAACTTTATTATAGGTTTTTCAATATACTTTCCCGAAATCATAACGCATGATTTTCTCCTTTTCGTGAAAAAAGTTAACAAAGAATAAAATCCTATTAAAAATATTGTATCATAGTAATATAAAAAGTAAAAAAGAAAGCTAAAATAAGTTTGGTGTAATTTTAATATGGGGTTAATGAGTACTATGATGTAGCTAGAAAAGGGGTGGAAAAATGTTTAAAAATAAGGAACTTTTTCGAGTAGTCATGATATTTGTGATAGGAATTATCCTCATTTTAATGACACCAGTCTTATTTAAAGTTATGATGGACCTATTTTCAAAATAAACACGACTCTGCTTTAGGTAGAGTCGTGAATCAGGAGGTTAAGTGATGAACTACAATTTAAAATATCTTTTATCAGGAATATTTATTATAGTCTTTATAGGTTTTCTAGTCTGGATGCGTTATTTTAATCAGAAGAAGGAAGAAGAGCATTCGGATGTGTCTTTTGAAGCGAGATTAGACAGTGAGGTTAAGACATTATATAAACAACTAGGATTGGGTGAGGAGCCTCATTATTTCTTAGCCTATCGCTACCTACATCCCTGGTTTAATTTGGCGATTTTACCACCAACAGTTGAAATTTTCTTAACTAAAATAGCGCTGGTGATGGTGACTCCAGATGAACTACTGATAAGAAATCTTGGGAATGGGATGACTTTCACAAGTGAGCACCATCGTGATTTGCGACAAGGACTTATCCGCATTCCAAAATCAGAGATGAAAGAATTTGAGATTCGCAACTGGAAAAGAGTTTTTATATTTGGCGATTTTTTGACAATTAAAACAAGCCAACATAGCTATTATTTGCAGGTTAGAGATGATGGACTTCAAAAAGGAAGTCTTTCTACCAAACACTTCTCCGACTTGAAACGACAAGATTTTCTAGGATTATTGACAGATAAAAGGACATTCTGATAGACAATTGCCCAAAAAACTAACCTCTAAACATTCAAAAACCACACAGTGTTTTTTCAACTTGATTGTGTTCAAGACTGAAATCACTGTGTGGTTTTATTTGGAAGTCAGTTTACGAACAAGTTTATTTTATAAATAAGATAATAAGCAGTAGAGGTATTGAGGTATAAATTATCCTCATTTTAAACAATTATATATGTATTTACAGAGAGGTTGGTAGATTATCAGCCTCTTTCTTGTCTTCTCCAACCAAGCATGTTATAATGAATACTGCTCAAGCGACCTTCAATCGTTAAGCACACACGACCTTCAATCGTGAACTAGTCATTTCGTTTATCTTTTATTACGTCGTTAACTCGAAATGAGATGCAAGCTGAGCTTGTCTGATTTATAACCTCAATCAGTCTCCCAGACTGATTGAGCGAACTCAAGTTATGCCTGCGACTCGTTGCCTATCATATTTTCATTTTAAGATGATAGGCTAAAATGGTCTCCCAGACCATTTTACTACTAAAAGCAAACGAAAAGACTATACTCAAAGAAATTCTATTGAAAGTCATAGTAAATAGAATGTTGAGGGGTACAAATAAACGAATAGATGGGAGACTTACCATGAGTGATAACTCTAAAACACGTGTTGTCGTGGGGATGAGTGGTGGTGTTGATTCGTCGGTGACGGCTCTTTTGCTCAAGGAGCAGGGCTACGATGTGATCGGTATCTTCATGAAGAACTGGGATGACACAGATGAAAACGGCGTCTGTACGGCGACCGAAGATTATAAGGATGTGGCTACGGTGGCAGACCAGATTGGCATTCCTTACTACTCTGTCAACTTTGAAAAAGAGTACTGGGACCGCGTTTTTGAGTATTTCCTAGCGGAATACCGTGCAGGGCGCACGCCAAATCCAGATGTTATGTGTAACAAGGAAATCAAGTTCAAGGCTTTTTTGGATTATGCCATGACCTTGGGTGCACACTATGTAGCGACTGGGCATTATGCTCGAGTGGCGCGTGATGAGGATGGCACTGTCCACATGCTTCGTGGCGTGGACAATGGCAAGGACCAGACCTATTTCCTCAGCCAACTTTCGCAAGAACAACTCCAAAAAACCATGTTCCCACTAGGATATTTAGAAAAACCTGAAGTTCGCAGACTCGCAGAAGAAGCAGGCCTTGTGACAGCTAAGAAGAAAGACTCGACAGGGATTTGCTTTATCGGAGAAAAGAACTTTAAAAACTTCCTCAGCAACTATCTACCAGCTCAGCCAGGTCGCATGATGACTGTGGATGGTCGCGATATGGGTGAACATGCAGGTCTTATGTACTATACGATTGGTCAGCGTGGCGGTCTTGGTATCGGTGGCCAACACGGCGGTGATAATGCCCCTTGGTTCGTTGTCGGGAAAGACCTGAGCAAGAATATCCTCTATGTCGGCCAAGGATTCTACCATGATTCGCTCATGTCAACAAGCCTAGAAGCCAGTCAAGTCCACTTTACTCGTGACATGCCAGAGGAATTTACGCTAGAATGTACGGCTAAATTCCGCTACCGTCAGCCTGATTCTAAGGTGACTGTACATGTCAAAGGAGACAAGGCAGAGGTCATCTTTGCGGAACCGCAACGCGCTATCACACCAGGACAGGCAGTTGTCTTTTACGACGGCGATGAGTGTCTCGGTGGTGGTTTGATTGACAATGCTTATCAAGATGGACAAGTTTGTCAGTACATTTAGATTGACAAATTTTCTCAATTTGCTACAATAATAAAAGCAATAGAAATGATGGTCAAAGCTCATGGATGTTGCAGGCTTTTTTGTCCTGCACTTCTTTGGAGTTTTGACTGTTTTTGTGTCGTTTAGAGGAAAGGACAAAAATGACTCAACAAGACTTTCGGACAAAAGTGGGAAATACGGTTTTTGGCGTTCGGGCGACAGCCTTGATTCTCCAAAATCGCAAGCTCCTAGTTACCAAAGACAAGGGCAAGTATTACACTATTGGCGGTGCGATTCAAGTCAATGAAAGCACGGAAGACGCGGTAGTCCGTGAAGTGAGGGAAGAATTAGGTGTCCGAGCTCAAGCTGGGCAGCTAGCTTTTGTGGTTGAAAATCGTTTTGAACAGGACGGTATTTCCTATCACAATATCGAGTTTCATTATCTGGTGGACTTGCTTGAGGACGCGCCTTTGACCATGCAGGAAGATGAGAAAAGGCAGCCTTGTGAGTGGATTGACTTGGATAAGCTCCAGAATATCCAGCTAGTTCCAGCCTTTTTGAAAACAGCCCTACCAGATTGGGACGGCCAACTAAGACACATTCATCTTGAGGAATAGGAGAGAAACATGACTTATAATTTTACAGAAGAATACGATATTATTGTAATTGGTGCGGGACACGCTGGGGTAGAAGCATCCCTAGCAGCCAGCCGTATGGGTTGTAAGGTCTTGCTTGCGACCATCAACATTGAAATGCTGGCTTTCATGCCTTGTAATCCCTCTATCGGTGGTTCTGCCAAAGGGATTGTTGTGCGTGAAGTAGATGCCCTTGGTGGAGAGATGGCCAAAACCATTGACAAGACTTACATCCAGATGAAGATGCTCAACACAGGGAAAGGTCCAGCCGTTCGTGCCCTTCGTGCGCAGGCTGACAAGGAGCTTTACTCTAAGGAAATGCGCAAAACAGTTGAAAATCAAGAGAATTTGACCCTTCGTCAAACCATGATTGATGAGATTTTGGTAGAAGATGGCAAGGTTGTCGGTGTGCGTACAGCGACCCATCAAGAATATGCTGCTAAGGCTGTTATCGTGACCACAGGGACTGCTCTCCGTGGGGAAATTATCATCGGAGACCTCAAGTATTCGTCAGGACCTAACCATAGCCTAGCTTCGATTAACCTTGCTGATAACCTTAAGGAATTAGGACTCGAAATTGGTCGTTTCAAGACGGGAACACCTCCACGTGTCAAGGCTTCTTCTATCAATTACGACGTGACAGAGATTCAGCCAGGGGACGAAGCGCCTAATCACTTCTCATATACTTCACGTGATGAAGACTATGTCAAGGACCAAGTGCCATGCTGGTTGACCTATACCAACGGTACCAGTCATGAGATTATTCAAAACAATCTCCACCGTGCGCCTATGTTCACAGGTGTAGTCAAGGGAGTGGGGCCTCGTTACTGTCCGTCGATTGAGGACAAGATTGTGCGCTTTGCGGACAAGGAACGCCACCAACTCTTCCTAGAGCCAGAAGGGCGCAATACAGAGGAAGTCTACGTCCAAGGACTTTCAACTAGTCTGCCTGAGGATGTCCAACGTGAGCTGGTTCATTCCATCAAAGGTTTGGAAAATGCTGAGATGATGCGAACAGGTTATGCCATTGAGTATGACATGGTCTTGCCTCATCAATTGCGTGCGACTTTGGAAACCAAGAAAATTTCAGGTCTCTTCACTGCTGGTCAGACAAATGGAACGTCAGGTTACGAAGAAGCTGCTGGTCAAGGGATTATCGCTGGTATCAACGCGGCTCTGAAAATCCAAGGCAAGACTGAGTTGATTTTGAAGCGCAGTGACGGTTATATCGGGGTGATGATTGATGACTTGGTGACCAAGGGCACCATTGAACCCTACCGTCTCTTGACCAGTCGTGCTGAATACCGTCTCATTCTCCGTCATGACAATGCCGATATGCGTTTGACAGAGATGGGACGTGAGATTGGTCTTGTGGATGATGAACGTTGGGCTCGATTTGAGATTAAGAAAAACCAATTTGACAATGAGATGAAGCGCCTAGACAGTATCAAACTCAAGCCAGTCAAGGAAACCAATGCTAAGGTTGAGGAGATGGGCTTCAAGCCATTGACAGATGCCGTGACAGCTAAGGAATTCCTTCGCCGTCCAGAAGTTTCTTATCAAGATGTGGTGGCCTTCATCGGACCAGCTGCAGAAGACTTGGATGATAAGATTATCGAATTGATTGAAACAGAAATCAAGTACGAAGGCTATATTTCCAAAGCCATGGATCAGGTTGCCAAGATGAAACGCATGGAAGAAAAACGCATTCCAGCCAATATTGATTGGGATGATATTGATTCTATCGCAACAGAAGCCCGTCAGAAGTTCAAACTCATCAATCCAGAAACCATCGGCCAAGCCAGCCGTATTTCGGGAGTAAACCCAGCAGATATTTCTATTTTGATGGTGTATCTGGAAGGTAAAAATCGTAGTATTTCTAAAACTCTTCAAAAATCAAAATGATACGTCGTCGGCTTCGGCTCACCTAACTTAAGTTATGCTTTCGCCTAGCCTTCTAGTCTGATTTCGATTTTTATTGAGTTTCAATCTTAAAAGAAAACATAGAGAAAAACAGCTCCGAAGATGGGGCTGTTTTGTTGACTTGTACTCAATGAAAATCAAAGAGCAAACTAGGAAGCTAGCCGCAGGCTGCTCAAAACACTGTTTTGAGGTTGTAGATGAAACTGACGAAGTCAGTAACCATACCTACGACAAGGCGAAGCTGACGTGGTTTGAAGAGATTTTCGAAGAGTATTATTCTTCATCTGGTGTGAGGATCATTGGGATGATAATCGGTTCACGTTCGGTATTTTCATAGAGGAAGGGGCGAATGGCGTTAACAATAGCACCATTGACAGATTGCACGCTAGCATCCTTGTTTTTCAATGCGATACGAATTGCATTGAAGAGGATGCGTTGGCTTTGGCGAATCAAGTCGCCAGACTCTCTCATGTAGACAAAGCCTCGGCTAAGGATGTCTGGACCAGACAGAATCATCTGCGACTTGAAGTCAACAGTTGCGACTGCTAGAACGACACCGTCTTCAGATAGATCACGACGATCTTTGAGGACAGCAGCACCGATTTCACCGATACGATTTCCATCGACATAGATGTCTTGGGCATTGAAATGACCTGCGATACGAGCAGAGTCAGCAGTAAGGGCAAGCACATCACCATTGCTCATGATAAAGATATTGTCCTTCTCAACACCAGTATCCACCGCTAGCCCAGCGTGGACTTTTTGCATGCGGTATTCACCGTGGACAGGCATGAAGTATTTTGGCTTAATCAAGCGGAGCATGAGTTTTTGCTCTTGCTGACCACCGTGTCCAGATGTATGGATATTGTTCACTTTACCGTGGATAACTTCGACACCAGCTTCAGAAATGATGTTAATCAGCTTGTTGACGCTAGTAGTGTTTCCAGGGATTGGACTAGAAGAGAAGATGACAGTATCGCCGGGTTGGAGTTGTACCTGACGGTGGGTTCCGTTGGCGATACGAGAGAGGGCTGCCATCGGCTCACCCTGACTACCTGTACAGAGGATAAGAACCTCGCCTGCAGGGTAATCTTTGATTTCATTTGGCTCGATAAAGGTTCCCTTAGGAGCTTTGATGTAGCCAAGGTCGATTCCGTTGACAATGGCCTTTTCCATAGAACGACCAAAGACTGCAATCTTGCGTCCAGTCTTAACAGCGGCTTCAGTTGCTTGCTGGAGACGGAAGATATTTGAGGCAAAGGATGCAAAGATGATACGTCCTTCAATGCCTTGGATAATCTTCATGATGGACTGGCCAACGACTTTTTCAGAGTTGGTAAAGGTTGGAATTTCTGCATTTGTCGAGTCAGACAGGAGACAGAGTACACCTTCTTCACCAAGCGCAGCCATACGGTGCAAATCTGCTGGTTCACCAACTGGTGTTAAGTCAAACTTGAAGTCACCCGTACAGACAATTTTCCCTTGAGGAGTATGAATGACAATCCCCAAAGGCTCTGGAATAGAGTGAGTAGTTCTAAAGAAAGTTGCCTTGAGATTTTTAAAGGTCAACTCTGTGTTATGGTTGATTTCGTAAAGTTTGGCGTTGCGCAGGAGGCCGTGTTCTTCGAGTTTTCCACGGATCAAAGCCAAGGCAAGTGGTCCAGCATAGATAGGGACATTTGCTTGCTTGAGCAGGAATGGAATCCCACCGATGTGGTCCTCGTGTCCGTGTGTAATCAAAACAGCCTTGACGCGGTCGATATTGTCCACAATGTAAGAGTAATCAGGAATGACATAGTCGATACCAAGCAAGTCATCTTCTGGGAATTTAATCCCAGCATCGACGATAATAATCTCATCTTGGTATTCAATCCCATATGTGTTTTTCCCGATTTCTCCCAGACCACCGATGGCAAAAACGCCGACTTCTTCAGGTTTAAGAGTATAGGCCATATTAGAACTCCGTAATTTCGAAGGCGCCAGTTTCTTTTTCGTAATCTAGCAATTTGTCAGACAAGAGTTCGATATACTCGATATTGTACTCTGGGCGATTTTCTTCGACAAGTTGGCGAGCAGCGATACGACCCTCAAGTTCTGAGCTAGCATCGATGTCTAGGTAAAGTGCGCGTGTTGTTTCACGACGTGGGCTACGTTCTTTTGTTTCTTGATAAAAAACTTTGTAAATCATATAGTTCCTTTCTATATTACAGGTCAGCTTATTCCAAACTTTTAGCATAGATTTGCTTGATTTCATTCCATTTTGTGTCTAGATTGACCTTGATTCGTTACAATTATTTCAATTATACCACAAAATGAAAAATTAGTAAAAGACAGAAACGAGAAAGTCAGGGGACGATTTCCTTGGTAAGCGCTTGCAAAAATAAAGAAAATGTGCTATATTGATAATGGAAGTGAAATTTATCGCTTGTCATAATTCCATATAGATTTTAAGTCAAGGAGGTTGCCCTATGAATAGTTTATTTGCTTTTGCTATCGGAGTTCGCTTGGTAGCTTTCATCGTTTTTGTTGCTTGTGTTTATGGAGGGAATCTTCTGTTTACAAAACTGGAACAACGACAAAGCAAGCTCTTGTGGAAAATTACTTTTGTGACCCTCTACTCGCTTTTTCTCCTCCTTGTAACCTATGTAGTTTGGTTTGTATTTTACTTTGGTTTAAATGCTTAGATGCCCTGCTTATGCTGGGGCTTTTTGTTTGGGGATAAAGAAAATTCCCATGTGCCAGCTTTTGTAGTATAATAGTAAGCAGACAAAAAGATAGGAATGTGTTATGAAAGTATTAGCTTTTGATACGTCCAGCAAGGCTCTTTCTCTCGCTATTTTAGAGGACAAGCAGGTTCTTGCCGAGATGACGATTAATATTAAGAAAAATCACAGTATTACCCTCATGCCTGCCATCGATTTTTTGATGGCAAGTTTGGATTGGACACCCAAGGATTTGGATCGAATCGTGGTGGCAGAGGGACCAGGTAGCTACACAGGTTTGCGAATTGCGGTAGCAACTGCCAAGACTTTGGCTCATACCCTGAACATCGAGTTAGTTGGTATGTCTAGCCTCTTGGCTCTGGTGCCCTACCAACAAGAAGGCTTGTTCGTCCCTTTGATGGATGCGCGTCGCAACAATGTTTACGCAGGATTTTATGAAAATGCCAAACCTGTCATGCCAGAAGCACACCTGCCTTTTGAGCGAGTGATTGAGTTAATCAAGGGCGCTAGTCAGGTAACCTTTGTCGGAGAAGTTGGCCCCTTTGTGGAGCAGATTCAAGAACACTTGCCAAGGACTAATTTCAAAGAAACCTTGCCTAATGCAGCCAATCTTGCTCTTTTGGCTTGGGACAAGGAAGCAGACTCCTTGCATGATTTTGTGCCGAATTACCTCAAGCGTGTCGAGGCTGAGGAAAACTGGCTCAAGAACCATACCGAGTCTGGTGAGTCCTACATTAAACGCCTATGATAGAAATCAAACGAATCCAACAACAGCCTGATTTGGCACAAGCCATCTATGCTGTTATGGCAGCTGTTTACTCGGTTAGCCCTTGGACACTGGAACAAATCCAAGCAGACCTGTCCCAAGACCAGACTTGGTATGCTCTGGCCTATGATGGGGTGGAAGTGATTGGCTTTTTAGCTGTTCAGGAGAATCTTTTTGAGGCAGAAGTCCTGCAAATTGCTGTCAAACAAACTTATCAGGGTCAGGGAATTGCGTCAGCCTTGTTTGCTCAATTGCCGACAGATAAGGAGATTTTTCTCGAAGTCAGAAAGTCAAATCAACGAGCGCAAGCATTTTACAAGAAAGAAAAGATGGCGGTTATCGCTGAGCGAAAGGCCTACTACCATGACCCAGTCGAGGACGCCATCATCATGAAGAGAGAAATAGATGAAGGATAGATATATTTTAGCATTTGAGACATCCTGTGATGAGACCAGTGTCGCCGTCTTGAAAAACGACGATGAGCTCTTGTCCAATGTCATTGCTAGTCAAATTGAGAGTCACAAACGTTTTGGGGGCGTAGTGCCTGAAGTAGCCAGTCGCCATCATGTCGAGGTCATTACAGCCTGTATAGAGGAGGCGCTAGCAGAAGCAGGAATTACCGAAGAGGATGTAACAGCTGTTGCGGTCACCTATGGACCGGGCTTGGTTGGAGCGCTGTTAGTTGGTTTGTCAGCTGCTAAGGCCTTTGCTTGGGCACATGGACTTCCGCTGATTCCTGTTAACCACATGGCTGGCCACCTCATGGCAGCTCAGAGCGTGGAGCCTTTGGAGTTCCCCTTGTTAGCACTTTTAGTAAGTGGTGGGCACACAGAGTTGGTCTATGTTTCCGAGGCTGGGGATTACAAGATTGTTGGGGAAACCCGTGATGATGCGGTTGGTGAGGCCTATGATAAGGTAGGTCGCGTCATGGGTTTGACCTATCCTGCCGGTCGCGAGATTGATGAGCTAGCTCATCAGGGACAGGATATTTATGACTTTCCTCGTGCCATGATTAAGGAAGATAATCTGGAGTTCTCCTTCTCAGGTTTGAAATCTGCCTTTATCAACCTTTACCACAATGCCGAGCAAAAGGGAGAGAGCTTGTCAACAGAGGACTTGTGTGCGTCCTTTCAAGCAGCAGTCATGGATATTCTTATGGCAAAAACTAAGAAGGCTTTGGAGAAGTACCCTGTTAAAACCTTAGTCGTAGCAGGTGGTGTGGCAGCCAATAAAGGTCTCAGAGAACGCCTAGCAGCCGAAATCACAGATGTCAAGGTCATCATCCCACCTCTGCGCCTCTGCGGAGACAATGCAGGTATGATTGCCTATGCCAGCGTCAGCGAGTGGAACAAAGAAAACTTTGCAGACTTGGACCTCAATGCCAAACCAAGTCTCGCTTTTGATACCATAGAATAAGGAGTCAGCTTAAGGCTGGCTTTTTCACTTACTAAGGTGTCAGAATATTTTGACAAAACTATAAAAATAATGATATAATATGCAAAATCTAGGAGGTGGCAAGATGATTGAGAGAATGGAATTGGGGGAATTTTACAAGGAATTGCGCTTGGCTAGAAAGCTCAAGCAGTCAGATGTGGCTTGTGCTGGACTAACAGCCTCTCAGTTGTCAAAGTTTGAGCTAGGGCAGTCTATGCTATCTGCGGATAAGTTGATCCTAGCCATCCAAGGGATCAATATGAATTTTGATGAGTTTGGTCATAAGCTCAACAATTATCAAGAATCCCTACATATGCAAATTGGTAGAAAGGTTGTGGATCGCTTTGCCCACCAAGATATAGCTGGTTTAGAGCAACTATTAGAGGAGGTCAAGCAAGAACAGATGGCAGAGACCTATCGTCGTTTGAATGCTATTGTAATCAAAGATGCCATCCATTCCTTAGATAAAAGCTATCCGCTAGCAGAGGAGGATAGCGAATTTTTGACCACCTACCTCTATGCTATCGAGTCTTGGACCTGGTTTGAACTCTATCTCTTTTGCAATACCATGCCCTTCTTGAGCAACCAAGATTTGATATTTTTATCAACCGCTTTAATTGAAAAATCCAAAGAATTTAAAGAGTTAGTGCACAATCGATGGTATATGAAAAGTGGTTATCTTAATATCATTTCAGAACTTATGGAGCGCAAGTTATTTTCTTATATTCCAATCTTTGAAGCTGAGCTGGAGAGCATGTTGCGACCATATGATGTTTTTGAAAAAGTATTGTGGCAGTTTTTAAAGAAAATGCAGATTTTCCTTCAAACCAAAGGAAACAATCAAAAAGAGATTGAACACTTTATCCAATCTCTGCAAGTATTAGAAAATCCACAATTGACAGCCCTCTTCGAATTGCGTTTACAGCAATACAAAGAGCTTATTGATTAGTCAACAATCGCAAATCTGAAATTTCTATAAGAAAAAATATCAAATATGCGATTTTCTAGAATAAGCCAATTTTCGTGTTATACTGTCCTTGTAAAGCACTTGAAGCAAATCCTAGGTCGCAGAAGTGGTTTACAAGAAGAAAACGATTGAAGGAGTATAAAAGATGTTAAATTTACAATTTGCAGAAACGATGGAATTGACAGAAGCTGAGTTGCAAGATGTTAGAGGAGGAAATATCACTTCGGTTTGCGTGGGTGAAAATATTGGTTGTGGTGGTAGTGCTTTGCCTGCTTGGGGAGGTAGAGGTATTAGTCCCAGACCTTATGGGGCATTTGATTGGACTAATGGGCTGATTGAAGGACTGTTTGGAAAACGCCGTAACTAATATTTAGGAGAAGAAACTATGAAAAGGGGAGAAACGAAATTTTACCTAGCAACTGGATTGTTGATTTTGACTTATTACCTCATTTTTAATGTCACATCAGGCTTAGATTTTATGG
Organism: bacterium; assembly: GCA_905221505.1. Classification (GTDB taxonomy): domain Bacteria; phylum Bacillota; class Bacilli; order Lactobacillales; family Streptococcaceae; genus Streptococcus. Next base: position 38,050 of record CAJNDL010000004.1, read on the forward strand.
TTGCTTTGTCTGATAATATGTACTATGTGTTCCAAGTTTTATTGGTACTTATTCTGGGAACTATAGCTACAATTGCTTTTGTCAAAAGTGAACATTGGAAAGAGTGTGGTCGTTTCCAGTTTCGTTGGTCTTACCTGGGTGTTTTCCTTCTTTCTTTTTTCTTATTGTTCGTGTGGGCAAATCTAACAACCTATATCTTTCCTCGTACCCAGAATGGAAGTGTAGTCGTGGAGGTAGCCACCAGTTTAACAGGAACTAGCTATTTTGTTACGCGAATACTTTATACTAGTATTATCGCACCTGTATCAGAAGAGGTTGTTTGTCGTGGCTTTTTGATGACAAGTTTATCTAAAGTTAAAAGATACTATCTTGATGTTCTTGTTTCCGCTACCATATTTGGGGCTATGCATGTTTTGCAGTATGGTTGGATAACGACAGATTTCATAAAGTATTTTGGAATGGGCTTGATATTTTGTATGATGTTTCGTTACACTCGCTCCATCTATTGGGCTATAGCTCTGCATGCTTCATGGAATAGTTTCTTACTCATTGTTACTTTATTGGTATTTGGATATTAGAAAGGTGATATATGAAAAAGTTAATTCGAAGCAACCACTTTTTTATAGCAATCCTACTTGTCATTGCTTATCAGTACCTTAGTGGTCTGGTTTTATCCAGCGACTTTGCTCTTGGTCTATCTAACTTTGGCTATTATTTATCAGATATGATGTTGCATTTTCTTGTGGTTTTTATTGCTTTTTTTGCTATGGTTAAGTCAGGAAAATGGCAGAAAATCAAGAGTAGAAAGTTTAAAAGATCCTATCTTTTCTATTCCTTTCTAGCTCTGCTTGCTTTTGTTGTTTGGAATTTCGTCACCTTTTTTCTTTTCCCACCTACTCGAAATGAAATTTCTTATCAACATGCTGCTCCTACTTTTACAGGAGCTACGGCATTTTTGATGTATTTTTTTTATCCTGTGATTGCAGGTCCCATTTTTGAAGACATGATTTATCGTGGATTAGTGATGACTGCTCTGGAAAAAGGGAAGAAATGGGGACTGGATGTACTCGGATCAGCTATATTATTTGGAATCTTGCACATTAGTAGTCATGGTTGGGTCTTGACAGACTTTGTCTTCTATATGGGTGGAGGTCTTATATTTGCAGTCTTATTTAGAATGACAAAGTCAATTTATTGGCCTATTGGACTGCATATAGTCTACAATGGTATTGGTCAGCTTTTGATGTTACTGTAATTTTGGTTGTTAGTAGTATCGCGGTCTATCCTTGGGGAAAGATTCCCATTGGAACTTAAAAAGGAGTTGTGATGAAAGTATTTCTTCAAAATAGAGATTTTAGGCAATTAACTATCAACCAGTGGATTTCAACGGTTGGGGATACGATTTTTTATCTGGCCTTTTTGAATTATGTGGCAGATGCCTCTTTTGCCCCTTTGGCGATTTTACTCATCACGATTTCAGAAACCCTTCCTCAAGTTCTACAAATCTTTCTGGGAGTTTTGGCGGATTTTCAACATCATCGTGTCTTGAAATACACAGTCATTAGTTTTGCAAAATTTTTGCTTTACTCTATAGTGTCCTTATCGCTTTCAGGGCAGTCCTTTTCCTTGCTATTAGTAGCATTTATTTGTCTGATTAACCTCTTGTCTGACACATTGAGTTATTTTTCAGGCGCCATGCTCACTCCGATTTTCATTAGAATTATTGGGCAAGACCATCTGGCAGAAGCTATTGGATTTAAACAGTCAACTGTTAGTTTAGTGAAAACAATCAGTAATATTTTAGGAGGAGTCTTATTAGGTATTCTATCCATCCAGTTTATTTCCTTACTGAACGCTCTTACCTTTTTAATCGCATTTTTAGGTATCCTCTTCATAAGAAATGATCTCTTGGAAGTAGAAAAAACTATTAGCTATCAAGAAGGACTCTCTGTAAAATCCTTTGGTCAGCATTTGCTCCAATCATTGAAATTAATATGGAATATGAATCAGGTGCTCTTGCTTTTGTTTATTATATCTATTAGTCAAGCAGTGATAAATGTTACAGTTCCTGTCTCTACTCTATTTTTGAGGAATCAGCCCTTTTTGAATTTACAAACAGGTCAATCTCTTGCCTTGTTATCCACTCTTGAATTAGCAGCCCTTATTGTCGGAAGTCTTGTGAGTGGCTATCTGAAAAATACGATTTCTATAAAAACAGCTCTATATGCCTCGCTTGTCATCCAGTTGTTTCTTCTAGTAGGATTTGGCACAGTTCGTTTTGACTGGATTCTTATCTTTAGTGCCTTAGATGCCTTTTTCGCAGGTGTTCTATCTCCTCGATTACAGGAACTCGTTTTTAAACAAATACCTGAGGAGTCAATGGGAGCAGTTCAATCCTCTATCGTACGGTTGTTTTACCTAGCTTATTTACAATAGCTTTGGTAACCATTGCTACTAGCTTTGGAACTCTGGCAGTTAGCTTTGTTTTATTGCTATTTCTTCTAGTCGCCTTTTTCATGCTCCTGAATATCCGTGAAAGTGTTTAGCGGAGAATTTGTATAATATATGTTTGAGACTGGATTGCCAGTCTTTTTATGATGGTCAAAATCAACAGACTTTTTTCTCTTTCCTGAATGTGTTATAATAGTCCATGCTGTGGCTGGAACAGATTCAGCCTACTTATACTCTTCGAAAATCTCTTCAAACCGCGTCAGCTTCTATCTGTAACCTCAAAACAATGTTTTGAGCAACCTGCGACTAGCTTCCTAGTTTGATCTTTGATTTTCATTGAGTATTATTAAGACAATACGAGGAGAAAGATGAAAGAAAAAGGATTTTGGGAGGGAGCGCAGGCAGCGATGCCAACGGCCCTTGGTTATATCAGTATCGGACTGGCCTGTGGGATTATTGGTGCGCCTTATGTGACACCTGTGGAGATGGGCTTGATGAGCCTCTTTGTTTATGCTGGGAGCGCCCAGTTTGCTATGCTGGCATTGATTGCGGTTCAGGCGCCCGTTGCAGCTATTGCGATGACGGTCTTTTTGATTAATTTGCGTCTCTTTTTGTTGAGTTTGCATGCGTCGACCTATTTCCGCCATACCAGTCTCTGGCAAAATATTGGTATGTCTAGCCTCTTGACAGATGAGACTTACGGCGTTTTGATGGGCGAATTAGCCCATACAGACAAGGTCAATCCTATGTGGATGCACGGAAACAATCTCAACAGCTATGTGGCTTGGTTTGTGGGAACAGTGGTCGGAACGGCTCTAGGTGGCCTGCTACCAAATCCAGAAATCTTTGGTTTGGACTTTGCTTTGGTTGGGATGTTTATCGGGATTTTTGCTTCGCAATTCCAGATTATGCAAAGACGGATTCCAGTCCGCAATCTGCTCATTATCCTAGCAGTTGTTGCCGTGTCCTTCTTTTTACTCTTGACAGTGGTGTCTCAGTCGCTAGCTGTTCTGTTTGCGACGCTACTTGGTTGTAGCATGGGGGTGATTTTAGATGGTCAGTAAGTATCTTTTATTAGCAGTTATTTTCTCTGGCTTGGTGACGTGGATTCCCCGTATGATTCCCTTCATCTTGGTCAAGTATAAGGGCTTACCTGCTATCGTTGAGCGTTTTTTGAAATTCTTGCCCGTTTCCATTATCTTTGCCTTGATTCTGTCAAGCGTAGTGACAGGCAAGGTTGGGAGTCTTCCTCAAATCAAGTGGTTGGACTTCTTAGCAGTCTTTCCAACAGCTTGGGTAGCCTTTCGTTACCGCAATCTAGTCGGAACAGTTCTCTTTGGAGTGGTCTTAATTGCAGTTTTACGTTTGGTCTTTTAATACTCTTCGAAAATCAAATTCAAACCACGTCAGCTTCACCTTGCCGTACTCAAGTACAGCCTGCGGCTAGCTTTCTAGTTTGCTCTTTGATTTTCATTGAGTATAAATCAGTCATAAAGAAAACCTATCACAGAGATAGATATCATATAATGGCGCAAATGGTCTTTTTCTGTTAAGATTATAAGGTATTCTATTTTGGAGGAAATGAAATGAAAAAAATCGTTAAATACTCATCTCTTGCTGCCCTAGGGCTTATTGCTGCAGGTGTTCTAGCAGCTTGCTCAGGTGGTGCTAAGAAAGAAGGAGAAGCAGCTAGCAAGAAAGAAATTATCGTAGCAACCAATGGCTCACCAAAACCATTTATCTATGAAGAAAATGGAGAATTGACTGGTTACGAAATTGAAGTGGTTCGCGCTATCTTTAAAGACTCTGACAAGTATGATGTCAAGTTTGAAAAGACAGAATGGTCAGGTGTCTTTGCAGGTCTCGATGCTGACCGCTACAATATGGCTGTTAACAATCTTAGTTACACTAAAGAACGTGCGGAGAAATACCTCTATGCAGCACCAATTGCCCAAAACCCCAATGTCCTTGTAGTGAAGAAAGACGACTCTAGCATCAAGTCTCTCGCTGATATCGGTGGAAAATCGACAGAGATTGTTCAAGCTACTACATCAGCTAAACAGTTGGAGGAATATAACAAACAACACGCAGACAACCCAACTATCCTTAACTATACTAAGGCAGACTTCCAACAAATCATGGTACGCTTGAGCGATGGCCAATTTGACTACAAGATTTTTGATAAAATCGGTGTTGAAACAGTGATCAAGAACCAAGGTTTGGACAACTTGAAAGTTATCGAACTTCCAAGCGACCAACAACCTTACGTTTACCCACTTCTTGCTAAAGGTCAAGATGAGTTGAAAACATTTGTAGACAAACGTATCCAAGAACTCTACAAAGACGGAACTCTTGAAAAATTGTCTAAACAATTCTTTGGTGACACTTACTTGCCAGCAGAAGCTGATATTAAATAATTCCTTGAAATCATCCATTCTGATCAGGTGGATGATTTCTCAGTTTTTAAGGATATAGTTTTAAACTATATATCTGACTATCTAATAACAATTTGTGAAATCAAACAAATTGTGAGATACTAGTACGGTATTATTTTTAAGGAGAAAGAATCATGAAAATCAAAAAATGGCTTGGTGTAGCAGCCCTTGCTACAGTCGCAGGTTTGGCTCTTGCAGCTTGCGGAAACTCAGAAAAGAAAGCAGACAATGCAACAACTATTAAAATCGCAACTGTTAACCGTAGCGGTTCTGAAGAAAAACGTTGGGACAAAATCCAAGAATTGGTTAAAAAAGACGGTATCACTTTGGAATTTACAGAGTTTACAGACTACTCACAACCAAACAAGGCAACTGCTGATGGCGAAGTAGACTTGAACGCTTTCCAACACTATAACTTCTTGAACAACTGGAACAAAGAAAACGGGAAAGACCTTGTAGCGATTGCAGATACTTACATCTCTCCAATCCGTCTTTACTCAGGTTTGAATGGAAGTGACAACAAGTACACTAAAGTAGAAGACATCCCAGCAAACGGAGAAATCGCTGTACCGAACGATGCTACAAACGAAAGCCGTGCGCTTTACTTGCTTCAATCAGCTGGCTTGATTAAATTGGACGTTTCAGGAACTGCTCTTGCAACAGTTGCTAACATCAAAGAAAATCCAAAGAACTTGAAAATCACTGAATTGGACGCTAGCCAAACAGCTCGTTCATTGTCATCAGTTGACGCTGCCGTTGTAAACAATACCTTCGTTACAGAAGCAAAATTGGACTACAAGAAAGCACTTTTCAAAGAACAAGCAGATGAAAACTCAAAACAATGGTACAACATCATCGTTGCGAAAAAAGATTGGGAAACATCACCTAAGGCTGATGCTATCAAGAAAGTAATCGCAGCTTACCATACAGATGAAGTGAAAAAAGTTATCGAAGAAACATCAGACGGTTTGGATCAACCAGTTTGGTAATAAGAAACAGGGAGGTGGGAGAGAAAATTCCACCTCTTGCTTTTGTATAGAGCATGGATTGTCAGGAAGAGTAGTTCATAGAAAGGTAGAGAGAATATGGTTTTTCCTAGCGAACAAGAACAGATTGAAAAATTTGAAAAGGATCATGTGGCCCAGCATTATTTTGAGGTTTTGCGTACCTTGATTTCTAAGAAGTCGGTCTTTGCCCAGCAGGTCGGACTTAAGGAAGTCGCAAACTATCTGGGCAAGATTTTCAAGCGTGTTGGGGCTGAAGTGGAGATTGATGAGACTTATACGGCGCCCTTTGTCATGGCGCATTTCAAGAGTTCGCGTCCAGATGCCAAAACCTTGATTTTCTATAACCACTATGACACTGTGCCAGCGGATGGGGATCAGGTCTGGACAGAGGATCCCTTTACGCTTTCGGTGCGTAATGGCTTCATGTATGGGCGTGGGGTTGACGACGACAAGGGGCATATCACAGCTCGTTTAAGTGCTTTGAGAAAATACATGCAGCACCATGATGACCTGCCTGTCAATATCAGTTTTATCATGGAAGGAGCGGAGGAATCGGCTTCAACAGACCTAGATAAGTATTTGGAAAAACATGCGGATAAACTCCGTGGCGCAGATTTGTTGGTCTGGGAACAAGGGACCAAGAATGCCTTGGAGCAGCTAGAAATTTCTGGTGGCAACAAGGGGATTGTGACCTTTGATGCCAAGGTAAAAAGTGCAGATGTGGATATCCACTCGAGTTATGGTGGGGTTGTGGAATCAGCTCCTTGGTATCTCCTTCAAGCCTTACAGTCCCTTCGTGCTGCAGATGGTCGTATCTTGGTTGAAGGTTTGTACGAAGAGGTACAAGAGCCAAATGAACGGGAATTGGCTTTGGTGGATACTTATGCCCAACGAAATCCGGGGGAAATCAGCCAGATTTATGGTTTGGAATTGCCTCTCTTACAAGAGGAGCGTGCAGCCTTTCTAAAACGTTTCTTTTTTGAACCAGCCCTTAATATCGAAGGGATTCAGTCAGGTTATCAAGGACAAGGAGTTAAAACGATTTTGCCTGCAGAAGCCAGTGCCAAGTTAGAGGTTCGTTTGGTTCCTGGCCTAGAACCGCATGATGTTCTGGAAAAAATTCGGAAACAGCTAGACAAAAATGGCTTTGATAAGGTAGAATTATACTATACCTTGGGAGAGATGAGCTATCGAAGCGATATGAGCGCGCCAGCCATTCTCAATGTAATCGAGTTGGCCAAGAAATTCTATCCTCAGGGCGTTTCAGTCTTGCCAACAACAGCGGGGACAGGGCCTATGCATACGGTCTTTGATGCCTTAGAGGTGCCTATGGTGGCCTTCGGCTTAGGAAATGCCAATAGCCGAGACCACGGTGGAGATGAAAACGTGCGAATCGCCGATTACTACACCCATATTGAATTAGTAGAGGAGCTGATTAGAAGCTATGAGTAGAGATATTATCAAGTTAGATCAGATTGATGTGACTTTTCATCAAAAGAAGAGAACCATCACAGCGGTCAAGGATGTGACCATTCATATCCAAGAAGGGGATATCTACGGAATCGTTGGATATTCTGGAGCAGGGAAATCAACCCTTGTACGGGTGATTAACCTCTTGCAAAAACCATCTGCAGGGAAAATTACCATTGACGACGATGTGATTTTTGATGGTAAGGTGACCTTGACGGCCGAGCAGTTACGTCGTAAACGTCAGGATATTGGAATGATTTTCCAGCACTTTAACCTGATGAGCCAAAAGACAGCAGAGGAGAATGTAGCTTTTGCCCTTAAACACTCTGGACTCAGCAAGGAAGAAAAGAAGGCTAAAGTAGCTAAGTTGTTGGACTTGGTTGGCTTGGCAGATCGTGCTGAAAACTACCCTTCACAGCTATCAGGAGGCCAAAAACAGCGTGTGGCCATTGCGCGTGCCTTGGCCAATGATCCAAAAATCTTGATTTCAGACGAGTCAACGTCTGCCCTTGACCCGAAGACAACCAAGCAGATTTTGGCCTTATTGCAAGATTTGAACCAAAAATTAGGCTTGACAGTTGTCTTGATTACGCATGAAATGCAAATTGTCAAAGACATTGCCAACCGTGTGGCAGTTATGCAGGATGGTCATTTGATTGAAGAAGGCAGTGTCCTTGAAATCTTCTCAGATCCTAAACAACCTTTGACCCAAGACTTTATCTCAACAGCCACAGGCATTGATGAAGCTATGGTCAAGATTGAGAAGCAAGAAATCGTGGAACACTTGTCTGAAAACAGTCTCTTGGTGCAACTCAAGTACGCTGGAGCTTCAACAGACGAGCCACTTTTGAATGAATTGTACAAGCGTTACCAAGTAACAGCTAATATTCTCTATGGGAATATCGAAATCCTCGATGGCACTCCTGTTGGAGAATTGGTGGTGGTCTTGTCAGGTGAAAAAGCAGCGCTAGCAGGTGCCCAAGAGGCTATCCGTCAAGCAGGCGTGCAGCTAAAAGTATTGAAGGGAGGACAGTAAGATGGAATCATTGATTCAAACCTATTTACCAAATGTCTATAAAATGGGCTGGGCTGGTCAAGCAGGCTGGGGAACAGCCATCTATCTAACTCTTTATATGACAGTTCTTTCCTTCATCATCGGAGGGTTCTTGGGTCTAGTGGCAGGTCTCTTCCTTGTCTTGACAGCGCCGGGTGGTGTCTTGGAAAATAAGGTCGTTTTCTGGATTTTAGACAAGGTTACCTCCATTTTCCGTGCGGTTCCTTTCATCATCCTCTTGGCAATCATGTCGCCACTCTCTCACTTGATTGTGAAGACGAGCATCGGGCCAAATGCAGCCCTTGTCCCACTTTCTTTTGCGGTCTTTGCCTTCTTTGCCCGTCAGGTGCAGGTTGTCTTGGCTGAATTGGATGGCGGTGTCATTGAGGCGGCACAAGCTAGCGGAGCGACCTTCTGGGATATCGTAGGTGTTTACCTATCAGAAGGTCTTCCAGATTTGATTCGTGTGACAACTGTAACCCTGATTTCTCTTGTTGGGGAAACAGCTATGGCCGGTGCGGTTGGAGCTGGTGGTATTGGTAACGTGGCCATCGCTTATGGATTTAACCGCTATAATCACGATGTGACTATCTTGGCAACCATCATTATCATCTTGATTATTTTTGCAATTCAATTCTTGGGAGATTTCTTGACCAAGAAATTGAGTCATAAATAAAAAAGAGCCGTCTGGCTCTTTTTTATTGACTAGATTTTCTGCGCAAATTTTTTACTCAAGACTTGTCCAATCAAGGCACCCAATAGGGCTCCGATGACTACACTTGCAACAAATAAAAGGATGGTTCCAGGATTTGGTGCGACCATGATACGGTCGATATATTCTTGGGATTTTCCTCTTGCTAGGAGGGTAGCCATATAGGCTTTGGGTGCAATCCACATAAGCAAGATTGGTCCTGTTGAGCTAAAGGCAAAGAGAATGAAAGAAAGGAAATTCTTTGTTTGGTCCTTGTATTTTCCGAGGCTAGCTACTGCATCTGCTAGGAGACCACAGATAATTCCAGGAAGGAAGGCACCGGCACCGTGTTTAGTTCCCAAGAAAAAGAGGGCAATAACAAGACCGATAGTGGTAATGGCTCCAAAACGCGGAACTTTTGCGATTAGAATCATATAGACGCTACCGCCGACAAGGGCAGTAAAGGCAGGCGCATAAAACATGTTTCCAGTTTGGTCAAAGAGATTGCCCAAAAGGACACCAATCCCCATGGAGAGGAAGTAAAGAACTGCAAAAAGCAGTGTAGTTAAGATAGATTTCTTCATGAATTGTCTCCTGATAATTTTTTCACAATTCTCATTGTACCATGGTTTGGTGGGATTGTAAATGGATAGTAGAAGTTTTTGAAAACGCTTGAAATATGATATAATGGTTTCATAGTTATTTTTAGGGGGATATCATGGGGAGATTTTTAGACTTTGTCTTTAATCGTTTCTTTTTAGGGATGATTGCGACAGCCTTCTTTTGGCTATTAACATTGGCAGGAGGGATTATTCTTGGTTTAGCGCCGGCTAGTGCCACCTTGATGAGCTTGTATGCAGAACATGGTTATAGCTTTCGGGAATACAGTTTGAAGGAGGCTTGGTCTCTATACAAGCAAAATTTTGTCTCAAGCAACCTGATTTTCTTTAGCTTTCTAGGAGTGGATTTAGTTTTAGTCTATGGCTTGTATCTCTTGGTGCAATTACCTCATCAGACTATTGTTCATTTGATTGCGACATTCTTGAATGTTTTAGTAGTTGTCCTGCTCTTTTTGGCTTATACAGTATCTTTGAAATTACAAGTTTATTTTGATTTGTCCTATCGAAACAGTCTCAAACTATCTTTGATTGGCATCTTTATGAGTCTAGCGGCTGTGGCTAAGGTTTTCCTTGGAACAGTGCTACTTGTGGCAATTGGTTACTATATGCCTGCTCTGCTCTTCTTTGTAGGAATTGGGATGTGGCATTTCTTTATCAGTGATATGTTGGAACCGATCTATGAAAGCATCCATGAAAAATTGGCGACAAAATAGAATGAAGCAGTTTTGGCTACATACGCTTCTGCGAACCTACAGTTCAGTTATGATCATTATTATTGCGAGTTTTGCAATCTTACTCTCCTATGCTGACTGGGATTCAAGGGAAAAGGAAGCCCAGAGAGTAGCCCAGCGTGTAACCACTCGAACAGTCGAAGAGGTGGAGTATTATTATCGCGAATCAGCCCAACTAGCGCAGGATTTAGTAGACAATCAAGCCCGCATACAAGGGGTTTATAAGTATTTTAGTCTATCAACATCTGAGTATTTTTATTGGCTGTTGGAGCATCAAGCTGCTTCGTCAACTTCTATTTCTCTGTATGAAAATATTGATGATCTTTATGTCCAAAATGACTATATAACGGGTGTTGCAATCGTCTTACAGGACTTTAAAGAAGTGTATGTTTCAAGTAGAAACGAGAGAGGTGGTCATACGGTACTTGCGGAAGGCTTTAAACCGGAGGCCAATAGTTTTGGAGTTCCTATTTTAGACCCAGCGACGGATCAATCTATAGGGGTTGTTTACATCTCCTTGGATCCAGAAATCTTATACCATGCTGTGGACAATACCCGAGGTCATATCCCGATGGCTGTTACTGTGACATCGCCTTTTGATACGGAGATTTTTCATATTGGTGAGAGGGTCAATAGGGAGCATGAGAACTGGTTTGTTGGTGTGACCTCTCATGGCTATCAGGTTCAGGTGGCAGTTCCCAAAAACTTTGTTTTACAAGGAACAGTGACTAGCTCTGCTTTGATTGTGGGCTTGAGCCTTCTCTTTATTGTCATACTATATGTTACCTTGAGGAAGACTTTCTCAAATTATCAAAAGCAGGTAGTGGATCTGGTTGATTCCATTCAGGCTATTGCCCAAGGAGAAGAAGGTCTCCGCATTGATACGCTTGAAAAGGATCAGGAATTGCTCCTAATCGCAGATACCACCAATGATATGTTGGATCGCTTGGAAAAGAATATCCATGATATTTATCAGCTAGAGCTTAGTCAAAAAGATGCCAATATGCGAGCCCTGCAGGCTCAAATCAATCCTCATTTTATGTATAATACGCTGGAATTCTTGCGCATGTATGCAGTTATGCAGAGTCAAGATGAGTTGGCAGATATCATTTATGAGTTCAGTAGTCTCTTGCGGAACAATATTTCTGACGAAAGAGAAACCCTTCTTAAACAAGAATTAGAATTTTGCCGTAAATACAGCTATCTCTGCATGGTTCGCTATCCTAAGTCTATTGCCTATGGTTTCAAGATAGACCCAGAGTTAGAGAATATGAAGATTCCCAAATTTACCTTGCAACCGCTAGTAGAAAACTATTTCGCGCATGGTGTTGACCACAGGCGGACAGATAATGTGATTAGCATCAAGGCTCTCAAACAGGATGGCTTTGTAGAAATTTTGGTGGTCGATAACGGTCGTGGAATGCCGGCTGAAAAGCTGGCAAATCTCCGAGAAAAACTAAGTCAGAGACATTTTGACCACCAAGCCAGCTACAGTGCCCAAAGGCAGTCTATTGGGATTGTCAATGTACACGAGCGTTTTGTGCTCTATTTTGGGGATCGCTATGCCATTAGTGTAGAGTCTGCAGAGCAAGCAGGTGTTCAGTATCGTATTACAATTCAAGATGAGTAGAAAGGGAGAAAATGTATAAAGTATTATTAGTAGATGATGAGTACATGGTGACAGAAGGTCTGAAGCGTTTGATTCCCTTTGATAAGTGGGATATGGAGGTCGTCGCAACAGCCAGTCATGCCGACGAGGCTCTAGAATATGTGCAGGAAAATCCTGTCGATGTTATCATTTCCGATGTCAATATGCCAGACAAAACAGGACTGGAGATGATTAAGGAAATGAAAGAGATATTAGCAGATGCTGCCTATATCTTGCTCTCGGGTTATCAGGAGTTTGATTACGTAAAAAGAGCCATGAACCTTAGTGTTGTGGACTATTTGGTCAAGCCTGTTGATAAGGTAGAGCTGGGAAATCTGCTGGAGAAGATTGCAGGTCAGCTTAGCGAGAGAGGAAAGAAAAGTAAGACCCTCAGTCAAGATTTAGATGAGGCTGGATTTGTTAGTTATTTAGGAGGTGGGGAGAATTGGTGGATAGGTTTATCCAAGGAAAAACAAGGCTCCTTCACCATTCCCTACTATGTCTTGGGTCAAGACTGGCAGATTTTCATTTCTGACCAACCCCTAGAAGGTTTAGTCGTTACTCCCTTTGAAGCCCCTTATCAAGAACACTTTGAACGCTGGAAGCTGAATGCTGAGAAAGCCCTCTTTTACGGCTCTGTAAATCTGCAGCAGTCGGAGAGCCTCTTTGCCTACTACGAACCGATTTATCGGGTTATCATTCAGGGAAATCTCAATCAAATCGTGGAAGAGTTGAACCTCTTGGAGAAAGTGGTTCTTGAAAATACACCCCGTGTTCCGATTACCAAACAGCTTTTTATCCAGTTTGTCATGGATGTTTTTCACTTGTTTGAACATCTCAAAGCTGATGATATGACGGACATTGTCAAAACTATTCATGCTATTCAATCCTTCGATGAATTGGTTCCTTATATCAAGGAAACTCTGACCCGCTTCTTTGGGCAATATCGTATGAATGAAAACGTGGTCAGTGTGCTGGAAGTCATTGGGCGTGATTATCAGAAAGAACTTTCCCTCAAGGATATCAGTAAGGATCTCTTTATCAATCCTGTTTATCTGGGACAGTTGATTAAGCGTGAAACCAATTCGACCTTCGCAGAATTACTAAACAAACAACGCATTAAGGCTGCCCAACAGCTCTTACTTTCAACTAGTGACAGTATCGAAGATATTTGCTATGCGGTTGGTTACAGTAATGTTGGATATTTCTATAAAGTTTTCCGAAAATTGTGCGGAAAATCGCCAAAAGCCTACCGAAAACAGGTAGAAACGACGTTATAAAATTTGTATCCCTTTACAAAAAGTGCTATAATATCGATAATAATATCAGGAGGTTCTATTATGAAAAAGAAACCGATTTATCTATGGGTCTTGCTAATCTTGTCTGCCCTTATTTCAGCTACGTCTCTGTTTGGAATTTTGGGTCCCATACCTAGCAAAGAAGTCCTTCGTTCTGCTCAGAAACAGGTTGCAGGGGTCAGTGCTCAGCAGGTAGAAGATAGCATTAATTATAGCTATAGAGTGGCAGAAGCATCTCATTCTATTTTTAATATGGCCTTGATTGTGCTATCTGCTATTTTAGTGGTAGTAGCGATTGTGTTCCTTGTTCGTAAGAATTTGCAATATGCAAACTATACTTATGTCGGCTATGTTTTGTTAGCCATTATTGGTTCGATTTATGGCTATGTTAGTTTACAGGACGCTGTGCAGTTAGTTCACGATGAGACCATGCGTTTAGGGATAAGTGTTATTTCACAAGCCGTTAGCATTCTCTCTATCGTCATCAATGTTCTTTTCCTAGCCCTTGTTTTCTATAAGATTTGGCGTCAACAGAAAGCCTTGGCTGAAGAAGAAACAGAAGAACTTGCTTAAGTATTGACAAAAAATAACTATCAAGTTACAATCTTGGTAGTTATTTTTCGATTATAGATAAAATCATGGAGGTACATATGAAGACAATTTCTTTAGTTTATATCAGTCTGAGCGGCAATACCGAGAGTTTTGTGACACGCTTGAAAGACTATCTCTTGTCCCAGTACGAGGGAATTGAGGTTCAAAAGATTCATATCAAGGATTTGGTCAAAGAAGGCCAAGATTTCTATGAAATGGACCATCCCTATGTCGCTTTTTTACCGACCTACCTTGAAGGTGGGAATGGCGTGGATAACGGAGATGTAGAGATTTTGACGACACCCGTTGGGGATTTTATCGCCTATGGCGACAATGCTAGAAAGTGTTTTGGCGTAGTTGGTTCAGGAAATCGTAACTTTAATAACCAATATTGCTTGACAGCCAAGCAATACAGTCAACGTTTTGGTTTCCCTGTCTTGGCTGACTTTGAAATGCGAGGTATGCTGGGAGATATCAAGCGTGTTGCAGCAATTATTGCGGATTTATATGAGTTGGAAAGTTGAGCTTAGGCTTGGCTTTTTTATTATTCCAAGCAGTTTTATCAAAGCCCTTACTTTCTATGATCCAAGAGTTGATTGATGTGGTCTACTTTTCTAGCTTCTCTTTTATAGAGAATAGCCCAAATGATGAGGTAGACAATCGCAAACTCGATAATGAGCTGGAGATAGAAGATCCAGTGGAAGGGGAACCAACCAGCCAGAGTTGCTAGTGGAACAAAGCCAGCCAGCATAAGGAAGAAATGAGTCAGAGTGGCACGAAGCATGCTCCAGTCACGGCTGAATAAGCGGTTGCCAAAGTTGAAGAGAATACCGATAGCTGCCCAAATAAGTGTACAGTAGAGCAAGACCAGGGCACCGTGAACCTGATGCTGAGCCATCACTTGGCCGATGAGAGACTCGGGACTCAGTGGGGCGTAGGTGTTTGGGGCGTAGATGAATGAAAAGATGATAGAGAGAATGAGGCCGATAAGAACACCGGCGGCTGCATCGTGAAATACTTGTTTTTTCATAGTTCTAATTTCTCCTTAATGGTTTTTAGATAACGGCGTGAAGAATAGGTGAAGCTTTCGTTTTTCAAGAAAATTTCAACCAGACCGTTGGGCGTAAGCTTGAGATGAGAGATGGAATCGATATTGATGATTTCTGATTGGGAAATTTGTATAAAATTGGTTGGCAAGAGTTCAAGTACCTGATAGAGTCGCAAATCAATGCTGTAGGTCTGGCTAGCCGTTTCTGCTAGAACCTTCCGATTCTCGATATAGAAGCGTTGTATCTTACCAATCTTAACGAGATAGATCTGATCATCAATCTTTCCTTTGATTGTTTCTTTTTGGTCCAAATTTTCTGCGAACTCGATGACTTTCTGGACTTTATCTGTCGGCTGAGGTGCTTGGACAATCAATTTTTCCTCCTCGTAAGTCTCACTAATCTGTAGTTCTACTTTCATAAATTTCTCTCCTTGTTTTTCATACAAAATTGTGATCACTTCTTGTACACCTTTATTAAACACTATTTTTCAGCCCCTTGCAAGGGACTTTGTTTATGTGGAGGGATTTGGCTCCTATGTGGTGGAGCTTTTCTGTCCTTTCTGAAATATGGTATAATAGCACTAATCAATTTCTAGGAAAATAGATACGGAAAGGGGCTGAAAAATGTCTCATATTATTGAATTGCCAGAGGTGTTGGCAAACCAGATCGCGGCGGGAGAGGTTATCGAGCGTCCAGCTAGCGTTGTTAAGGAGCTGGTAGAAAACGCCATTGACGCGGGCTCTAGTCAGATTATCATTGAGATTGAGGAAGCTGGTCTCAAGAAGATTCAAATCACAGATAATGGTCATGGAATTGCCCACGATGAGGTGGAATTGGCCTTGCGTCGCCATGCGACCAGTAAGATAAAAAATCAAGCAGATCTCTTTCGGATTCGGACGCTTGGTTTTCGTGGTGAAGCCCTGCCTTCAATCGCTTCTGTTAGTGTTTTGACTCTGTTAACGGCGGTAGATGGTGCGAGTCATGGAACCAAACTAGTTGCGCGTGGGGGAGAAGTCGAAGAAGTAGTCCCAGCGACTAGTCCTGTGGGAACCAAGGTTTGTGTGGAGGACCTCTTTTTCAACACGCCTGCCCGCCTCAAGTATATGAAGAGCCAGCAAGCGGAGTTGTCTCATATCATTGATATTGTCAACCGTCTGGGATTGGCTCATCCTGAGATTTCCTTCAGTTTGATTAGTGATGGCAAGGAAATGACGCGGACAGCAGGGACTGGTCAACTGCGACAAGCTATCGCAGGGATTTACGGTTTGGCGAGTGCCAAGAAGATGATTGAAATTGAGAATTCTGACCTTGATTTCGAAATTTCAGGCTTTGTTTCCCTGCCTGAGTTGACTCGGGCTAATCGCAACTATATCAGCCTCTTCATCAATGGCCGTTATATCAAGAACTTCCTGCTTAATCGTGCTATTTTAGATGGTTACGGCAGCAAACTCATGGTGGGACGTTTTCCACTGGCTGTCATTCACATCCATATCGACCCTTATCTAGCAGATGTCAATGTGCATCCAACCAAGCAAGAGGTGCGGATTTCCAAGGAAAAAGAACTGATGACGCTGGTTTCAGAAGCTATTGCAAACAGTCTCAAGGAGCAAACCTTGATACCAGATGCCTTGGAAAATCTTGCCAAATCGACTGTGCGCAATCGTGAGAAGGTGGAGCAGACCATTCTCCCTCTCAAAGAAAATACTCTCTACTATGAGCAAACTGAGCCGTCAAGACCTAGTCAAGCTGAAGTAGCTGATTATCAGGTAGAATTGACTGATGAAGGACAGGATTTAACCCTGTTTGCCAAGGAAACCTTGGACCAGTTGACCAAGCCAGCAAAACTGCATTTTGCAGAGAGAAAGCCTGCTAACTATGACCAACTAGACCATCCAGAGTTAGATCTAGCTAGTCTTGATAAGGCTTATGATAAGCTGGAGCGAGAAGAATCATCCAGCTTCCCAGAGTTGGAATTTTTCGGCCAGATGCACGGGACTTATCTCTTTGCCCAAGGGCGAGATGGGCTCTATATCATAGACCAGCATGCGGCTCAGGAACGAGTTAAATATGAGGAATATCGTGAGAGCATTGGCGATGTTGACCAGAGCCAGCAGCAACTCCTAGTGCCCTATATCTTTGAATTTCCTGCGGATGATGCTCTTCGTCTCAAGGAAAGAATGTCTCTTTTGGAGGAAGTGGGTGTCTTTCTAGCAGAGTACGGAGAAAATCAATTCATCCTGCGTGAACATCCTATTTGGATGGCAGAGGAAGAAATCGAGTCTGGCATCTATGAAATGTGCGATATGCTGCTCTTGACCAAGGAAGTTTCTATCAAGAAATACCGAGCAGAGCTGGCAATCATGATGTCCTGCAAGCGGTCTATCAAGGCCAACCATCGTATCGATGACCATTCAGCCAGACAACTCCTCTATCAGCTTTCTCAATGTGACAATCCCTACAACTGTCCCCACGGACGTCCTGTTTTGGTGCATTTTACCAAGTCGGATATGGAAAAGATGTTCCGACGCATTCAGGAAAATCACACCAGTCTCCGTGAGTTGGGGAAATATTAAACGAATACTCTTCGAAAATCTCTTCAAACTAGGTCAGCTCTATCTGCAATATCAAAGCTGTGCTTTGAGAAACCTGTGGCTAGCTTTCTAGTTTGCTTTTGATTTTCATTGAGCATAGAAGGAAAACTATGTACGAATATTTAAAAGGAATCATTACCAAAATCACTGCTAAATACATTGTTCTTGAGGTCAACGGTATCGGTTATATCCTGCATGTGGCCAATCCTTATGCCTACTCAGGACAGGTCAATCAAGAAGCTCAAATTTATGCGCATCAGGTCGTGCGTGAGGATGCCCATCTACTTTATGGATTTCGCTCAGAAGATGAGAAAAAGCTCTTTCTCAGTCTGATTTCGGTTTCTGGGATTGGTCCTGTATCAGCTCTTGCTATTATCGCTGCTGATGACAATGCTGGCTTGGTCCAAGCCATCGAAACCAAGAATATTACCTACTTAACTAAGTTCCCTAAAATTGGCAAGAAAACAGCCCAGCAGATGGTGCTGGACTTGGAAGGCAAGGTAGTAGTTGCAGGAGATGACCTTCCTGCCAAGGTGGCAGTCCAAGCCAGTGCTGAAAACCAAGAATTGGAAGAAGCTATGGAGGCCATGTTGGCTTTGGGCTATAAGGCGACCGAGCTCAAGAAAATCAAGAAATTCTTTGAAGGAACGACAGATACAGCTGAGAACTATATCAAGTCGGCCCTTAAGATGTTGGTCAAATAGGAGCAGAGCATGACAAAACGTTGTTCGTGGGTCAAGATGACCAATCCGCTCTATATTGCCTATCATGATGAGGAGTGGGGCCAACCCCTCCATGATGATCAAGCATTGTTTGAGTTATTGTGCATGGAAACCTATCAGGCAGGCCTGTCTTGGGAAACGGTGCTCAACAAACGACAAGCTTTCCGAGAAGCATTTCATGGCTATCAAATTCAAGCAGTCGCAGACATGACCGACACCGAACTGGAAGCCTTGCTGGATAATCCATCCATCATTCGGAATAGAGCCAAGATTTTTGCTACACGTGCTAATGCTCAAGCCTTTCTACAGTTACAGGCAGAGTACGGCTCTTTTGATGCCTATCTTTGGTCTTTTGTTGAGGGAAAAACTATCGTTAACGATGTTCCCGATTACCGCCAAGCCCCTGCTAAAACACCCTTGTCTGAAAAATTAGCCAAAGACCTCAAAAAACAAGGTTTCAAGTTCACAGGCCCAGTCGCCGTCTTGTCTTTTCTACAAGCAGCAGGGCTAGTTGATGACCACGAGAATGATTGTGAGTGGAAAAGCGGGAATTAGTGAGTATAGGTAACTAGAATATCTGACTATAACAAATAAAGCTGAGAAATTCTTCCCAGCTTTATTTGTTATAGTCAAAGCGAATGATTTGCTCCTTTGCATCTACATGGGCGTGAACTCCGAAGGGGACAATTGCTCTTGGAGTTGCATGGCCGACATTCAAATTATAGACAATCGGGATATTGCTATCAATGATATCCAATAGTGCCTCTTTATAGTCATCATAGAAAGTTTCATCCATAGGTTTTCCTACCAAGAGTCCATTGATGGCCGCGAATATGCCAGTGTCCTTTAAAGTTCGCAACATCTTTTTGAAGTCTTCTGGCTCAGGCTTTTCTTCGCTTGTTTCTAGTAAGAGGATCTTTCCTTCCCAGTCTGACAAGTCAGGGAAAAGTTTGTATTTTTGGCAGAGGTCCGTGCTATCTGCGTATCGAGAATTGTCAAAGATATCATAGAGGGACTCAAGACAACCACCGAGGATTTCCCCCTCGAACTGGGCATTTCCTTGCAACAAGTCAAAATCAGTGTTTGCATGACTGACACGAGCTGTCCCCAGAGCCTTGGGACTAAAGTCAGCTCGTTCCTCATACCAAACGTGACTAGGGCGGATTTCTGAGATTCTTCCAGTCTCAATTAATTCTTTAAAGTAGTGAAAGCTATAGGGCAACATCTCCTTGTCCAATTCACAAATGTCTGCTAAAAAGGATTGACCATAAAAAGTTTTAACACCTAGTTTATGCAACATGAGATGGTTCATGGTTGTATCTGAGAAGCCAAGAAAAATCTTTTGTTTGATAACCTTTTCTAGTTGGTCATTTTCAAAAAGGTAGGGCAACAAACGATAGGTATCATCTCCACCGATGGCGCATAGGATCATGTCGATGCTATCATCAGAAAAGGCCTGCATCAAATCCTCTGCACGGGCTTCAGGATGGTCCTTTATAAAGTCTAAGCCTTTTAACGAATGGGGTAAAAAGATAGGATTGAGTCCCAAATCCTTGAGACGTTGGACACCCAAGTCCACTTCATGTTTGACAAAGTCTTCCCCTATAATGCCACTAGACAAACTAACAATACCAATAGTAGAAACTATATCTCATCCTCCTAGAAATAGATTGATACTCTTCGAAAATCTCTTCAAACCACGTCAGCTTTGCCTTGCCGTACTCAAGTACAGCCTGCGGCTAGCTTCCTAGTTTGCTCTTTGATTTTCATTGAGTATGAGCCTATTTTATCACAAAAGATAAGAGAAAGCTATGTGGGATGTCAGAGGAATACTTTTAAATCAAGAAAGTAGTAAAAAAGCAACCGCACCTGCAGTTGCTTTTATCATTCTCTTAATAACGTGTTGGTCCTGCACTTGCGCTACGGATGTTCAAGCGTTTCTTGAGATAGAAGCGAAGGGCTAGGAGGGCTGCTCCGATAATAGCTAGTGGCAATGGAGTAAGTACTGGGTTAAGGCTAGCTGGTAGGAAGCTTGTTGCAAAGAAGACAAGCAACCAAAGGAACATAGAAGCTAGGATAACCAGTACAGATTTCCAGAAAGGTGGACGTTGACTGCGGTCCATATCTGGTCCATAGTATTGGTAAACAAAGTAGTACATCAAGTAGAAGGCAAATCCACCAACCAGTCCAACTAGCAAAAGAGTAATCAATCCATAGCCGAAAGCTTGATCTGCCGCAAAGAAGGTTGTGAGGGCGCTGACAAGGGCAAAGAGGCTAGTGATGAAAAGGGCTGAGTCCATAATCATGAGTTTTGGATCATCATTTTCCTTTGGATGCTCTTTTTCATATTGCTCCTTAACAGTGAAGCTGTGAGCCCAGTGGGTCGGTGCACCATAGAGGGAACGAGCAGTTGTACCCTTAACTTGCTCCTCAAGTATTTGAGGAATAACTTCCTCAAAAATAGCCTTAATTTCAGCATCTGTTTTTCCATCTTTGATGAATTGTTGGGTAGCGATGTGGACAAACTCTTGGTTTTTCTTAGTTAATTTTTGTAGATCAATCTGAGACATAGGAACTCCTCTTAGAACCATTTTTTATGGATGAGATAGAGAGTGAGCGAGACACTCATAGCAAAGGCGATAAAGACGATTAACCAGAAGGCATTCGGCTCGCCGTTTAGGGGGATTTCATTATCCTTAAAGTTCATCCCGTAGGCAGAGAAGACCATGGTTGGGATGGACATGACGATGGTCACAAGGGCCAAGGTCTTCATAATGTTATTCTGGTTGTTAGAAATGATAGAGGCAAAGGTCTCTGTCATAGAATGCAAGACGTTTCCATAAATATCTGCCATCTCGATGGCCTGTTGGGTTTCAATCAGGGTATCTTCAAGCAGGTCTTCGTCCTCAAGGTATTTCTTGATATTGCTGGTTGAGCTGGTCAATTTCTTAATCACGCGCTCATTTGTTTTAAGTGAGGCTTTGAAATAGACGATGGTTTTTTCTAATTCCATGAGCTCAATCAATTCTTCATTACGAGTTGATTGATGCAGTTGACTTTCGATTTGTTCACTCTTACGGTCGATTGAACGAAGGGCTGTTAGGTAAAGCTCTGCATTGCGATAGAGAATCTGGAAGATAAAACGCGAACGCATGAAAGTGTAGAAATTACGCAAGCGACGGTTGATAAAGACATCGAGGACTGGTAGAGGTTCCAAACACGTAGTGATAATGGTTTCCTCGGTGATGATAATACCAAGCGGGATGGTAACGTAGTAGGTGCGGTTATTTCTTTCCTCTGTGACCGGCACGTCTACGATAATCAGAGTGTACTCGTCTTCAATGGTAATACGAGACATTTCTTCCGCATCGAGCGGTGCTCGAAGGTCGGCAATATCAATATCGAAGGCGTTAGCGATTTCGAGTGATTCATTTTGAGTCGGATTGACGAGATTGATCCAAGTACCCGGTTCAAGTGTATCGATCTCTTTAAATTCAGTTGTTGTAGAGAGAAAAACTTGTTTCATACCCCTTATCCTTTCTCATTTTTCAGATTTTTTCACACCGTACTATTATACTACAAAATCGGCCTTTTTCAAAATAAATCTAACAAAAATCCTGTTGCTATTGGATTTTTACTTTGTCTTGAAATGTTGATTTTTAAATTTGCTCCCCTTTTTGCTCCCCCTATAGTGCTTTTAGTGCAGTTTCGTAGAATGATACTGCTTTTTTTGCGTTCTCTTTTGAGAGGTGGCTATATATATCCATGGTCATTGATAAAGTGGAATGACCTAGGCGGTACTGGAGCTCCTTGTAAGGTATTCCAGAGTTAAGCAAGAGACTAGCGTGAGTGTGACGGAATCCATGAAAGCCAATGCTAGGAACATCAGCACGCTTAAAATGTGTTTGCAATCTTCTTTTAAGTCTTGAACTGCTAGGATACTCATGAATGAAATCAGAAAATACTACACTTTCACGTTGCCCTATCTTCCAAGCCTCTTTAGTTTGGCGCAGTTTGTACTGCTTTAGCATGCTAACAGTCGCTTGATCTATATCTATATCCCGATAACTAGCCTTAGATTTTGGGCTATTGATTTCTAAATCCCGATTTAGTGTTTTGGTAACATGTACCACGGCATTATCTAAATCTATATCAGACCAGGAAAGAGCTAAAGCTTCATTGATACGGCAACCAGTAGCCAATAGGAACTTATAGAGCGTCGTCTCATAGTAATAACGGTATCTATGAGTATCTAAATTATCGAGATAAGCAAGAAACTTTTTTAATTCTGGATTTTCAAAGTGCTTTACTTTTTTCCGCTTTGCTTTCTGAGTGTTACGAGGTAAAACAACATCACGCGCAGGATTGGACGGTATAGCTTGCATGGTTACGCCATACTGTAAGATACGTTTGTTTAAAGCGTGTATCTTGTCATAGTGTAGAAAAGCCCCCTTTTCCCCTCTATTAGTCTTGTCAGCAAGTTCGTTGATAATGGACTGGATAAGTGGAGTAGTGAGCTTATCGAGCTTGTAAGCCCCAAAGATAGGCAATATATGATTATCGATTAGCTTTCTAACATTGCCTTGAGTGTTTGGCTTAACCGTATTCTTATAACTTTCTAACCAGAGATTGGCTAATTCTTGATAGTTTTTTATGGTGCTAGCCTTTTGTCTAGTAGATCCTGCTTTTTGAAAAGCTATTTTTTCTTGATTGGCTTTCTGTTTTAATTCCTTTTGTGTCCGACCTGTTACCTTAGTTTTGACTTTCTTTCCTGTTACCTGATCAACTCCTAGATATACATTAGCACGATAGACTTTACTACCGTCTTTTTTTATAACTTCAGTTATTTTCATGATGATAAACCTTTCTAAAATACATCAGCAGGCAAGCCATTATCAAAAAGGTTTTATATCATGCTAGGGGCTACGAGAACCCCCTTATTTTCGTTTCATTTCTTCCAGTAAAGAATACATAGCATTAATGTGGTTATATTTTTGAAATTCAGGATCTTGGTTTTGTGCAATAAAGTATACGTATTGTCTACCAGATTTGAATTTATCGATAGCTTGTTTTTCCACTAATTTTTTTAAATATTTTAAAATTGTATTTTTGTGGATTTTTAGTTTTTCTTCCAAAGTCTCTCTTGTTATGAAACGGTGTTCGATTATTAACTCTAATATCTTTTTCTCATATTCGTTATCAATATCCAGGTTATCTATAAGAGAAGTATCCCATAATGTAAGTTCAACTGAGTCTAATTCAGTTCGTAAATTGGGATACTTTAAATGACTCTCTTTAACTGCTTCCATTATTTTGGGTATACCAGTTCCAGCTTTTTCACATAAATTTAAAAACCTAAAAATTTCTTGTATTAAGTAGTTTCTTGGATCAGAATGTGCCCCACTAAAAAAGTCCTTTATGTCAATTCTAAGTGTTCCGCCATTTGTGAATATGTACCTATCAGAATATCTAATTACCATTATCCCTTTTTCGCTTTTATAATCGCTATGAATAAGGCTATTAATGAATGCCTCGCGAATTGCAATTCGTAATTTTGAAATTCCAATTCTATTCATAGAATTTTCTTGAATGTTAGAGTTGTCATTCAAAGTTAGATATAATTTTTCAATAACTAGGTAAAAGAAATTAAAAAGATTATCTTCCCCCCATGTACCATCATAAATCACACGATCTTTAAAGCGATTGTTTTCAGAAAACTCTTTTAGAACATATTCTACGTTATAGTGTGGAATAAACTCTTTTATTGAATTATGTGTACCAAAAATTAATAGTCCAGCAACTGTTGGCTTTATTTTATCGTCCTTGCGATCTCTTCGTAAAGCATTTATTTTTATTAAAAATTGTTCGTTATCCAATTTTGAAAAAGGGTGCTCTGCATTTATATTATCAAATTTTTCTCTATATAGCTTTATTGTTTCTGTATCTAAGTCTAAAATAGAAAAATCCTGAATAAGTGTGCTATCAAAACTTTCCTTAGCGGAATCTCTTAACATAGAGTTGATTTGTTCTTGTGAACATCTAAAATCTCCGGTACCTTGGCGGAAATAAGTAGATGTTACACTTTCGTTTAGATATATTGGTTTGTCCTTATAATCAACTTTATAAATAGGGATAATGATAATACTCTTTCCTTTTTCATTTATAACTTGAACACTTTCTTCATTTATTACATTTCTGTTAATTTTCTTAGGATTGTTAACTAAACTATATAAATCATCAAGTATTTTATCTGGATTATTGACCCCAGAAATATAAAATTCTTTATTCTGTGTATTCTCTGATATTCCCAGAATTAGTAATCCATCATTTGTATTAGCAAAGGAGCAAATGGTTTTCATACCGTCTTTAGGGAAAGAGTTTTTAGCTTCTTTGAATTCAACCCTTTGGTTCTCCCCTGATAATAACAATTTTTGTATATCGTATTTTCTCATTTTTTCTCCAATCGATTCGCACACGCATTCGCACACGCGCGGGAAAAATAGTTTATTTTTAGTTAGCTAACAGTGCTATTAAAGTTTTTTTGAGAGTAGATTATTCGCACACGCATTCGCACACGCGCTTCATGATTGTTGAACATTGTGGCGCGTGGGTATGGTATAGGTCGCATTTTAAATGCAAGAGTGGTATAATCATGTTGTAAATACCTAACCTTTCGCTTATTTTCAGTTAGGTACTATTAGACAAGTTGGCAGTAGCTAGCTTGTCTTTTTTTGTTGCTATTTTGCAATTTTGCCGTTTTTTGCGCTTTAGTCTGTAAAATTGGCTTTCTATTCTTCAATTTCCTCCGTTTTTGCACAATAGACCATGGGATGGGGTTGCTATTGGCGAATATGGGGGATTTTTATCTTCCTCTCATAGCTAATAATTCAATAGTTTTACCTATATTTTCTTGTTCAGTTTCTGTTAGTATGCTCCATAAAGCTATAAATTTTTGTAATCTAGCAGGGAGAAATAGAAACGAGCTATAAAAGTCTTCACGGTGCTTTACAACTATTTCGGGAGGTACGGCAGTATTTTTATAGCTTTCATAAAATTGTTTATCAATATACTCATAAAAATCTTTTGTTCTTTCTCCGATTAGCTCTTTTATCTCTTGAGTGAGGAATGTTTCAACATCAGGATAGTTTGAAAAAATTGTTTTATCCAATGCTTTTTCTAATTCTCTATACTCACTATACCCCAACAGATATCCAACGCTTACCCCGAAGAAGTCAGCTAGTTGCTGGGCTTTTTCGGGTTTTATTTGGCGTTCCTCGTTTTCCCATCGCAATACGGTGATTTTAGATACAGAAATTTCATCAGCTAA
Organism: bacterium; assembly: GCA_905221505.1. GTDB lineage: Bacteria > Bacillota > Bacilli > Lactobacillales > Streptococcaceae > Streptococcus. The sequence continues at coordinate 63,735 of CAJNDL010000004.1, forward strand.
TCCTTGTTGGGTTAGCCCTTTTTGTTTTCTCAGTTCTTTCAATCTATTCATAATTTATCACACCTTTCACAGATGATTATATCTGATTTTCAGAAAAGTATCAAGAAATGATACAAAAAATTCTAAAAAACAGTTGACAATTATCCGAAATGGATATATAATAAAACACAAGTTATCCAAATTGGATACTACCCCCTCCAACCTTTCACACTTTCAATCTATTCATGGAGGGGGATTTTTTAGAAAGGGGGAAACCTATGAGCAAACTACGAGGCTATCGAGTTATGTTAGGACTAACTCAACAACAGATGGCGGACAAGCTAAAAATTTCTTTGCAGTCGTACAACAACAAAGAATTAGGTAAAACGCCATTCAATGACAAAGAACGTCTAGCGATTAAGTCAATGGTTGCAGAAATCAAATCAGATATAACCATAGATGAACTATTTTATAGCTAGAAAGGCAGGCAAGCAATGAAGAGGAACTACACGAGGGTCATAGATGAAATGCGAACCACTCACGGGCTGAACTTGGTAGCTATTGGCCAACGGATAGGCATAGATCCCCGAACAGTTGGCAAGTGGGCACAGGGCAAACATAAGCCCAACAAGGAAAGCAGAAAAAGACTAAATCAGTTATACAGAGAGGTTAAGCAAGACATGACAACACAAGTAAGTATTTTTGAAGAGACAACAGACCAAGGTCAACTATTGCAGGTTGTCACTACTACTATTATTCACGGTCAACCATTGGACATCTACGGCAGTGAACAAGAACCGCTATTTTTAGCTAGGGCGATTGCTGAGATGATTGATTATACTAAGACATCACAAGGCTATTATGATGTACAAGCAATGTTAAGAAAAGTTGATGAAGATGAAAAGGTAAAAGGGACGCCTTTAGACGGTACTACGAAAACTTTTCGTAGTGGTCAACAAGTCTGGTTTTTAACTGAGCATGGACTCTATGAGGTGCTTATGAGGTCAACCAAACCAAAAGCCAAAGAGTTTAAAAAAGTAATCAAGCACATTCTGAAAGAAATCCGACTAAACGGCTACTACATGGATGGGGAACTGGTGGAAGAACCACAGACCACTATAAAAGCCCCTGACACATTGGCAGAGGCAGAGCGGTATTATATCGATACACTAGCCAAAGCCATTGCAGAGGCTCAAAATATGGACGAGAAGAGCCGTCTGACAAGCAAGCTAACCCGATTCATGCAGGAGGTAGAAGCACAATGGAACTAGTCTACATGGACGGCAAGAAAGAGCCGTATACTACAAGCGAGATCATTGCTGAATGCGCTGAGGTTAAACACGATACAGTACAAAGCTTAATAAGAAATCATCAAGAGGATTTTGAAAGCTACGGAATAATCGGATTTGAAATCCGTAAATTAGATGGGCGAGGGCGACCAATGAAAATCTATCGCTTAAATGAACAACAAGCTACTTTGCTGATCACTTACTTAAAGAACACCGAACCAGTAAGGCGTTTTAAGATGAACCTAGTCAAAGCATTCTTTGAAATGCGTGAGGAACTTTCTAAGTTTCGTATGCAGAGGGCGCTAGAAAAGCCAAAAAGAAAAACACTGCATGACAGCATTGAGAACTGGGAACAAGCACCAAAGCACGCGCATAGCACCATGAACAACCTGCTACTAAAAGCAGTAACCGACAGGAACGCTAAGCAGTTAAGGGAAGAACGTGGGGGCTACAATGGCATTGATAGCTTGACCAGTGACGAGCTGGAGCAATACCAAGCATTTGAGGACATGGTAATAGCCATGATCGGCTTGAATATGAGTTATCAGGAAATCAAAGCTATGGCATTCAGAAATAAAAAAACACGCCAAAGAAGCGCGTGAGAGCAACAAAAAAGGCTTAGCAATAACCACACCGCAGAGCCTTTCACACTAACACTAAAACGAATTTAACAAAAAGCAGGCAAGCTATTATCAAAGAGGTTTTAGTAAAGATTTATAACTAGATTATAGCATATTTAGGGCAATTTGACCATACGGAGAGCGCCAACTCTTTAAACTGGTACTTTCTCACGCTTTCAATTTGGCGACTCTGAGCGTGAGAAAATCGTCTATAAGAAACAACTCAAAAAGCCCCACGCTCTCGGTCGGCAAACTTCTGAGTGTGAGGCTGTAGGCAAGAAAAACTGTATAAGAAACAACCATTCAAAATCCCCACACTCGCCATCGCAAAACTTTGAGTGTGAGGATATCCAGTATAGTAAAAAAGCATTAAAAAGCCATCAGGGCAAGTATAAAAAGATAGAAAAAGAGGTAAAAAACATGACAACAAAAAAAGCAACATCAAGCCAACAAGTTCTATTATCGGCTAAGAAACTAGCAGAATTAGGGAACGAATTAACCGACATCATGAATGTTTTAGAAATGAATAACCTAGCTCTTGAAGGGCTTGAGTTTGCACTACAGAAAGATACAACCACGTTCTTATGGCTTGCTAAAAAATACACTGATACAGCATACGCCCAGAATGAAAAGCTATACGATCGTCTAAATGAAATAGCCTTTTTGCTTTTGAACAATGACGACGCTAAAGAGCTGGAGGCATACCATGACTAAAGATATTAAAGAAATAGCACAAGCCGAAGACGACTTGCTGAATATGGAACAACCTAAACAAGCGGAATTTATCAAGAACTATAAGGCGATGGCATAACATGAACGAACTAGATTTAAGCAACACACAGGCGGTTTTTGTTAGCGTGGTACTGATTGGCTTACTGCTTTATCTAAACCACCGAGACCGCAAAAAAAGCGCCCAAATTGAGCGAGAAAACCAACAGACGATAGAAACACCTAGCGAGGATTTAAACCCTGATTATGGGCGATATATCCAGCTTGCAGGGGTAAGAGTTTACGGAGGGATGAAATGAGTTACACAATGAATTTATACCCCGATATTGAAAAAATACCAGACGAACCCTATTTTACCAGAGAGATTTTTCTAGCTACGTGTATGGACAATACAACAAAGTTAGCTGTAACTATGGGCTTGTTGACAAAACAAGCGTTTGATTTAGAGACTAAGACAGCTATTTTGAAAACCTTGGATATAATCATAGAAACTCAAAAAGCTATTTTGCAAGGGGTAGCAAGCGGACAAATAACCTTTTTGAATAAAAGCAAAGGAGAGGAGGAACTGAATGAGTCTATCAGAGAATGACAAGAGAGTATTAAGACTAATCAAGGTAGGGGCTGAGAACTCCATAACAGGGGCAGAAATCAGCCTGACAACCAAGCTAACAGAAAGAACAGTACGTGACATCATTAAGCGCCTAGTAGTCAAGCATAACATCCCAATTGTGGGGGTTAGATATGGTGTTTTTAGTGGCTACTTTATCCCAGCGAATAAAGGCGAGCTACTAGATGGCGCTAAGGCTTTTTACAACCAAGTACAGGAGGAGAGCAAGCGCCTAGCGGTGTTGATGAACAGTGACCTAGAAAGCTACAAAGAAACCTTGAAGGAGGTGGGCGGATATGTTTAGCCTAAGCCGAGAAAGTGAGCAAGACTTAGCGCATGGCATTCTGGAGGTAGTGGAAAGATACCTTGAAGCGCGTGACAGACTCAAACCACGACTGACAGGCTTAATATCAGCTCAGGAAGTCATGGACGAGTTAGATATAAAATATTTGACGCTCCAAAAGTGGGAAAAAGCAGGGCTAAGACGGTATCAGCCACCACTAGAAGATACTAGGAAAATCTATTATAAAGTTACGGACATCTGGAAGTTTCTGGGGGTGGAGAATGGCAAAAACTAAAATATATTTTTGGCTAAAAATTGATAAGAAATTTTTTGATAATATTTTTATCAAGAGACTAAAAACGGTACCTGGTGGGTACACTATGACAGTGATTTATATTAGGCTCATGCTAGAGAGCTTAGAAAGTGACTGTATTTTATACTATGAGGGTTACTTTGACAATCTCAAGGAAGAGTTAGCCCTAAAATTAGACGTATCAGAAGATGATATAGATATGACCATGGCATACTTTACTAAGTGTGGTCTAATACAAGTTGATGAAGATAAAAACGCAGAACTACCGCAGGCAAAAGCCTTGGTACAGCAGGAAACCAACCAAGCAGCATATATGCGAGAATATCGGAAACAGCAACGAGAACAAAAGGAAAATCTTACAATGTCATCTGACAATCTTACATTGTTAACTACATGTAAGACAGAGATAGAGAAAGAGTTAGAGATAGAGATAGAAGAAGAGATAGAGAAAAAAACTTCTTCTGCTCCTACTGCTGAAATTTCTAACTATTACCAAAAGCGTATAGGGGTTATGGATGGGCAACAATATCAAATACTGACTGACTATCTCACTCTTGACGGTATGGAGCTAGAGGTTATCAAGATTGCCATAGACAAGGCTGCAGATAACGGCAAGCGATCTTTTAGCTATATCAATTCAATACTCAAGAACTGGCGACAGAATGGTATTAGAACCATGGTACAAGTCGAAGATGAACAGAGACTGTTTCAGCAAAAGAAACAAGGTCAGTCTGACGATGATATTCAAGACCCGTTTATCTACTGACGGAGAGGAGAAACAATGGAATTACTGAATACAGACCAGCTCAATGAAAAAATAAAGGTCACTGATGAGCTTTGCCCAACCCATCAGATTAACCTAGTACAATTCAAAAAGCCAGATGGTTATACATCACCCTACTGTATGGAATGTACTAGGGAGAACATCAAACAGACGGAGCTAGAGGGCATAGAAAAAGCCCTAGGCCATGATCTGGACTCTTCAACCTATGATGTGCTAGCTCGTGAAAGTACGGTGTCAAATGAATTGAGAGAGGCCTCTTTTAGCACTTTCAAAGCCGAGACAAAAGAGGAACACGAGGCCAAGGAGTTTGCTATCAAACAAGCTAAGGAGTACCTAAACGGTATGACAGGAAACACGCTAATTATGGGCAATCCAGGTACTGGAAAAAGTCATTTATGCTATTCTATGGCCAAAGCCATTAACGAGGGCTATAAGTCTAGGAATGAGCCTAAGAGTGTGCTTTTTGTCAGTATTACTGAGATTATCACGCGCATTCAGTCAGGTTGGCAGTATAGACAGAGTGATTTTACAGAGTATGACGCCTTGAAGTTGCTGACTGAGGTTGACTATCTCTTTATTGATGATTTAGGAACAGAAAGCGTTATGAACAGCCAAAAAAATGAAGCTAATAATTGGGTACAGGCCTTTCTTTTCAAGATTTTTGATAAGCGAGACACAACTATCATCAACACCAATCACAACGGAAAAGAGCTGGCCAGAATCTATAATGATAAGCTAGTCAGTCGCATTGGAAAACAATCAGAGGGGAACGTATTTATTATTACAGACATTAAAGATAAGAGGATGAAGCGCAATTTTTAACCAAATAAAGAAAGGAGAAAGCCCCATGATAGAACCAGCATACTTTGAACAGGCAGATCAGGAACTGGAGGAACTCAATCGCAAACGTGACGATTTTATGGCGGATGCTACGCCAGTATGTCTTGAAGATACGCCTAAACTGATTGAACTAGGTGAGAAGCTCCGGACGGAAGACACCAGCATAAATGCCTATGAGTTATACAGACACCCTGAAGCGCGTGCAAAGTTATTCGCCCAAATCGCGGAAGCCTGCTTCTTGCTGATTGCAGATAGCTCACCAGTACCAGTGCAGCCGACACAAGCACAGCGGATACATTTTTGCGAGTACTTGGAAGGACAATTCCAGAATATCATTAAGAAGTTGATTGCAGGAACTGACAAGCAAGTTCTAGAGTCTTTACTTGAAGCTTTGCAACTACCCAAAGAAAAACAAGCTCAATTTGTTCGTGATGTGGTAGTAAGTGGCTTACTCAGTGAAGAATAGTAGCAAAGGGGCATTGCCTCTTTTTGTGGTTTCACTACTACTGAACCCAATCAATTTGGGTTTTTCCATATAGGGGGAGATAATGAGGCGGTTAGCAATAGAAACAATCACTAAACCAATGAAGCTGAGAGGAATATCTAAGGGTATAGCCGAGTTGGACGGTCAACGTTTAGAGATTGATTTGGATAGTTTAATGATTGATCTTGGTGGAGAGTCATTTGAATTAGACAGAATAGCAGGAACTAAGGGAGGTAATCGATATTTCTTTCTTTGCCCTGATTGTGGTAGACGGTGCAGGTTGCTTTATAAATGGTATTTGTATTTTAGTTGCGGTACTTGTCTAGATATCCACAAGAGCACCCTGAACCGTAGTAAAACGGATTGCCAATACTACTGGGAGCTTGCACTAAAAGAAGCCAGAAAGGTAGAACCAGGGTGGAGTCCTAGACGTGGTGGATATATGTTTGATAGTTTCCCTGAAAGACCAAGGTATATGAAACGTGACAGGTATCATAAGCACTATAAGAAGTTTTTGAAGTATATTGAAAAAGGGGATAGATTTTGGCTTAACGGTTTGAGATTGTAGGACAATATGAAGTAGTGTGCAATTTACAAAACGAACAAATACTACATATTAGACGGTTTAAGTGTTAAAAAAGCTAGATATATCAAGGATTTAAGTAAGTAGAGCGTTCCAAAAAAGGGTGCGGTAAGCGTTCCGAAAAATGGTAAGGTTTTGGTAAGGTAGCATATATAAAAAGTATAAGATTAGTATAAGGTTGTGTATTTAAAAATACTAAGGTTTTACAAAGGTACGAGCCTACTGAAAAAGTCATCAAATTGATGGCTTTTTTGTTATACTAGAGATGAGGTGAAATAATGCTTGATAATCAGTTAACTATGGATGTCAGTCCTTATTCTAGTTTGTATGATATCGTGATTCCTAAAACCCACTTTTTACGTCAGCTAACTGAACTCTGTGATTTTAGCTTTATTTATGATGAACTAGAAAA
>CAJNDL010000005.1 GCA_905221505.1 bacterium
CTACCTGTTCGCTCACAATAAGAGAGAACTTTTTTACGAAAATCTATTGAATATGCCATAAGAAGATTATACCACATTCTGTACTGTTTTTGGTTCATTTTACTATATTTTACCGTTTTTAGAAAGCACTGTCAAAGTTTTTCTCAAGAAAATTTCACAAAATAAAAAAGAAAACCCAATGAGAACAAGGGATTTTCTTATCAAGAATATTTTTTCACAAACTTTTCAGCATTTAAATTTTGCTAAAGATTCAAATCTCTTCATAATAACAGTCAAACGCCAACGGTAGAGCGCCCCACTCACAATCAGACTAATAATCAAACCAATCCAGTATGAATAAGCTCCAAAATCTGTTAGGGAATCAAATACCATAGCCACTGGGATTGCTACGCCCCAATAGCCAACCAAACCAAGGTAAAAAGGAATAACTGTATCCTTATAACCCCGTAAAATTCCCTGAAGCGGTGCCGCAAAGGTATCTGCCAACTGGAAGAAGAGACTGTAAGTCAAAAAATGCGCTGTCAAATCGATAAATTCTGGGTTGTTACCATAAAGACTGGCCACATTTCCTCTAAAAATGTAAAGGAAAGTTAAGGTGAAGGCCGCAAAAATGAGGGCAGTCCATCTTCCTAGACCAATATAGGTCTTCGCATCATCAAATCGCTTGGCTCCCACTTCATAAGACACGACAATGGCCATAGCCGATGAGATACTCATAGGAAAGGCGTACATGAGACTTGAAAAGTTCATAGCTGACTGGTGACTAGCGATAATCAAGGACGAGAACTTCGCCATAATCAAACCAACCACAGAAAAGATAGCCACTTCCGCAAAGACAGTTCCCCCTATAGGAAGACCTAAACGAAGCCCTTCCTTGATTTTATCCATATTAAGCGGAATGCGTTTCTCAAGATGTAAGGCTTTGAGCTTCTCCTGTTTAAATAAAACCAGAACAGAAATCCCAAGCAAAACCCAATAGGCCAAGGATGTTCCTAAACCAGCACCAGCCCCTCCCAGCTCTGGAACTCCAAAGGCCCCGTAAATCAAGAGATAGTTAAATCCGCTATTGAGAGGGAGTAACAAAAGCATGAGGTACATGGACAGTTTGGTCAACCCCAGCGAATCTAGCAAGGAACGAATGACACTAAAGAGCAACAAGGGGATGATCCCGATAGATAAAGACCAAAGATAGCGAACTGCTACTGCTGCTACTGGTGCCTCTAGTCCAATATGATTCAAAACAGGTGGTGCCAGGAAAAGTACTAATCCCAGCAAGACCACGGATAGACCCAAGGCAAGATAAATGAACTGGTAAAAATCAGATGCAACTTCTTCCTTTTTCCCTCGACCAAGATGGTGACCAATGATGGGCACCAAGGCTGACACAATTCCCGTCAGGAAGGTAAAGAAAGGATTCCAAATACTGGTTGCCATAGACACACCAGCCAAGTCCATAGTGCTGTATTGACCTGTCATAGTCGTATCAACAAAGGAGGCAGAATAATTGGCAAATTGATAAATCAGGATAGGGAAAAATATCTTTAAAAATAAGATAAACTTGTCTTTAAAATGATGGGTTTGGTACATATACTCTCTATTCTTTTTGTTTACAGAGCAGACTCCTACCTAGTTTTGATAGACGATTTGTCCCTTACAGATGGTATATTTAACCTGCCCTTTTAAGGTTTCACCGATGAATGGTGAATTAGCTGCTTTCGAAGCAAAATGGGAGTCCACAAGGCGGTCAGCCTTAGCATCAAAAATAGTGATGTCCGCTGGACCATTCTCAGCCAAGTAACCTGCTTCAAAGTTGTAAAGCTTGGATGGGTTGTATGTCATTTTTTCAAGTAATTCCATCAAGCTTAACTCACCAGCTTCCACTAAATAGGTCAATCCAAGGGACAGTGATGTTTCTAAACCAGTCATACCAGATGGCGCTTTGGTAATGTCCTCAACGTTTTTCTCATCTGCATGATGAGGCGCATGGTCAGTCGCGATAACTGTGATGATACCTGATTTAAGACCTTCGATAACAGCACGACGGTCTGATTCCAAACGAAGCGGAGGATTCATCTTAGCATTGCTACCTTGTGTCAAAAGGAGCGCTTCGGTCTTAGAAAAATGCTGTGGCGCTACTTCTGCTGTTACTTGCGCTCCCAATCCTTGAGCGAACTCAACTACTTTAACACTTTCTTTCTTAGACAAATGCTGGATGTGAACATGGGCTTTAGTTGCATAGGCAATCATGACATCACGCGCCATCATAGCGTACTCAGCCACCCCAGTGGCACCGCAGATATGGAAATGTTCTTTAGCAATGTTTTCATTAAAGCCAAGAACACCGTTCAAACCTGGATCTTCCTCATGAAGGCTGATAAAGGTATTAAGCTTTTTAGTTTCCTCCATGGCTTCCTTGACAACTTTACTGCTTTCAAGCGGAATACCGTCATCTGAGAAACCAACCGCACCCACTTCTAAAAGTGCCTGAAAGTCTGTCAAGTCTTGACCATTAAAGTTCTTCGTGATTGTCGCAACCGTCTTAACATTAATCTTCTCCTTGGCAGCTGACTGGAGAACTTCTTGCAAGGTCTCCACCTCCGAAATGGTTGGACTAGTATTAGCCATCATGACAACCGTTGTAAAACCACCTGCAGCGGCTGCTAGGGCACCAGTATGAATGTCTTCTTTATGAGTTTGTCCCGGTTCACGGAAATGAACATGAATATCGACCAATCCAGGAGCAACTACAAGACCACTAGCATCTATGATTTCTGCTCCTTCTTCCTTGATTTCCGGCGCAATTTTGATAATTTTCCCATCTTGAACCAAGACATCACACACTTGATCCAAGCCAGACTTGGGATCCATTACACGACCATTTTTGATTAGTAACATCTGCTTTCTCCTTTATTCATAGAAATCAACTTGGGTATCCAACAATTTATCCCCATCATAAACAAACTTGGCTGAAAAGAAGGGTTTGTCCTCTAAAAGCCACTCAACAAAGGTGTGGTCACCTTCCCAAGTTGGCTTGCTCAAAACCTCATCATAGGGAACCCATTCAAGCGTCCCCTCATTGCAGTCAATCAAGTCACCCTCAAACTCTGTCACCTTAAAAACATAGGTGTACCAGTCTAAATCTGGCGTAAATTCAGGAAAAGTGATAACACCTTTTAGAACTGGCTTAGCTTTGAGCCCTGTTTCTTCGAGGATTTCACGCGCCGCACATTCCTGAGGGGTCTCCCCTCGCTCTAGCTTACCACCCACTCCAATCCATTTCCCTTCATGAACATCATTAGGTTTCTTATTACGGTGAAGCATGAGCAGTTCTTTCCCGTTATCAATGTAGCAAATCGTCGCTAACTGAGGCATATTTTCTCCTTATCTAAGCCAATCGATTGGCTCTTGTCCTGTCTCTTTTAAGAATGCATTAGCCTTGGAAAAAGGCTTGGAACCCCAAAATCCTCTGTAAACCGATAAAGGACTGGGATGGGCTGATTCGATAATCAAGTGCCGAGGATTGGTAACTAAGGCCATCTTCTTGCGTGCATAAGCTCCCCAGAGTACAAAAACGACTGGTCTATCTAGATGATTGACCACCTGAATCACAGCATCCGTAAAAGGCTCCCAGATTTGACCAGCATGACCATTGGCCTGTCCAGCAGGAACCGTCAAACAAGCATTAAGAAGCAAGACTCCTTGCTCAGCCCAAGCCGTCAAATCATGGGATTTCTTAACACCAATGTCATCTGACAATTCCTTCAAGATATTTTGCAGGGATGGCGGAGCTGGGATAGAGTCAGGAACAGAAAAACTCAAGCCCTGCGCCTGACCTGGACCATGATAAGGATCCTGTCCTAAAATCACCACCTTCACGTCTTCTAGGGGTGTGGACAAGAGAGCCTGAAAAACCTTTTCCTTGGGTGGATAAATAGTCCCCTGAGCATAGACCTGATTCATAAACTGATTGATTTTCCCGAAATAACCCTCAGGTAATTGCTCCTTAATCAAAGCATGCCAAGACGAATGTTCCATAGCCGACTCCTTCGTTTTTACTGCCTCTATTATAGCAAAAAGTGGCTGTCTAAACCACTTTTTACAGTTTATCTAAACATTAAATAAATCGACTATATTTACGATTTGAATAAGTGAATGCAGTTTATAAAGAATAACTATTTTTTATAATTACTTTTTAAATCCTTAAGCATTTGACTACCTCTTTCTAAAATCATCTTTTCTGAAATATTTTTAAACATATTAAAATCCATTTCAGAAAAAGGAGTTTCTTTAGAAACTTGCCATATGGTCTTTAAATAGTTCTTTTCTAAAAAGTCGTCGAAATTAGAAAACATTCGAAAATACAATTCATTCTCTTGGTGTAAAATTGCTCTTTTTAAAGGGTAATACTCTTTAATATTATTAACTTTTTGTTCGTAGGCATATTTTGCTACATGATCTAGGTATATATCAAAAAAGTCATGCGGAAAATCTCCCATACTGCCATTACGATTCATATTGAGACTATATTTTCGATTAGTAAGATAATTCGGAAATATGTTTCCTATTACTCTAAGATTATCTACTTGAGAATCCCTTCTCCCAATATAATCCCCTTCTTTGACTAATGATGGAGATTTCCAAGTAAAAATTAAATCGCCAGAGAAATTTTTCTTATCATAAAACTTAAAAAGAGATTGATAAATACTATTTGCTAATTGACAAGTATCAGATGTAAATTCATAATTAACAGCTTCATTAAAATCAACTTCAGACATTTCAATGTACTCTTCAATAGTAATATTAGCTTTTTTTGTAGTCATTAGCTCGTCTCCTTTAAAATGTAATCTTTTCAAGAGTATTTTTATCCAAACAATCCAGCAAATCTTGGTAAGAATGGACTTCGTAAGTCGGCTGGGCTTGTGTATGATTTTCGAGGTGATGAGGGTTGTACCAAATCGTGTCAATCCCAGCATTATTGCCACCTTGAATGTCGGCGGTTAGGGAATCTCCAATCATCAGCGTCTTTTCTTTGCTAAAACCTGCAATCTGCTGACCGATTTTTTCGTAAAAAAGTGCATCAGGCTTTTGGGTTTGCAACTGTTCAGAGATAAAAACTTGATTGAAATAAGGTGCCAGAGCCGATTGAGCCAAACGCCCCGTCTGAATGGCAGTAATGCCATTTGTCGCAGTATACAAGTCATAATCACGCTCGATAAGGCTGTCTAAGAGTTCATGAGCGCCTGAAAGAGTTTGTCCCTGCTGGGCGAGGTAAAATTGGTAACGCTGGGCTAGAAAACTACCGTCTTTTTCCTGTCCAAAATGAGAAAATAAACGAGAAAAGCGCGTGTTAACCAGCTCTTGTTTACTGATTTTCTTTTGCTCCAAGTCCTTCCAGAGAGCCTTGTTCATGGGAACATAATAATCTTTATAAGCCTGAATATCCGCAACTCCTTCTTCTTTTAGAAGTTGCGTCAAAGCCACATCCTCAGCAACATCAAAATCAAGCAAGGTGTGGTCAAGGTCGAAAAGTAGAAATTTGTAGGACAATTTGAGAGTTTTCCTTTCTAAGGGAGCAAAATTTAACATCATGTTCAAATATGTTTACATTATACGATAAGAATAGTAGTCACTTCTCTAGCGAATGCTATCATATTTGAATTATATGTAAATCATTAGTCAGCTTGAACTTTACTGAAACGAATTGCAAACGGATTATTTCAGCGAGAGCTATCATAAGTTTGAAATAGATTTCTAAAAGTATTCTGCATTAGAGGCACCTTTAACTTTCTTAACAGATAACATTATGCATACCGAGTCTAAATCTATGAAGAACTACTTCAAATTAAATAAAGAAAATGCGTAAGATAATCGTAAGTACTACTTCATCTTTTATGTTGAATCCGTGAAAGAAAGTAAGTTGACTAGGAATTACTACTATCAGAAAACTTTGAGAAATCTAAATTAAGAGGCTGGGCAAGAAGGTTTTAAAATCAAAAAAACGCATAATATCAAGTGTTGAAAACTCTACGTTTTATTGTGGAACAATTTACTTCCTTTTCTTTTGAAATTGAGTTTTTGCCAAGTCTCTTTTTTTACAAAAAATCACTTAAATCTATCTCAGTTGCAATTCTTTCGTAGATAATCTTTTTAGGAGTATTAGCCACACATCTAAATATCCCCTTAAACACATAATAGGTATTTCCTAATACATCCTTAAAATGTGCAAACACAATAGAGTTTTTTATATCCTTAACCTCCATATTTCCGTTAGACTTAGTTTGTTCAATAATCGATCCATCACTTGAAATAGTATTAATCCAGTCAGCATTAGGATATAATTTAGGAAACCACAACTGAAGGTCTTCTCTCAATAAAAAAGTGGCACGTTGATGACTCTTAACTTCTTTTCCAAAAAGTTTCAATACATCTACATGAGTTCTAAATTTAGCAGTATCCATTATATGAATAACACCATTTTCAATCCACTTTTTGACAGAGTATTCTTGTCTATAAGAGTACGGAACAAAGGTTTTAGAATTTTGCTTTAGCACCTTAATTTTATTTACTAATTGGTCAATCTGGTGATTAACGCTCTCAAAAGAAGCATTTTTTGTACAATTAATTCTTTCAAACTTAGTGTTCAATAAATGAATCACTTCTTTTTCTCTGTATTTATCAGCTTCTTCCTGTGACAAATGATGAGACTCGTCAATTTCAATAGCCAGTTTGAATTGTGGAAAATAAAGGTCAATCAAATAGCGCCTTCCATCAGGTTTTTTCACAATTTGTTGTGTTGTAAACTGAATTTCAAAATCATTTAGCAAATGAATGATGCGTGAAATGACATAAAATTCGTATTTCTTATACTTAATCTTAGTCAACATTTTTGAATAGTATGTCAATTCATCATAGTTTGTACTCATAATATTTCTCTCTTTTATAAACTGATTATTATTTCACACTTAGCTTAAATATTTATTTTACTACATAGAAATCATAAATGACATCCTACGATTGTCATGATACTTACATTCCAACAAATAACATCTTAATGACTTTGTTAAAATTTATAAAGAAGTTCTTAAAGTTAAACTGCGGTCTGATGTATTTCTGATTATTGAACCATTACGTTTATAAATTCCAGAATCTAAACCTTTCTGAATATTTAATGGAATTTCTATAGTAACTTGATTTAATGACATAATTATAACTTATCTCTTAATTCTATCGTTCTAGTTTATTCAAAAATAAAATCAGCAATTCGTTTAGCAGATTTTTCTGTTGCCAGTTCAATGTCAGTTTTAGTCCAGGTGTCATTTACATAATTAACAAGAGATTTAGCTATTGGAAACTTACTACCTATATAGCCATGACCACTTGTGATTGTATTCTCTCTTTTTGTTCTAAACCAAGCATCTCCAATTCCACGATTAATTTCGGATTCAAGGAGAATCTTATTACCAAGCTTCTCAGCATAATCTTTAAATTCTTCCTGGCTTTCTAGTCCAGCATCTGACAAAATATTTTCTCTATTCAAACCACTTTGCGGCATAATGTGTTCAATATCAATATTTCCATTTAAATTAAAGTCCATACCTTTTTCCAATGAAAATAGGAATTCATTTACATAAAGAATAGAATTTGAAACACCACTTTCAGTCAAAGTTTGTTTAACGTCTTCATAAACAAAATTAGTATGAATATGGTTCTTTATTTTTGAAATAAGTTCGTCGATTGAAATTGAATCGACTTGACTGTACATCAGATTAATTTCTTCTAGGAAGCCTTTAAAAAGTTTATGGCTATATGAGAGTTCAGATAATTCAATCAAAACTCCAAGTCTAAGTAGGTATTCCAGATATGTGTTGTCTTGTCTGAAAAATAAATAACTACTAACAAAAGGTCGTAAATTACCGTTTAATTTGTTTATCAATTGACCATTGATAGTATCAGATACTCGTTCAAAATTGTTTATGATTGTATTTAGTTCAGCAGTAAACAGAACATCTTCATTCAATAGATGTTTATTTTTTGAGAAAAAGGCTCTTATACCAGGATTTCTTCGATCAGCACCGTTTTGTTCTGAGAGTTTTACGAAAATATAGTGAGTAATTAACGCATTTAAGTCTAATCTAGATGAATCTGTACGTTTTACAATCTCTTGCCAATTTTTTTCGAAGTTTTTCCTATCTGATGCGTTTGCGGTGGTCTTAGATACGATTACTTCAATTGGGGTCAATGGAACACCAGTCCCATTTAAAGAATTGAAAATATTTATAGCCTGATCAGTATTATAACTTGTAATAGTAATCACTTGGCAATTATCAATAAAGTGGTTAGCAAAATTGATAAGAGTAAAAACATTCAATTCGTTACACATATTGTAAAAATATCTAAAGTTTTTATAGTAGTTAGTATAGCGGTTGTCTTTCTGACGACGATAGATTTGGTGAACTCTATCTTTAATAGATATAAAATCTTTACCTAGCAAGATAGTAGTCATCTCACTAGCATATTTTTCTGAAATCGAATGATTTAGATACTTTATTCTATCATCGCCAGGATAATACAGTCCATCAACGAAATCATCTTTTTCGTCATCTGAAACATTGAAAAGCATTGTTACAATCTGCTCTTTAAGACCATTAAGACGTTTCACTAATCTGCGTGCATCAATATCTAGAGTCGGTTGAAGTTCAAGCTCATTATCAATCTTCAATAAGATTGCCTTAAGAAGTAACATAAATGTCGTTGTTCTTTGCTGGCCATCAATCAAGGTTACTTCATGCTCTTCTCCAGATTCTTGAGCAATGAGAACAGCTCCAAAGAAATAATTGTCTTGGGAACTATCATCGAAATTTTCCATATGAAGATTAATATCTTCAATGAGTTGTTCACATTGTGGTACTTGCCAAGCATAGGGTCTCTGATAGGTAGGAATATAAAATTCTGATTTTTCAAAATAAGATTTTACTTTTTGTAAGGCCGGTTTAATATCGTTTCTCATTCAAATTCTCCAATAATCTTTTCTGATGATATTATACCACTAAAACGCTAACAATTAAACACTAACTATGTCCGAACTATCTAACGATTTAATTCCCTTTTAACGATTACATCTTTGGAATCTTAACAAGTTATACCATTATAATTTGAAATCTATCTACACCCCTAAATAATACCAAAAAGCCTTCAAATTTTTAAGTTTCAAGGTTTTTACTGCATTAAATTGTAATATCTAACTTCTACTGTTTTCGAAGAGTATAATTTAATAACTTGAAAAAAATTCGAATACTCTCCTATACAACTGACAGCCCAAATCTTTCAGAATAGAACAATTCTAACTATCGAATAACTCAACTTCATAAATATCTATGTAATTCTAGACCTAGAATTCCTATAAACAAAATGTTTTCGCACTATTCTAAGCCATTGATTGCCTTAAGTTTTAATTTTTGAAGGATTCTAAAGCTAGAATAGTCCCATCACAATCTGTTTTGAATGATTCACAATTTAGAAACGCTATGATTCTACTCCTTTTACATTAAAAAGGAACTGCTCAAGCAATCCCTTTCTGATTCTGTAATAATCTACTTAAAATTTGATAGTTGAGATAATCAATAGCCCACCTATAAAAAGAGTTATAGCAAAATTCCTTATTTATTGATTTCAAGCTCCGCCAACTGTGTTTGAATAACTGACAGTTCTGCCCCAGCCTGAAGAAGAGCAGCTGCAGTATAGGCACCTTCTACAATTGGAACACTGTTGATGATGATACTCTTATCACTGAAATCAGCCACCATTTCTAAATTCATTTTAGCAGAACCTAGGTCAAAAAAGGCAAGTAAAGTATCTGCTGGATTTTCGGAAACAACCCTATCTACTTGATCAAAACTAGTTCCAATTCCTCCGTCCTCGGTTCCTCCTACATAAGTAATCGGAACATCTTTAGCCACTTCACTAATCAGTTCAACAAGACCTTGTGCAATGTGTTTGGAATGTGAAACGATAACAAGACCAATACTTCCCATTAAACCACCCCAGTTTCTAAAAGAGCAGTAAAGAGTAATCCTGATGAAAATGATCCAGGGTCAATATGTCCGAGAGATCGCTCTCCTACATAAGATGCTCTTCCTTTAGTTGCAAGTAAATCTTTGGTAGCATTCACTACCTGATCAATAACCTCTTGAGTCAACTGGCCATCAGACAAGGCAGCAATAACAGGAGTCCAAACATCAACCATTGTCTTTTCTCCAACTTCTGCTTTCCCACGTTTGACAATCATATCCAAACCGCTTTGTAAGATTTCTTCTAATTTCGAATTTGAATCAGCCTTGGCCATGCCCATAAAAGCAGAGCCATACAGAGGACCAGAAGCACCGCCTACCTTACTCAGTAGTTGCATTGAGACAAGTTTAAAAACATCACTGCTTGTCTCAAATTGCTTTCCTTCTAAGTTTTCCATAACTGCAGCCATGCCACGCGCCATATTTCCACCGTGGTCTCCATCTCCTATAGGAGTGTCTAGCTCACTAAGGTAATCTTTCTGTTCTTGAATCTTTTCATTAAAAAGCTTCATCCATTCAAGAGCTTGTTCAGCATTCATTTGACATTTCCTCCTAAAGTTTTACCAAGCTGGTGTAGTAACAGGTGCATTTAGAGCATCCAACCACTCATCATCTGCCAATCGTATCAATGTTAATGACAATCCAGCCATATCAATTGAGGTCATATAGTTCCCAATTTTCTTAAATGCCAACTGAACACCTTTTTCATGGAGTAATTTTGCCACATCATTTGCAAATACATATTGTTCCATAAGAGGCGTGCTTCCTAAACCATTGATGAGAAGGCCATAGCGTTCACCAGCTTTAAGTTGGAAACCTTCAGATAATTTTTCAACCAATTCTGAAGCCAATTGTGCTGAAGGTTGCATTTTCTCTTTTTTATACCCTGGCTCACCGTGAATACCAACTCCATATTCAAATTCATCGTCTTCTAGAACAAATCCTGGTTTGCCAACTTCAGGAACGGTTGCACCAGACAAGGCCAGCCCAATTGTTTTAATTTCTAACACAATTTTATCTGCCAAATCCTTCATTTCAGCTAATGATTTACCAGAACGAGCCGCAGCACCCAAAATTTTATGAACTAAAATAGTACCTGCAACACCTCGACGACCTTGGGTATAGAGACTATTTTCAACAGCGATATCATCATCAACCACAACACTTGCTACATCAATACCTTCCATTTCAGCAAGTTCTTGTGCAATTTCAAAGTTCATGATATCACCAGAATAGTTCTTGATAACCATGAAAACCCCAGCACCTTCATCAGCTACCTTAATAGCCTCTAAAATTTGGTCTGGAGTAGGTGAGGTAAAGACTGCGCCACAAATGGCAGCAGACAGCATTCCTTCTCCTACAAATCCAGCATGACTTGGTTCATGTCCTGAACCTCCACCTGAAATGAGTCCAACTTTTCCTGTCTTTTCTGCCTTTCTAACGATGACATCAAAACCATCTAAACGTTCTACCAAGTCATCATGCATGAATGATAACCCCTGCAACATTTCATCAACAACTTGTGTCGGTTCATTTATAATTTTTTTCATGAGAAACTCCTTTCGGCATCTACCTTTGTTTTCGCTTTCATTATATATTTTTTATTGCTGGCTGATAAGGGACAGATTCTATTATTTGTCCCCTTTTAAACCCGTTTCAAGCATTTTTTTGGTAAAATGAAGGAAGTAAAAGAAAGGTTTCCTATGGCATCATCACTCATTACAAAAAAACGGATTGCCAAGGCATTTAGAGACCTATTAGCTACTAGAGAATTTGATAAAATCTCTATTGTAGAGATCATGGAATCAGCTGGCATTCGTAGACAGACCTTTTATAATCACTTTCTTGACAAATATGAACTGCTAGACTGGATATTTGAAAATGACCTAACTGAGTATATCACCAATAACTTGGACTTCATTTCAGGCCAAAAACTATTACAAGAATTATTTTTTTATTTCGAACAAGAGCGTGACTTTTATATTCAACTTTTTGATATTCAAGGGCAAAATAACTTCTATGACCACTTTATCAGCTACTGTCGCTTGCTTGTATCAAAAATTTTAAGAGAATATGGTCAGATTGATATCGATTCATCTGCTTATACTTGTTTTTTGTTAGACTATCATTCACATGCTCTAGCAGAAATCGTGAAGGCTTACGTCAATAAAAAAAGTCCAGTTCCACAACCAGACTTTCTAATCATGACAATTATTGGAAAGAGACCACAATGACATTTATTTCAAATCATAAACAGAAAATTATTTCAAGTTACATTTCGGCAACTGTCAGCAGTCATCCTGAATTAGAAAAACACCCTACCTTGCCATTAGTCTATCAAAAAAATCGCAATCCTCTTCAGGTTCCAATATTGTCGGGTGGAGGTTCAGGTCACGAACCTGCTCATATTGGATATGTGGGAGAAGGAATGCTTACTGCTGCTATCTATGGCCAATTATTTACTCCACCTACCAGAACTGAAATCTTAGAGTCCATTCGTTTTTTAAACAATGGTCACGGTGTCTTCATCATTGTAAAAAATTTCGAAGCAGACATCAAAGAATTTAGCTCTGCCATTAACACTGCTAGAAAAGAAGGAATTAAAGTCGGCTATAGTCTAGCACACGACGATATTTCAATTGAACCTCACAATAGATTTCAAATTAGAGGAAGAGGGCTTGCAGGGACAATTTTACTGCATAAAATTCTAGGATTTGCAGCTCAAAATGGTGCCGACATAGAACAACTAACCGATTTAGGTCATCAACTTGCTCCCGAAATCGCAACGATTGGCTTTGCAAGGAAATCCGCTAGTCTACCCCAAACCACCCTTCCACTATTTAACTTGGAAGAAGGAAATATTTCCTATGGTATTGGGATACATGGCGAAGAAGGATATCGTATCGTCCCATTTCAATCTTCGGAAATCCTTGCAAATGAAATTATAAGTAAATTAAGATTACACTATCATTGGAAAAAGAGGGATCAATTTATATTGCTTGTAAATAATCTAGGTACTACTAGCAACCTAGAAATGGGCATCTTTACCAATGATCTCCTTCAACTCTTAGAAATTGAAGGAGTCACTATTACATTTATAAAATCAGGAACATTTATGACCAGTCTAGATATGGCAGGTATATCCGTAACTCTTTGCCCTGCGAAAAATAAACAATGGTTAGAAGCACTTAATGCTCCAACAACAGCTTTTGCATGGTAATTTGCTTGTATAACTCAAAAGGGCTACATAACTTGGTAGCCCTTTTAAACTTATATAACGTTTAGATGAAACGGTTGAACTTCTCATAGTTTTCCTTAGAGGCTAGCACCAGCTCCTCTTTTGTTTTTGGTCTAGGCACAGGAGTACTCCCTTCACATTGCTAGTTATCATTAGAAATCTTTTATCCTTTAAATCTCTACAACTTATCCTTTAATTTCTCAACAAAGAGATAGGCTGCTGGACAGGTCAAGGTGTTCTTAATCGTTAGATGGTTGATTTGATGGATCTTTTTGCGGTCAGTATGGGGAAATTCACGACAGGCTTTTGGACGAACTTCATAGATGGAACAGAGGTTATCTCCCCCTAAAAATGGGCAGGGCATGGATTTGAAAACCTTGTCTCCATCTTCATCTACCTGCAGAAACTCCGCTTCAAAAGCAGGTAATTTCATCTTAAAATACTTGGCAATACGGGTGATGTCTGCCTCTTTGAAGTCGGGTCCCAAAGTCTTACAACAGTTAGCACAGGCAGTACAATCAATCTCCGCAAAGACTTCTTGATGAATCTGCTGGGCTATCTTGTCTAAGTTTTTTGGTGGCTTTTTCTTTAGATTGGCTAAAACTTTACGATGTTCCTTCTGCTTTTGTAAGGCTAGCTGGTGGTAATACTCAATATCAATTTCTTTAGACATGATTTCTCTCTTATTCTATTTACTTCCCCCTATTATACCATGCCTCTGCACCATTGAAAAGTGGACTATATTAGACTATACTTTTCCAAAACACGTCAAAAAAAACCTTGCAACTAGGTTACAAGGTTAATGACATTAATCGAAGTTAACGTATTCTTTTTGAAGTTCAAGAACTTCTTCCATTGTTGAACACTCTGTAAGGGCACGGTTAGCGTACTCTTCCATCTTAGCAGTATCCAATTTTTTCATCAAGCTACGTGTACGAAGTACAGATGTTGCTGACATAGAGAACTCATCCAAGCCCATTCCGACAAGAAGTGGAACAGCTTTTTGGTCACCAGCCATCTCACCACACATACCAGCCCATTTACCTTCAGCGTGAGCTGCCTTGATAACGTTGTTGATCAAGCGAAGGATTGATGGGTTATATGGTTGGTAAAGGTATGAAACTTGTTCGTTCATACGGTCTGCTGCCATTGTGTATTGGATCAAGTCATTTGTACCAATTGAGAAGAAGTCTACTTCTTTTGCAAATTGGTCTGCAAGCATCGCTGCTGCAGGGATTTCAATCATAATACCAACTTGGATATCATCCGCAACTGCAACACCTTCAGCAAGAAGATTTGCTTTTTCTTCATCAAAGACTGCTTTGGCTGCACGGAATTCTTTCAAGAGGGCAACCATTGGGAACATGATACGCAATTGACCATGAACAGAAGCACGAAGAAGGGCACGGATTTGTGTACGGAACATTGCATCTCCAGTTTCAGAAATAGAGATACGAAGGGCACGGAATCCAAGGAATGGGTTCATTTCGTGTGGCATATCGAAGTAAGGAAGTTCCTTATCTCCACCGATATCCATTGTACGAACAACCACTGGTTTACCATTCATTCCCTCAAGAACAGCCTTGTATGCTTCATACTGCTCATCCTCAGTTGGGAAGTCTTGAGAATCCATGTACAAGAACTCTGTACGGTAAAGTCCAACAGCTTCTGCACCGTTGTTGTTAACACCTTCAACGTCTTTTGGAGTACCGATGTTAGCAGCCAACTCGAAGTGTTTACCGTCAGCAGTCACTGTCTGAGCATCTTTCAAAAGTGCCCATTCAGCTTTTTGTTTAGCATAAGCTTCACCAGCTGCTTTAAATTCTGCCGCTTGTTCATCCGTTGGGTTGATAATCACTTCACCAGTAATTCCGTTCACGGCAAGGATATCGCCGTCTTTCACTACTTCAGTGATGTTATTTGTTCCCAATACAGCTGCAATTTCAAGTGTACGTGCCATGATAGCTGAGTGGCTTGTACGTCCACCGATGTTAGTTACAAAAGCTTTTACAAAGTTTTTGTCCAATTGAGCTGTATCAGATGGTGTCAAGTCATGTGCAATCACGATTACTTCTTCGTTGATTGAAGCTGGGTTTGGCAATTTCTTACCAAGAAGGTTTGCCAATACACGTTTTGTCACGTCTCGGATATCCGCTGCACGTTCTTGCATGTATGGGTTGTCTTCCATGCCTTCAAAGATAGTGATGAACATGTCAGTCACTTCTTTAAGACCTGCTTCTGCATTGACTTTCTTAGCACGGATTGTTTCTTTAATCTGACCAATCAATTCTGGGTCAGCAAGAACCATCAAATGAGCGTCAAAAACTTGAGCCGCTTCTTCACCAAGCGTACCTACAGCTTTCTCACGGATAAGAGAAAGCTCGTTTTGAGAAGCTTCAAGAGCTACATCTAAACGAGCCTCTTCTGCGTTTGTATCTTCGACTGAAATAGTCTCGAATGACAAATCCGGTTGAACGAGTAGATATGCTTTTGCAACTGCAACACCGTCAGATGCTGCGATTCCTTTAAGCATTTCTGTCATTTTCCTTATGCCAATCCTTCTTTTTCCATTGTTTCTGAGATTGCAGCGATAGCGTCATCTGCATCTGCACCTTCAGCTGAGATAGTTACGTCAGCACCTTGGCCAACACCAAGACTCATAACACCCATGATTGATTTAAGGTTAACTGATTTACCTTTGTACTCAAGAGTGATATCTGAAGCAAATTTGCTAGCAGTTTGTACCAACAATGTTGCTGGACGTGCGTGAATACCTGTTTCTGCCACTACGTGGAAATCTTTAGAAGCCATAGTTTGACTCTCCTTTTGTTCTTTCTTTTTTGAGTTATAAGTGATAACCCTTACAATTTGGTATTATATCATCTTCTAGGATTTTTTTCAAGCATTTTATGGGATTTATTCTATTTCCTTTCAGATAACTTGCTGAAAATCTTCTATTCTAGATAACAAAACACAGGATATAGTTTTTTAAAAAACAACTTATAGGATAATTATCATCATTTTACAAAACAAACACTACATATTGTGTTTTGTTTAGCTATGTATAAAAACAGACCACTATATTTAGTTCTAAATTATTGACAAAATTTTAATTTCTGATATACTAAGAAAGTAATCTATTTTGAAAAAGGAGTTACATAATGGTAACCGTTTATTCTAAAAACAACTGTGTCCAATGTAAGATGACCAAACGTTTCTTGGACAGTAATAACGTTGAATATAAAGAAATCAATCTCGATGAGCAACCTGAGTACATCGATCAAGTTAAAGAGCTCGGTTTCAGCGCAGCTCCTGTTATCCAAACACCAACTGAAGTCTTTTCAGGTTTCCAACCAGGAAAACTGAAACAATTAGCATAATCTTAGTACATCATCCAGAAGAAACTGCTTCTAGGGCTAACTTAGAGGCCTTTCTTTTGTAATTAGATAAGGGAAATTTTATGGGATTAAAACATCTTGAGGACGTGACTTACTTCCGTCTCAATAACGAAATCAACCGTCCTGTTAATGGACAAATCATGCTTCATAAAGATAAAGAAGCCTTGGATGCCTTCTTTAAAGAAAATGTAGTTCCAAACACTATGGTTTTTGATTCAATCAAAGCTAAAATCAACTACCTCATTGAACACAACTACATCGAAACAGCCTTTATCAAGAAATACCGTCCAGAATTTTTGGAAGAGTTGGCTCAATTTATCAAAGAACAAAACTTCCAATTCAAGTCTTTCATGGCTGCCTATAAATTTTATAATCAATATGCTTTGAAAACCAACGACGGTGAATATTATCTTGAAAGTATGGAAGACCGTGTCTTCTTTAACGCCCTTTATTTTGCTGACGGTGATGAGGCGATTGCAATCGATATTGCCAATGAAATCATCCACCAACGCTACCAACCAGCTACTCCTTCCTTCTTGAATGCTGGACGTGCTCGTCGTGGAGAGTTGGTATCTTGTTTCTTGATTCAGGTCACAGATGATATGAACTCTATCGGACGATCTATCAACTCTGCCCTTCAACTTTCACGTATCGGTGGTGGTGTGGGCATTACCCTCAGCAACCTTCGTGAAGCTGGTGCACCTATCAAGGGCTATGAAGGTGCTGCTTCTGGAGTCGTACCTGTTATGAAACTCTTCGAAGACAGCTTCTCTTACTCCAACCAACTCGGACAACGTCAAGGTGCCGGTGTTGTTTACCTCAATGTCTTTCACCCAGATATCATCGCCTTCCTTTCCACTAAGAAAGAAAACGCCGATGAAAAAGTTCGTGTTAAGACCCTTTCACTTGGTGTTGTGGTGCCCGATAAATTCTACGAATTAGCACGTAAAAATGAAGAAATGTACCTCTTCAGTCCTTACTCTGTAGAACTTGAATATGGTGTACCATTCAACTATATCGACATCACTGAAAAATACGATGAATTGGTCGCAAATCCAAATATCCGCAAGACAAAAATCAAGGCCCGTGATTTGGAAACTGAAATTTCTAAATTGCAACAAGAATCTGGCTACCCTTATGTAGTCAACATTGATACGGCTAACCGTGCAAACCCAGTTGATGGTAAGATTATTATGAGTAACTTGTGTTCTGAGATTCTTCAAGTTCAAGAACCAAGCTTGATCAACGATGCTCAAGAATTCCTTCAAATGGGAACGGACGTTTCATGTAACCTTGGTTCAACCAACGTAGTTAACATGATGACTTCACCTGACTTTGGTCGTTCTATCCGTGCTATGGTTCGTGCCCTTACTTTCGTTACAGATAGTTCGCACATCGTAGCTGTTCCTACCATCGACCACGGAAATAGCCAAGCTCATACCTTTGGTCTTGGTGCAATGGGACTTCACAGCTACCTTGCCCAACAATTGATTGAATATGGATCGCCTGAGTCTGTTGAATTTACAAGCATCTACTTCATGCTCATGAACTACTGGACCTTGGTTGAGTCAAACAATATTGCGCGTGAACGTGGTATCACCTTCCACAACTTTGAAAAATCAGACTATGCTAACGGAAGTTACTTCGACAAGTATGTAACTGGCGAATTTATTCCAAAATCAGACCGTGTTAAAGAACTCTTCAAAGATGTCTTTATCCCAAGTGCTGCTGACTGGGCTGAACTTCGTGACAAGGTTCAAGCAGATGGACTTTACCACCAAAACCGCCTTGCTGTAGCGCCAAATGGTTCTATCAGTTACATCAACGACGTTTCTGCTTCTATCCACCCGATTACGCAACGTATCGAAGAACGTCAAGAAAAGAAAATCGGGAAAATCTACTACCCTGCTGCTGGCTTGTCAACAGATACTATTCCTTACTACACTTCTGCCTACGACATGGATATGCGTAAGGTGATTGATGTTTACGCTGCTGCGACTGAGCACGTGGACCAAGGACTTTCACTCACTCTCTTCATGCGTAGTGACATTCCAAAAGGGCTTTACGAATGGAAGAAAGAAAACAAACAAACGACACGTGACTTGTCTATCCTTCGTAACTATGCCTTTAACAAGGGAATCAAGTCTATCTACTACGTCCGTACCTTTACAGATGATGGTGGAGAAGTCGGTGCCAACCAATGTGAAAGCTGTGTGATTTAATCCTTGCTTGAGGAAACTACATTTTCTCAGATTAGCAATTCATTTATCAGACTAAACTGGAATAAGCATCTATACTATGAAAAAACCAAAAAGTCGGGCTTCCGACTTTTTGTGCGATACTCCTCTGGAATTATGATAAAATAGAAATAATTGTGAGTTCGCAATATTAAACACAGAAAGAGATTTCAAATGGAAACTTACTACAAAGCCATTAACTGGAATGCCATCGAAGATGTCATCGACAAATCAACTTGGGAAAAGCTGACCGAGCAATTTTGGCTCGATACACGTATTCCCTTGTCAAATGACTTGGATGACTGGAGAAAGCTATCAAATGTAGAAAAAGACTTAGTTGGAAAAGTCTTTGGTGGTTTAACCCTTCTCGACACTATGCAATCTGAAACTGGGGTTCAAGCCCTTCGCGCAGACATCCGTACACCACATGAGGAAGCTGTTTTCAATAACATCCAATTTATGGAATCTGTCCATGCTAAATCTTACTCATCAATCTTCTCTACCCTGAATACCAAAGCTGAGATTGAAGAAATTTTTGAATGGACCAATACCAATCCTTATCTGCAAAAGAAGGCTGAGATTGTCAACGAAATCTACCTAAACGGTAGCCCACTTGAAAAGAAAGTTGCCAGTGTCTTCCTCGAAACCTTCCTCTTCTACTCTGGTTTCTTCACTCCCCTCTATTATCTTGGGAACAACAAACTAGCCAACGTTGCAGAAATTATTAAATTGATTATTCGTGACGAATCTGTTCACGGAACCTACATCGGATATAAATTCCAACTTGGTTTTAATGAATTACCTGAAGAAGAGCAAGAAAAGCTAAAAGAATGGATGTACGACCTGCTCTACACTCTTTATGAAAATGAAGAAGGCTACACAGAAAGCCTCTATGACGGTGTTGGTTGGACGGAAGAAGTTAAAACCTTCCTTCGCTACAATGCTAACAAGGCACTCATGAACCTGGGACAAGATCCACTCTTCCCAGACTCAGCAGATGATGTCAACCCAATCGTCATGAACGGTATTTCAACAGGAACATCTAACCACGACTTCTTCTCTCAAGTCGGAAATGGTTACCTTCTTGGCGAAGTTGAAGCCATGCAAGACGATGACTACAACTACGGTTTGGACTAAGTCATCTATTTTATGAGTGATAACAAATATCATGGTTTGTTTAAAACAACCATGATATTTTTGTTTTTGTTTTCTTTTGTTTTTTAAATTGATTGATTGAATACTTTATGATAAAATAGTAATAGAAATAGAGGTGATAACGATGCTAAAGCAGGAAAAACTAGATAATATTCTAGAAACAGTAAATACAAAGGGAACAATTACTGTAAAAGAAATCATGACTCGCCTGGATGTATCAGATATGACTGCTAGACGCTACTTGCAAGAGTTGGCAGACAAGGATCTACTTGTTCGTGTGCACGGTGGAGCTGAGAAAATTCGTACAGGTTCTATTTTAAACAATGAACGTTCCAATATTGAAAAACAAAGCTTACAAATCGCAGAAAAACAAGAAATCAGCCGTTTTGCAGGCCATTTAATCGATGAAGGAGAAACCATTTTTATCGGCCCAGGTACAACCTTGGAATCTTTTGCCCGTGAACTTCCAATCGATAATATTCGTGTTGTAACAAACAGTTTACCAGTTTTTCTCATCCTAAACGAACGAAAACTAACAGATTTGATTTTAATTGGTGGAAACTATCGCTCTATCACTGGAGCCTTTGTGGGAACACTAACCTTGCAAAACTTGGCCAATCTTCAATTTTCTAAAGCTTTCGTTAGCTGTAATGGTATTCAGGACAATGCGATTGCGACCTTTAGTGAAGAGGAAGGCGAATCTCAACGCATCGCCCTCAATAATTCCAATAAAAAATACTTACTAGCTGACCATAGTAAGTTCAATAAATTTGATTTCTATACCTTCTACAATATCTCTGATATTGATACCATCGTTTCAGATTCTAAACTGAGCAAAGAAACCTTTGAACAACTTTCAAAACAAACAAAAATTATTCTTTCTAAACCATAAAACTGAGGATTGATAAAATATAAAATGCGTCACATCAAGAAAATAAGAATCTTGATATGACGCATTTTTTGATGAAGATTTTTACAAAGAGTTTCCTACTTTATGATTGTTGAAACGGCATAAAATCTGAATCAAAGGAGATATTATCCCGTTCTTCAGGACTGATAAAATTTAAAAAGATATTTTTAAATTCTTCCAGCTCATAATCTGAATGGCAAATCCATTCTTTACCAGTCGAGACATACCATTTTCCGAGACTTTTCAATTCTTCATTCGTCAAATGCGGTATTTGAGAACATTTTTCGAAATTTATAATATAAACTTTTTCATAAATAGATTGGATAAAATCTTTGAACATCTTTCTGCCTCACTAGAATTCTATATCTAATTACTAATTCTACTACTCAATCACTTGAGTTTCCGCTACTTTCTTGTACCAGTAAGCTGATTTCTTCGGATAACGTTCTTGAGTTTCAAAGTCTACATAGAAGAGACCGTAACGTTTCTCATATCCATTTGACCATGAGAAGACATCCATCAATGACCAAATGAAGTAACCTTTTACATTCGCTCCATCTGCAATAGCATCAGACAAGACCTCCAAGTGTTGTTTGACATAATCAATACGGCCATCATCGTAAACAGTGTTATCAACAAACTCATCTTTATATCCAAGTCCATTTTCAGTGATGTAAATTTTCTTATAGTTCGGATAATCTTTCTTCACGCGCATGATTTGGTCATACAAACCTTGAGGGTAGATAATCCAATCCCAGTCTGTACGTGGCACATAATCAGGAGCTACACGACGACCAACACCTTTGATTTGGTATTTAGAACTTCCTTTCTCACCTTTACCATTATGGATAATTTCAGTTTCTCCATCAAAGGCTTCCATCCAGTCACTCATATAGTAATTAATTCCAAGGAAGTCATTCAAGTCTTTTGCAGCTTCTAATACTTCGAAATCTTCTTCACGAAGATCCAAGCTACCACCATTGACGGATAAGATGTGATTAACACCTTCCATAGTTGCATCTGAATAGTGGCCAAGATAAGTCGCATCCAAGATAAATTTATTGTGGATGATATCTTCTAGCTCAGCAGCGCGAACATCTGCTGGATTTTCAGGATCTAGAGGATATTTAGTAGGCAGGGCATGAACAACACCAATTTCACCTTTATAGCCTTTCTCTTTATACAATTTTACCGCGCGTGCATGAGAAACCATCATATTGTGGTGCGATTGGAAAACTTTAGCAAGGTCGTACTGAATTCCTGGAGGGAATTTACCAACTAAATATTGACCATCACCGATTGGTCCAATTTCATTGAATGTTGTCCAATAGTTTACTTCTGGAAATTCTTCAAAACAGAAGGCAGCGTAATCTACAAAGTGTTCGACATTTTCACGGTTTAAGAAGTCTCCATTTGAGTGAAGAGCTTCTGGTGTGTCAAAGTGATGAAGAGTTACAAAGGGCTCAACATGACGTTTGTGGCACTCCGAAAATAGATTATGATAAAATTCAACACCTTTAGCATTTACTTGGCCGTAACCAGTCGGGAAAATACGTGACCAGGCAATGGAAATTCGAATGCCATTGACACCATACTCTTCTGCTAGCTTGAGGTCAACTGGATATCGATTGTAAAAATCACTAGCTGGTTCTGCAGTGTACCAGTAGTTATCTTCAAGATATTTATCCCACGCTACTGGTCCTTTACCATCAGTATGTGTAGCACCTTCTGCTTGATAGGCAGCTGTTGCGCCACCGAAAATAAAGTCTTTTGGAAGTGTTTTTGTCATTTTTTTCACCTATTTCTTGATTTAAAATAAAGTAAAAGTGAGAGGAGAGGAGTCAGTGAGCCATCCTTCTCCATCTCACTTCTTGTACCAAGTCACCTAATTGTGACATGAGAAGATAAAAACAATATCTTTTTACCGACGAATTAATAAGGCGATTAGGAAATTCGCCATAGCGATTTCCGTAACGAGAGGAAACTATTTCATAGTCTCTATTATTAATCGAATTGTGACATGAGGAGGTAAAAACGATATCTTTTTACCGACGAATTAACAAGGCGATTAGGAAATTCGCCATAGCGATTTCCGTAACGATAGGAGACTATTTTATAGTCCCTATCGTTAATCGAATTGAGCTTGTACGAATGCAAGAGCACCTTTTCCATCACGAGTTAATTTGATGTATTGAGCCCCTTCTGTCTTGGCAAGTTTAATACCAAGTTTATCTGTTTCTGCTTTCATATCTTCAAAGTTTGAAGCAACTTGAGGAGCAAGGATAACAAGATCAAACTCTGGCAACATTTCACGGTGAGCACCATAGCCACCTGCTGCTGCTTTCACAGGAACATTGTACTCTGCAGCTGCCTTGTTCAAAGCATTTGCAAGAAGTCCACTTGTCCCTCCACCAGCACAAAGAACAAGGACATTTGTTTCTTTAGTAATTGTATTTTGAGCTGCTTCTACACCTGCTTTTTCAAGAATAGCATCTGCTTTTGCAGTGTTGAAGTTTGCAGCAACTTTTTCTTTCAATTCATCATTAGACTTACCTGAACGTTCTTCTTCAAGAATTTGTTCATCATAAACTTTAAGGAATGGATAGTAAATGACAACGTCAACCACAATTAGAAGGGCGGCAAGAATGAATGATAGCACTTGGAAATTCGTACCAAGAACTAGACCTAGTGGAGCTGGAGTTGTCCATGGTAGATTAGCAGTAAATGAGTTCATTCCAAGTGTTTCAATAAAGAATTTGAAGATCCATACGTTTGCGATTGGAGCAAAGATAAATGGAATGAAGAAGATTGGGTTTAATACAAGCGGTGCACCAAACAAGATTGGTTCGTTTACACCAAAGAAGGTTGGAACTACTGAAGCACGACCGATTGCACGGTTACGTTTTGATTTTGTTAACCACATGAACATGAATGGAACAACCAGTGTCGCACCAGTACCACCCATGGTAACGATAAACATTTGTGTACCAGAAGTAAGAATCTTGTCTGCATGCATCCCTTGTTGGAGAAGGTTCAAGTTGACTTCAGCATTTGCATAGGTAATAGCTGCGATAGCAGGCTCAACGATAGATGGACCATGGATACCAACAAACCAGAAGAAGGCAAAGGCACCAAAGATAATGGTAATACCTAGATAACCATCAGCAGCAGAGAATAATGGTGCAAAGAATTTACCGATTGATTCTGCTACACTAGCACCAACAAAATGACGAGCTAGTAAATCAAGAGCATAAAGAGAAACAACTGATAGAGTGAATGGAATCACATCTTTAAAGACTTGTGAGATATTTGGTGGAACTTCGTCAGGCATACGAATAGTGACGTTGTTCTTAACACAAACCTTATAGATGGCTACGGTAACAAAGGCAGCAAGGAAGGCTGAAAGCAAACCTTTTGTCCCCAAGAATCCAGTAGCTAGGCCATTTTCGATAGGATCAGCTGCCAACATCAACAAACCAACAATTGCTGCCAACAATGTTGACATATAATTGATTTGATTGGTTTTCTCCATGCTACGGTTTACTGAGTCGGTCAATGACTTAGCTGTTGTACCAGCTACCAAGAGAGCCAGAATACCCATTGAATAGCTGTAAGGTTTCATAAGAAAGGCTACAACTTCATCAGACCATTTAAAGCCCCATGAGTTTGGTACAAAAGCAATCAAGATAAAGATACTTGAGAAGAGAATAACAGGCATACCTGCAATGAAACCATCACGAATGGCACGAAGGTAGATATTACGAGATAGCTTCTCAAAGAAAGGCTTTCCTCTCTCGATAAATGCAATTAATTTATTCATTATTTAACTCCTCTCTTGTAGAGTTCAATTAAGTGGTGCATCAAATCTTTTAATAAGATGGTGGTCATCAAGTGGTCTTGGCCATGCATCATGGTTACACTATAAGCTAAATCTTCACCAGCTGCTTCCTTAGTCAATAGACTTGTTTGCGCGTGGTGAGCTTCAGCAATGCAAGAACCAGCTTCCTCAACTAGGCTATCCGCTTTTGCAAAATCACCAGCTTCAGCAGCCTTCAAGGCTTCCAATAGTTTTGAACGAGCATCTCCAGCATAGGCTACGATTTCAAAACCTAACAATGTTACTTCTTCTCTATTCATGATAGAATTCTCCTTATATAGTTTTAAATAAATTTTTA
Source organism: bacterium (assembly GCA_905221505.1). Taxonomy (GTDB): domain Bacteria; phylum Bacillota; class Bacilli; order Lactobacillales; family Streptococcaceae; genus Streptococcus. Next base: position 25,181 of record CAJNDL010000005.1, read on the forward strand.
TGACAATAAACGTTGGATATGTAGAACTAGATAAACTCGTTCACTCTTATACAAATCAAGACCTGTATGTTGCGTAATCACATCATAGATCTTGGAACCAATCTCGAAGGCTTTTGGATAGGATTGTTTGATATGGTCTTCCATATCCAGAAGTGATTGGTTATCATCTCTAGAGCGGTCTAAATAATCCAAGAAATAATTCAAATGGATCATAAAGCGATCATAGAAATGGTTATTCTCTTTGGTTCGTTGAATTGCATAGTCCTTTAGCACTTCTTCAACATTTCTGAGAATTTCTTTCCTCTTATCAATCGATTCAACTATTTGGACTTCATTCTCACCCTCAGCATTGATGAAATGATAGGCAATCCGAATAATTTCGTCCTCAGGGAAATGATCTGCTAGCTTCTGACGGTAAATTTCAAAAGCTTCATTTGCGATTTGAAAAGCGACAGGATACTTGGCAGAAATATCTGGCAGATTGCTATCCTTGTACCTTCCTTGTGCTAGAGCTTGGTAAGAACAGTAAATATGATCTGTCAAGGTTACATAGAGATACTCTTGAATCGGATAATGATATTTCTTTGATAGCTTATCAATGATTTCATAAGTCACTGTGATAAAATCAAGCGGAACATCTTTGAGGAGAGCCATAAAGTTTTCTCTTGACTCTTCGGTCTTCATCCGAAAGATTTTCTCAACCTGATGTTCAGCAATCAAATCCCCCTTCTTTTTCCCAAATGCAATCCCCTTACCAATCACAATCACTTCTTCTCCTTTATCATTTCTGACAAGCGAGACATTGTGATTCATTGGATTTAGAATTCGATACATGTCAACCTCCTTTTATATTTTAAAGGTATATGAGTATAAAAAATGACCACAAATGAACTAGAAAATCAGCCGATTTCTAATTCACCTGTGATCATGCCTAATATTACTTAGTAACACTCACCTTGTATTAACTTGTGATTTAAGTATAGCACAAGTAAGTTATTTTGTAAACCTTTACATGCAACTTTTTTAAAAATTTTTTAGATTCATGTTCCTAACCTAGGAGGACTTTCTTACACGCGTTCTTTCCATGAAGTCGCTGTTGTTTGAAGAACTTTGTTGAGTTCATCAATATTTTCAAAACCTGTTGTGCGTAGCCATTCGCGAGCTGCTGCTTCACCATCTTTGATGTAAGCTTCAACTGATCCAGCCCATGTTGCACGTCCACAAAGAACTCCGTTGAAGTTTGCACCTGATTCATGGGCAAATACAAGAGTATCTTGGAAGAGTTTAGCTGATACACCAGCACTCAAGTAGATGTATGGCAAGTTAGTTGCTTCATCTTGTGCTTTGAAGAAGGCTGCTGCTTCTTCACGAGTATAAACTACTTCACCTTCAGCGAAACCTTCAACATATTTAATGTTAACAGGGACTTCCACTTTCAAGACATCAATGTTAAAGCGTGGGTCTGAGAAGACTTTCATAGCACCAATAACTTTGTGTGGTTTTACTTTCGCGTATTCTACAGAACCTGCGTCCGCAATTTTTTCATCGTAAGCAAGGATTTCAAGGAAAAATGGGATATCTTCAGCCACACACTCTGAGCCGATACGTTCGATGTAAGCTTGTTTTTCTTGGTTAAGTTCGTCTGAGCTATCTACATCATAGTAAAGCAAGAATTTAACTGCATCTGCACCTTCTTCTTTGATACGTTTTGCAGACCAAACATCCAAGCAGTCTGGCAAACGTTTTGTACTTGTTGTATCATAACCTGTTTTTTCATAAGCAAGGAGAAGACCAGCTTTTTCATCAAGAGCTTTAGTTGCTGGAAGTCCATACTCAGGGTCAAGAAGCATTGATGAAGCGTATTTAGTCAATTCATCTGCTACCAAAACTTTAAGTTCTTCCATTTGAGCTACAGTTGGTTCTTCTGTTTGGTGTTGAGCCATGAGGCGTTTCAAAGCACCACGTTGGTCAAATGCAAGAGCTGAGATGATTCCATTTTCATCAGAAAGTTTTTCTAAGCGTGCACGTTTTTGTTCTGTTAAAGCCATTTTATACCTCTTTTACTATTAATTGATCATATAGAGCTTGATAGTTGGCCATGTTGACATGACCAGTCATTTTTTCTTGAGCATTGAGCATACCAAGGACATTTGCCTTGATGAGTAATTCTGCATCCGATTCTTTATGAAGTAGTCCTGAAGAAATCCCTGCTACAGTAGAGTCTCCAGATCCAACAGGATTTACCACCTGAATTCTAGGAATATCTACCTTGTAGAAGGTGTCACCATGTTTGGCAAAGGCACCATTAGCACCAAGTGAAACGATAATCCATTCAATTCCTGCAAACAAAGGTTCTTGAAGGACTTCTTTTAATTCATCCAAATCCTCAGAAACTTCTCTTCCTAGAAGCTGAGATAATTCCTCATTATTTGGTTTGATGACTGTTGGTTTATGTGGTGATTCAAGAACCGCCTGAAGAGCTGCACCAGAGCAGTCCAAAACAACAGGCTTGCCAGCTTGATTAGCAAGTTCTACCAAGCTCGCATAGTAATCAACTGGAAGGCCAGCTGGGAGACTACCTGAGATAGCTACTACTTCAACTGACTCCAGGAGATTTTTGAAATGTTCCAAAAAGTCTTGACCTTCCTGTTCTAAAACTACAGGACCTTTTTCAAGAACTTCTGTTTGGTTGTCTCCATGGAGAATAGCGATACAGTTACGAGTTTCTCCCTGAATAGAGAAGAAATCTTTCTTAACGTTATCATCGATATGTTCAACCAAAAACTCACCAAGTTTACCACCTACTAAACCAGTAGCAAGAACAGAATCACCAAATTCTGAAAGCACTCGTGTAACATTGAGGCCCTTACCACCAGCCGTTTTGGTTACATCCACCACACGATTGACAGTATCAATCTTCAACTCATCCAAGGGATAGGAAATATCGATGGATGGGTTCATTGTGACTGTTAAAATCATAGGTCACCTCTTAGTCGTGGTATTCTCCGCGATCCCATTTTTCAAGGAATTCAGTGAAGAAGTTTGCGTCTGTTTGTTGAGCATTGTGACTTTCAACGTGTTCAATTTTCGCAATCAATTTTTTGTTTTCTTCAGATGGTTTGTATTCAGCATGGATGAAAGCTTCGATGATGTCACACATGAGCAATTCACCAGTAATCTTACCACCAAAACCGATAACATTAGCGTTCAATTGTTCTTTAGCATAAAGGGCTGTTGTCATATCACGAACCAAGGCAGAACGGACACCTGGAACTTTATTTACAGCGTTGTTGATACCAACACCTGTACCACAGATACATACTCCAAGATCAGCTTGACCGCTAGTTACAGCTTCCCCTACTTTTTTACCAAAGATTGGGTAGTGAGTACGTGTATGGTCATATGTACCAAAGTCAATGACTTCATATCCTTTTGATTTCAAAAATTCTGAAACCGCCATTTTTTCATCTGTTACGATGTGGTCACATCCAATTGCAATTCTCATTTTAACTTACCTTTCTTACTCTAATCTAATTAGCACATTTTGTTCAACATATCGACACGAATTTGGTGACGTCCACCGTCGTATTTACCGTTAACAAATCCTTTAGCAATATTTTTAGCCAATTCATCACCAACAAGTTGTGCACCCATAGTGATCATACGTGAGTTGTTGTGACCACGAGTCATATAAGCTGAACGTTCGTCAGATACTTCTGCAGCAACCATTCCTTTGATTTTTGTTGCGACCATAAATGGACCAGCACCGTAAGCATCAATCACAATACCAAGGTTTTGTTCTTCTTTGTTTACTTCTGCAGCAACAGCAAGAGTCACATCAACAAAGTCTTGACCTTCAGCTGTAACATCCACAACGTGGAAGTTTTCTTTTTCCAAGAAGTCTTTCACAACTTCTTTCAATCTCAAACCTGCAGCATCTGCACCGATAACAATAGACATATTGTATACTCCTTTTTATTTTTCTAGGCTAATAAAACCTTTTATAGTTAGCAGTTTATACTCTTCGAAAATCAAATTCAAACCGCGTCAACGTCGCCTTGCCGTACTCAAGTACAGCCTGCGGCTAGTTTCCTAGTTTGCTCTTTAATTTTCATTGAGTATTACCTACAAAAAGCTTTCTAGCAGTTTATTGATAAATTGGATTGAATGAGATGAATTACACACCCTATTCAAGTTTAGGAAATCAAGTTCCTAGAATAATCTCTCCTTCAAAGAGAATATAACAAGTGATTATTTGTTTGTTACAAACATCATTTGTTGCTTACAAACATAATATACTCCTATTTCTAGAAAAAGTCAACAGTTAATGTTTGTTTTTGTGGTTTTTATCTAAAAGATTTCGATATCAAAACCAATTTGATCCACTTGTCCTGTCTCTAAGAGACGAACATTCTTCTTATCTTCTAGATGATCTCCTTCTTCAAGGGATGTTGACAAACCAGACCATGGTTCAAAAGCAATGAAAGGACCTTTATTCAAAGTTGACCAGATAATAAGATTTGGAAACTCTGCAAAGTGCACTTTCAACCCTTTATCATGTTTACGAGAACGAAGGGCAATTGTTCTAGATTGCATTTCATCTAAAGTAACTGCATCTGTGCTAAACAAATCATAGCTGAGGTCTACTTCTTTTTGACCTTCTAGCCATGGACTTCTATCTTGGAAATCCAACATACCTGTTTCTGGGAAAGGACGTGGAACAGAGCAAGTCTCTTCTTTCTCAAACTCTAGATAATAATCTTCATAGACTTCATCATCAAGCAGAGGACAATTAAATCCTGGATGTCCACCAATAAAGTAAGGCAGGACCTTGCTAGTTTCTTTATTGAAAATCTTGTATTGAGTTCGTACTGTCTTGCCAGTAAGGATATAAGTGATTTCTAGTCGGAAATGATAAGGATAGTTTTGATAGCTATTCTCATCGTCTTCAATTGCAAAAGTGACGCTATTATCTGTCTGTCCAACTAATTCAAATTCTTTCTTGCGAACCAAACCATGACGAGGAATCTTTCCTTTACTTTCTTGTCCATTCTCATCTATATAGAAGGCTGTATCCTCTCTCAATGAACCACAAATGGGAAAGAGAACAGGAGCTTGTCCGCTCCAATAAGTAGCATCTCCTTGCCACAAATACTCAAGACCTTCAGCATCTTTTATAGAAGAAAGAGCCCCACCAAAACTGTTAAATTGAACTCTTAATTGTTCTGATTTTAATTCAATTACCATTATTTTCTCCGATTTCTTGATCGTTTATAAAAAACTAGGCTGTCACTCCTAATGGATGTCGACAACCTAGCTTTAACAATTTACATTTTATAGGAGCGCATTATTTTGCTTTTGCTGCGTACTCTTCGTTACGTTTGATCATTTGTTTTCTGTACCAAGCAAAGATACCGATATAGAATACAAGGAAGACTACAGCACCAAGGATTGCTTTGATATCACCTGTTGTAGTGTTACCAATTGTCCAACCAAGAAGTTTTTCGATTGGTCCTTCAAGAGTTGAGTGAGTGATCAATTGAGTTTCGCTCACACCTGCTGGGAAGGCACCTACACCTTTAGCAAGTTCTGTTGCAAATGGTGCGATAAGTGTACCTGAAAGAAGGAAGAGTGGCAACAAGAGTGTTCCGAAGATGATCATACGGAGCAATTTACCACGAGTTACCACCAAGAGAGCTGGTGTAACACCCATAGCGATGATACCAGCAAGTGGTAAGATACCATTTCCGACTTTTGAAAGAAGCACTGCTTCAATCAACATGATTGGTGCAAGTACGTTGGCACAAGCCCAGATTTCAGCACGACCAGCGATGAATGGCCAGTCAAGACCGATATTGAATTTACGTCCTTGAAGACGTTTAGTAGCAACGTTTGTAATACCTTGTGAAAGTGGTTCTACGGCAGCGATGAACCATGAACCAATAAGTGAGAAGAGTTCCAAAGATACACCAGCAGTCAAACCAAGAGACAACCAACCTTTGATAACGAGACGCCATTTATCTGCATCGACAACACCTTCAATTGGATGTGGAGTTCCCATAATACCGATAACGATACCAAGAATGAAACCGATGAAGAATTTAGATCCCCAGAAACCGATTTTCTTGTTCAATTTAGCAGCATCAAAGTCATATTTATCAAGACCTGGGAAGAATTTTTCAAAAATCTTATCCAAAACCATGATAACTGGGTTCATCATGTAGTTCATGTGAGTTGAAGTCATTGGAGATGAACTTGGTGCATTAAGAAGGTCATCAAATGTAGGTTTCATCAAGTCAGAGTTGATGATTTTAAGGACCCCAACAAGTACAATAGCTGCTGTAGCAATCAATAGTGAAACCCCTTGGCTCACACCGTTGTTGTCTGCATACCATTTAATCAAAAGACCTGTGATAGACAAGTGCCAGATATCGAAGATATCAACGTCAAGTGTATCTGTTTTCTTCATAGCAAGCATCACTATGTTGACAATCAACATGATGAGCAAGAAGTAAAGTGTCCAAGCAGAACCCCAAGTGATTGTAGCAAGTGGTGCCCAACCAACGTCGGTAATACTCAATTGAATACCAGTATTTTCAACAAATTTTGCTAGCGACGCTGAGAAAGCAGTGTTTAGCATACCGATGATAGCACCGATACCAGTAAGGGCGATGGCAAGTTTGATACCACCTTCAAGCGCTTTGGAGAATTTCACTCCAAAAAGTAGAGCCAATATTGTCAAAATGATCAACATGATGACAGGACCACCCATATCTAAGACGGGTGTAAAGACCTTTTTGATTAGGTCAAAGATTGCATCCATAACAGTTCCTCCCTTTTTTATTTATGAATGTTAACAAATTGATAATTAGCTTAATCCGTGTTCTTTAATAGCTGTTTCAATATTGTCAAATACTGGAGCACTCATAGCTGGGATACGGAATAAGATTGGTCCAGCTTCGATAACTGGAATACCTGGGTCAAAACCAAGGTCTGTCGCAGCAATTGGTGTAAAGATGTCATAACCTTTGATAAGGTCTTCGTTGACGTCCTTGACCATAACTGCATCACAGTGAACATCGTAACCACGGTTTGAAAGTTCTTCTTCAAGAGCACTTTTAATTTGGTGGCTTGAGTTAACACCTGCACCGCAGGCGGCAAGAATTTTAATCATATGGATTTCCTCCGATTTAATATTTTTAATAGACAAGATTAAGCGATTGCTTCAGCGATATAAGCATAAAGGGCTTCTGGTTCAGAAATCTTTGATAGGTTTTCAAGATGACCATTTCCAGTAAAGAAGTCCATCAACTGAGCAAGAATGTTTGTTTGACTTGAACTTGAGTTATTAATGATAAAGAAGAGCAGGGATACTTCTACTTCCTTATCCGGTGCAATCATATTGTGGAAAGTCACTGGTTTATCTAATCGAACGACCACAACTTTTTCAGCTAGATTATGAACAATATCTGTATGAGGAATAGCCACATTCGGCAAATCCTTACCCAAAAATTCCATATCTAAGCCAGTTGGAAATGACTTTTCACGCGTGATCAAGGCTTCACGATAGGTTGGAGTTACGATTTCTCGTTCTTCCAATAAAGTTGCAACCTGATCAAAGAGATGTTCTTGATTATCCGCTTCTAAGCAAAACACAAGGTTTTTGTCAAAGAAATGATCTAATCCCATAAGGTTTTCCCTTCTTTCCATTAACTTTATGCTATAAGTATAACACTATATGAAATCGTTGTCAATGTTTTTCTGTTGTTTTTTGTCTCTTTTTTTATATTTTTGTTGTTTTTGTAGTTCATTATATAAAAACAAACAAATAAACAAACACTTCGAACATTTTTTCTGTTCTAGAAACTAAAAAAGCAGACCATTTAAGCCTGCTTTACTATTGATTCTTATATAAATTTCCTATTAACAAGAAAAACAATTCTGATAACTTATTCTTCATCCATACTCAAGACGCTTAAGAAGGCTTCTTGCGGAACTTCTACTGATCCGATAGCTTTCATGCGTTTCTTACCAGCTTTTTGTTTTTCAAGCAGTTTACGTTTACGAGAAACGTCACCACCATAACACTTGGCAAGTACGTTCTTACGAAGGGCCTTGATATCTGTACGAGCAACAATCTTGTGTCCAATTGCTGCTTGAATCGGAACTTCAAATTGTTGACGAGGTATGATTTTCTTGAGCTTATCAACGATGAGTTTCCCACGTTCGTAGGCAAAGTCCTTGTGAACGATAAAGCTGAGGGCATCCACCTTGTCTCCATTGAGAAGGATATCCATTTTGACTAGCTTAGATGGGCGATACTCTGACAATTCATAGTCAAAGCTGGCATAACCACGTGTCGAAGACTTAAGTTTATCAAAGAAGTCAAAGACGATTTCAGCAAGAGGAATTTGATAGATAATATTAACACGATTGTCATCAATATAATCCATGGTCACAAAATCCCCACGCTTACGTTGAGCCAATTCCATCACTGCTCCTACAAACTCCTGCGGTACCATGATTTGAGCTTTAACATAAGGTTCCTCAATGGTAGCAATTTTGGTTGGGTCTGGAAACTCAGACGGGTTTGACACATCCATTGATTCACCGTCAGTCAAATTAACTTTGTAAATAACAGACGGAGCTGTCATGATGAGGTCAATGTTAAACTCACGCTCTAAACGCTCTTGGATAACATCCATATGGAGAAGTCCAAGGAATCCACAACGGAAACCAAATCCAAGTGCCTGAGATGTTTCTGGTTCAAACTGCAAGCTGGCATCATTCAGTTGCAATTTTTCAAGCGCTTCACGGAGGTCATTGTACTTGTTTGATTCGATTGGATAGAGACCCGCAAAAACCATAGGATTCATCTGCTTGTAGCCATGTAATGGCTCTGCCGCAGGATTGGTTGCCAAGGTAACGGTATCCCCGACACGAGTGTCCTGAACCGTCTTGATAGAAGCCGCAATATAACCAACGTCACCAGTCGCAAGGAAATCACGACCAACTGCTTTGGGTGTAAAAATACCGACTTCGGTAACATCAAAGGTCTTGCCATTGCTCATGAGCTGAATCTTATCGCCTGGTTTGACCACTCCGTCCATGACGCGAACTTGGAGGATAACCCCACGGTAAGCATCGTAAACAGAGTCGAAAATCAAGGCCTTAAGCGGCGCCGTCACATCACCTGTTGGCGCTGGCACTTTTTCTACGATTTGCTCGAGAATTTCTTCGATACCAATACCAGCTTTAGCTGATGCTAGTACTGCTTCGCTAGCATCCAAACCAATGACATCCTCAATTTCTGTACGCACGCGCTCTGGATCTGCAGCTGGCAGGTCAATTTTATTAATGACTGGCATGATTTCCAAATCATTGTCCAAGGCTAGATAAACGTTGGCAAGGGTTTGAGCCTCAATCCCTTGAGCAGCATCGACCACCAAAATAGCCCCCTCACAGGCAGCTAGCGAACGCGAAACTTCATAGGTAAAGTCTACGTGCCCCGGCGTATCTATCAAGTGGAAAATATAAGTTTCCCCATCTTTAGCAGTATAATTCAGCTCGATGGCATTGAGTTTAATGGTAATCCCACGCTCCCGCTCTAGATCCATGCTGTCCAAAAGCTGGGCCTGCATTTCACGACTAGAAACCGTCTCAGTCTTTTCCAAAATGCGGTCTGCAAGAGTCGACTTTCCGTGGTCAATATGGGCGATAATAGAGAAGTTACGGATCTTCTCCTGTCGTTTTTTCAATTCTTCTAAGTTCATGATTCTCTTCCTTTCAGGGTATCTATTTATTATAAATTGTTTTTGATATTTTGACAAGACCATACCCTGCTAGGAGTACTAATCTTCAGCAACAAAGCCGTCATTTTCGATAAAGTGGTGTTCTGTCATTCCTTGGTCAGTAAAGACAATCCCATGAAGGACACCACCATAAACAGCTCCTCCGTCCATGCCAATCTTGCCATCTTCTGTAGTCCAAAGTTCAGCTGTACCTCGGTCTTGCTTCAACAAACCATAAACTGGTGTATGACCAAAGACAATGGTTTTTCCAGTATGATTTTCGGCTTCGTGGAATGGTTTTCTAAGCCAGACTTTTTTATAATCTGTGGTTTCATGCCAATCATCCAAGGTTAAATCAATACCTGCATGAACAAAGATATACTTGTCTGTCTCTACCACAAACGGCATTTGACGAATAAATTCGACCAAATCTGCCGCTTCAGTAGCAACACGCTTGGCATCTTCTACTCCATCAACTGGTGCATCCAAGGGACGACCTAGAATAGAGTTAATGGTTGTATCTCCACCATTGCGACGATAGTGGTCATAACTTTCTTCTGGGTCATCGAGCCAAGTCAAAAACATATACTCGTGATTTCCTGACAAACAGATTGCCCCTTGATTGTCCACCAAGTCCTTAACCATCTCTAGAACACGACGACTATCCTCACCGCGGTCAATCAAATCACCCAAAAAGAGCAACTGGGTCTGACCATCCCATGTTTTGAGAAGGTCTTCTAGCATCCCAGCTTTTCCGTGAACATCTCCAATTACATAATAGTCTGTCATCTTATTTCTCCCTGTTTCTCAACAATTCTCTGGCTTGCGTCAGGGCTGCTTCCGTCACATCATCACCAGCCAACATCTTGGCAACTTCCTCAACTCGCTCTTCAACCGTCAAAAGACGAACAGTCGAAATCGTTGAATGCTCATTGCTAATCTTCTCAATAAAGAATTGATAATCCGCAATCGCAATCACTTGTGGCAAATGGGAAATAGCCAAAACCTGACCATGCTGGCCAATCTTGTGAATTTTCTGCGCAATAGCCTGAGCTACACGACCTGAAACTCCCGTATCCACTTCATCAAAGACGATGCTGGTCTTGCCTTCTTTACGTGAAAAGGCAGATTTAATAGCTAGCATGAGACGGGATAATTCCCCACCAGATGCAACCTTAACCAAGGGTTTAAAGTCTTCGCCAGGGTTGGTTGAAATGTAAAACTCAACTGTTTCATTGCCCTCACGGCTGAATTTGCCCTTGCTAAAACGAACCTGAAACTGGGCTTTTTCCATATAAAGGTCTTGAAGTTCTTGTTTAATCTCAGCTTCGAGCTGCTGAGCCAAATCATGACGAGCAGATGCAAGCTGACCTGCCAAATCGACAAGATTAACTTCCAACTTCTTAAGCTCTGCTTCCATGTCCTCAGAAGAAAGGTTATTACCTGTCAAAAGATTGTATTCTTCTGTAATTTTGGCAAAATACAGCAAGACATCATCCACAGTTCCACCATACTTACGAGTAATGGTATGAAGAAGGTCCAAACGATTCTCGACTTGCATGAGACGATTGCCGTCAAAATCAAGGTCCTCAATGATAGCTTCCAGACGCTTGCTAATATCTTCTAAGACATAGTAGGTCTCAGACAGAGAACTTGAAATTTCACGGTAGTCAGGGTCATATTCTTCGACACTTTCCATGTCATTCATGGCTAAACGAACATTAGCTAGACTTGAAAACTCTTCATTGTCTAACATGCTGTAGGCATTGGTTAGGGTATCTGCAATATTTTTATGGTTGAGGAGTTTATCTCGCTCTTGGTTGAGATCCAAGTCTTCCCCTGCTTGCAAATTAGCCGCCTCAATCTCTGCCATTTGAAATTCCAACATTTCAATACGAGCCTTATGTTCCTGTTGGTTTTTCTTGACTTCCAGAACCTGCTTGCGCATTTTTCGATAGGCATCAAAACTAGTCTGGTAGGTTTCTTTTAAGTCCCAAAAAGCTACATCGCCAAATTCATCCAACATCTGGATGTGTAGTTGAGGACGCATTAACTCCTCTTGGTCATGCTGGCCATGAATATCCACCAGATGTTGCCCAATGGCACGCAAGACAGATAGATTGACCATCTGGCCATTTACACGGCTAATACTACGACCATTTTGCAGAATTTCTCGACGGATGATAATCTCATCCCCCAATTCCAAACCTTGCTCATCAAAAATTTCCTGTAAAAGGCGACTATTCTCAACTGAGAAAAGCCCCTCAATCTCTGCCTTTGGTGCACCATGACGAATAACATCTGTCGTTGCACGAGCTCCCAACATCATATTCATGGCATCAATGATAATCGACTTCCCTGCACCTGTCTCACCAGTCAGGACAGTCATTCCCTTCTCAAAATTGAGGGAAATAGCCTCAATAATGGCAAAGTTTTTTATCGAAATTTCAAGTAACATATAGACCTACCAATTTTTTACTTGTTCAAAGATTTCCTCAGCTAGACTTTCACTTCTGGCAATGACTAAAATCGAGCTATCATCAGCTAAACAGCTAAAAATCTTGTTCGCAAAAGTCTCGATTAACTGAGCTTTTACAAAAGCCGTATTTCCTGGGATAACTTGTAGATTGATCATCTTGTCCATCAATTCGGCTGACTCAATATTGTCTTCAGCCAGTTGCAAACTTTTTACGATTGATTTTGGCAATTCATAGACATAGGTGTTGTCTCTCAAAGGAATTTTGACAATACCTAGCTCTTTGATATCTCGGGATACCGTCGCCTGAGTGGCAGTGATGCCTGCTTCTTTCAAATGTTCTACGATTTCTTCTTGCGTACCGATTTGATAATCTGTCACAAATCGTCTAATTTTTTCAAGTCTCTCTTTTTTATTCATTTTTAAATTGACTATGCGCCCTCTCTACTACTTCTTCAATCTCAGCAAGAACCTGATTGCTTGCTGACTCTTCTTTTTTCAAATACGCTAAAAACTCAATATTTCCATGTCCACCTTGGATGGGAGAAAAGTCCAAACCAAGGACTGAAAAGCCTTCCTCTACTGCCATAGCTGTGACAGATTCAAGGACATTTTGATGAACCTTGGCATCTCGAATAATTCCATTTTTCCCAATCTGCTCACGTCCTGCCTCAAACTGAGGCTTAACCAGAGCCACAACCTGACCTTGATCAGCTAACACTCGGTGCAAGGCTGGCAAAATCAGACTGAGGGAAATGAAACTCACATCAATACTGGCAAAGCTCGGTTCCTTTTCAAAGTCAGTCTTTTCAGCATAGCGGAAATTGAACTGCTCCATGCTGACAACACGTGGGTCTTGGCGTAGTTTCCAAGCCAACTGATTGGTACCAACATCAACTGCAAAGACTAACTCAGCACCATTTTGCAACATGACGTCGGTAAAGCCTCCAGTAGAAGCCCCGATATCAATCGTGGTCACTCCATCAACTGACAAATCAAAGACCTGCAAGGCTTTTTCCAATTTCAAGCCACCACGGCTAACATACTTGAGTTTTTCACCCTTGAGTTTTAGCTCGGTGGCGTCTGGGATTTTCTCCCCTGGTTTATCAAACCGTTCTCCATTCAGGACTGCTACGACTAGTCCAGCCATGACACCGCGCTTGGCCTGTTCTCGCGTTTCAAACAAGCCCTGTTTATAAGCTAGTACATCTACTCTTTCCTTAGCCATTGATTCTCAAACTTTCTACTACACTTACAATTGATTCTATCTCAAAGGGAACTTGCTGGGCAATTTCTTCTAATTTGGCATTAGCTTGATCTAGGGTTTGGTTACAAAAGGCAATGGCCTCTTCCAAGCCCAACAAGGCAGGATAGGTTGACTTTTCTGCCTGCAAATCCTTTTGAGGAGTCTTGCCGATTTCCTCAAAACTAGCTGTCACATCTAGCACATCGTCTCTAACTTGAAAGGCAAGTCCAATCAATTCACCTACAGTTTTAAGTTTTGCTTGCATTTCAGGTGCCAATTCAGCTATAATAGCAGCCGCTTGGAAGGGATAGGCTAGTAGCTTCCCAGTCTTATTGGCATGAATGGTCTGAAGTTCTTTCAAGGACAAATGCTGGTGTTCGCCTTCCATGTCCAAAACCTGCCCTGCTACCATACCTAGACTTCCTGAAGCAAGGGATAAGTTGGCAATCAAGTCCACCTTGATCTGACTTGGCAAATCTGCCTGCGCTATCAAGGCATAAGGATCCAGGAATAAAGCATCTCCTGCCAAAATGGCCATCGCTTCACCGAATTTCTTATGATTGGTCAAACGCCCTCGACGATAATCATCATCATCCATAGCAGGAAGATCATCGTGAATCAAGCTCCCTGTATGAATCATTTCCAAGGCAGCGGCCACCTGCGCGTGAGCAGGTTTGATGGCAATATGCAAGGCTTCCAGAACTTCTAACAAGAGAAAAGGTCGAATACGCTTGCCACCAGCATGAATGGAATAGAGCACAGACTCACGCAAACTAGAGGCAAACTGCTGGTCTCCATAAAAGTCTTCCAAAGCCGACTCAACAAGAGCTAATTTTTCTTGCTTCTTCATTCAAAATCACTTTCTGTTCCGTCTTCTTGCATGACCTTAACCAAGGTCTTTTCAGCCTTGTCCAGCGTCGCTTGGAGCTCTTTTGACAAGACCATGCCCTTTTGAAAGGCCGCAATCGCATCTTCCAAAGCAATCTCTCCATTTTCCAAACTTTGGACAATGGTCTCCAGTTCTGCTAGATTTTCCTCAAATTTCTTTTGTTTTGACATCTTTAACCTCTAATTCTACTTGACCATCTCGCATCAAAAGCGTTACTTGGTCTTTTTTCTTCAAAGTTTCAACTGAATCCACAACTGACTCTTCTTTTTTGACAATAGCGTAGCCACGCGCCACGATACGACTGGTATCCAACATGAGCAAGGCTTCTGAAAGTCGCTTGACTTCAGCAACCTTGGCATCATAAACCAGCGCCATTTGGCTACGTAGGAGCTTATCCAACTGACCTAGGCGGTCTTGATAACGCTGGATTTTTGTAACAGGTGATAATTGCACCAGTTGATGTGTCCTTGCTTGTACTAATTGGTTGCTATCAGAAATCCGTGTTCGCAAACTTTGTTTTAATCGCAGTTGCAGTTGGTCCAATCGTTGCAAATAACCATCATACAAGCGCTCTGGCTGTCTAAAGATGACTGACTGACTGCATTTTTTCAAAGATTCTTGTTTCTTAGATAGGACATTTCGGACTGCCGTTGCCATCCGTTTTTCCTGATTTTGCAAATGAGCTAATAGATCCAACTTGGTCACAGGTGTTGCTAGTTCAGCAGCAGCTGTTGGTGTCGCAGCGCGACGATCTGCCACAAAATCCGCTAAAGTCACATCCGTCTCATGCCCCACACTAGAGATAACTGGTAAACGAGATTCAAAAATCGCTCGTACCACAATTTCTTCGTTAAAGGCCCAGAGATCCTCGATAGAACCCCCACCACGACCAATAATCAGCAAATCCAAATCGTCCCGTTGATTAGCACGCGCAATATTTCGAGCAATTTCCTCTGCAGCCCCTTCACCTTGAACCTTGGTCGGATAGAGAAGAATATCGACACCTGGAAATCGCCTGCTGACGGTCGTGATAATATCTCGAATAACGGCTCCACTACGACTTGTCACCACACCAATTCTCTTAGAAAATTGGGGAAGAGGTTGCTTGAAGCGTTCTTGAAACAGGCCTTCTTCTGTCAATTTTTTCTTGAGTTGTTCAAACTGAATCGCAAGCGCCCCAACCCCATCAGGATCAGCCTTTTCAATGATGATCGAGTAGCTACCGCTTGGTTCATAGACCTGTACACGCCCAATCACATTGATTTTCATTCCTTCTTCCAGGTCGAAGCCTAATTTCTGATAAATCCCAGACCAGATGGTCGCTTGAATGACCGCATGGTCGTCTTTCAGGGAGAAATATTGGTGAGTAGGCCGTTTACGAAAGTTGGAAACTTGACCAGTTAAATAGACCCGTTCCAAGTAAGGGTCTTTATCGAATTTCATTTTCAAATACTTGGTCAAAGTTGTTACCGATAAATACTTTTCCATCTCCACCTACTATTCATTTCCTTGCTCTTTCATGGGTATTATTATACCAAAAATATGCCTAAAAATCTTCATTTATATACCATTATGAGGAGAAAATAGAAAAAGGAGGCAAGGCCTCCACATCTGTTTATTTGCTGTTTCGAGCTTCTTCCAAAATCTTTGCAATCTTGGTCGTCAACAGATCGATAGCAACTGTATTGCTAACCCCTTCAGGAATAACGATATCAGCATATCGCTTGGTTGGCTCAATAAACTGGTGATACATAGGTTTAACCACACCTAAGTACTGGTCAATAACGCTATCAAGGCTACGTCCACGTTCTTCCATATCACGCTTGATACGACGAATAATGCGTACATCATCATCCGTATCTACAAAAATCTTGATATCCATCAAATCACGCAGACGCTTGTCCTCCAAGACCAAAATCCCCTCAACGATAAAGACATCTTGAGGCTCTTGACGATAAGTCTTGCTACTCCGTGTATGCTCTGTATAGTCATAAGTCGGAATGTCCACCGGACGCCCTGCCAACAATTCCTTAATCTGCTCGATCATCAAGTCTGTATCAAAGGCAAAAGGATGGTCATAGTTAGTTTTGACACGCTCTTCAAAGGTCAAATGAGACTGATCCTTGTAGTATGAATCATGCTCAATCATGGAAATCTTTTCATCAGGGAAATGCGATAAAATGGCTCTTGAAACACTGGTTTTTCCTCCACCAGAACCACCTGTCACTCCGATAATGATTGGTCTATTTTGCATGCTATCCTCCGTTTTTTTATCCGTCGTCTATTCTATCACATTTTTTGTAAAATTTATAGTCTGATTTGGATAGTCTATGAAAAGAATTCTAATCCCTACACCCCAGTTAGATTAGCTAAAAACCTTTCTTGGCTTATAGAGATTGTCCCGTTTTTCTAGAATGGCTAGCAATTTATCGCCTTCAAAAGCAGCCAATTCTTGGTCTGTTTGGTCGAGCTCGATAAAACGACCAAAGCGCACTTCTGTAGCCTCTTCTGGACTTAGGAAAACTTTGACGAGGTCCCCTGTCCCAATCTCTAGAGGATGGAGAAAGTCTAATTGCCCAGCCTCCACTTTTGTAGCAATTTCTTCCAAGGTAAGAGCATCCTCCAGTTGTAAACCTGCCGCACTAGTCCGTGTCAGATGTGACATATGGGCTGCATAACCAAGCTTCTCTCCCAAGTCAACTGACAAAGTACGGATATAAGTTCCCTTACTGCATTTCACACGAAAAGTAAAGCGTGCAAGTTCTCCGTCATAAGAAATCGGACTTGTTCGTTCAAATTGATAAATGGTCACCTGACGTTCTGGACGTTCCACTTCCTGACCAGCACGCGCATACTCATAAAGCTTACGACCATTGACCTTGACAGCCGAGTACATAGGCGGAATCTGGGTAATAGACCCAGTCAAATTGGCTATCGCTTCATCAACAAGATTTTCATCCAAGGGCGACAAAACAGGGGCCTCTTCGACCACTTCCCCACTAGCATCCTCTGTCGTCGTTGAATAGCCGAGAGTAATCTCCCCCACATAGACCTTACCCTCATCCTGCATGAACTCGACCATGCGTGTCGCCTTGCCAACCGCAATCGGCAAAACACCCACTACATCCGGATCCAAGGTCCCACCATGACCAATTTTCTTAGTTCCCAAAATCTTACGCAGTTTAAAAACCGCATCATGCGAGGTCATCCCCGCTTCTTTTTTTAAGTTGATAATACCGTTCATTTTTGCTTTCTAATTTCATTCATAAAATATCTTCTTCAAGAATTGTAATGTAATTATCTTTTGTAACAAAAGATAGTGTGGCTAATCTTATTGCTTGGTTCATAATTATCCTGTCAAATACATTTCTTACAAATCGCCCATTTGCATTTTTATTTTCAGGATTGCAACTATGTAATTCTAAATATTTTTTTAATTTTTCTTTTGCAGAATCATGCAAAATGTACTCTTCAATTTTGCAATATGAAAGAAAAATATCAAACATTTGGTCCACAGTATAATCTTCAAACGTAATAAAATAATTAAATCTTGATTTTAACCCAGGATTAGATTCAAAAAATTTTTTCATTAATTCATCATATCCAGCAACAATAACCACCAAATCATCACGATAATCTTCTAATGCTTTTGTTAACTCAGTTAAACACTCTCGACCATAACTATCACTTTTATCGTTTTCAGTAATACTATATGCTTCATCAATAAACAATACACCACCTTTGGCTTTTTGTATCAATCTCTTCACTTTCGAAGCCGTCTGTCCTTGATATTCTGCTATTAAGTCTGTTCTACTTGCCTCTATAAAGTGACCTTTACTTAGTATTCCTAGAGAACGATACATATTACCAACAATTCTAGCAACTGTTGTCTTACCAGTACCTGGATTACCTAAAAACGCCATATGCATAGTTCTATTTGTTTTTTTAAGACCGATTTTTTCTCTACTTTGTTGAACTTTATTAAATGCGACTAGATCTTCAATCTCTTTCTTCACATTTTCTAAACCTATTAATGACTTTAAATCATTTGCTAGTGCTTCAAATGATTTATTATTTGTTTCTTTCAAAATCAAATAATTTGTATCAATAACTCTAGAGCCAAGATATTTATATAATAATTCCAATATGCTAGTTTGCTTATCTTTGATTTTAGAGAATGTCTCTTTAGTAGTTAAGTTTCCTAATAGTTTTATAAACTCTAAGTCAGCATTTTTAACATTATTAACAATATCTTGAAGAATTACTTCTAATTCATAAGTACTATTTGTTAAATCATCCAGTTTTTTCACTTCCGATTTTAACAATTTTAAATAAGTTTCACTAATCATCTACATTCCTTTAAACAATAGAAATAATACTATTATAACAACAGCGACTCCAAGAGTATAGAATCCTTTTCTAAGGAAACTAATCTCTTTTTGTTTTTCCTCTAGTTCAGTTTGAAATTTCTCGACAATTAAAGTAAGATTTTTACCTTCCTCTATTAATCGAACATTCATCTTGTCTACATCGTTTTTAAGATTATTTTGTGTTTCTTCAACTTGTAAATGCAAATCGTTAAAACTATTTTCTATTTTCACTAATGATTTTAGCTTCGCTTTTAAACTATCAATTTCAATTTGAATTTCACTTTGCTTATCTTCAAGTTGTTCTAACTCTTCTAGCTTGTTATGATGTTTCTTCAATATATCAATTAAATCTTTATTCTGTTTAAAAACATCATCTAATAATTTTTTATTACCAGTTTGATATTCTTCTATTTCGTGCAATCCCTGTATAGCTTTATTATTTGCCTCTTTGGCTGCAATCAAAGATTTTGAAATACTTTGAATATACTCATCATCCAATATTTGGAAAGTTTCGTAAATAGTATTAAATTCTTGAATAATCTTTTTTATGTGAATATTTTGTTCAATCATTCTATTTTGAACAGCATCAGTAAGAGCGTTCAAATCTTTACCCTTAACATCATATTCCATTCCAATAAATCCTAACATAGGATCATCTGTTGGAACTGTTGGTAAATCTGACTGTTCAGGGATCTCTTCACTAAAGGCTTTTAGCTCTTGTTTTTTTTCATTAAATCTTTCAGAATTTGCTAAAACTTGAATCTCTAATTCTTCTGACATAACATTCTCCTATAATAAATCGTTTAATGCATTTTGCATTTCTTCAAGTTCACTTTGCTTTTCATCAAAGTAAATTTCATTAGCTAATAATCGCTGTTTGAAATCAATCTTTAAATTAGAAAACTCTTCATCAACATTGCCAAGTAGTTCTCTTAGTTTTTGATGGTTCTTAGCCATCTTACTGAAGATATCATTTCGCTTAACAGCAACATTTTGCTCGGCAACAAAAATTTGAACATCCTGAATTCTTAGCAATTCGTTCTTCTTATTAGCTTGTTTCTTTTGATTTTCCTCAATTAACTTTCTGGAAATAAATTGATCAATTCCATTAATAATTATTGCTCCCAAAATTCCGGTTAGTAAACTAGCTAAAAACATTCCTAGAATATTTGCAATTTTTCCTAAATATTTAATTTCTTTATTGAAGGCTTTTATTTTTTTAAAATAATTTTCAAAATACTCTCCTAAAAACATTGCTCCTACACCTACTAATGCAGAAATAATGATTTTTGAAATATGGGCAATTTTAATCTCAGTAGAATGAGACTGGTTTTCAGGGTTTGATAAATAAGAAATACTTTCTCTTATTGAGCCAAATATTTGTTTAACTACGTTTGTGATTTTTTGAAGTTTTTGATTGATTGCTCCAATAATTTCCCCCACTATACTTCCAACAAAACTGTCTACACCCACTTTAATAAAATCTCTAATTTTACCAAAGAAGGAATGAAGTGCATTTTTCATTTCATCTAAGAATGTATCAAACGATCGTTTTTTAGATTTAAAAAAACGAACCAAAGCATTCATTATTTCTTTCAACATCCCAAATAACGCTGCAACAAACATAGCTTTAACTGCGTCTTTACCTGCCTTGTTCGCCATTCTAACCGCAGCTTTCTTTGCTATTGGTTTATACATAGCTTTCTTTGCACTTTTTTCAGCTTTAATCATCTTATCTGAATCAGCAGCCAATTTATCATTTAATTTTTTATTATTTTCAGCCTTAAGATTTCGCTTTTCGGCATCCGAGATATTCATCTTATCAATTTTTTTATTAGCTCTTTCAACTTGTTCTTTTAGATTTTTTTCTCTCGCTTCTCTATTCTTTATATAGTCACTATTTGATGTTGCTCCTTTACTTTTATTCAGCGATTCATTAGTTGCTGCAAAATTTTCCTTTTTATTTGCTAAATCAGCAGTTTCAATATCTGCAATTTTCCTCCATGTGTTTTCAAAAATCTGTTTTCTTGGTATGACGTGATCCAAATTAGCTTTTTCGTTAATTTTTATTGTTTTTCCAGTATATTCATCCTTTAAATTTCCATTTTTTTGCCTTTCTTTCATAGCATTATTTGCATCAGTATACCTTTTATCTTTCATTATTTTAGCACCCTCTTCTTTTGTATAACCATTAGGATTTTTATCGTTATACTGCTTAAGAAGCGTGTCGCTTGTCATATCTAAACCAATTTGGTTCGCAAATTGACTCCAAATTTCATCTAAAATGACATCTCCTAATTTATCCGGTAAACTAATTTCTTTACATTCTAGTTCTAATTTCTCAAGATTAGAGAACTCCATTGTAAATTGCTGTTCCAATAGTTCTTCTAACTCATCATAGTTTAAATTTTCAGACTCATTTACTTCTTCAGTATTCAATACTAATAATTCATTTTCCACTGCTTCCTCATTCCCCCTTCAGTGCTTCAAATTTCGCTTTCATAGTTGGATTTTTCCGAGTTAATTTTTTGACGGAGACATCTTCCAGTTTGTTGTTTGCAAGACGGAGTTGGTTTTCGGATGTGGTTAGGAACTTCTTAACCTCTTCCATGCGTTTGATAGCCTTGTCGATTTCATCGATAGCTTTGCCAAAGTTGGTCGAAGCTGAATTGTAGTTCTTAGCAAAAGCTAGTTTAAAGGCATCCAAGTCTTCTTCAAAATGTGTAATATCAATGTTTTGTTCACGCACCAAGGCCAGCTCCTGCTTGTATTTAAGAGAATTAAGCGCCGCATTACGCAAGAGACCAATCAGCTGGATAAAGAACTGAGGACGAACCACATACATCTTTTCATACTCGTGACTAACGTCAACAATCCCTGTGTTAAAGTAGTCGTTATCTGCCTCAAGCATGGTCACCAACACGGCATACTCACAGTTCTTTTCACGACGGTCCTTATCCAATTCCTTATAGAAATCTGCATTCTTGTGCTTCTTCTCTGTGCCGTCCGCTTCATTTTTCATCTCAAACATGATGGAAATGATTTCCACCCCATTTTCATCACTCTCACGGAAGATAAAGTCCCCTTTAGACCCACGCGCAGAAACCTTGTTATCCTTCTCAAAGTAAGCATTTGGAAAGGCAAAACTGCGGATCTTGTTAAACTCACTTTCTGCATACTGTTCCAGACTTTCCCCAATCGCTTTTGTGGATTGTTGAGCCTTGAAATTCTTGTAAAATTCGACTTGTTCACTGGCTGCTTTAAGCTGGACTTCATAGTTTTGTTTAACAGAAGCCAAAGACAACTCATTTTCCTTTTCTTGTAATAGCAACTGATTTTTGACCTGATCTCGTTCTTTTTCAAGGTCAGAAAGGGTCTTTTGCAGTTGATTTTCATGCTCTAAACGCAAGGTGGCCAATTGGTTTTCCAAGGCCTGCACTTCCTTGTCCTTTGCTAATAAGGCCTCATGACTTGTCTGTTCAACTTCTTTCTTGGCCAATTCTTTTTCTGTACCAAAGTTTTGGATTTGACTCTGCAATTGAGCAATTTCTTGGTCTTTTTGAGCCAGTTTAATCTGTTGTTCATTCATAGCCTTTTGCTCAGCCAAGGCCAGTTCCTGCTTCATGCGGTCGTGTAATTCCTTATCAAACTCTGCCGTTCTCACTTGGGACAAGAGTTCGGCATACTGGCTTTCATTTACTGTAAAGACTTCCCCACAGTTAGGGCATTTGATTTCGTTCATATCGTTCCTCTTTCTAGGCTTCTGTAACCATTATATCATGCCTAAGGGAAAATCAAAAACAGCGAGTCGAAACCCACTGTTTATCTTCTTTTTCTTTAAATTTTTTCCAAGGCCAAGCGCAAGTCTTCGATCAAATCCTCTACATTTTCAAGTCCAATAGACAAGCGGATTTGGTTTGGTGTGACACCAGCTGCTTCTAGGTCTTTTTCTGACAATTGACCGTGAGTGGTTGTGGCTGGATGAACAACCAGAGACTTGGCATCCGCTACGTTCGCAAGGTCAGAGAAGATTTCCAAATTATCAATTACCTTACGGGCTTCTGCCTCCCCACCTTTGACATGGAAGGTAAAGATTGAACCCACACCTTTTGGTAAATATTTCTCAGCCAAGGCATGATAAGGACTGTCTGCTAGTTTTGGATAATTTACCTTCTCTACCTTAGGATGGTTGACAAGGAAATCAACAATTTTCTCTGCATTTTGCACATGACGTTCTACACGAAGAGAAAGGGTTTCAAGCCCTTGGAGCAAGAGGAAGGCATTAAATGGAGACAAGGCAGCACCCGTATCACGAAGCAGTTGAACACGAACAGCGATAATAAAGGCTGCAGCACCAACATCACGAGTATAGCTCAAGTTATGGTAACTTGGATCTTCCTCAACAAATTGAGGGAATTTCCCTGAAGCCGCCCAGTCAAAACGACCACTATCGACAATCACTCCTCCAATAGTCGTACCATGACCACCGATAAACTTAGTCGCAGAGTGAATGGCAATATCTACACCGTGAGAAAAGACATTAATCAAATAAGGTGTAGCAAAAGTATTATCAGAAACAAGTGGAATCTGATGTTTATGCGCAATCTCTGCCAATTTTTCCAAATCAGGAATGTTAATCAAGGGATTGCCCAAGGTTTCAATCAAGACAAGCTTGGTATTGTCACCGATAGCTGCTTCCACTTCCTCCAAATTATCCACATCGACAAAGGTTGTTGTGATACCATAACGAGGAAGGGTTTCTTTCAAAAGATTGAAGGTCCCACCGTAAATAGTTGAGGCTGCCACCACGTGGTCACCAGCGTGGGCAAGCGCCAAAATCGTATAAGTCACTGCGGCCATACCTGATGCTGTTGCAAGTGCTCCGACACCACCTTCAAGGGCAGCGATTCTTTCTTCAAAAGCAGCGTAGGGTTGGTAATACGAGTATAGATATTCCCTGGTTTTCTCAAGGCAAACAGATCAGCACCTTCCTGCGTATCATCAAAAACGAAGGATGTTGTTTGATAAATTGGCACTGCACGAGACTTAGTTGCTGGATCCACAACTTGACCAGCATGCAATTGTAGAGTTTCAAATTTAAAATCACGAGTCATAAGGAGACCTCCAAATAGTTTGATTAAGGATATTGTAGCACTATCGACCTATCTTGACTAATACCTCTTTTCTATATTTTGATATAAGGAGCGACTATTACTTCTTACAAAACAAAAAAGCACGAATCAATCGTGCTCATTTTCTTAATCTACATAAGTATCTTCGTTTTTATTGAGGAAGGCATATGGAAGACCCATCAAGAGGCCTCCTCCGATAAAGTTTCCGATGAAGGTTACTCCCCAGTGACGAAGCATATTTCCAACACCGAAGTTAGCAATTGAATCAGCAGCAACACTGAATTTCACAATCGCGAAAGAAGCAAAGTTCGCCGCAATGTGCTCATTTGTTAAGAATACAAACATGTAAATTGCTGACAACACAAGCCAAAGTTTGGCACCACCATCTTTGACCAAAACAAATGAAAGAATGGCAATGTTTACAAAGATATTGGCTAAAATACCTTCAAGTAAGACTAGCTCATTTGAACGGCCTAACTTCATCTCAACAACCCCTGAAATAAAGCTATCGTGAGTCAGATTTGCATAGGCTGCCGAGTGAGCGAAGCCCCAACCTGCTATCAATGCTCCGATAAGATTGAACAAGGTACAGTATAGTAAAATCTCTGCTGTTTTTCTCCAAGAGATTTTTTTCAAGAAACTACCAGCAGTCAAGAACATCATGTTTGATGTTACCAACTCGGCATTCAAGAAAACAATGTAGGCCAATCCCCAAGCAAAGACAAAGGGGAAGAGAAAGCGTCCACTACCTGGTGCGATTTTATTAATCAAGTCAGCTCCAACTGCACCAGCAGCTGTACTGAAGGTTAAAAATGCACCTGCGAACATAGAACGAATTGCATACTTAAATTTGCTTTGGCTATAAAGACTTTCTTTCTTCTTGCAAGCAAATTCAATCTTTGAGATAAATTCTGAAGAAACCATAATAAACTCCTAAAAATTTTTTACCTGATAATTATATCACAAACTTTCGATTTTAGGAAACGTTTTCTGTATTTCATAACAGTTTATTTTTATGAAAATCTTAAAAAATCAGTGAAATCCAGGATTTCACTGATTTGTATTAATAAAATTGTTTATATGGCTGATTGAAAGCTGTTAGGATTTCATCAGATGTTTGTGAATAATCTTTTGTTTCTTTCAAATCGCCTTTTACAATAATACGTTCTGTAGCGGCAAGGTCTTCACAGGTTACTAATGTAATCTCATTTACCCCATCTCTATCATCAACTTCATCAACACGATCCGGTGTAACCCGTTTGACTTCACGTATTTCATAAGTATAAACTTTATTTTTATCGGTTAGATAAATCTTCATACCATTTTTAGCGTTATCTAAAGGAGAAAATAACATTTTATTAGCATTATTGACACCAAAAATATGATGACTAGCTAGACTATAATTTCCTTTCCCCATCACTTGATCGCGTTTCATGGTACCAGCACCATAGAAGAGATTGACATTATCAAGCCCTTTAAAAATTGGCAGATTCATTTCTAATTCAGGAACTGCAATTCCGCCGATAACTGGTAATTTTTGAGCATCCCATTGAGAAGCTAGAACAGCTTCCGAAGAGATAGCATTGACAGAATCAAAATCAAAATTTCCTTCTGTATCCTGATTTTCTTCTATTTTTTCTTTTGATACCTGACTAACTTGGTATTTATTGGTATTCCAAACTATGAAAATATCACGAATTTTAGCATTAAAAATCAAAGCAATTGATAGTAGTATCAGAAATCCTGCTAGGATATTTGTCAGCAGATTTTTTCGTTTATTTTTCTTCTTATTATTTTTTTGAGACATTATGCTTCACCTTCTGTTTCGTTTTCTGTCCCAACTTCTTCTTTTTCTGCCGCTGCAACCGTAGTAAAGGTCACAATTTTAGCATCTTGATCCAGACGCATTACTTTAACTCCCATAGTTGAGCGTCCTGTTTGTGAAATATTGGCAACATTGGTTCGAATCATGACACCTGTATCAGTGATAATCATCAAGTCTTCATCACCTTTCACAGTCAAGAGACCTGATAGAGGACCATTTTTCTCAGCCACATTTGCCGTCTTCATCCCTTTACCACCACGACCTTTTGTTGGATATTCAGTCGCGACTGTACGCTTACCATATCCTTTTTCAGTAATGATAAGAACCTCGTCTTGATCTGTAATCACACTAGCTCCAACAACTGTGTCTCCGTCACGAAGGTTAACACCTTTTACACCAGTGGCGATACGGCTCATGCCACGAACGGCCGATTGATTAAATCGAACTGCATAACCAAACTTGGTACCAATGATAATATCCGTATCTTCTTCCGTCAACAAGACATTAATCAACTCATCTTCATCCTTGAGGTTCAAAGCCTTGAGACCATTCTGGCGAATGTTAGCAAATTCCTTGACGCTGGTTCGCTTCACAATACCATGACGGGTTGTGAAGAAGAGGTAAGCATCATCACTGCGTTCAGACTCAACATTGATGATGGTTTGAATACTTTCGCCTTCATCCAATTTCAAAAGATTGACTACTGGTAGCCCTTTGGCCGTCCGACCATACTCAGGAATTTCATAACCTTTCAGACGATAGACACGTCCTTTATTTGTGAAGAAGAGCAGGTGATCATGGGTGCTAGTTGACACTAACTCTCGGACAAAATCGTCATCCTTAACACCTGTTCCTTGAACACCGCGGCCACCACGTTTTTGAGCAGTAAACTCAGCTTGGTCCAGACGTTTAATGTAGCCTTTGTTAGAAAGCGTAATTAAAACATCCGATTCTTCAATCAAATCTTCATCTTCAAGACTCAAAACTTCACCAACCATCAACTCTGTACGACGTTCGTCTCCAAACTTACGCTTGACTTCGTCTAATTCATCTTTGATGATTTGAGAAACACGTTCCGGCTTAGCAAGAATATCTGCCAAATCCGCAATCAGAGCCAAAAGGTCATCATACTCAGACTGAATCTTATCACGTTCCAAACCTGTCAAACGACGAAGACGCATATCAAGGATAGCCTGACTTTGGCGTTCAGAAAGCTTGAACTTGCTCATCAACTCAGCTTGTGCTTCCGCATCCGTTTCACTAGCACGGATGATACGAATCACTTCATCGATATGGTCTAGTGCTATTAAGAGACCTTCTAAGATATGCGCACGCGCTTCAGCTTTTTCCTTATCAAAACGTGTCCGACGAACAACCACTTCTTTTTGGTGCTCAATATAAGCATCCAAAATCTGACGAAGGGACAAGATTTTCGGTACACCATTTTGGATAGCCAGCATATTGAAACCAAAGTTGGTTTGCATCTGAGTCATCTTGAAGAGATTATTGAGAATAACATTTGCTGAGGCATCACGCTTAACTTCGATAACAAATCGAACACCTTCACGGTTTGACTCATCACGTACTGCTGTAATCCCCTCAATGCGTTTTTCCTGAACCAAGCGAACAATATGCTCATGCACCTTGGTTTTATTGACCATATAAGGAAATTCTGTTACAACAATGCGCTCACGGCCAGTCTTAGTTTCTTCGATTTCAGTACGAGAACGAAGGACAATAGAACCTTTACCTGTTTCATAAGCCTTATGAATGCCTGATTTCCCCATAACAAGGGCACCAGTTGGAAAATCTGGACCAGGTAAGACTTCCATCAAGTCCTTGGTAGTCACTTCAGGATTGTCCATGACCAACTTCACTGCATCAACGGTTTCTCCCAAGTTGTGAGGGGGAATGTTGGTAGCCATCCCAACGGCAATACCAGTTGCTCCATTGACCAAAAGGTTTGGAAAACGAGCTGGCAAGACCAAGGGTTCACGCTCATTGGCATCATAATTATCAACGAAATCAACCGTATTCTTATTGATATCACGAAGCATTTCCAGAGCAATCTTGCTCATACGTGCCTCAGTATAACGCTGGGCGGCAGCACCATCACCATCCATGGAACCAAAGTTTCCATGTCCATCAACAAGCATGTAACGGTAGCTCCACCATTGAGCCATACGAACCATGGCTTCATAGATAGAGGAATCACCGTGTGGGTGATATTTACCCATGACATCCCCTGTAATACGAGCAGATTTTTTATGAGGTTTGTCTGGAGTAACACCCAATTCATTCATTCCATAGAGAATCCGACGGTGAACAGGTTTCAAGCCATCTCGAACATCAGGAAGAGCCCGCGCTACGATAACACTCATGGCGTAATCGATAAAGCTCGTCTTCATCTCCTTTGTCAGATTGACATTCACTAAATTTCTATCCTGCATTAATAAATGCCTCATTTCACTATTAGTAATTAATAATATTATACCATAATGTCCGCCATATTTCAGGTATCCAAATTAGCTAAAACGTTTACATCAAGAACTCCAAGGCATATTCGTGACAAAGCTTTTTAAAAGTGATAGAATTAAAATAACTGGGGAAATCCCTGAATAAAATTAAGGAGATGTTTAGAACAATGACTTCAACTAAACAACACAAAAAAGTTATCCTTGTCGGAGATGGTGCTGTAGGTTCATCTTACGCTTTTGCACTTGTTAACCAAGGAATTGCACAAGAGCTTGGAATTATCGAAATTCCACAATTGCATGAAAAAGCTGTTGGTGACGCGCTTGACCTTAGTCACGCCCTTGCCTTCACTTCACCTAAAAAAATCTATGCAGCTCAATACTCTGACTGTGCAGACGCTGACCTTGTTGTAATCACTGCAGGTGCACCTCAAAAACCAGGTGAAACTCGTCTTGACCTTGTAGGTAAAAACCTTGCTATCAACAAATCAATCGTAACTCAAGTTGTTGAATCAGGTTTCAAAGGTATCTTCCTTGTTGCTGCTAACCCAGTTGACGTTTTGACTTACTCAACTTGGAAATTCTCTGGTTTCCCTAAAGAACGCGTTATCGGTTCAGGTACTTCACTTGACTCAGCTCGTTTCCGTCAAGCACTTGCTGAAAAACTTGACGTTGATGCTCGTTCAGTTCACGCCTACATTATGGGTGAACACGGTGACTCTGAGTTCGCTGTTTGGTCACACGCAAACATCGCTGGTGTAAACCTTGAAGAATTCCTTAAAGACACTCAAAATGTTCAAGAAGCTGAATTGATTGAATTGTTTGAAGGTGTTCGTGATGCAGCCTACACAATCATCAACAAAAAAGGTGCAACATACTACGGTATCGCAGTAGCACTTGCTCGTATCACTAAAGCAATCCTTGACGATGAAAACGCAGTACTTCCACTTTCAGTATTCCAAGAAGGTCAATACGGAGTTGAGAACGTCTTTATCGGTCAACCAGCTGTTGTTGGTGCACATGGTATCGTTCGTCCAGTAAATATCCCATTGAACGACGCAGAAACTCAAAAAATGCAAGCATCTGCTAAAGAATTGCAAGCTATCATTGACGAAGCATGGAAAAACCCAGAATTCCAAGCAGCTTCAAAAAACTAATTTAACTATAGACAACTCCTTGAATCATCAAGGAGTTGTTTTTATCTGTATTTACATTTACACTCAATATCTTATTAGTTTGCTTGTAAAAAGCAATATTCCTCTTCACACCATCATGTCGCGTGTAGGCCATAAAGACGCTAAGACGACCAATCAAATTTATACTCACATCACAAAAAGTATGGAACAAGCAACGATTTACTCTTTAGCTACCGTTGCATTAAATCAAAAGTAGTAAACTTTTCCCATATACGAAAAAGCCCATCATACAGGCTATAAAAGCTTGATATGATAGGCTATTTTCTATTAATTAACGTACTGTACGGATACGCATTGTATTTGTACGAACAGCTTCTCCAAGTGGTACACCAGCTACGATAACGATATCGTCACCAGATTGTACAAGACCTGCTTCAACTGCTTTACGTTCAGCAATTTCGAACATATCGTCAGTTGATGATGGAGCATCTGTCAACATTGGGATAACACCCCAGTTCAACATCAATCCACGTTCTGTCAATTCGTCGAATGTCAATGCCAAGATGTCAGCATTTGGACGGTATTTAGAGATCAAACGTGCAGTGTGACCTGTCTTAGTAAGAGTTACAACCAATTTAATGTCCATTGAGTTAGTAGCATCTTTAACAGCTGAAGCCATTACTTCTGTCTTAGAGTTACGTTCGAATGAATCTGAGTTCAAACGTCCGTATTCGTTAAGAAGAGTTTGAGCGTTCTTATCGATTGTAGCCATTGTAGTTACTGACTCAAGTGGGTACTTACCGTTTGCAGACTCACCTGAAAGCATTGTTGCGTCAGTTCCGTCGATAACAGCGTTAAATACGTCTGATACTTCTGAACGAGTTGCACGTGGTTTTTCAGTCATTGTTTCAAGCATGTTTGTTGCAGTGATAACAACTTTACCTGCAGCATTGACTTTAGTGATAATCATTTTTTGGTAAACTGGAACCATTTCGAATGGTACTTCGATACCCATGTCACCACGAGCAATCATGATACCATCAGCAGCTTCGATGATTTCATCCAAGTTATCGATACCTTGTTGGTTTTCGATTTTAGCGAACAATTGAACGTGTCCATTTCCAGTTTCTTCACAGATTGCACGAACTTCGTTCACATCTTTTGCAGTACGTACGAATGAAATCGCGATGAAGTTGATACCTTGTTCAAGACCGAAACGGATATCGTCGTTATCGCGTTCAGCAAGAGCTGGGAAAGGAATTTTAGTGTTAGGAATGTTCACACCTTTTTGTTTAGCAATGATACCATCGTTTTCAACTTCAACTTCAAATTCACGAGTTGCATCATCTTTAGCAACCACACGAAGACCAAGTTTACCATCGTCAACCAACACTTGACGACCAACTTCAACATCATCATAGATATCAAGAGCACCAGCAACGTTCAATGCAATCACTTCACGAGTTGATTTGATTCCTTGTTTAGTTGCAACACGGATTTTCTCACCAGTTTTGTATGAATACTCTTTAGCTTCACCTTCGAACAATTCTGTACGGATTTCTGGTCCTTTTGTATCAAGAAGGAAACCAACCTTTTTACCTGCAAGTTTTTCAGCAAGTTTAACAGTTGCCATACGCTCACCTTGTTCTTGGTGGTCACCGTGTGAGAAGTTGAAACGGAATGTGTTAGCGCCAGCTTCAATCAATTTAGCAATGTTTTTAGCTGAAGCTTCAACATCAAGTTTTTCACCCCAGTATCCATCATCACCAAATTTTTTACCACCACGGATTTCTACCGCAGGACCCAAAGTTGCAACGATTTTTACACGTTTATTCATGATTTTTGTGACTCCTTTATATATATGACCTTTTTGGTCTTATTAACTAAATTGTAAATTATGACAAGCTCTTATTCAAGCTAGATAGCTCAAGGTCAGCCTTGTGTGGGTTGTTAACCACAATTTTACCATCTGCAGTAAGGCTAAACAATGCTCCTTCTTCTGCAGTTCCAAGGATTGGGTTTTCAACCATTTTCTCGTTACGGATACCAACCGCAACACCACCGATACCTTCTTTAAGAAGTTTAACAGCATGCGCACCCATGCGTGACGCCAATACACGGTCACGCGCAGTTGGAGAACCACCACGTTGGATATGTCCAAGTTCTGTTACACGAAGGTCGCTTGTATCCCCAGCTTCTTTTAGTTTTTTACCAAATTCAGCTGCTGACATCACACCTTCAGCCAAGACGATGATGTTGTGTTTTTTACCACACTCATAACCACATTTAATGCTTTCTACGATATCTTCAATCTTGAATCCTTCTTCAGGAATGATGATTTCATCAGCACCAGTTGCGATACCTGCCCAAAGAGCGATATCACCAGCGTTACGTCCCATAACTTCAATAACAAAAGTACGACGGTGACTTGATGATGTATCACGAATCTTATCGATAGCGTCCATAGCAGTCGTAACCGCTGTGTCAAAACCGATTGTAAAGTCAGTACCAACGATATCATTATCGATTGTACCTGGAAGACCGATAGCTGGGAAGCCATGTTCAGTCAAACGCATAGCACCGTGGTAAGATCCGTCACCACCGATAACAACTACACCTTCAATTCCGTGTTTTTTCAATTGCTCAATCCCTTTAAGTTGCCCTTCAAGTTGAGCAAACTCTGGGTAACGAGCTGAGTGAAGGAAAGTACCACCACGAGAAATGATGTCTCCTACTGAAGCTGCATCTAGGGGATGAATTTCACCAGCAACCATACCAGCATATCCGTCATAGATACCAAACACTTCCATTCCTTCTGAAATTGCTTGACGAACAACTGCACGGATAGCAGCGTTCATACCAGGTGCGTCTCCGCCACTAGTCAAAACAGCAATACGTTTCATATTGGTTTATGCTCCTTTTTCTTTTAACATTCTTATTAATTATACCACATTTGATTTTAAAATTCTTCTATTTTCCGTATTTTTAGCGATAAATCGTTTTCATAACCATTTCATTCAATTTCGCTTCTAATTCATTGGATTTAGCTACAAAATGATGGGGAGAAACGATTGTTTTCTGTTCCTCTTCATACCTGATGATGACTGGGATTGGGCCTTTATACTGGTCTAAAATACGTGAAATTTCTTGATCCGATTCATGATTTTTCACCTGTATCCAAAAGCGTTCAGCAACTGCTTCTCTTATTTCTTGTGCAATCATTTGCAGACGGCCATCACGTGACTGGATTTTTCCTTTTATATAGTAGAAGGCTCCCTCTTTTATTTCCTGTCCAACCTGACGATATAAGTCTGAAAAGAGAGTGACATCCAATTTTTTCTTACTGTCATCCACCTGTAAGAAAGCCATGTTTTCGCCCTTTTTGGTACGAATTACTTTTATTTTCTGAACTTCAACCAAAATAATAGCGTAGCTATTTTCTGATAAATTACTAATAGGAGTAATTGGGTAAATAGCCTTACTTGCGATAGTTTGTAGAGGATGTTTGCTAACACCTATTCCTAAAAGCTCTTGTTCCATATAGAATTTTTCTTGCTCCGTCCAGTCCTCCGAATCTTGCCAACTATAGATGGTCTCACCAAACAAGCTTCCTAACTCTTTCACAAATTCAAATAGATTAGCTAAATTATTGAATACTTTTTGACGATTTTTTTCAAATGAATCGAAAAGACCAACTTTTACCAAAGGTTCTAGCAAGGGAAGTTTCAGATAATTCTCAGGTAATTTAGCTATAAAATCTTCAATGTTAGAATAAGGTCTATTTTCAAGAATCCATAGAGCCAAATCCTTGCTGACTCCCTTAATCGATTTCAATCCTAGATAGATGGCCTTGTTTGCAATTTTATCGTGATAGGGAATGGTGTTGATGGACAGAGGCGCTACTTCAAAGCCTGCTTCTAGGGCATCTGTTAAGTAATCACTGTTGGCAGAATTTAACATGACCTGATAAAAAATGGCTGGATAATGCGTTTTGAAATAAGCCAACTGGAAGGCCAAGGCTGAGTAGGCATAGGCGTGAGATCGGTTAAACCCATAACCTGCAAACTTCTCCATGACATCAAAGACCTGCTCTGCCTTTTCCACGGTATGTCCAGCTTCTAATGAACCTTGGATAAAGGAAGCCCTCATCTCATGCATAGCAGAGGCATCCTTTTTCCCCATAGCTCGACGCAAAATGTCGGCTTTCCCAAGACTAAATCCGCCAAAACGCTGGGCAACTTGCATAACCTGCTCCTGATAGAGCATAATGCCGTAGGTTGGAGCCAAAATATCCTCCAGTACTGGATCCAGAACAGTCACTTCTTCCTGCCCATGCTTTCTTGCCACAAAATTATTGATATAGTCACTAGCACCTGGTCGATTTAGGGAAGTAGTTGCTACAACATCTTCAAAACAGACTGGTT
The DNA here is from genome assembly GCA_905221505.1 of bacterium. Taxonomy (GTDB): domain Bacteria; phylum Bacillota; class Bacilli; order Lactobacillales; family Streptococcaceae; genus Streptococcus. The sequence goes on from CAJNDL010000005.1 coordinate 58,944, forward strand.
GAACACGCTTAAGCAGGCGAATGGCACCAGGTTGTTCAAATTGAAAGATACCTTTTGTATTACCAGCAGCAAAAAGAGCTAACGTTTCTTTGTCTTCTAAATTGATTTCTTCTATTTTCAGATGAATCCCTTCTGTTTCAGCAAGCAACTCTTGCATTTTCTGGACAAAGGCCAAATTTCGTAGTCCCAGAAAGTCCATCTTCAAAAGCCCGCTAGCCTCAACACCATGAGCATCATACTGAGTCAGTGGAATTTCATCACCATGCTTTAGAGGAATGTAGTCCGTCAAATCTTGGTCGCTGATCACAACACCAGCCGCATGGACAGAGGTTTGTCTTGGATAGCCCTCTATCTTGCAAGCAATCTCAAAGGCTTTTTGGTATTCTAACTTACTATTGATTTGCTGACGAAACTGGAGATTCCCCTCATAGGCTGACTTGAGATTGTCACGAAAACTGATTTTCTTGGTAATTGCGGATAATTCATACTCTGGAACACCAAAGCGTTTTAAGACATCTCGTAGAGCTTGCTTGGCTCCAAAGGTTGAAAAAGTAACGATTTGTGCAGCATGTTTACTACCATATTTATTGCCAACATATCTGATAAAATCTGGACGATAAATATCAGGAATATCGATATCAATATCAGGCATGGTATAGCGTTCACGATTGAGAAAGCGTTCAAAAATCAGATTTTTCTCTACTGGGTCAATCCCTGTGATATCCAAGGCATAGGAAACCAAGCTACCAACTGCAGAACCCCGTCCCATTCCCATATAGTAGCCATTCGAACGTCCGAAACGCAGCAAATCCCAAACGACCAAGAAATAATCATCAAAGCCCATATCATGAATAACAGCCAATTCTTGGTCAAGACGATCTTGATATTCTTTACTAGACAATCCCTTCTGAGCAAGCCCCAGTTCAGCACGTTCTCTCAACTCTTCTACGGCTGGTCTAGCTGGGTTAAAACGAGGCAATTTCAAACTCGTATCCAAATCATAAGAAATACCTGAAATAAGTTTTTCTAAATTGTCCAAGGCTTGCGGAAAACGCTCTTGGAATAATTTCTCTAAAGAACTTGCCGATATAAAGACATCTTGTCGTGAACGCAAGGGAACTTCTCTAAGCGGTAGATTTTCTTTGATTGCTGTTAAGACTTGCAGGACTTCTCTATCCCTGCTTTCAAAGGCATTGACCCGATAAAGGGGCAAAATAGGATAATGAAATTCGCTTGCTACCGTTTCTGTATAAACACCAATATAATAATTACGGCCTAGCTCTAATGACTCCAATCCATCAAAATAAGGCACAATTACCGCAATATCCTCTAGGTACTGAGATAGAACTGACCAATTTTTCTCCCCCTGCATCTTGGCTGTTGAAAGCTTCATCAACTGCTGATAGCCCACACTAGATAGAGCTAAAAAGCGTAAATTCACTTCCTGAGCATCCACAAATACAGTCATTTCAAGCCCTAATAAAGGATGAATGCCATATTTTTTTGTAACCTCTAGAAAGTCGAAAGCCCCATAAAGATTGTCAATATCCATCATAGCCAGATGAGTGTATCCATAGTCTTTTGCTACTCTCACATACTTGGTGATTGAAATGACACTCTCCATAAAACTATAGACTGTTTTTGTATCTAGTTGTGCGATCAATTTACACTTCTCCTCTATCCTTCTCACTATATTATACCATTTTCAAAAAGAGAAAGACAAAAGCAATAACTCCTATTTCTATTTTATATTTTAAATAAGGCATTTTGGATGAAAAAATAACAAATATATTTGCAGTAAAAATGTTTCTGTAAACTATTTTGAACTTTTTATCCTAATAAATGGATATCTCCTTTAAAGAAGTGAGATAAATTCATTCAAAATTCTTGTTAGATATCGTTTAATTTATGAATGCTATAGAATATCACATATTATTTCATATAAATTGTATTCATTATTCTTTAATTAATTTCTTTCTCACTTAATAATTCCCTTTCTCCTATTTTTTTGATATAATAACCTTAATTATTATTTTACAAGGAGGTTTTATGCGCTTTAATCAATTCAGCTATTTATCACTTCCAAGAGATACTATTTTATATGAATTAAAAAAGTATGGATTTGATTTTCCATCTGAGTCAACAAATAAAAAGATGTTGGAATCTTTTCTAAGTTGTTTCTTTTTCACTTATCAAGACACCAACTACCCACTTTCCATCCTAGCAGCTGATAAAAAAACAGACATGCTGACATTTTTTCAATCAGAAGATGAACTGACAGCAGATATTTTTTATACTGTTGCTTTTCAACTTTTAGGCTTTTCTTATTTGGTTGACTTCGAAGATAGTGACGTTTTTCGTAAAGAAACTGGATTTCCCATTATATATGGTGACTTGATTGAAAATCTTTATCAGTTACTCAATACTCGCACCAAAAAGGGAAATACTCTTATCGACCAACTTGTTAGTGATGGTCTTATTCCGGAGGATAATGACTACCACTACTTTAACGGCAAGAGTTTGGCTACTTTTTCTAGCCATGATGTCATTCGTGAAGTGGTCTACGTTGAGTCTCGTGTCGATACTGACCAAAAAGGGCTACCAGACCTAGTCAAGGTCAGCATTATTCGTCCACGTTATGAGGGGCAAATCCCTGCCATCATGACAGCCAGTCCCTATCATCAAGGAACCAATGACAAAGCCAGCGACAAAGCTCTTTACAAGATGGAGGGCGATCTCGAGGTTAAGTCTGCTCACAAGATCGAGTTAGAGGAACCTCAACTCAATCTCGTCCAACCCCAAGGTCAAGCTGATCTTGTGGCTGAAGCTGAGGAAAAGCTAAGTCACATCAACTCTAGCTATACACTCAACGACTACTTCCTCCCACGAGGTTTTGCCAATCTCTATGTTTCAGGTGTTGGTACCAAAGACTCTACTGGTTTCATGACTAATGGCGACTACCAGCAAATCGAGGCTTATAAAAATGTCATTGATTGGCTTAATGGTCGTTGCCGTGCCTTTACCGACCACACGCGCCAGCGTCAAATCAAGGCTGACTGGTCAAACGGAAAAGTTGCCACAACTGGACTTTCTTATCTAGGTACCATGTCAAACGGCCTTGCCACTACAGGCGTCGATGGTTTAGAGGTTATCATTGCCGAGGCAGGAATTTCATCATGGTACAACTACTATCGTGAAAACGGTCTGGTGACCAGCCCAGGTGGCTATCCAGGTGAAGACTTTGACTCCCTTGCTGAGTTAACCTATTCTCGTAATCTTTTAGCTGGTGACTATATTCGTAGTAACGAGGCTCACCAAGCTGACTTAGAAAAAGTAAAAGAGCAACTGGATCGCAAAACTGGTGACTATAACCAGTTTTGGCATGACCGCAACTATCTGCTCAATGCCCATAAGGTAACAGCAGAGGTTGTCTTTACTCATGGTTCTCAGGATTGGAATGTCAAACCACTTCATGTTTATCAGATGTTCCATGCTCTTCCTGCTCATATAAATAAGCACTTCTTTTTCCATAATGGCGCTCATGTGTATATGAACAACTGGCAGTCCATTGACTTCCGTGAGTCCATGAATGCCTTATTGACTAAGAAATTACTGGGACAGGAAACAGATTTCCAACTTCCTACTGTTATCTGGCAGGACAATACAGCTCCTCAGACTTGGTTATCACTTGGTAACTTCGGTCGGCAAGAAAACTTTGAAACCTTCTCACTTGGTCAAGAAGAGCAAGTCATTCAAAACCAGTACCCAGATAAGGATTTTGAACACTATGGCAAAACCTACCAGACCTTCAATACGGAACTTTATCAAGGAAAAGCCAATCAGATTACAATTGACCTTCCTGTGACTAAGGATCTTCACTTGAACGGTCGCGCTCAACTCAATCTTCGTATCAAATCCAGTACAAACAAGGGGCTTTTATCTGCTCAACTACTGGAACTTGGTCAAAAGAAATACCTACAACCTTATCCAGCTATTTTAAGTGCTAAAACCATTGATAATGGACGCTACCACATGTTGGAAAATCTCTGTGAATTGCCATTTAGACCAGAGGCACAACGAGTCGTGACAAAAGGTTACCTTAATTTACAGAATAGAAACGATTTACTGTTAGTAGAGGATATTACTGCAGATGAATGGATGGATGTGCAATTTGAACTGCAACCAACTATTTACAAGCTAAAAGAAGGAGATACTCTTCGTTTAGCCCTTTATACTACTGACTTTGAAATCACTATACGTGACAATACCGACTACCACTTAACTGTTGATCTTGAACAGTCTACTCTTATCCTACCTTGTCAGAAGGTATAATGTAACAGACATTCAGTATGGAAAAATTTCCACTTGAATAGTCTAACAAAACATAAACTTGGTATCAAATCCACTCTCAAAGAGGGACTTATGATAAGCCCATAACTGGAGTTTGGACAAAAGATACTAATCCCCCCTAACCAACATGTGTAACCCTCTATCATACACGCTACCACACCACATGTTGGACAATCACTGTGAATTATATTTATAGAAAATTCACAATAAGCCGTGACAAAATGCTACCATAATTAAATGATTCACTGTCAATAAAGAACATCAAAGTAAATGAACTAATTGACCTCCAATTCATCCACACTTAACTAGTGACAAGTTAAAAGAAGGAGATTTTCTCCGTATCGTTCTTTAGGCTACTGACATTGAAACCATTATACGTGACAATACCGCTTACCACTCGACTGACAATTTCGATCAGTCCACGCTTTCTGTACTTTGTACAAGGAGTTAAATTATTATGAACAAATCTGAACACCGACACCAACTCATACGCGCTCTTGTTGCAAAAAACAAGATTCATACACAGGCTGAGTTGCAAGCCCTTCTTGCTGATAACGACATTCAAGTTACCCAGGCAACTCTCTCACGCGACATAAAAAATATGAACCTCTCAAAAGTACGTGAAGAAGACAACTCTTACTACGTACTCAATACAGGTTCTATCTCAAAATGGGAGAAACGTCTCGAAATCTATATGGAAGATGCTCTTGTACTGATGCGTCCTGTTCAACATCAAGTACTTTTGAAAACTCTTCCTGGTTTGGCTCAATCATTTGGTTCTATCATTGATGCTTTGAGTTTCCCTGACGCTATCGCTACCCTCTGTGGTGATGATGTCTGTCTCGTTATCTGCGAAGATGCAGAAGCTGCTCAAAAATGCTTTGAAGATCTGAAAAAATTCGCCCCACCATTTTTCTTTGGTGAATAGCAAAATCCCGTGTCCTGATGTGGCACGGAATTTTGTTATATTCTTTACTGATACTCTTCGAAAACCTCTTCAAACCACGTCAGCGTCACCTCATCTGCCACCTCAAAGCAGTGCTTTGAGCAACCTGCGGCTAGCTTCCTAGTTTGCTCTTTGATTTTCATTGAGTATTAATAAAACAAAAAAGAGAAAACTATCTCATACATGAGTACAAAAGCTCCCCCTATAGTTTCTAGTGAAAAACAAATATTCACTAGAAACTATAGGGGGAGTCTTCATATATCTAAAAGAAATTCTAAACCTGTTTCAGCTTGATATAGTGTTTGAATAAAATGTGAACAAATTTATTAGAGAATTCAAATCAATTTCATGCTTTAAACGTCGTTTTGTACTATTTTAGATTCAATTAATTATACATTATAGATAATCCGCTTCAAAAATCTCTTCAAATCACGTCAGGTTCACATTTCCGTATAAGAGAGAAATTTATTGTTGTAAAACTTTTCTCGGTTTGGTACCTTCAGCTGGACCAATGACACCTGCCATCTCAAGCTCTTCCATGAGACGGGTGGCACGGTTAAATCCAACTGACAAACGACGCTGAATCATAGATGCGCTGGCTTTCTGAGTTTCGATTACCAAAGCCTTGGCTTCTTCAAAGAGCGGGTCACCACCAGATTCACCATCTGAAAATTCTCCATCATTTTCAGAAACCTCACCTGGATCAAAACTCTCATCGTAGTCCGCATCTGCCTGAGCCTTGATAAAGTTTACGATGCGTTCAACATCATCATCCGAGATAAAGGAGCCTTGGAGACGAACTGGATGATTTTCATCAATCGGTTTAAAGAGCATGTCTCCTCGACCAAGCAGTTTTTCTGCTCCATTTTCATCCAAAATCGTACGGGAGTCTGTACCAGATGAAACCGCAAACGCCACACGAGATGGGACATTGGCCTTAATCAGACCAGAGATGACATCAACAGATGGACGCTGGGTTGCAAGAATCATGTGAATACCAGCAGCACGCGCCTTCTGCCCAAGACGAATGATAGCATCTTCTACTTCCTTGCTAGCCACCATCATGAGGTCAGCCAACTCATCCACAATCACGACAATGAGTGGCAGTGGAATCTGCTTGTACTCAGACTGAACATTGAACTCTTCTACCTTGGCATTAAAGCCTGCAATATTCCGAACTCCTACCTTGGCAAAAAGTTCATAACGATTTTCCATCTCATCCACAACCTTTTGCAGGGCCTTGCTGGCCTTGCGTGGATTGGTCACAACTGGAATCAAGAGATGAGGAATGTCATTGTAAACAGACAACTCAACCATCTTGGGATCGACCATCATAAATTTGACTTGGTCTGGTCTTGCCTTCATGAGAATGCTAGCGATAATACCGTTAACTGCTACTGACTTCCCAGAACCCGTTGAACCTGCGACGAGCAAGTGGGGCATTTTAGAAAGGTCAAAAGCCCTTGCGGTGCCATTAACTGCCTTCCCTAGAGGAATTTCCAAGAGATTTTCTGGTTTCGTTTGAGATTGTTCCCATAGTTCGCGGAAGGACACAGTCGCAATCTCAGAGTTAGGAACCTCGATTCCAACGAGAGATTTTCCTGGGATTGGAGCTTCAATCCGGACATCCTTGGCGGCCAAGGCTAGAGCGAGGTCATCTGCTAGATTGGAAATGCGATTAACCCGTACACCAACTGCTGGCTTGACTTCATACTTGGTCACTGATGGGCCAATTTCAGCCCGTTCAACTGTCACCTTGATACCAAAGCTGGCAAAAGTTTCTTCTAGGATTTTGATATTTTCTCGGACGATTTTCTTCTCTTTAGACTGGTCTTTGGGTTTATCAGGAGCAAAGAGTTGTAAACTTGGAAGTTTGTATTCAAGGGCTTCCTTGGCTGAAAAATCGACCTGAACCTCTTCATCATCAAAGTTTCCTTCTTGATTGGGGAACTCATGTTCAGCTTGAGGCAGGATGATTTCTGGTTCCACCCACTCTTCTTCAGGCATAGATGGAAAATCTTGAACAGCTTCCTCTGTCAAAATTTCACCTGTTTCCATATCGACAGGAGGAAAATCAAGTAAGGCTTTCTCAGCGGCTTCTTTTTCTAATCTAGCCTCTTCCTCAGCCTTTTGGCGAGCTTTTTCTTCTTGTTTGACAAAGCGTTCCTCCTTTCGACGCTCATGCCCTTCTCGCCATTTGGCAAAGCCTCTACTAAAAAATTCAGCGATATCGTAAACAGACCAAGGACTAACTAGGAGAGCGCCTGCTAAAATCAAGATAGAACCAATAAAGTAAGTACCGATATTTGAGAAGAGAAAGGCTGTTGGCACATAGAGTCCAACACCAATCAAGCCTCCACCAGCAAAACTGGTCGTTCGAAAACCAGTCAAATCAGTCACAACCTGCGCCATGGTTCCTTTTAGAACGGACTTGTCCAAACCATATTTCCAAACCAAGTAGGCCTCAAAAATCAGGAGCAAGCCCGCAAATATAGTGAAAAAGCCAGCTAGGAGGCCTTCCTGTTTTCGTATCCACTTGAAAAAGAAGAGATAGACCAAGAGGGCAAATATTGCCAGATAGGCTAAGCTTCCCACCAGCAAGCGAATTAAATTGTAAAGGGTAATACCTGCAGCCCCTAATTTAAAGGCTGCGAAAATCAATAAAATCGCGATTCCTAATGAAATCAACATTCGTTGAATCGCTTCTTTTCTTTCGAGTTCTGCTTTAGACGGTCTCCGTCTTGTTTTACTTGTATTCTTGTTTGCCATTCTTCTATTATACCATATTTCGGCTGGCAATCTTACGCCTAAAAAACCGCAATCCACAGATGAGTCCACTGAAAAAATAAGCCTCTTACTTTTAATAAACTGAAAACCGAGGAATCTCTCATCAATTTGAGCGAATTCCTCG
>CAJNDL010000006.1 GCA_905221505.1 bacterium
CTACCTGTTCGCTCACAATAAGAGAGAACTTTTTTACGAAAATCTATTGAATATGCCATAAGAAGATTATACCACATTCTGTACTGTTTTTGGTTCATTTTACTATATAAAGTTTTTTCAGGGTTTTCTGCATGTATGAAATAATCGTACATACCTTTTGGTGACATGACAACTTCAACGTGGGAAGGTGTATTGAGTTTCTCAGTAAGAAGCTCTGATACTTGGGAATAACTTTTTAGCGATTCAAAAAATAAGACTCCGTGCTTGTGCGATTTTTTAAATTCCCCAGTTTCCCTGTTAATGTCCTTATCATGCCAAGGGCTAAGAACAAATGGAATGTGTAATTCTTCGAGAATTTCTAAATAATTTTCTGGAGCACTTTCCTTATAGAATAGGAATGCCCATTTATTTGAACGTTTTTCTTTAGCCATTTTGTCTTCTTTCTATGATTATTGATTATTGATTATTGATTTATTGGGGGTCGTAGTAACCCCAATAAATCTTCTCTTGGGGCTTTGCCCCAAACCCCAGCCTCTCCTGCCCGATGATATCACACATTAAGAACGCTTGAGGACTGGCAAGGGACGGGGTAGTATTTTTCGACTTCGTTACGCTTTCGCTTTAGGCTTCGCTATACTACGCTGAAAAATCTCCACCCCTCAAAGCCCTTGCAAGACCTCATTTTCCTACTGATTGGTAAGTGCCGACACTATACCGATGAGATAGCTCAAAAAGGGCTATTGTCGTCAAAACAAGTATAGCAGGAAAACCGCTATTCATACCTTGAGAAAAGCTCCTGAATTCGTAGATTCAAAATTTGCTGATTCTTAACTGGAATAGTCCGAAACATTCTCACAGGTTCGCCTTCTATTTGAAAATACCCATATCCCCTAGGCTTGACGATGACCTCGTCTTTTTCCATATCTGGGAAAAGTAACTGTCTATTGTTGCTTGCATTCAAAAAGCTAGTTGATAAACTGATGACACAATTAAAGTTATATCGTCCAGGCAAATCTACCAATAAGAATCGCTGACTGGATAAAATTATTCTGAAGCCTAGGCTTCTACCCATACTATTCATCATTAGCATTTTAGACAGTATTTCCTTGTGTTTCTTTTTATCAGTTTGTTCAAGATAAGCTAGAAATGCTTGCCACTCGTCAAAAATAAGATATAGATTGTGGTCATTCGTTTCTACCTTGCTTAATCTGTTTTCAAAGCGATTATAGATAGTTTCAAACATATCAAGACAGTTGAATCCACGAGCTACATGAGTCCCTGACATTGAGAATAGTTCATCATCAGCTTTAAAATCCATAAAATAAGCTTCAGCAGATGTATCATGGGTTGCCACAAGACCTATAAATCTATGCAAGAAGGTTGATTTCCCTGAACCAGACGGTCCTGCAATAATCCAAGCAAAATATCGGTTTATGTCAATGTTGAAAGGGGAAGGGTGTCCCCTACTGTTGACCTCGAAAACGTTTTTAATCATATTAGAAGTCCTCTTCTTGAATGATTTCAGTCTGTCTTGCCATACGATTGTGTGTTGCCTCTTCAATTGTTTTGACATCAAATTTAGCAACCCAACCAGCACCAACATTCATTTCTATGTGCATATAGTCAAGAGCAAATTCATTTGTGTATTTAGCCAACACTCCCATGAAATAATCTTCAAGCTCCTTTTGGGAGTTTGTGTCAAGATTATTAGCGAGATAGATCCAAACATCTATACCTCGTGTGGTAGCAGGATTTATAGTTTTTAACTGTAAATCATGAGATAAGTTTTGATTGAGATGATTGACCACGTTTTGTAAGACAGTACCTTTTCGGACTTGTAGTTGTTCATCAGCTTTCTTATTGAACCACCAAAGTGTGACATTTTGAATCAATGTAGTTATAAACTTAACTTGCTTGCCTGTTAACAAGAGGCATTGTTCCCATAAATTTTCATTTCTCTTAACAACCTCATCTGACACAATGAGAAACTGTCGTTTTAGAGAGATGTATAGAGTATTAAAACCTTGCCATATAAATAATGCAAGAATAAGATAAAAGAATATTTGTATCAACATATATGTTACCTCGTCATATAGTGAGTAGTTATCATCTACATAATGCAGATGATAACTCACTATGTTCGTCACTTATCTTAATGAAATATCAGCAAGTTCAGCTACAAGAGCGAGTCCGACCGGTTGCTTCAACTTGTCAAGAACAAATGACAAGTCATACTTGTTAAGTATGATGTCAGTATTGACCAAACCATCTAAACTCTCGTTTTGATAGTTCTTCAACTTGACTTTGAACGTCGGGCAGTAATTTTCTTGACCAATACTAGCGAACTGTTCATAGAGTTCGACATCTACGCATGTAAGAGATGCCCATGGTCGTTGATTATCTTGACCCTCGTTTATGATTCCATTGTTTGTATTGATTACTTTGATATCTGACGAGATATCAATAGAAGTTGACAAAGCATATAAAAATGCTCTCGCGCTTTCGTAGTTTCCTATGATTAATTTTTTCTCTTTTGACATATGAATGCCTCCTTTGCTAATCTTCCGTCTGACTAGCAATTTTAACTTTGAATGACAGGACGGTCTATATTTGAATTGGTTAGCTAACTTATGACACTAGTATATATTTTTTTTGTTCCATGAGCAATGTGAGGGATTAATATAGTTGGTGTCTCTTTTTTGACACCATTATTTAAAGAATCTTCTTTATGTAAAATATATAAATCATGATTAATATTTTCGATTAAAATAGGCTTTTTATCTATATTGTTTCTAATAAGTGATTTGGATATTAATAATTGAACAACTTATCATTTAAAGTTTTTATCTAACTTTTGATACTATTTTATATATTTTTTTATAACTAAAAAAGGATTCTAATTTTATGGTTAGAATCTTTTTTTGACACTATTATTGAAAGGTGCTATAATGTTTTTAAAAGGAGGTAATATATGATTAATTTTGAAGATTTAAAGTTAGAAATACAAGATGAGTTTATTTCTTCTAATATTTCTGAAATATTGTACAGACAAAGAAAAAAAGATAAATTATCACAAGAACGTTTTTTAGAAGAATATTTTGAATACAATATTTATACAAAAACAGCAGGGACTTTATCGCTCTCGCAGTTAAAAAGATATGAGAAAAATTATCGAGAAAAATCTTCCACTATTAAGCCTCAAAAAAGTAGCGAAATTTTTAATATTATTAGAAGATTTTCTGCTACTAATGATTTATATCAAAGAGAGATATATAACGACTATTTAAAAGAAGATTCGTTTAGGTTAGCTGAACGTCTAGAAGAGTTAGGTTTATTGGACTGCATTGAAAAAGCAACTAATGGACTAGCTGGGATGAATGAATTTAACATTAAATTTGGAAAAACTTATGATAAATCTGTCTTACTAGATTGGTTATTCACTAATGCTAATAAAGCATTGAATGGTGAAGATATACCTCAATTTATTTATAGTCAGACTAAAACAAGGCATGATATAAAAGGAGGAACTAAAAACTAAATTAGCAAATTTAAAAAAGCCAAGTTCAAAAATACTTGGCTTAATTTATTTGTTTTAATATATCTCGGAGAGCTTTTATAGTAGGTTCTCTTTTTTCTGTTGGTAGGTTTCTAATATCTTCAATGAGTTGTGAAAATTCTCCGCTTTGATTTTGATTTTCAATATTAAAAAAAGTATTCATATCAACTTCAAGAGCTTGTATGATTTTTTCAATAGTCTCAAGCTTAACGTTTAACTGTTTATTCTCTAATCTATAGATATAGTTGAATCCCAGATCAGCCTTTTCTGCTAGATATTCTTGTGTCATTCCGCTTTTCAGTCTTAGAAGTCTGATTTGTTTTGCAACAAATTCTCTTAAATTTATTTTTTCAGTCATGATAGTACCTCATAACTATCATACAAGTTTATCTCGTTGAATAAATCATTATCAAAAGACTGAAATTTTTGCTAGAATGGTGTTTTAAAGACTGTAAAATGTGGTATAATATTATTCATAAAACAGTCTTTTAAGACATAAAGGAGTTTACATGCTAGAATCAAACACACAAGGTCACGGAACCATCAAGAAATTGCGCACAGGCGCTGTCGTTTCTACTTTAGCACTTACAGCTTTTGGGGTATCTACTGGGGTATCAGCTAGTGAAACCGAAGTTGCGGTTAATGAGCCTGCAACTAGGGTAGTTGCTCAGGACGAGGTAGTTGCTAAAGTTCCCACTCAACAAGACGTAGACAAGGCTAAGGCTGAATCGGACAAGGCTAGTCAGGATGTAGCTAAGCAAAAAGAAGTTGTTGCGTCTACTGAAGCAAACATTGCTAACGTTGAAAAGACTATCGCTGACACTACTAAAAAAGTAGAAGAGGCTAAGTCTGTTACACCTGAAAAGGTAGCTGAGGCTAAGGCTGACGCTGACAAGAAAGCTAACGAGCTTGCGACTGCTGAGAAGACTGTAGCTGATGCTGATAAGTCTGTATCTGCCACTGCTGAAAAGGTTGCTGACCAAACTAAGGTAGTATCTAATGCTGAGAAAACTGCCACTGCTACAGCTAATAAGGTAGCTGACGCTCAGAAAAAGGTAGATGCTCTTTCATCTACTACTGACACTACCCAACTTGAAAAAGAGGTAGCTACGCTTACTAACCAAGTTAGTGCTGACACTCAAGCAGTAGAAACTACTCAGACTAACCTTGATAACGCTAAAAAAGCTCAATCTAATAAAGACCAAGCTATTAAAGACGCTCAAACTGGGGTATCTAGCGCTGAAACTAAACTTTCTCAAGCTACTACAGCCCTTGCTAATGCTAAGGCTGACCAATCTAACAAAGACAAAGCAGTAACTACAGCTAAATCAGCTCTTGACGTAGCTAAACAAGGTGTTACCGAAACAACTACATCTTCTGAAACAATGTACGATGTTCCAAAGGCAACATACTCTCCAGCCTTGTCTGATGAGTACATTAAGGCAATTAAAGCCCTAGCTAATGGTACAGGTAATGTTCTCGATGTCATGAAGGCAATCAATAAGCCTTATACTGACGAAAAAACAGGTGTAAGTGCCAATACTCTAGGTGGGTATAACTTTACAGGTAAGTACTTCCACAAAGGTCAGGATATTGCTTACGGTAGTGAAGATACAGACACAACAGAGATTGTTGATTTCCAACACCTAACAAAAGAGCAAGCAACTAAATTGAGTTTGTATGCAGCATCTATCATTAACGATTTGCGTGCTAAGGTTGGTACTGCACCTCTTAAAGTTAGTGAAAGTTCTGTTGCATTGGCTACTCAGTTTAACCATTATGCAAATCCTTTTGAAAAAGTGACAGATGGTGGGACAAGTCCAAACTACACAAAACCTCTAGCTGAGAAGTTAGCTATGGGTAAAGAGTCAGCTAAATTTAACTTGGATGCACTAGGTATTCGAGCTGAACATATTCCAGATTACGCAGGCAAGGGTACTCTTTCAACTATGGCTCAAATCAAGCAAGTTATGTATGAGGGTATCGTTCAGACAATTATGTCTTCAACAAGTACAAGTGCTAGTGAAGACTTGTACAGTGGTGCTTTGTCACTTCTAGGTTTCCGTGATACTGATAAGACAAATCTTGGTGTAGGTGTAGGTTTTGGTTATAGTCAGCTTGGGGTAAACTATGAGACTAGTTTCACTTTATCTCCTACTAAAGAGGTAACTACAACTACTACCAAAGTAGATGCTAAAGCCGTTGAAACTGCCCAAAAAGCCTACGACGACGCAGTTAAAGCATCTCAAGAAGCTAAAACAACAGTCCAATCAGCCCAAACTGATTACACCAATGCAGAAACAGCACTTGCTAATGCTCGTAAACAGCTTTCTGATTTGGTAGGTAACAAGGTTGATGTTCCAGCGCTTGAAAAGGCTCTTGCCGATGCTGAAGACAAACTAGCGCAGGACACTAAAGCTTTGCAAACTGCTAAGGAATCACTTGCTCTTGCTAAGTCAAATGCTACTGACAAAGCTAAGGCTCTTGCTGATGCTAAGTCAGCTCTTGAGACTGCTAAGGCTGAACAAGTAACTGCTAACCAATCTCTTGAAACTGCCAAAGGTGAATTGGAAGTTCTTACTAAAGCTCATGATGTAGCAGTTTTGGCTCGTAAATCAGCTGGTGCAGACCTTGCTCGTAAACGTGAAGCATCTAAAGAAGCTACTGATACTCACACAGTTCTTGAACTTGCTCTTACTAAGCGTGATGAAGTCCTTAAGGCTTTGGACAAAGAGCTTACTGATGCTAAATCTAAGCTTGGTGTACTCCGTGCTGAGTTGGAGACTGCTAAGGACGAGTTGGCTCGTCTTGAGGGTATCTCTGAAGCTAAGGCTCGTGGGTATGAGAACTTTAAGCAACTCAAAGCTGAACATGATGCATACCTTGCTGAACAACAACGCTTGCAGGCTTTGAAAGACAAAGAAGATTCAATTCGTAAAGCGGGTGGGGAAGTTAAACCTGTCCTTGATGCTGACGGTAAGGTAGTTGATGTTGTGGATGGGAAGGCTAAGGCTAAGGATAAAGCAGTAGTTGCGACAGTAGGAACTAAAGACGATAAAACATATCAAGCTCCTGCACAAGCTACAAATGCAAAAGCAGAACCTAAGAAACAACTTCCAAATACAGGAACGAAGGATTCAGGACTTTTAGCATTGCTTGGAGCAAGTGTTGGACTATTTGCTTTAGCAGGAAAACGAAAATATAATAGATAAAAAGAGAGTCTGGGACAAAAAGATTTTGATTTTAGGAATTCTTTATTATAAGTTTTTAAAATCGATATATTAGATAAAAAAGCGAACAAAACAGAATTCTGAGTGTCAGATAACTTGTTTTGTTCGCTTTTTATATTTAAGGTTAGACTTTTGTCCCAGACTCTTCTAATGGAAACAAATTAGTATACATGTAAAAATTTTATATAAGGTAAACTTTTGATATTCTGGTTCGATTTTTGCTTATTTTTTATGAAAGTTTACCTTATTTTAATGAAACTGATTGAAATTAGTTGAAATTTTGTTTTTTGAAAATTTATGAAAACGTTGATTTTAAAGCACTTTGAAATTAGATGAAATAAGTGGTGCCCCAACCAGGTCTTAAGAAAGCTCGTAAAGCATCACAATTTAGTAAACGTTAATTCGAAAGAATTACTATACTTATACAGAGCACCTTTCGGGGTGTTCTTTTTTCTACTTTCTTACTAAATTGGTGCAATTGACACAGTTGTTGCGACTTTAGTCGCTTACAAATGTGGCTGCAACCTGACAAGATCAGTTGCCTCAAAACGTTAATCAATACGATTATATCAACGTTTACAGACATTCAAGAATTTACTCTTGGATGTCTTTTTTCAAATAAAAAGATTGAACCATCTAATCAGACTGACACGCTAACTAATGTAGTTTTACAGTTATTTCATCAGAAATACAGTTCAGGTGCTGTAAGGAACGCTGCCGTCAACTATTCGGGTCTAGTGTATGAATCGTTTGGACTAGTTTCTTTATTTGATGATGTTGAAAAAATAGAAAAAGAAGAAAGGCTCCAATCAGCGATTGACAGCATACGAGATCAGTTTGGGTTCACTTCACTTTTAAAAGCCAATGCGCTTGAGTCAGCATCAAGAAGCATTGTTAGAAGCAAACTAATCGGAGGTCATTCTGCTGGTGGACTAGATGGTTTAAAATGATTGATTGTTCCTAGTTGCCCTATCGGTCAGCCCGAGAATATCAAGACTCAGGTATGCAAAAATGGATGGGCTTCTTTTTATCTGAACATACCACGTCACTAGGATAAGAAAAATATCGTGTCGATCTAACCAGTGACTTGAACAGAACAGAAAAACTATTGTTACTTTCTCAGCTTTATGTTGGGAATTTAAAGGGGCGCTTTATAGTCAAACAAAAAACTCAAAAAGTAATTCTGATTGGCGAAGTTAGAGAAATTTCAGCAAAAGAAGCCTCCCTAAAGACCAATGAAGGTTATCGACTGATTCAAGTGGAAGACTTCTTGAGCATCCAGTTATTAGAAGAGGTTACCTATGAGTAGAAAAGAACTTTATGAGAATAAATTGCAGATGGATTATTTCTCAGAAGACTATATCCGATTTGAAGAAGACTTCCAGAAATACTCAGCAATGGACGTACCACTTACTTTTCTGATTGATGATATCTTAAGGACTATGGCAATAAATCAGAAGAACTACTTCAAATTAAACAAAGAAAATGCTAAAGATGGACGGGATCATTATTTTTTCTTTAATGTAATCTTGAATGAGAATAAATTAACTAGGAGGTTTAAATATTTTAAAGTGGCGTTTTATATTTAGAAAGATTATAGTTTTAAAAAATGATATAATATAGCTTAAAGAGTTTATGAAGAAAAATGGAGGCAACATGGTTTTATCAAGAGTATTAACAGAAGATGAGGTTCGAGATGGTTATACTGATAAGTCTGGGACTCATAAGGGAGCAAAGCAATTATTAGAGTTTGATAAGGCAGAGAATGATGTGCAACAAGGAACAGGTCAATTGAAAACCTTTAAACAATTAGGGTTCTTAGGAAAAAAGAATAATCATAAACCTGATGGGTGGTATCTACCTAAAGATACATCGAAGGTTGCAATAATTCTAGAAACTAAATCTTCAGATAAAGATATAGAATCACAAAAAATTGTAGATGAGTTGTTGGAAAATGTGAGAATAGCAAATACAAAGTATCAGAGAGTTGTAGGGATACTCTATAACGGTATTAAGACTAAAGTGTATCTAAATGATGAGCTTCAAAAGAATGTTCCAGATACGCTTCAGTCAAAGGTCTATTATAAAGAGTTATATGAAGAAATTGAAATTGATACACAAAAAATCTATTTAACAACTATGAAGATTAATAATCTTTTACATTTTAAATTTGGTTTAAATGATTATTACGATAGAATGGTCTTTACAGCTTGTGCGTTGGTATCAAAAAGATATGAAGCACCAATACAAAAAGGTATGTCATACTCGTTGCTACATTATACTATTCTAGATACACTTTCAAAATCGCTAGAAAAAGCAAAGAGACAGAATGAAAAATTATCGATTTTATTAGATACATACTCTAGGATTCAGATGAGTATCACTAATAACCAAGAGGCAATAGATTCTTTTATTGAAAATGTTGAGACTATTTCAGAATTAATAAATTCTAAATATTGGAATGGTGAAGATGTTATGTCCATATTTTTCAATGAATTTAACCGTTATAAAGGAACCGCAAAAAATGGGCAAGTATTTACACCAGATCATATTACATCGTTTATGTATAAACTATTAAATATTGATGCAAAAAAAGATCGGGTATTAGACGCTGCATGTGGTAGTGGTGCATTTTTAACTAAGGCTATGTCATATATGATCAAAGAAGTAGGTGGTCCTAATACCAAAGAAGCAGAGAAAATAATGTCGTCACAATTGTATGGAATCGAAATAGACAAAAGAATTTTTTCATTGGCTTGTGCAAATATGTTAATACATAAGGATGGTAAAACTAATTTGGAACAGTTGGATTCCACCTCTGAAGAAGCTGCTGAATGGATAAAAAATAAAAATATAACAAAAGTTCTAATGAACCCTCCTTATGAAAAAAAATATCATCCTGAGATTATTATAAAGAATGTACTTGATAATATTGAACCACACTCACAAGCGGCATTTTTGCTTCCGGATAAGAAGCTTGAAAAAATTTCGAAGAAGGCATTGAAGAGTATTTTAGACAACCATAAATTATTAAAAATCATTAAAGTACCAGAAAAAACCTTCGATGAAGGAGTAAGTACATCAATATTCATTTTTGAAAGCAGTAGAGCACAGAATGATGAAGAAATATTCACTTGTTATATTAAAGAAGATGGCTTAGAGAGGGTGAAAAATCAGGGAAGACAGGATATAAATAAGAAATGGCCATCAATTGAAAAAAAATGGTTGAACATTATTAAAAAACAAAGTGGTGATGAGAGTATTAAGTGGATAAAGCCGAGTAAAAATGTTAGTTACCAAAAAGATCAAAAGCCATTTGAAATTAGAGAAGAAGATCTATTGAGGACAATGGTGAACTATCTGATATTCCAAGAAAAAATAGATTTGAAAGACTTGAAAGAAAAAATTTCTGATAATATTATTTATTTAAGTCAAATAAGAAAATCTGCTAAATCATCTAAAATAACAATAAATATAGAGGAAGAAAGTCATGAAGATTGATAGTACAGACTGGTTTGAGTTTCAAATATCAAAATTATTTAAGAAAGAATCACCGAGTGCTAGAAAGATAACTCAATATACTGAAGGAAAAGTTCCTTATGTTTCATCAAGTGCAATCAATAATGGTGTTGTTTCTTATTTGCAACCCCAAAATGATGAAGATATTGAGAAAGGAAATTGTTTAACAGTCAGTCCATTAGATGGCACAACTTTCTATCAGGAAAAAGACTTTTTAGGTCGAGGTGGAGCTGGCTCTGCAATATCATTATTATATAATGATAACCTTAACAAGTATAACGCATTGTTTATAGCTACTGTAATAAAATTAGCTTCAGATCGGTTTGACTATAATGATGCTTTGACAGGGCAAAATTTAGAAAATTTAAAAATAAAATTACCTATTTTACGAAAAAAAGATGGAACACCGATTATAGATTCTAATAAAGAATTTGATGAGTCGGGTCATATTCCTGATTGGAAACTTATGGAAAAAACAATGAAAAAAATGGAAAAACAAGCTCAAAAAAAAATAAATATATTAAACTCCCTAAGTACAGATTAGTCTAGTATTACTTTTATTTGTGATTGTTCTTGTTAAAAATATAGAACTTTATGATTTCCTATATATAATTATTATAGCTTTTTAACTTTTTAGAACACTTCCTCCCTATCCAAGTTCGGATAGGGTTTTTCATCGTTTAAAACTAGTTTTAGTATCTCGACGCTTTCCTTCAGATGGAGGAGTTCTATTTTTCTTCTACGATCATCAGCATTATTTTATATATTCTCACAAAGTCGTTTGATGTGCCATAAGGATTTTTGAATGTCATTTTCTTTTAAATTTTTCATACTCCTATCTTATCAGATGAATTTTCTAAAATAGTGTTAATTTCCTCAAATGATCTAAATACAGCCTAAAAAGTAATAAGAAATAAATAAAATTCAACCTTCAAACTTATTTTTAGAGAGATAACAAAAAACGCTTCAATCAAAGCGTTTGTAATGTATAAAGAATAATGAATAGTTTGAGAGTTTTACTTATCTTCATATTTCTTCAGGGCTTCTTTATATGCTTCTCTGTCCTTTTTATAATAGTCTTGCTTCGTTCCTGAAATATCTACAGTGAATACACCATCCTTGAAGGTATAATTCTCTTTTCGGTTTATGATATTAGAGCCAGTCAGTTCGATTGTTGCACTATCTTTATCAATTGTAAAGGTGTCGGCCCCTCCTTTGTTGCTATTTCCTTTGTTACTTGAAATGGTAAAGGCAACTTCATTTCTACTCTCGTTTATTCAACGGTATTCGCCATCTAAAGAATTGCTTGATTGGTTAGAACATGCAATTAATAAAATTGTAAATAGAGACACTAAAAGTAATGTGATAAATCTTTTCATTTACATACTTTTTATTTCTATATTATATTAAAGAAGCATTACATAAGTAAGACAGTAATTTTTTAGGTTGATCTATTTCTTTCGGGAAAATCATTATTTTTCGGAAAGTCAAAATGTTGTTATTTGTGATATACTTATACTGAGCTTATATCTTTTGGATGTCCCAGGATCATGAACATTCTAATGTTTTATTTAGACACTATCGAACTCCAAGGAGGATGAATTTCAGTGGACTTTCCCAAATATTCATATCAACTCTAGCTGATAAGAGAAATCGAATCTCAAGGAAGTCCTTGAACTACAAAACTCTGTATCAATTTTAAATGAGCCAGGTGAAATTTCTAGCTTAATTTGACAAACTATGAAAAATAAAGGAATAGTAATGAAACTAATTTATAGAACAAAAATTCATAGACCCAATAAATACGAACGCTTTCACAATGAATATTATCAAAAGGGAGATATCATTGAAAAATATACCATTTCTAGCACACGAGTACCAGGTCGTCTAGAAAAAGGTGAAACCAGAAGAAATGATTGTAAATATTTGAGCGAGTCTTGGCATATACAAGATCCTAATATGCCACAATGGCTAAAACAATATATAGGCAATACATCAGAAACTCATATTGAAGACCTGATAAATGAATTACAGACAAATGGATATCGTGTGCATACATGTGATGATAAGCCTTTACTTATCTTTAAAGACAATATTGTTAAAGTTTTTATTGATCAGGTATGGATAGATATTATACCTTTGATAAAATTATATTATAATAGGAAAAAAGTATCAGACAAATTACTCGAGCAGTTTGAAAAAGATTGGCTTGATCTTAATGTCTCTTATCAACAACTATTAGATAAGCAAGAGGAAGTGAACTTACTCAAAAAAAACGAGAAATACGATAAATTTTATCAAAGATACTATGAATCCTACAACTCAGAAAAAGCAGCTGATGAAATAAATAGGTTTTTATTAGGTATTATTTCTAATACAAAGGGTACTGAGAAGGAATATTTTTTACAATTACTGGAGAAGGTTCAAAAGCAAGATTTAACGCGTGAACTTTATGCTGATACCTTAGCAACTATATTTACTCGGGAAAGATCTAAGATTCACTAAAATAGTGTATCTCTATTTTAGGTATATATACTGTCGTCACTCCTAAATGATTGTTTCTTATACAAATTGGTAAACTAAACAATAAGTCTTACATTTGTTATTTATTTTTAGCTGACAATTGACAAGGATTATATTAGTTATTTGTTAAACAAATAAAAGACTTCTCTTAAAAAAATTTTTCTTAGCACTATTGAGTGGACATGATTTGTCCACTCTTTTTTGTAAACTTGAATTATCAATAAAAAGAGGTGAAATTAATTGCATTATTATCAAGTCGAGTTTAAGAATCCTGATGATTTCTTAAAAACTCAATCAGAAGATTTTATTAAGACTAATCGTTTATTACTATTAAAAGAGGATGAAGATTATTACCTTATTTCTCAAGAAAATTACAATGATCAAGAAATTATGGGGAAAATAAAGGATTTTTTTGATTATGAGTTTACATTAAATAAAGTTAAAACTTTAACAGAAAGTGATTTTATAAAGAAACTTGAAACAAGTGATAGAAGAGAGTTAGTGAAATTCTTACTAAGTGCAAGTAAAGAGACACTGTCTCATCAGCTAAAGCCTCATTTGGAGAAGTTGGAAGAATTGAAAAATATTTGTGGTCTCATAGATTTTAAGAATGCCGTCCAAGAGCTAATTACATATCTTTCATTTCAAGAAAAAATAAATAATAAAGAACAACAGCAACACTTTTATATTTTTACTGGTGAGAGGGGATCTGGCCGTAAGTTTGCGATCAAGTTTCTAGAGTCTCTCTTTGGAATGAATGCGATATTTGTTAATTGCAATCAATATTTTGTTCCTAAAATGGGTGAAAAAGATTTCTCTGTATTAGTTGATTTTCTTTCGGCAAGATCAAAAACAAAATCGGATGTTTTTGATAATTTTCGGCAAAAGAAGGGGAATTCCTTTAATATTATTATTTCTAGAAGCATTCAAGAGGCAGAAACTATTAGAAAAGAGCTACTTGAGGATTTTAATAAAGTTTCAATTGTTAATTTTCCGCAGTATGATGAATCAGAGCTTAAAGGGATCTGTATTCAAATGTTAAATCAAAAAGGTGTTCAATTGAGTAACGAAGATTTTGAACGATTAGTAGCTAAAAATCACATGCTAAAGGATGCTAAAGACGTTCGCCTTTTTGTTCAAGAGATTGTGGAATTTGCAGTGCAAAATAATTATGATCCTTCAGAAAAAAATGAATTAAATCTCGAAGGATTTATTATCCCAAATGAATCTTCAGTTGAAGATGAAGAAAATGCAGAGAAAAAGTTGAGTGAATTAATTGGTTTAGAAGAAGTGAAAATAGTCTTAAACCAGCAGTTGGCATATAGTCAAGTTTCTGCAATGCGTCAGGATCATGGTTTTAGTAACGAAGTATTAAATCGTCATCTTGTTTTTTCCGGAAATCCTGGTACTGGAAAAACAGTAGTTGCTAGACTTTTTTCAGAAATTTTATACAACAATAAGATAATTCAAGAGAATAAGTTAGTGGAAGTAGGTAGGACGGAATTAGTTGGTGAATATGTTGGTCAAACTGCTCCAAAAGTAAAAAGAGTTTTTGATGATGCAATAGGGGGAGTACTCTTTATAGACGAGGCCTATAGTCTTATTCCTAGTAGTGAAAGAGATTTTGGACATGAAGCTATTTCAGCGATCATACAAGAAATGGAAAATCGTCGGGATGAGGTTTTGGTTATTTTTGCTGGTTATGAAGAATTGATGGCCCAATTCATTGAAACTAATCCAGGATTATCCTCTAGAATCTCCAGAGAAATAAAATTTTTTGATTATACAATTGATCAACTAATTGCTATTTTAGAATTGATGATAAATAAAAGACATTATCAATTAACTGACGATTGTAAGATGGTACTGCTTCATCATTTTTCAGAAGTTGTAAATTGTAACAATTTTGGAAATGCGAGATACGTCCGAAAATTAGTAGATGAGATTATCTTCTGTCAAGCACAACGAGTGATTGAAGGTGATAAGATTCAGTTAGAAGATGAAAACTTTTTAAATCAAATTACATTGATAGATATTAAAAAGGCACTTGTAGCTCTTGAAGCAAAATCATCAAAATCAATATCGTTGATAGGATTTGGAAGGTAGAAAAAACTATAGTAGGCTTTAAAAGAAGAAATCGGTATTTAAAAAAGAGTACGATCAGTAAAAGATTTGAACTAAGAAATTGATTGAATCTGAACCATTGGAAATGCTATAATGTTGATAAAGGATTTAGAATTATATGAACGACCAAGAACGCTTATTAACTATATTTTTACGCTTACAGTCTGGTGCGCATTTATCTAAGACTCAGCTTGCAGATGAATTTGGTGTTAGTGAAAAAACTATACAACGAGATTTTTCTCTCTTGTCTGGTTTCTTAGATACACAACCAATGGTTGCAGCAGAGCTTGCTTATGATGCCAAGCACCATACGAAATACCTAAAAGGGAAATCTTTATTTAATAAAAAGGATATTCTTATAATTTCAAAAATTTTACTAGAAAATCGTTCTTTGAATAAGGAAGAAAACAAGGCTTTACTTGATAGTTTATTGGCACTTATTTCAAAAGATGAGCAAAAAGAAGTTTCTAGTATTATTGCAAGTGAGTTACTAAATTATGCACCATTATCAGACACTCAAAATCGTATTGATAAGATTTGGGAATGGTCTGAAATGATTCGTAAGGAATTGGTACTAGATATTGAATATCAATCTCCCTATAATACTAAAAAGCACCATACAATTTTCCCGGTATCGCTTTATTATGATACTCATTACTTTTACATAGTAGCTTATAATTTAGTTTTTGATTCATATATGACCTTGAAACTAGATAGAATTCTTAGTTGGGTAGAATCTAAAGAAAAGAAACCTTCTCTCTCATATGGAAGAAAATTTCGTGATGGAGACATTCGTAATAAACGTGTAGATCCATTCATAGGAAAAGAGTTAAAGATCAGAGTCCTATTCGTCAATGATCCAGCAGTTGTTGTTGATCAATTCTCAACAGCAAAAATAATTGAAAAAACGTCAACTGGTAATATTATTGAGTTTGTGAGTCAAGATACACCAGGGTTAAAGAGGTGGTTATTGAGTCAAGCAGAATCCTTAAGGGTATTGTCGCCACAGTCGTTAATCGATGATATGAAGATTCTTATTAAGAGAATGGAAGAAAATTATATTGATTAAATATTTAATGGCAAATGAGAGAAATTTTTGTTTGCTTAAAAAGGATACTATGAATTTCATAAACTAAAGGAGTAAAAAATGAGTAGAGTTATATATAGAACTCGTCCATTATCACCTTATGCAAAGTATGAAAAGTATTGGAATGAATACATTCAAGAGGGTGATGAGATTATTAAGTACGTTTATAATAAGGTTAAATTTCCGGACCGAGAATTAAGAAATGAAATATACTCCGATGAGAAACAAAGATGGACTATAGGTGATATTGATTTTCCTGATTGGTTATATGGATATGTGGTCGACTCTGATTTATCTGACAGTGGTAAAAAAATTGTCAAACAGTGGAGATTAGAGAAGTATATTTCTGATTTAAATAATTACAAAGAAAAAGGTTATTTCATTGATGAAGAAAAGAAAATTGTCATAACGGATCGAGAAATATTAATGTTCCGAGAAGACTCAGAAGTACCTTATTGGGATAAAATCACTTCCTTAGTAAAAGAAGCTTATAATCGTATTCGTATTACGCCTCAAATGATGGAGTTGGTAAAAAAAGATTTTGAGACTCAAACAGTGGATTATGAAATACTTTGTGACATGGCTGAACAAAATAGGAAGAAAAACGAAGAGAAAGAAAAAGAATTTTTAGCCAAGCAGCAGGAATTACAAGAGAAAAAAGATTACGAAGTAGCTATTCAATTGTTTTTAAGACTACAAAAAAATTTAGATGATATAAAGCCAAAGTTAAGTGAAGAAGGAAGAAAAGAAATCGATAATCTTCTTAATTTAATCAATGAATCAGAAATAAGTCGTGCTAGATATGATATGTTACATCAAGCGGGAGTTGAAATAATTTTGAAAGAAAAAAGTAAGAGAGGCTGATTTGAATGGATTATGTTGCAAGAATACACTTAAAAAGAAATGAAGACATTAGGCAAGAGTTGATTGACTTCTGTTTAAATAATTCTGAACAGTATCTTGCACTTGGTTGGAGTCGCTTAAGTAGCGATATTAGGGAAGATGACTTTAATGAATACTATAAACGAATAAAAAAAGAAAGAGGTAGAGCGAATCCGGCAATAAATGTTTTTAGAGATGCAAAGATAGATGACTTATTCTGGACACGAGATTTAAGTGGAAATTATTGGATATGTAAAGCGAAATCTTCTGCTAAAGTAGTATGCGACACCAATTTAGATATTGGTTCAATCATATCTGTTGATGCATTTAATGTTGGAATGCAAGTTCCTGGACAGATTAAATCTTCCTTTAATAGGCCACGTGGTAGTACGATTGAAAGGATTTGGGATAAGAGTATAATAGAATACTCAAAATTGTTGTTTAATATATTTTCGAAAAATAATTATTTTGAGATAACTCCATTTAGAGGAGGACTTCTTAATAATCTGCCTGAATTTGATTTAGAAGAACTCGTTATCTCATATCTTCAAATTAAGGAAAATTATTATGTACTTTCTAATTCAATTGCAAAGAAGTCTACAACCATAAAAATTGAATGTGAGATGATCTCAAGAGACATCAATAATCCAAGAAAAGCAGTAGTTCAAGTAAAAGGGAAGAAGGCAAATGAACTTGATGCTTTAGAATTTAAACAATATGTAGATGATGGCTGTCTAGTTTATTTGTATGGTCCAAAAATAATTAATTTAGATCAAATTGAAAATGTAATTAAAATAGAGGATAGTGATTTATTAGCTTTCTACGAGGAGAATAAAATGATTCTTCCAGCATCTATTACAAAGTGGGAAGATCTATTTGTAGGTAAATAGATACTTTAATATAGGCTCACTAGAAATTTATATATAAAGGATAAGCCCACTGAATATTAAGGCGTTACAGACAAAATAAAATTTTTAAAAGCTACAGAGAAACATGGTATAATGTAACTAAAGGAGGTAGCATATGTCCTTAGATATAGATAAAGAAAAGATGACAATCATGGGAGTAGCTTTGTGAAAATCGATCCGTTTTTAATAGTGTTTGGTATGCTTTAAGTACAAATATGATTGAAGGATGGCGACCTACGGTTAGCGATGTTGAAACATTGAGAGATGAAGCTCTTGCTCTGGGGATGGCTTAATGAAGCGTAAATGTTATGATTCTTATGACTATATTAATCCAGATAATTTATATACCTATCCGGGTTCTTCAGTTCTAAGAAATAAGCAGGAAGAACGAGATGAGAAAAAAGCACGTGAGCTTGAATATCGTATGATTGCTAGTAAGAGTTTGAAATTATTTATCAACCCTATCTTAGTTAATAGTTTAAAAGTAGTTTGTTTCACAACTACATAAGCTTAGAAAGGTTGAATAGGGATAACTCTTTAATAAACTCTTGATTTGTTAAAAGATATTTTGTCCACTACATTTTTTAAATTGAGTATTATTTGTCATAGATAGAACATTGCATTCAGAATAACGAAAAACGCATTAAAAATGGTGCGTTCTGTTTTTATGCTACAATAAAAGGAGGGAAGCAAATTGAAAATTTTTAAGGGAGAGTTTTATCGAATCTCTGTATTAACAGACAAGTTAGTAAGGTTAGAATACTCTAAAACTGGAAGTTTTGAGGATAGAACGACACAACTTATTTATAATAGAGATTTTGGCCAAGTTTTGTTAGATTATATCGAGACATCAAACGTACTAGATATTATGACGGACTATTTTCATTTGCACTTTAATAAAGGAGAATTTAACGCCGAAAATTTATTTATAGAATTAAAAGGAAATTTTGCCGTATATGGTAGTCGCTGGTATTTTGGTGAATCTATTGAAACGTTAAAAGGAACAGCTCGGACTCTGGATAAGGCAGATGGCGCAATCCCGTTAGAAGATGGGATTATTAGTCGAAATGGTATTGCCTTACTGGATGATTCTCAAGGATTTATTTGGGATGAACAGTCTGGTTATATGGAGAGAGAAAATCAAATTGACCTCTATTTCTTTGCCTATGGGCATGATTATAGAGGAGCAATCAGAGACTTTTACCATTTGACTGGCTCAACACCCTTGTTGCCAAGATATGCTTTAGGCAATTGGTGGAGTAGATATTGGCTTTATACGTCGGATGAATACTTGGATTTAATAGACAGATTTGAAACAGAGAAAATTCCATTGTCTATCGGTGTGTTAGATATGGATTGGCATATAACTGACATTCCAGCTCGTTTTGGAAGTGGTTGGACAGGCTATAGTTGGAATAGAAACTTAATACCTAATCCAGAACAGTTATTGCAACAACTTCATGATAGAAAGTTAAAACTCTCCTTAAATGTCCATCCTGCTGATGGTATACGGGCTTATGAAGAAGCTTATCCTCAAGTCGCAAAACGATTGGGGTTAAATGTAGAACTAGAAGAACCTGCTATTTTTGATTTTTTTAATCCCTCTTTTAGGGAAGCCTACTTTAAAGATGTTCATTATAAGCTAGAAAAGCAAGGAGTAGATTTTTGGTGGATTGACTGGCAACAAGGGACACAAGGCATGTTGGATCCACTATGGCTTTTAAACCATTATCATTATCAGGATAGTTGTAAAAATGCAGAAGGTGGCTTAATTTTATCAAGATATGCAGGTCCTGGTAGTCACCGCTACCCTGTTGGTTTTTCAGGGGACACTATTATTAGTTGGGATTCGTTAAGATTTCAACCTTATTTTACAGCGACAGCATCAAATATCGGTTATAGTTGGTGGAGTCATGATATCGGTGGGCATATGTTGGGGGATTATGACGAAGAGCTACAAACTAGATGGCTACAGTTTGGGGTTTTTAGTCCGATTACTCGATTACATAGTTCTAGAAGTCCCTTCAATAGTAAAGAACCTTGGTTTTTTTCAGAAACAACATCTAAGATTATGAAGAATTACCTTCGTTTGAGACATAAGATGATTCCATATCTATACACCATGAATGTAAAGACACATGAGGAAGGCGCCCCATTAATCAGCCCAATGTATTATTTCTACCCAGAGAATGATGAGAGCTATAATGTTCCAAATCAATACTTTTTTGGAACAGAATTGATGGTAGCTCCCATTGTAGAAAAGATGGATTTGGCATTCCAATCTGCAAAAGTAGATGTATGGTTCCCTGAAGGTGAATGGTATGACTTCTTTTCAGAGAAAAAGTACACAGGTGGTATGAACTTAAGTGTTTATAGAGACATTTCGACTATTCCTGTGTTTGCAAAAAGTGGTGCAATCATTCCTTTGGTTGGTTCTGAGATAGATATGGGTGTTGATTTACCTGAAGTTGTAGATTGGTATGTATTCCCAGGAAAACAACATTCTTTTGAAATGATTGAAGATCAAAATGGTCAAAGATATAAAACAAGATTATCAATCGACTGGAAAATGGGAATAGTAGAGTTAGCATTACAAGGAGATTCTAGTATCGTTCCAAGCAATAGAATTCATAGAATTCATTTTAAAGGAACGAATGTGTCTATCATTGAGTTTCCAAATAAGAATACTACAGCTAGATTTGAATGTAAAGATAATAAAACGCCATCTCTAAATGATGAAGTTTTTAGACTACTAAAGACGGCTTCTCTTCCATATGAATTAAAAGATCGATTGTTAAATCAATTCATCAATGCTAAAAATTCTCATGACTTAATGAATATCTTGCATCATCAGGATAAGGAATTGAGAGGACGTTTGTTGGAAATGATATTTACTAGCGAAAACTAATTGAGAAATTTCGTACACAATTTCTATTATTTAATGTGTAACAGTTTTACATCTCTATGCTTATTGGCTTGTATTTTAGTAATTACAAGTTTGGCATAGGGATTTTTTGTTTATTGAAGAGGAGAGAATAAGATAAGTATGTTTCAAGATTTGAAACATTTTTAAACTAAACAAGAGCAAATTTTTAAAGGTAATTTTTCAAACTAACTTCCACTTGCCTGACCAAAGTGGAAGTTAGTCGGAAAGGGATTTTTATGGTGGAATTAATACTCTTCGAAAATCAAATTCAAACCACGTCAGCGTCGCCTTACCGTACTCAAGTACAGCTTGCGGCTAGCTTCCTAGTTTGCTTTTTGATTTTCATTGAGTATAAGTATGAGACATTTGATCTTTTCAGAAAATTTTCTAAAAGAAACAGAATTTGTTTGACATTTGTTTGAAAATTCTGTAAAATGAATTATTATATCGTTTAAGGAGAATATATATGGAAAAACAGAAAACATTTTTTGGACATCCTATTGGCTTGTCCACCCTCTTCTTTACAGAGATGTGGGAACGCTTTTCTTACTATGGGATGCGAGCTATCCTACTTTACTATATGTACTATAGTGTGCAAGATGGTGGGTTGGGGATGGATAAGACCACAGCTGCATCGATTATGGCGATTTATGGCTCGCTGGTATTTTTATCCTCGGTTGTCGGTGGTTTTGTCAGTGACCGGATTTTAGGAAGCCGTAAGACCGTCTTTTACGGTGGGATTCTGATTATGCTAGGGCATATTGCTTTGGCAACACCTTTTGGACAAGTGGCTCTCTATCTTTCTATTGCCTTGATTATCTTTGGTACTGGATTTTTAAAACCCAATATCTCAGATATGGTTGGGGGAATTTATGAGAAAGAGGATGATAGACGGGATGCAGGATTTAGTATCTTTGTCTTTGGTATTAACTTAGGTGCCTTCGTTGCCCCTTATCTAGTGGGGTATCTAGGTCAGGAAGTCAATTTCCATCTAGGTTTCTCATTAGCTGCCATTGGGATGTTCTTTGGTCTGGTGAAATATGTTTTAGATGGGAAGAAATACCTGCCTGAATCAAGTCTTTACCCCACTGATCCACTTTCACAGAAGGAGCAGCAGACCTTGATTAAGCGCTTGCTGATTACACTTGTCATGGTTATTCTGGTGGTTATAGGTTTAGTCTTTACTCACCAATTTAACGTGGATATGATTGTTAATATCTTTACAGTGATTGCGGTAATCATTCCAATCTACTATTTCTTCAAAATTTTATCTAGTCAGAAAATAACTGCTACTGAGAGATCCCGAGTATTTGCCTACATTCCTCTATTTATCGCTGGAGTACTTTTCTGGTCTATTGAGGAGCAGGGTTCTGTTGTTCTTGCTCTATTTGCGGATGATCAGACTCGACTTTACTTTAATGCATTTGGAAATCAAATTCATTTCCCATCTAGCTTTTTCCAAAGTATCAATCCACTTTTCATTATGATTTATGTGCCAATTTTTGCGTGGTTGTGGGGGAAAATGGGTAAAAATCAACCGTCCTCTTCTAAGAAATTTGCTTACGGTTTATTTGCGGCAGGCCTATCCTTCTTGTGGATGATGTTACCGGGGATGCTTTTTGGAACAGATGTTAAGGTCAGTCCTTTCTGGTTGATTATGAGTTGGGCTATTGTGATTGTGGGGGAAATGTTGATTTCGCCTATTGGTCTATCAGTCACTACTAAGCTAGCACCAAAATCCTTCCAAGCACAAATGATGTCTATCTGGTTCTTGAGTAATGCTGCTGCCCAAGCTATCAATGCTCAAATTGTAAAATTTTATACAAGCGAAACTGAAGTCGCTTACTATGGAATTGTTGGAGGAATTACGATTGTATTTAGTATTATCTTACTCTTCTACGTTCCACGTATTGAAAAACTAATGTCTGGTATCAAATAGAGAAAAGCTGGAATTTCTGTAGGGATTTTAAAAGTTAGAGCAATTATTTATTAAAAGGATTTAGTTCTGTATTGTACAGGGCTAAGTCTTTTTAGTTTGATGAAAATTCACGATGTTTCTGATATTCCTAGTAGACATTTGTCCACTTTTTCTATTTAAATCAAAGCCAATCAAAAAATCTCACTATTCATTAGGCTAAAGGAAACCTAATTATAGTGAGATTGTGAAATTATAGTAGGTTTTGTATGGCTTCTTCAATCTGTTTAGGCTCTGTTTTGGAAGAGAAGCGCTCAAAGACCTGCCCATCTCGACTGATGAGAAACTTAGCGAAATTCCATTCGATTCGTTTTCCTAGTGGGCCTGATTTCTGGTCTTTCAACCAAATATAGAGAGGGTCTGCTTCCTTACCATTGACTTTGACCTTGGCAAAGCGAGGAAAAGTAGTTTGATAGTGTAGGCTACAGAAACTATTGATTTCCTCTGCGCTGCCGGGTGCTTGTCCCATAAACTGATTGCAAGGGAAGTCTAAGATTTCAAAACCTTGTTTTTGATAGCGGTTATAGAGTTCTTGGAGTCCTTGGTACTGGGGCGTTAAACCACATCCAGTAGCAGTATTGACAATCAAGAGAACCTTACCACGATAGGCATCTAATGGGGTTTCTTGATTGTCTTGGTTTAAGACTAAAAAATCGTAGATTGAGGTCATTGTTTGCTTTTCTCTTTCTGCTTGGTATTTTTAGGAGTTTTTTCCTCCTGTAGGGATAGAAATCCGTAGGTCAGGGTTCCAAAAATGCTACCGATAATCAGGCCATACATCAGTAAAGGAACACTTTTATCGAATTGCATGAGGAGCTTCACAAAATCTGGAAGTGACATCTGCTGAACGAAGACTTTATGAAAGATGAGTAGGGTAAAGAGGCCAATCTGAAGGCCAATAAACACAATCCAGCTTCGGAATTTGATTTGGCTCTTGCTGTAGGTTTTAAGAATGATTTCTGACTTATCATCTTTTTCCAGATGGAGTTCTTTGACGATTCTTTGGGTTTTTAAGGTAATGAAATATATAAGGCCAAAGAATATGTAGGGCATGGCATAGCGAACCACCTCTATGAAGCGTCCAAATAACAGATAAAACAAGAAGAGGAAGAAGGAAGAATAAACGATTTGGACCATGGAACGGGCACAAGCTTTGTAGATAATCTCTTGCCGGCATTCATCAAAAGGGCCTTGGATGTGAAAGAGATTTCGGAGTAGGCGAGTGGTTAAGTCTTCTTTTTTCATGTTAGTAACCTCCTAAAAGAGCGGTTTTACTGATTTTCTTTTACGAATTGATAGAGATAATAAAGATAAGTGATAGAAGAAAGGCTAGCGATAGTGAGCAGTAAATAATACTTCCAATCGCTTGAAATGAGCATCAGTTGTGAAAAAGATAGAATCATAAAGCATAGTGCTAAGTTGAGTATGCGTGTTTTTGGGGAGTCAATCTTTAGATAGGTCAGTCCTTTGTTAAGTGCTGGAATAAAGACTAGCACGAGGAATATCTCTCTGATTGGCAAGTTCCCTGAAATGATGATGAAGATGAGCAGAGAACTGAACAAAATATGATAGGTAAGTAAAGTTACTAGTGATTTCATAGGGACCTCCTAATCATCCTGATCTTCCTTTGCTTTTGCAATACGAAGTGAGTCGACAATATGCATCATCACTCCGAAAAAGAAAGCTCCCAGTATAGTTTTAAAAATATGTTTTGTATTTAGAAGAGAACTGATAAAATTTGAATTTTCACTTGTTAGGGTATCAATGAGTGGAATTATAAAAAATATCACTGTTCCATAAATCGAACCTGCTTTCAGACCAGGATAACGTAACTGCTTCTTTTCTTTTTTCATGAGTTGGCTCCTAATCCTCATCCTGATCTTCCTTGGCTTTTGCAATGCGATGGGAGATGATAATCTGTATAACCACTCCGAAGAAGACAGACTCGAGGATACTTGAAAAAATATTTTTAAAAGCGAGAAGAGACTGAAGATAGTCCTGACTCTCACCTAGTAGTATATGGAGAAGAGGGGTTGAAAAAAAGCTCATTACTCCAAAGACTATCCCAGCTTTCAGACCAGGGTAATGTAGTTGCTTACTTTCTTTCTCATTCAGCATATCTAGATCAATAGCTGTGATGCCTGTTTTTTTGGTTTGGGAGAGCACATAGAGAGCAGAAATCATCGAAATGCCGAATATCACAATAGGATAGCCGATAGCGATAATTTGCGGATATTTATAAGCTAGGAAAAAGGGAATAAGATTACCTAAAGTCATGAGGTAAAAGAGAATCACAAAGATTTTATTTCCGATGCGGTCAGCTTCGCGTCGTTTGTGTTCATCAAGTGGTCCTGAAATGCCATAAATGCGTTTGATCAGTTTTTCAGTGAAGGTTTCTTTTTTCATATGTTTGCTCCTTTTTTAAAAATCATCCTCCCAAAAGAGACTGTTGAGGTCAGTTTGGAGGCTGCGGGCGAGATTGAGACAGAGTTCCAGAGTTGGATTGTACTTGTCGTTCTCAATCATGTTGATGGTTTGTCTCGAGACACCGATATCCTTGGCGAGCTCGAGCTGGGAAATGCCCAGTTTCTTGCGAAATTCTTTCACACGGTTCATCTGTTCTCCTTTCTGATTTGTGTCGTATATATTTGACCATATTATATTCTTCTATAGAGCGAATGTCAAGCATATTTGACATATTTCTTAAAGAAATTCTTACTTGTTTTTCGCCTATTTGTCTGACTAGTGCAAGCTAGTCGGATTTATGGTAAAATAGATAAGATATGACAAAAGAATTTCATCATGTAACGGTCTTACTCCACGAAACGATTGATATGCTTGACGTAAAGCCTGACGGTATCTACGTTGATGCGACTTTGGGTGGAGCGGGCCATAGCGAATATTTATTAAGTAAATTAAGTGAAAAGGGCCATCTCTATGCCTTTGATCAGGATCAGAATGCCATTGACAACGCACAAAAACGCTTGGCTCCTTACATTGAAAAGGGAATGGTGACTTTTATAAAGGATAACTTCCGTCATTTACAGGCACGTTTGCGCGAAGCTGGTGTTCAGGAAATTGATGGAATTTGTTATGACTTGGGAGTGTCTAGTCCTCAGCTGGACCAGCGTGAGCGTGGTTTTTCTTATAAAAAGGACGCGCCATTGGACATGCGGATGAATCAGGATGCTAGTCTGACAGCCTATGAAGTGGTAAACCACTATGACTATCATGACTTGGTTCGTATTTTCTTCAAGTATGGTGAGGACAAATTCTCTAAACAGATTGCGCGTAAGATTGAACAAGCACGTGAAGTGAAGCCAATTGAGACAACGACTGAGTTGGCTGAGATTATCAAGTCTGCTAAACCTGCCAAGGAACTCAAGAAAAAGGGCCATCCTGCCAAGCAGATTTTCCAGGCTATTCGAATTGAAGTTAACGATGAACTGGGAGCGGCAGATGAATCTATCCAGCAGGCTATGGAGATGTTGGCTCTAGATGGTAGAATCTCAGTGATCACCTTTCATTCATTAGAAGACCGCTTGACCAAGCAATTGTTCAAGGAAGCTTCAACGGTGGAAGTTCCAAAAGGCTTGCCCTTCATCCCAGATGATCTTAAGCCCAAGATGGAATTGGTGTCCCGTAAGCCAATCTTGCCAAGTGCAGAAGAATTAGAAGCCAATAACCGCTCGCACTCAGCTAAGTTGCGCGTGGCCAGAAAAATTCACAAATAAGAGGGAAAAATGGTAGATAAGAAAGAAACAACCAGTCAATTCTTACAGAGTCGTATAAAAAAATTCTCCCGTGTGGAGAAGGCTTTTTATCTTTCCATTGCGTTTACAGCTCTCGTTTTGGCGCTTAGTATTATCTTTATGCAGACTCGACTCCTACAAGTACAAAATGATCTGACAAGAATCAATGCGCAGATAGAGGAGAAAAAGACAGAGTTGGATGATGCCAAACAAGAGGTAAATGAATTGTTGAGGGCAGAACGCTTGAAAGAAATCGCAAATTCTAAGGACTTAAAATTGAATAACGAGAATATTCGATCAGCGGAGTAAGATATGAAGTGGACAAAAAGAATAACCCGATTTGCGATTAGAAACCGTAAATCTCCAGCAGAAAACCGTAAAATAGTGGGGAAGTACATCAGCTTGTTAGCTGTCGTACTTTTCGCTGTCTTTTTGGTCAATTTTGCTGTTATTATCGGGAGTGGTAGTAAATTTGGAACGGATCTAGTCAAAGAGGCCAAGAAAGTTCACCAAATAACCCGTACAGTCCCTGCCAAACGTGGGACTATTTATGACCGAAATGGAGTCCCGATTGCTGAGGACGCAACCTCCTATAATGTCTATGCTGTTATTGATAAAAAATACAAATCAGCAACTGGTAAAATTCTTTATGTAGAAGATGCCCAGTTTAATAAGGTAGCAGAGGTTTTCCATAAGTATCTGGATATGGACGAGGCTTATGTTAAAGAACAATTGTCTCAACCGAATCTGACTCAAGTTTCTTTTGGTGCCAAAGGAAATGGGATTACCTATGCCAATATGATGGCTATTAAAAAGGATTTGAAAGACGCTAGTGTTGAAGGAATTGACTTCACAACTAGCCCTAATAGAAGCTATCCAAATGGACAATTCGCTTCTAGTTTTATTGGTTTGGCCCAACTCCATGAAAATGAGGATGGTAGCAAGAGTTTGCTGGGAACTTCTGGGATGGAGAGTTCCTTGAACAGTATTCTTGCAGGGAAAGACGGTATTATTACCTATGAAAAAGATCGTCTGGGTAATATTGTTCCTGGAACTGAACAAGTGTCTCAGCAAACGGTAGATGGTAAGGATGTTTATACGACTATTTCTAGCACCCTTCAGTCCTTCATGGAAACACAGATGAATGTTTTTCAAGAAAAAGTAAAAGGCAAGTATATGACGGCTACCTTGGTTAGTGCTAAAACGGGGGAAATTCTTGCAACGACGCAGAGACCAACCTTTGATGCCGATACTAAGGAAGGACTTACCAAGGACTTTGTTTGGCGTGATATCCTTTATCAAAGTAACTATGAGCCAGGGTCAACCATGAAGGTCATGACGCTCGCTACTGCTATTGACAATAATACTTTCCCAGGAGGAGAAGTCTTCAATAGTAGTGAATTAAAAATAGCAGATGTGACGATTCGAGATTGGGACGTTAATGAAGGTTTGACTGGCGGTGGTATGATGACCTTCTTGCAAGGTTTTGCTCACTCAAGTAACGTTGGGATGACGCTTCTTGAGCAAAAGATGGGGGACACTACTTGGCTAGATTACCTCAATCGTTTCAAATTTGGAGTGCCGACTCGTTTTGGTATGAGTGATGAGTATGCTGGGCAATTACCTGAGGACAATATCGTTAATATTGCCATGAGTTCCTTCGGTCAAGGTATTTCAGTGACACAGACGCAAATGATTCGTGCCTTCACGGCTATTGCCAACGATGGAGTCATGCTAGAACCTAAATTTATCAGTGCCTTATATGACCCAAATGACCAATCTGTTCGGAAATCTCAAAAAGAGATTGTAGGAAATCCTGTTTCCAAAGATGCAGCCAGTCTAACTCGAACCAACATGGTTTTGGTAGGAACGGATCCAGTTTATGGAACCATGCATAACCACAGCACAGGCAAGCCAACTGTAACTGTTCCTGGTCAAAATGTAGCTCTCAAGTCTGGTACAGCCCAGATTGCCGATGAGAAAAATGGAGGTTACTTGGTTGGTACGACCAATTACATTTTTTCAGCAGTATCGATGAACCCTGCTGAAAATCCTGATTTTATCCTCTATGTGACGGTTCAACAGCCTGAGCATTATTCAGGTATTCAGTTGGGGGAATTTGCCAATCCTATCTTGGAAAGAGCAGTGGCTATGAAAGATTCCCTTAACCTCCAATCTACCGCTAAAACGTTAGAACAGGTAACCAATCAAAGCGCTTATGCCATGCCTAGCATCAAGGATATTTCACCTGGTGATTTAGCAGAAGAATTGCGTCGCAATCTTGTACAACCTATTGTTGTGGGAACAGGAACGAAGATTAAAGAGACTTCTGTAGAAGAAGGGACCAATCTTGCACCAAACCAACAAGTTCTCCTTTTATCGGATAAGGTAGAAGAAATTCCAGACATGTATGGCTGGAAAAAAGAGACTGCTGAGACCTTTGCTAAATGGTTGAATATTGAATTGGAATTTGAAGGTTCAGGTTCTGTTGTTCAGAAGCAAGATGTTCGGACTAATACAGCTATCAAAAACATTAAAAAAATTAAATTAACTTTAGGAGACTAGTATGTTTATTTCTATCAGTGCTGGAATTGTGACATTTTTACTAACTGTAGTAGGAATTCCGGCCTTTATCCAATTTTATAGAAAGGCGCAAATCACAGGCCAGCAGATGCATGAGGATGTCAAACAGCATCAGGCAAAAGCTGGGACTCCTACAATGGGGGGACTTGTTTTCCTCATTGCAGCAGTTGTGGTGAGTTTCCTCGTTGCTCTTTTTGCAAAACAATTGACCAATAATGTGGGAATGATTTTGTTCATCTTGGTCCTTTATGGACTTGTCGGATTTTTAGATGACTTTCTCAAGGTCTTTCGTAAAATCAATGAGGGGCTGAATCCTAAGCAAAAATTGGCTCTTCAGCTCCTAGGTGGGGTCGTTTTCTACCTTTTCTATGAGCGCGGTGGCGATATGCTTTCAGTCTTTGGTTACCAAGTGCATCTAGGGATTTTCTATATTCTTTTCGCCCTTTTCTGGCTAGTCGGTTTTTCAAACGCAGTCAACTTGACAGATGGTATTGATGGTCTAGCTAGTATTTCTGTAGTCATCAGCTTGTCTGCTTATGGAGTTATTGCCTATGTGCAAGGTCAGATGGATATCCTTCTAGTGATTCTTGCCATGATTGGTGGTTTACTTGCTTTCTTTGTCTTTAACCACAAGCCTGCCAAGGTCTTTATGGGAGATGTGGGAAGTTTGGCTCTAGGCGGAATGTTGGCAGCTATCTCTATGGCCCTCCACCAAGAATGGACTCTCTTGATTATCGGAATTGTTTATGTCTTTGAAACAACTTCAGTCATGCTGCAAGTAAGTTACTTCAAACTGACAGGTGGTAAACGTATTTTCCGTATGACGCCAGTGCATCACCATTTTGAACTTGGAGGATTTTCTGGTAAAGGAAATCCTTGGAGCGAGTGGAAGGTTGACTTCTTCTTTTGGGGAGTGGGACTTCTAGCAAGTCTCCTGACCCTAGCAATTTTGTATTTGATGTAAGAATGGCACCCTGGCATTTCAGGGTGTTTTTGCATTTTAAAAAATATTGGTCAATTAAAGCCAAATCTCTTGACCTTTTCTGACTAATGTAGTATATTATGAACGTAAGGTAAATGAAAGCCTTACTCGAACGCTTATTTAAAGTAAAATAGAAAGAGGTGGGTCTATGTTTAATCTAGAAATCTTCAGAAGTAAAGATAGTCTACTCCTGCTTGAAAAAGAAAAACCAGAAATAGTACGTAGAGTAGCCATTTAGCTAGTCTAAATTTTTTAAAACAAAGGTCAAAGATAGTCAATATCAGTAATAATAAATAACAAAAAGAGGTAAAGAATATGAACAACAACTTTAATAACTTTAACAACATGGATGATTTATTTAACCAATTGATGGGTGGTATGCGAGGATACAGTTCTGAAAACCGTCGCTACTTAATTAATGGACGTGAAGTGACACCTGAGGAATTTGCTCACTATCGTGCAACTGGACAATTGCCAGGAAATGCAGAAACTGATGGACAAATGCAACAACAGGCTTCAGGTATGAAACAAGATGGTGTCCTTGCTAAATTAGGTCGTAACTTGACAGCAGAAGCGCGTGAAGGCAAGTTGGATCCTGTTATCGGACGAAACAAGGAAATTCAAGAAACATCTGAAATTCTTTCACGCCGTACTAAGAACAATCCTGTACTTGTCGGAGATGCAGGTGTTGGTAAGACAGCCGTTGTCGAAGGCCTAGCACAAGCCATTGTGAACGGAGATGTCCCAGCCGCTATCAAGAATAAGGAAATTATTTCCATTGATATCTCAGGTCTTGAGGCTGGTACTCAATACCGTGGTAGCTTTGAAGAAAATGTCCAAAATCTAGTCAATGAAGTGAAAAAAGCAGGGAATATTATTCTCTTCTTTGATGAAATTCACCAAATTCTCGGTGCTGGTAGCACTGGTGGAGATAGTGGATCTAAAGGTCTTGCTGATATCTTGAAACCAGCTCTTTCACGTGGAGAATTGACAGTGATTGGCGCAACTACTCAAGATGAATATCGTAACACTATTTTGAAGAATGCAGCTCTTGCTCGTCGTTTCAACGAAGTCAAGGTCAATGCTCCTTCAGCAGAGGATACTTTTAAAATCCTTCAAGGAATTCGTGATCTCTATCAACAACACCACAATGTCATCTTGCCAGACGAGGTCTTGAAAGCAGCAGTGGATTATTCTGTCCAATACATTCCACAACGTAGCTTGCCAGATAAGGCTATTGACCTTGTCGATGTAACGGCAGCTCACTTGGCAGCTCAACATCCTGTAACAGATGTACATGCTGTTGAACGGGAAATCGAGGCAGAAAAAGACAAGCAAGAAAAAGCGGTTGAAGCAGAAGATTTTGAAGCTGCTCTAAACTATAAAACACGCATTGCAGAATTAGAAAAGAAAATCGAAAACCACACAGAAGATATGAAAGTGACTGCAAGTGTCAACGATGTGGCTGAATCTGTAGAACGAATGACGGGTATCCCGGTTTCACAAATGGGAGCATCAGACATCGAACGTTTGAAAGATATGGCTCATCGTCTGCAAGACAAGGTGATCGGCCAAGACAAGGCAGTTGAAGCTGTAGCTCGTGCTATCCGTCGTAACCGTGCTGGTTTTGATGAAGGCAATCGCCCAATCGGTAGCTTCCTCTTTGTAGGACCAACTGGGGTCGGTAAGACAGAGCTTGCTAAGCAATTGGCACTGGATATGTTTGGAACCAAGGAGGCAATCATCCGTTTGGATATGTCTGAATACAGTGACCGCACAGCCGTATCTAAATTGATCGGTACAACAGCCGGATATGTAGGATATGATGACAATAGCAATACCTTGACAGAACGTGTTCGTCGAAATCCTTACTCTATCATTCTCTTGGATGAGATTGAAAAGGCTGATCCCCAAGTGATCACTCTTCTCCTTCAAGTCTTGGATGATGGTCGTTTGACAGATGGTCAAGGCAATACAGTGAACTTCAAGAACACTGTTATTATCGCGACATCAAATGCTGGATTTTGCTATGAAGCCAACTTGACAGAAGATGCGGATAAACCAGAATTGATGGATCGTTTGAAACCATTCTTCCGTCCAGAATTCCTTAACCGCTTCAACGCAGTTATCGAGTTCTCACACTTGACCAAGGAAGACCTTTCTAAGATTGTGGATTTAATGCTGGCTGAAGTCAACCAAACCTTGGCTAAGAAAGACATTGACTTGATAGTCAGTCAAGCAGCTAAAGACTATATCACAGAAGAAGGCTATGATGAAGTCATGGGTGTTCGCCCTCTCCGTCGCGTGGTTGAACAAGAAATTCGTGATAAGGTAACAGATTTCCACTTGGATCATCTAGATGCAAAACATCTGGAAGCAGATATGGAAGATGGCGTTTTGGTCATTCGTGAAAAAGCTTAAGACAGAATTTTGAGGATAAAAAAGAAAAGGCTGGATAAAAAGATTTTGGATTTTATACTCAAGAAAAATCAAAATAGAACTAGGGATCGACTTCATTATAGAAGTTTAAATTTCAGATAATATTGACAAAGTCAGTAACAAATCTGAAGCAAGATATTGCCCTGTGGATTGATATTTGAATTTAGAAGAGTATTTGGAATTCTTTGTTATGAATTCTGAGAATAAATATATGAAACAAAAAAAGCGAATAAAACAGGATTCTGATTTTCAGAAAACTAGTTTATTCCTTTTTTATTTATGTTTATCTATCTTGACTTAATTCAAGTATTTCCATCACCTTATGAACAATCCTCTTATATTGTGGGTGTTTTTGAATCTTCAATAACAGTTCCATCATCTCAGTATCTTGTGGCACAAAATGTAGAATAACTCCCATAGCTTTAACCTCTGTGATAAGTCTTACTATTTATAGGCTAAGAGTATATATTTTTATTTACTTTGGTTGAAGATAATTTAAAAAGATTAACTAAAGTTTATTTATTTGTGGTATAATTAGGGTAGTGTTTAACAATATTTTAAACATAAATATAAAACAGGAGGCTCTTTATGAATAGAGAGAAAATTGAGAAATTTGCTAACTATTTTATAGGCTTTTTAGTGGTATGTTCCCTTTTAGGTTATTTGTTTGTTCATATAATAGAAAGCAATAGTAAGCAAGAATATGCTAAAGATACGGAACGTGTTACTAAGTTAGTTGAAACACTAGAAAATGACACAGCAAATATTAAACCAAATATAACGCTAGAGGAAGCTTTGAAGCTTGTTTCTGATGATAGTGAATTGTCATCTGTTAAAAAGGAAATAAAACACCTAGAAGATACATACAAAAACGATTACGAGTACAAATTTAGTAGTTTGTCTCACCGTGTAGATGAAGTGGAATTGAAACTTAATACACAAATCGAAAAGATTAAAGAAGAAAAAGAGCGACAAGAACAAGAAGAACGGGAAAAACAGAAAAAATTGAAAGAGGAAGCAGAGAAAAAATCTAAAGAATCTGAGAAAAAATCTAATGAAGAAAACAGAAAAGTAGATTTAGATGCTTTCTATAATGCAATTCAAGAGGGTGTAAATAAAGTAAATACGCAATTAGGAGCAAATATGCTTGAAATGGAAAAAACATCTGTGACACCTGGCATCAGAATCATTCTCACAGAAAATAATGCTTCATATTCAAATAAAGAACTTAGAGCAATTATCAGTGCACTGAACAAATCTTTATATAAAATTGCTAAATCCCACGGAGTAAATAGCCCTAGATTCTATTACACACTCAGTGATGAAGAAGTCGCTGTGAATCGTTATATAATGGCTCCTGATGAAGTTAAGTTTTCTGGTATATTAAAGCAGTAAATTGATAAGAATAGTAGCAATTTTTATTTTTGTAATTGCAACAATTATTAGGGTTATTCTAACAGGTTCCCCTATATAAGAGATAACACATTTTTAAGGTAATAGATAAGCACTGGATACTCAGATTCAGTGCTTTCTTTTTTCTTTTTGCTTTTTAATCGACTTCTTCAACAAAGAAAAATCATTCTAAAATTTCTATCACTAAAATTACAGTCTATACCTCATTCAAGAACAGTACTTCTTATTCCTTATCTGAATAACGTAACAGTCTATGATTGGATAGATTTAGTATAAATTACACTTTAGTACTTTTTTATCACTAACTATCTTGGCTTAATTCAAGTATCTCTATTACCTTATGAACAATCATCTTATGCTGTGGATGTTTCTGAATCTTCAATAACAGTTCCATCGTCTCAGTATCTTGTGGTACAGAATAAGGTAAGAAAAAATCACTCAATGGAACTTCCAAAGCATCAACAATCTTCACAAAAGTTTCCAAAGAGATATTTCTATGACTATTCTCTATTTGACTGATATAAGGAACACTTAGATTTGTTCTTTCTGCTAATTCTTGCTGTGTAATCTTCTTTGAAACTCGTAAGTCTCGTATCTGATTACTTATAGTTTCTAATATATTATCCATTCCTTCACCCTCTATGTTAAATCTACTATCTATCTTATAGATTAAACAATCAGGTTTACATTCTCTATAGTTTAATCTTTTATAAAAATATATTCCATTGTTAAAGTTTGTGTGATATAATTATAACTATTAGGAAACATTTCTTTTATTTCATTAAATAAAGTTAAATATTAGGAGGTTATATATGCTTAAAAAACTTAAGGAATTGAGCAAAGAACAAAAGATTATAGGTAGTATTGTACTATTGCTTATCCTTATTCTGTTCTTCACACTATTAACTAGCGGTAGCACTAAACACTCACAAGTTCAAACTAAGGCTAGTGATTCTGTCAAGCAGTCTTCACAAGTTAAACAGTCTAGTTCTTCTTCCTCTACTTCATCATCCAGTAGTGAAACTAGCTCTAAAATAGAGAAATGGTCTCCAACTGGACATATAGCTGTAGACGCTTATCTAAATACACCACAAATTAAAATCATACTACGAGCCAAAGCAGTGAGAGAGATAGCACACAAACTCTCTAACACAGATAAACTCTACGAAGTTGAAGCTGAGGTAATTGGGATTGAAGAAAAAGATGAATACCGTGAGTATAACATAACAGGTAAGAAGCTTCTTATCCGTACACCTGAGTCACTAGCTGTGAAAATGAATGAACTTATGGTCTATACGGGAAATACAGTATCTTTAGAAAAATATGATTCAATCGATAAAGGCTCGTTAGTAATCAGTGAAGTGAGAAAAACAGAAAAAGCACAAGAAGAGGAAAAAGCAAGTATTGAAGCCTCCAAATCAAAAGAGGAGGAAAAGAAAGCATCTTCACGAGAAAAAGAGCAAGAACAAGCTTCATCTCACACTACAACTACTCCTACACAATCGTCTACATCTGCTCCACAATCAAATTTAAGACCGTTCAAAAACTGTAAGGAAGCACGCAAAGCAGGACGTGTAAACATACCTGCTAGTGACCCACAATACGGTCCATGGTTAGATAGAGACAAAGACGGATACGGATGTGATGAATAGTAAAAAAGTTCTTATTCTACTGTCACTACTACTTATTCTAATTGTCACATTCACAGCATGCTTAACCACTCAGCCACAAACAGACTACCAG
Source organism: bacterium (assembly GCA_905221505.1). Lineage (GTDB taxonomy): Bacteria > Bacillota > Bacilli > Lactobacillales > Streptococcaceae > Streptococcus. Next base: position 35,643 of record CAJNDL010000006.1, read on the forward strand.
ATAGCTGTAAACAGATTCCAAAAGATAAGTATAGAGGCTGTAGAACAGAAAATACAACATCAAGAAAGCTTTTATCTATACACAGGTAGAGAAGGTTGCCCATATTGTCAAAAATTTGCTCCAAAACTAGCAAAAGCAGTCGATAAAACTAAGATAACTGTGTATTACTTGGATAGTGAGCATATAGATAAGACAAGTTGGAATAACTTTAAAACAACCGTAGGATTCAAAACAATACCCAATCTCACTTACTTCACAAATGGTACAGTATATGACAGCTTATCAGATGCAAGTCAAGCTAGTATTGAAGGAATTGAATTATTTGTAAGTAAGTACAAATATCTAAGGCAAAAATGAGAAGCGATGGACATATAGATTTTAGTGTGAGCTCAGAACCTATGGGAGCTGCAATGGGAATATATCCCTCTGAAACAAGTATACCTATGAAACGATTTGAGAATAACCAAATGGTATCAATCGAAGACCCAACTGATAAAAGTAAAACTAGAATTATCATTACTCAAACACATCCATCTGATGAAAAAGCTGTCTACTATAAAATAGATTAAATCAAAATTAACTTTGATTGAAAATAATGGCATAAAAGAGGATTAGATGAAGTGGTTTAGATTTGTTTAGTTCCTATTTAGAAAATCTTCCTACAATAAAACGCATAATATCAAGATTTTTTAACACTTGATACTATGCGTTTTTCTGGTTTTGAAGACTTTTTTGCCTAGCCTCTTTTTTACGTTTAAATCACATGACGCTCAAAGGCATCATCTGAGATTCCTTGTTCCAAGATGAGTTTAGCCCATTCTTTAGCAGAGAAGAGGCTGTGATCCTTGTAGTTTCCGCAAGATTCGATGGTTGTTCCTGGGACATCTTCCCAAGTAGTGGTTTCAGCGATTTCCTTGAGCGAATCTTTGATAACAGCTGCAATCTCGGCGCTGGTATGGCGTCCCCACATAATCATGTGGAAGCCTGTGCGACAGCCAAATGGTGAACAGTCAATCATACCGTCAATGCGGGTACGGATGAGTTTTGCCAAGAGGTGCTCGATAGTGTGAAGGCCAGCGGTAGGGATCGAGTCTTCGTTTGGCTGCACCAAGCGAATATCATAATTGGAGATGATGTCTCCCTTTGGCCCTGTTTCTTCCCCAATCAAGCGGACATAGGGTGCTTTAACAATAGTGTGGTCAAGTTCAAAACTTTCAACAATAACTTCTTTTGACATGGTAAATCCTTTCAGTTTTCTTCTTTCATTATAACATAAAGCTGGCCCCTGAGACAGAGAGAAAACCTCTCCGAGAGTGGAGAGGTTCAAATCGTTACTTACGATACAAACGGTCGTATTGGTAGTAAGGGTCAAAGGTTACGTTGATACCCAATTTGCGAAGGACATTCTTGTCTTCATCTGTCAAGATGATGGTTGAGTGGGCTTCGCTTCCTTTGAGGTTGCCAAGCTCTTCCATAGCGCGGGCAGCATCAGGATTTTCCGTAGCTGTGATAGCCAGTGCAATCAAGATTTCATTTGAATGAAGGCGTGGGTTGCGGCTACCTAGATGATCGATTTTAAGACCTTGGATTGGTTTGACAAGTTCAGGCTCGATGAGTTTTACTTCTTTAGCAATGTCAGCTGATTTCTTGATGGCGTTGATAAGAGCAGCGGCTGTAGGACCAAAGAGCTCGGAGTTCTTACCAGTCACGATTTCACCAGTTGGCAATTCAAGGGCTAGGGCTGGTCCGCCAGTTTCTTCTGCTTTTTGACGGGCAACAACAGCAACCTTGCGGTCTGAAGGTGTGATACCGAGGTCGTTCATGAGCAACTCAATTTTCTTGACAGCAGCTTCGCCAACTTTTTCAGCCTTGAAGTCAAGAACAGTTTGATAGTAGCGACGGATGATTTCTTGTTTAGAGGCTTCGATAGCAGCCTCGTCATCAGTAATAGCGAAACCAACCATGTTGACACCCATATCTGTCGGTGAAGCGTATGGAGACTCTCCTAGGATACGTTCCAACATGCGCTTGAGCACTGGGAAGATTTCGATATCACGGTTGTAGTTGACAGTGGTTTCTCCGTAGGTTTGGAGATGGAAAGGGTCAATCATGTTGACATCATCAAGGTCTGCAGTTGCAGCCTCGTAGGCCAAGTTGACCGGGTGATGAAGAGGAAGATTCCAAACTGGGAAGGTTTCAAATTTAGCGTAACCAGACTTGATACCATTGATTTGGTCGTGGTACATATTGGACATACAGGTTGCCAATTTTCCAGAACCAGGTCCAGGAGCGGTTACGACAATCAAGTTGCGACTGGTTTTGATGTAGTCGTTTTTCCCCATACCTTCTGGAGAAATGATATGATCCATATCTGTTGGATATCCTTTGATTGGATAATGAAGATAAGAATCAATTCCGTTTTTATCGAGTTGGTTGCGGAAGGCATCTGCAGCGGGTTGGCCAGCGTACTGTGTGATGACAACGGAGCCGACAAAAATTCCCAATTCATTGAATTTATCAATCAAGCGAAGAACTTCTTGGTCATAAGAAATGCCCAAGTCACCACGTGCTTTAGAGTGCTCGATATTGCTTGCATTAATAGCAATCACAACCTCAACCTGCTCTTTCAATTCTTGCAAGAGCTTGATTTTGTTGTCAGGCTCATAACCAGGAAGGACACGAGCAGCGTGGAAATCTTCTAACATTTTACCACCAAACTCCAAGTAGAGTTTGCCGTCAAATTGGTTAATGCGCTCCAAAATGTGGTCGCGCTGTAGATTCAAATATTGTTCAGAACTAAAAGCTTGTTTTTTCATTTTTTTACCTCTGACCTCTATTATAATAAAAAAATGGAAGTTAGGAAACTATGGAGTTAAAAAAGGAATCAAAAAGATTAGGCAAACGCTTGCACAAAATTCCCAAAAACGCTATCATAGACTGTAGATTATTAAAATAATGAGGTAAGAAGATGCAAGAAAAATGGTGGCACAATGCCGTAGTCTATCAAGTCTATCCAAAGAGTTTTATGGACAGCAACGGAGATGGAATTGGTGATTTGCCAGGTATTACCAGTAAGTTAGACTATCTAGCTAAGTTAGGAATTACAGCGATTTGGCTTTCTCCCGTTTATGACAGTCCTATGGATGATAATGGCTACGATATTGCTGATTATCAAGCAATTGCAACTATTTTCGGAACCATGGAGGATATGGACCAACTGATCGCGGAGGCTAAGAAGCGCGATATTCGTATCATCATGGACTTGGTGGTCAATCATACCTCGGATGAGCATGCTTGGTTTGTCGAGGCTTGTGAAAATCCTGACAGTCCTGAGCGAGACTACTATATCTGGCGAGATGAGCCCAACGACCTAGATTCTATCTTTAGTGGATCTGCCTGGGAATATGATGAAAAGTCGGGTCAATACTATCTCCACTTTTTCAGCAAGAAACAGCCGGATCTCAACTGGGAAAATGAAAAACTTCGCCAGAAAATCTATGAGATGATGAACTTCTGGATTGATAAAGGCATTGGCGGTTTCCGTATGGATGTCATTGATATGATTGGGAAAATTCCTGATGAGAAAGTAGTCAATAACGGCCCTATGCTACACCCTTATCTCAAGGAGATGAATAAGGCAACCTTTGGAGATAAGAATCTCTTGACGGTGGGAGAGACCTGGGGAGCAACGCCAGAGATTGCTAAGCTCTACTCGGATCCAAAAGGACAAGAATTGTCTATGGTCTTCCAGTTTGAACACATTTGTCTTCAGTATCAGGAAGGTCAACCTAAGTGGCACTATCAAAAAGAGCTGAATATCGCTAAGTTAAAAGAGATTTTCAATAAATGGCAGACAGAATTAGGAATTGAGGATGGTTGGAATTCCCTCTTCTGGAACAATCATGACCTCCCTCGTATCGTCTCTATCTGGGGAAATGACCAAGAATATCGTGAAAAATCTGCCAAAGCCTTTGCGATTTTACTTCATTTGATGAGAGGGACACCTTATATCTACCAAGGTGAGGAAATTGGGATGACCAATTATCCGTTTGAGACGCTTGACCAAGTAGAAGATATTGAATCCCTCAACTATGCGCGTGAAGCTCTTGAAAAAGGAGTTCCGATGGAAGAAATCATGGACAGTATCCGTGTCATTGGACGTGACAATGCCCGTACCCCTATGCAATGGGATGAGAGTAAAAACGCTGGCTTCTCGACAGGTCAACCTTGGTTGGCAGTTAATCCAAACTATCAAACAACCAACGTTCAAGAAGCGCTGGCAAATCCAGATTCTATTTTCTATACCTATCAGAAACTGGTTCAAATCCGCAAGGAGAACAGCTGGCTGATTCGAGCTGACTTTGAATTGCTTGATACGGCTGATAAGGTCTTTGCCTATATCCGTAAAGATGGCGACCGTCGTTTCCTAGTTGTGGCCAACTTGTCCAATGAAGAGCAAGACTTGACAGTAGAAGAAAATGTTAAATCAGTCTTGATTGAAAACACTGTAGCGCAAGAAGTTTTTGAAAAACAAATCTTGGCTCCATGGGATGCTTTCTGTGTAGAATTACTATAAACATTTTTTGCAGAAAAATTTAAAATTGAAATCGTATAAAAACAAGGGAGGACTGCATGAAAGGCAGAAATCCTTTGTTTTTTATGACGAAAGTTTATAAACTTTCATTCTCGAAATTCAATTAACTTTACAAATTTCCTCTATTTTGGTAAAATAAACTTGTGTTACAAAAACTAACATAAAGGAGAAAGAAGATGAATACAAAAAAGCGTGTCCTTAGCGCAGGCCTGACCTTTGCGGCTGCTTTGCTTTTAGCTGCTTGCGGACAATCGGGTTCAGATACAAAAACTTACTCATCAACCTTTAGTGGAAATCCAACTACATTTAACTATTTATTAGACTACTACGCTGATAATACATCGATTATAACCAACCTAGTTGATGGCTTGCTTGAAAATGACAACCACGGGAACTTAGTTCCATCTTTGGCAGAAGACTGGTCTGTTTCAAGCGACGGTCTGACTTATACCTACAAATTGAGAAAAGATGCCAAATGGTTCACAGCTGACGGTGAAGAGTACGCTCCAGTCAAGGCACAGGATTTTGTGACAGGGATTAAATACGCAGTGGACAATAAATCACAGGCCATTGACTTGATTCAAAATTCAATCAAGGGCTTGAATGATTATATTACAGGAGCGGATTCTGACTTTTCTAAGGTTGGGGTGAAGGCCATAGATGACCAGACTGTTGAGTATACTTTGGCACGCCCAGAGCCTTACTGGAACTCAAAAACAACTAACAGTATTCTTTTCCCAGTAAACGAAGAGTTTCTAAATTCAAAAGGGCAAGATTTTGGTACTCTATCTCCAGATAGTATTCTTTACAGCGGACCTTATTTGTTAAAAGATTTCACATCAAAATCATCAATCGAGTATGTGAAAAATCCGCATTACTACGATCATGACAAAGTATCGATTGAACACGTGAAATTGGCTTACTTTGATGGCTCAGACCAAGAATTGACCATCCGTAACTTTGAAAGTGGAGCCTATTCAATCGCTGGGGTTTATCCAAATAGTTCTAACTTTGCTAAGACCAAGGAAAAATATAAGGATAATATCGTCTATAGCTTGCAGGACAAGACTTCTTGGTATTTCAATTTTAACATCAATCGTAAGGCCTACAACCACACATCTAAAACGACAGATGAGCAGAAGAAATCAACTGAGACAGCTGTCTTGAACAAGAACTTCCGTCAAGCGGTGAACTTTGCCTTGGATCGTACAGCCTATTCTGCTCAGTCAAATGGGGAAGAAGCAGCTAGCAAGACCCTTCGTAACACCCTAGTGCCTCCTACATTTGTCCAAGTTGGAGACAAGACCTTTGGAGAAGTAGTCGCTTCTAAATTGGTCAACTACGGAACAGAATGGTCAGGTATTAACTTGGCAGATGCTCAGGATGCCTATTTTAACAAAGAAAAAGCCCAAGCAAAATTTGCGGAAGCTAAAAAGGAATTGGCAAGTCAAGGTGTGACTTTCCCTATTCACTTGGATGTGGCTGTTGATCAAACAAGTAAAAATGCTGTGACAGGTATGAACTCTGTTAAGCAGACCCTTGAGTCAGTTTTAGGTGCTGATAACATTGTCATTGATGTTCAGCAACTTTCAACAGATGATTTTAATAACGTAGCCTTCTTGGCGCCGACTCCAGCTGATCGAGACTACGATTTGAGCTTTGATGGTTGGGTAGGTGATTACCAAGATCCATCAACCTATCTCAATCCTTTCAATGCAGAGGATGGATTCTACCTCAAGATCTTTGGTCTAGATGCTCAGGAAGATAAAGCTAAGATTGCTAGTTTGGGTCTTGATACCTATACCAAGATGCTCAAAGATGCAGATAGCGAAAATAAAGATGTTGCCAAACGCTATGAAAAATATGCTGAAGCACAGGCTTGGATGATTGATAATTCTCTGATCATGTCAGCTATGTCAAGTGGTGGAACAGCATCTGTCACCAAAGTGACGCCATTTACAAGGGGTTATTCATTGGTCGGTATCAAGGGTGATGGCAATAACTATAAGTACATGAAACTGCAAAAAGATACTGTGACAACCAAACAGTTTGAAGAAGCGAAGACCAAATGGGAGCAAGAAAGCAAAAAAGCAATCGAAAAAGCTCAAAAAGAAGCAGAAAATCATGTGAAATAATGATGAGCAGTTCTATTGGATGATTTTTATAAAGTCGTCCTAATAGGGCTGTTTTTTGCTGTACGGGCTAGTAGTTGTCTAGCTATGTTGAATTGTAAATGAAATACTGTATTAATTTTGATGGTTTAATACTCAATGAAAATCAAAGAGTAACTGGGAAGCCAGCTCAAACTACAGCTTTGAAGTGGTAGATAGAACTGACGAAGTCAGCTTAAAATACTGTTTTGAGGTTGCAGATAGACGCTGACGTACTTTGAAGAGATTTTTGAAAAGTATAAGTGCTCATGATGTACAAGCAATCTATATCTAAGAATGTTTATAAACTTGCTAAATGTAGAATTTATCTTTAGAAAGTGATACAATAGTAATATTAAATGTATAGGTGATAATCATGAGTAGACGTTTTAAAAAATCACGTTCACAGAAAGTGAAGCGAAGTGTTAATATAGTTTTGTTGACTATTTATTTATTGTTAGTTGGTTTTTTATTGTTCTTAATCTTTAAGTACAATATACTTGCTTTCAAGCACGTTAATATAGTGGTCGCAGTTTTTGCCGTGATGGTTGCTGTGATTGCTACACTATTAATAATCTATAAAAAAGCAGAAAAGTTCACGATTTTCTTTTTGACACTAGCTGTTTTAGTGAGTTCAGTTTCTTTATTTACTCTGCAGCAATTTATAGGATTTACCAGTCATATTAATGCAACTTCAAATTATTCAGAGTATTCTCTCAGTGTCGTCGTTTTAAAGGATAGTGATATCAATAATGTCACACAATTATCTAGTGTAACGGGACCAACAGGTACGGATAATGAGAATATTCAAAAGCTAATCGCTGATATTAAGACGAGTCAAAATAAGGAATTGACAGTTGAAGAAAGTAGCTCCTATCTTGCAGCCTATAAGAGTTTATTGGCTGGAGATACGAAAGCGATTATATTAAATAGTGTCTTTGAAAATATTATCGAATCGGAATATCCTGACTATGCTTCAAAAATTAAGAAAATTTATACTAAAAAAATGACCAAGGATGTTGAGATCCCTAAGGTATCTAAAGATCGCTTCTTTAATATCTATGTCAGTGGTATTGATACTTACGGTGCCATTAGTTCAGTTTCGCGCTCAGATGTCAATATCTTGATGACGGTCAATAGGGATACGAAGAGAATCCTTCTTACAACAACTCCACGAGATTCATATGTTCCTATTGCTGATGGTGGAAATAATCAAAAGGATAAATTAACTCATGCTGGTATATATGGAGTTGATTCATCTATTCATACCCTAGAGAACCTTTATGGTGTAGATATTAATTATTATGTTCGTTTGAATTTTACATCATTTTTGAAATTGATTGACCTGTTGGGAGGGGTAGATGTTTATAACGATCAAGAATTTACAGCTCTACATGGGAAGTTCCATTTTCCGGTGGGAAATGTTCATCTAGACTCTGAGCAAGCTCTAGGTTTTGTACGTGAACGCTACTCACTAGCTGATGGAGACCGTGACCGTGGTCGCAACCAACAAAAGGTCATTGTAGCAATTATTCAGAAGTTAACTTCCACAGAGGCCTTGAAAAACTATAGTAGTATTCTTCAAGGATTGCAGGATTCCCTTCAAACAAATATGCCGATTGAGACTATGATGGATTTAGTGAATACTCAATTGGAAAGTGGAGGGAATTATAAAGTAAATTCTCAAGATTTAAAAGGGACAGGTCGGATGGATCTTCCTTCTTATGCAATGCCAGACAGTAGTCTCTATATGATGGAAATAGATGAGAGTAGTTTAGCTACAGTCAAAGCAGCCATACAGGATGTGATGGAGGGTAGATGAAATGATAGATATCCATTCGCATATCGTTTTTGATGTAGATGATGGGCCAAAGTCGATAGAGGATAGCAAGGCGCTTTTAAGAGAAGCTTATAATCAAGGAGTTCGAATGATTGTGTCTACTTCGCATCGTCGAAAAGGGATGTTTGAGACTCCAGAAGAAAAAATTGCAACAAATTTTATTAAGGTTCGTGAAATTGCAAAAGAAGTAGCAGATGATTTAGTCATTGCTTATGGCGCAGAGATATACTATACTCTGGATGTTCTAGAAAAGCTAGAAAGAAAAGAAATTCCCACTCTTAATGATAGCCGTTATGCTTTGATTGAGTTTAGCATGCATACTCCCTATCGTGAGATTCATACGGGATTGAGCAATATTTTGATGTTGGGAATAACACCAGTAATTGCTCATATTGAACGTTATGATGCTTTAGAGAATAATGAAAAACGCGTTCGCGAACTGATTGATATGGGTTGCTATACTCAGATAAATAGTTATCATGTTTTAAAACCTAAGCTCTTTGGTGAAAGATATAAATTCATGAAAAAGAGAGCTCGGTATTTTTTGGAACGTGATTTAGTTCATGTAGTTGCAAGTGACATGCACAATTTAGACAGTAGACCTCCATATATGGAACAGGCATATGATATCATTGCTAAGAAATATGGAGCGAAAAAAGCGAAAGAACTTTTTGTAGAAAATCCCAGAAAAATTATAATGGATCAATTAATTTAGGAGAAAATATGAAAGATCAAAACACTTTGGAAATCGATGTATTTCAAATATTCAGAGCTTTATGGAAAAGAAAGTTAGTCATTTTATTAGTGGCAATTATAACTTCTTCAGTTGCTTTTGCCTACAGTACTTTTGTTATCAAACCTGAGTTTACTAGTACGACTCGGATTTATGTAGTTAACCGTAATCAAGGAGAGAAGTCTGGTTTAACCAATCAAGACTTGCAGGCAGGATCATACTTGGTTAAAGACTATCGTGAAATTATCCTATCGCAGGATGTTTTGGAGAAAGTTGTTTCTGATTTGAAATTAGATTTGACGCCGAAAGGTTTGGTTAATAAAATCAAGGTCAAAGTTCCGGTTGATACCCGTATCGTATCCATTTCAGTTAATGATCGAGTTCCTGAAGAGGCAAGCCGTATCGCGAACTCTTTGAGAGAAGTGGCGGCTCAAAAAATTATCAGTATTACTCGTGTTTCTGATGTGACAACACTGGAAGAAGCAAGACCAGCGATATCACCGTCTTCGCCAAATATTAAACGCAATACACTAATTGGTTTTTTTGTCGGATTGATTGCCATAAGTGTTACAGTCCTTCTTCTTGAACTTGTGGACACACGAGTGAAACGTCCGGAAGATATCGAAGATGCACTGCAGATGACACTTTTGGGAGTTGTACCAAACTTGGATAAGCTGAAATAGGAGAAAGAGATGCCAACATTAGAAATAGCACAGAAAAAACTGGAGTTCATTAAGAAGACAGAGGAATATTACAATGCCTTGTGTACAAATATACAGTTGAGCGGAGATAAACTAAAAGTGATTTCCGTTACTTCTGTTAACCCTGGGGAAGGAAAATCAACTACTTCCATAAATATAGCATGGTCTTTTGCGCGTGCAGGCTATAAAACTCTTTTGATCGATGGCGATATTCGAAATTCAGTTATGTCAGGAGTTTTTAAATCTCGTGAAAAAATTACAGGGCTGACAGAATTTTTATCTGGGACAACTGATTTATCTCACGGGTTATGTGATACAAATATTGAAAATCTATTTGTAGTTCAATCGGGATCTGTATCACCAAACCCTACAGCCTTGTTACAAAGTAAAAATTTTAATGATATGATTGAAACATTGCGTAAATATTTTGATTATATCATTGTTGATACAGCACCTATTGGATTTGTTATTGATGCAGCAATTATCACTCAAAAGTGTGATGCGTCCATCTTAGTTGTAGAAGCCGGAGTTGCAAAACGAAGAGAAGTGCAAAAAGCTAAAGGCCAGCTAGATCAAACAGGGAAACCATTTTTAGGTGTCGTTCTCAATAAATTTGATGTTCAACGCGAAAAATATGGTTCTTACGGTGGTTATGGTAATTACGGTAATTACGGGAAAAAATAGAATGAAGTTAGAGAGTCTGGCATGGAAAGGGGTCTACAATATAACCCTCCCAATCTTATAGAATGTACCTGTTGGTTTACTAACTTATATATTGATTGAAATTTTAGAAAACGATATTCTTTAAAAAATATTCGGTTTGTTTGGAAGTACAACTGAACTAAATCTTCTAATCCACTATTGAGAAGTCATATATTACTGAAGCAAATAAATTTTGTTTAGGATGAAGAAAATTTTTAGTTGTTATAGCGGATAAAATGATTACATTCTTATAAAATCATTGAATTGCCAAATATATATTGAGTTTTTGTGGTATAACGGATTGATATATTTGATTTGATAAATGGAAATAAGATGAACTTTGAATTTATAGTGAGAGATAGTTTATGTATAGTATATTAAAACGATTAGGAGATATATCTATATCTTTAATAGCGATAACGTTATTTTGTCCATTTTTTATCCTAATTGCAATTGCGATTAAGTTTGATTCAAAAGGACCGGTAATATTTAAACAAAAACGTTTTGGAATTCACAAAAAAACTTTTTATATTTTTAAATTTCGGACTATGAAAGTGGAGACACCAAAATATGTAGCAACTCGAGATTTACAAAATCCAGAGCAGTGGATCACTAGAGTGGGAGCTTTCTTAAGGAAAACATCTCTAGATGAATTACCTCAATTATGTAATATTCTTGTTGGTGATATGAGTATTGTGGGTCCTCGGCCAGTAGTGGTAAGTGAACGTGATGTAATAGAGGCAAGAGAGAAATACGGTGCAAACGATGTTTTACCCGGACTAACTGGATGGGCGCAAATCAATGGTCGTGATAATCTATCAACAGATATGAAAGCTGAATTGGATGGATACTATGTGACACATAAATCGTTGCTAATGGACATTAGATGCATAGTAAGAACAATACCTTATGTGCTGAAACGTAAAGAAATTGTAGAGGGAAGTCAAAAAGAGAGTTAAGTTGTACGATGAAAATTTTATTTGTTAGTCAACATTATAGACCAGAACCTTTTAGATTATCAGATATTTGTGAAGATCTTGTTGAGAGAGGTCATGAAGTTACTGTTTTAACAGGAATTCCTAATTATCCTGAAGGTGAAATATATGCGGATTATCGGAATAACCAAAATAGACGAGAGAATATAGAAGGAGTTACTGTTTTTCGTTCCTATACAATTCCAAGGGGAAAAAGTACTTTACATAGGATATTAAATTATTTTAGTTTTGCTATCAGTTCATCGATAGGAGTTTTACTAGGACAGTATAAAGCAAAAGATGGATCAGAATTTGATTGTGTTTTTGTAAATCAATCATCTCCAGTTATGATGGCATGGGCTGGTATGGTTTATAAAAATAAGTATAAGAAGCCTCTGTTTCTATATTGTATGGATGTTTGGCCAGATAGTTTAACTGTAGGTGGAGTGAAACAAGATGGCTTGATTTTCAAGTTGTTTAAATTTATATCAAAACAAGTTTATCGAGCTAGTGATTATATATTTGTAACTAGTCCATCATTTAAGAATTATTTTGTGAAACAATTTGATATATTAGAACAAAAGATTACTTATTTGCCACAATATGCAGAAGATCTTTTTATCCCTGATGAATCGAGAGTTAATAAAGAAAGTGTTGACCTAACTTTTGCTGGTAATATTGGTAAAGCACAAAATTTGGAAACTATTTTGAAAGCTGCCAGCTTGATAGAAAAGAATGCCGATTTACCCAAGAAAATTCATTTTCATTTTGTTGGAGATGGTACGGAATTGTTAAGTATGAAAGCATTAGCTTATGAATTGGAGTTGAAGAATGTTTCCTTTTATGGAAGACGTTCTTTGGAAGAAATGCCTACCTTCTATAAAAAATCAGATGCTATGTTAGTTTCTCTAATGGGAGACTCGATAGTTTCTCGTACTATACCTGGTAAGGTACAATCTTACATGGCGGCAGGGAAACCAATTATAGGTGCAATTTCAGGAGATACTAAAACAATTCTAGAAGACGCAAAGTGTGGTTTTGTCAGTCCTGAAAAAGATGTGGAACAATTGGCACAAAATATTTGTAAATTTAGTATGTTGTCTACGGAAGAACAAAGAGAGTTAGGAAAGCAAGCTCGTTGTTACTATGAGAAGCACTTTTCTAAAGAGCAGTTTATGACACAGTTAGAAAATTATTTGAGAGAGGGATTTTCATCATGAGAATTTTAATGATTAATAGTGTTTGTGGTATTAGGAGTATAGATACTTTGTTAAAGAAATTTGCTGAGATTTGGCGTTTCAATTTATAGGATTTGAAAGTTTAGTAAGTAAATTTAAGTATTTTCTGTAAGATAATAAGTTCTTAATAACTTATTAACTATTGTATAATAGCTGTAATTCCAAATAAAAGTACATAGGTACTGACATGTTGACGATAGTAAGGAGGAGGAATGGAATCCCGAAAGAAATTTGTTTGTTTTCCCAATAGTAGTTTGCGTTTTTATATTTTGCAGGCAGCGATTGCCTTATCTATTTTATCGCAGACTCCCTATATCTGGAAGTTTAGTGGGATACCTACACAACTTCTGATTATGCCTTTCTGGATCCTGTTGGGAGTAGTGTCTATTTTTTCTAGAATTGACATGGAACGATCATTCCTATTTTTTTTATTAACAATAGGTTATTTAATTAGCACTATTGCTTTGTTAGATATAGTTACGGGAGTATCTTATGTCTTTAATGGTTTGTCTCAGCAACTCTATTTGGCTGTGGGAATTCTAGTTTTAGGCTACTGGAATGCTGATGTGATTGTTCATTATTGGAAAATCATCACCATGACTTTTTTGGGAGCATGTTTGCTGATTTCAGTGGATATTTATTTTCACTACTTTCAAGGACATAGTTTTTCAAATATTGATTATGTTTATCGAGCTAAGAATTCAGCGGCATCTATCTTTTTATCGGCAGTTATTCTCAACTTGCCTCTATATAATCGCAAGTGGGCACTGTGGAGAAAAGTATTGTTATTAGCTAGTAGCGGACTGCTGATTTACATGTGCATCCTTATGCGGTCACGAGCAGTTCTGTTAGCAGCTGCAGCACTTCCACTAGTTTATATATGGTTTCAGGAGACATCTTTGGGTCATAAGGTTGGACGGACATTAGGAGTTTCAACAGTAGTAGGTGCGTTTTTCCTCAATTCAGCTATTTATGATTTTTTTATCAATAATCTATTTTTAAGGGTCACATCTGAATATCGACCATCTAGTCTGACTTTGGACTACGTTTCCTCCAACCGTTTTGTGTATTTTGAGATTTTTGCTAAAGAAATTTCAGGACATGAACTAACAGGGATTGGTTATTATTATATGGATAATTTTTTTCTAGAGAGTTTTCTCAATTATGGTTATATAGTAGGGATTGCTTTTGTTTTAATAGCCCTGTCTCCCATTGTTTATGCCCTCTTGCAACGTTCTTCTTCTCATCGTTTCCGCATGCTTTTTTTAGCCCTTGCTTTTTCTTATACTGTCAATGCCTTATTTGAAGGTTACGCGCCATTTGGTCCTGGTGCCAAGAGTTTTATTCTTTGGTTAGTTTTTGGTTGCCTTCTGAACACACGAATTGGAAAGGTTGGTGAACATTCTGAAACAAGCTAGTCTAAAGTGGAACTATGTGTTTAACCTCGCCAATAAACTGTTTTCTCTAACTATTCCACTTATTGTTACTCCCTATGTCACTCGAGTCTTTTCTTCAGATCATTTAGGGATTTATACTTATACCAATACAGTTGCTTCTTACTTTGTTACCTTTACATTGATGGGGATAAGTATGTATGGAAGTAAGAAAATTTCTCTTAAAAGACATGATGAGATAGCAGTCAATGATGAATATGCTTCTTTACTGACTGTCCAGTTGCTTAATGTAGGTCTAGCCACGTTAACTTACTTTCTCTATGTGATCTTTTTTGTCAATAATAATCAAGTTATTTATTGGATCCAGATGTTGTATGTGATTTCTGCTGGTTTTGATATGACTTGGTTTTTATCAGGTTTGGAACGTTTTCGTGAAATTGCTGTTCGAAATATCATTGTAAATGTCTTATCAGCCCTCATGATTTTTTTCTTTGTGCATACGGAGGCTGATTTGGCTATCTATACCTTAATAAAGGTAGGGACGATTTTTATCAGTCAGATTGTTATTTTTTTACCAGTTGTTCGGATGCAACGGTTTTATCTTGCAGGAGCTGAACATATTCGACGTACCTATCGAGGCTTGCTTTTGCTGTTTATCCCTGTTTTGGCAGACACCCTTTTTCAAACTATGGATAAGATCATGCTAGGTATCTATGCTTCCTATACTGCTGTGGGTTTGTATTACTCAAGTAGGATGGTTACTGACATCCCGCAAACTGTCATTACTTCTCTCAATATAATCTTATTCCCACGAATAACACATCTTTTAAGTCAGAATAAAAGAGCCGAATCTAATAAACTTTTTTATCAGTCTTTTATCTTAATTATTGCTTTATCTCTAGCTACAGCTTTTGGAGTTAGTGCTATTGCTAGGGATTTTGTAGGTATTTTTTTTGGAGCTTCATATGGTGCGGTAGCAGATTATGTGCCTAGTTTATCGCTCTATATCTGCCTTGCTGCCTGGAGTGGAACGATACGTTACCAATATCTGATTCCTCATTCACTTGAGAGAGTCTATGTAGTAGCGATTATTTTGGGAAGTGGGATCAATCTAGTTTTAAACTCTCTCTTAATTCCTTCTTTGGGAGTGTACGGTTCCATTTTAGCTACTATTATATCAGAATTAGTGATTTGTGTTTACCAGACATATCCTATTCGAAAGGAAATTCCTCTTAAAGGATTGTTAGGATATGTGATCATTTTTGCAGGCTTGTCTTTTCTTATGTATCTATCTCTTGGTTGGCTACGATTGTTATTGCTAGGACGCCTATCCACAGTATTGCTATTGGCAAGTGAAATAATATTTGGTGTCCTTGTTTTTACTATCGCAACTATAACCTATATTTATCTAGGTAACCCAATTTTATGGCAAGCTATTAAAAAATATATAGAAAGTAGGAAAAACGCATGATCTCTATCATTATGCCAGCTTATAATGAAGAAAAAAATATCGGAGCAGCTATTGCCAGTATTCAACAGCAAACCTATACGGACTTTCAGTTGATTATCGTCAATGATGGATCTACAGATGATACGGCAGCTATTGTACAGGAAAAAATCATGGGAGATGATCGAATTGTCTTTTTGAATTCTGGAAAGATTGGCAAGGTACCAGCTTATAACTTGGCTTCACAGTATGTAAAAGGAGACTGGATATATTTTATGGGAGCGGATGACCAGTTGCCATTGGATGCCTTTGAAAAGTGGAACAAGGAGGCTCAAAAGTGGAATCCTGCTGAAAAGGTGGCTTTAAGAGCTCGCATGCGGATGGTTTCTGACTCTCACAAGTATGATGGATTGGTATTACCAAAGAAAAATACAGTTCGCAATTTTAGTGGACCTCTTACCTTGCTTTCAAAAGCGATGCACCGTTTTATCCTTCCTATACCTGAGGCCTATCCGAACGAAGATATTTGGTGGGGGCTATGTATTGAGTATTTCGGAGATCGTGTGTCGTTGATTGAGGATGTTGTGGTTTATTATCGTGTTCATGAGGGGAATTCTATATCCCGAACCTCAACTTTTGAACTTTTTAACGAGAAATATCATATCCGTCAGATTATCCGTCGTGATTTTTTAGAGAGATTTAGCAATCACTTAACAGCAGACCAGAAGACTAAACTTCAGCGTGAATTGAAACTAGAAGAAGCACGCTATAAAGGAAATAGATTGCCAATTCTTCTGATGCCAGGTATTTCTGCAGTACACAGACTTCGATTACTCTTTTTATCGGGTAGGCGTTCATATGCACTTAAAGTCAAATTGGATCGCTTTTTCTTAGGACATTAGAAAGAAGGAAGAGATGTCAAAGAAAAAAATTTCTTATGTTACAAATAATATTGCTCCTTTTAGGGTTATGTTATTAGATGAGTTAGCCAAGCATGCAGAAGTGACTCTTTTTTATGTGCACGAAATTGAGGCGGGGGTAAAGGCTGAGTATGTCAAGCTACGACCTGTTCGTACCAAGCTCCAATCAATCACAGAACTAGGTTTATTTCAGACGTTTCAAATGTTGAAAGAGATGGATATGGTCTTCTTTGATGGTTATACTGGGTGGAAAAAGATGTTCTTGATGAGCAGTATGTGGCTAACAAGACGGCAGTACGCTATTTCTGTTGATGGTATAATAAATCATAGTAATATCTCACTTAAGCAGAAACTGTTGGATTTTATTAAGTCTGTTGCTCTAAGCAAAGCGGAGTTTGTGCTTAGCACCAATACCCCAACAGATGCTTATATACAGCAATTAGCTCCTAAGGCAAAGATTAAACGACACATATTTTCAACTCTTTCACAAGATGATTTCAAAAACATGATAGAGGTTGCCTCGGATACGGTTTTCACAAGATATAGTATTCGAAAATCTGAGAAAAATCTGCTTTTTGTGGGACAGTTTATCAATAGAAAAGGAGTCGATGAGCTTTTGGCTTTTATGAAAGAGCAGGAAGCTGATACTTCGTTGCAGTTAATTATGGTCGGAGGTACAAGAGAAGAATTGTCAGTTTTTGAAACAGAGATTCCTTCTAATATACATATAATTCCTTTTCTAGAAAAAACTGATATCCTAGAGTTGATGCGGGTGGCAGATGTCTTTGTTTTGCCTACTCGAGAAGATACTTGGGGACTGGTTATTATAGAGGCGCTATCAATGGGCATTCCTATTGTTTCTACGGATCGTTGTAACGCAGCCTTGGAGTTTGTTAGGGATGGCGAAAATGGTTATCTGATGCAGGAAGTGACTGCGGTAGACTTGGCTAACAAGCTTAAGGCTACCTTTAAACTAGATGCCGAGCAGGTTTCTCGCTATGATCAAAACCTGATGCAAGACTATAATCTGGAAGGTTCAGCAAAAAATCTTATGAATATCTTGGAGGAAATCCATGTTTAATTCATCTTGTGCTTTATTTATTGTTAGTTGCGAGACTAATCAGCAGGTAGTAAATCTCCTCATCCAGTCCATGCGTCAGCAGATTTCTCATACGGTATCCATTTATGTATCATCAGATGGCCCATTGTTAATCACGGATCCTAGCGTAAGGGTTTTGATTGGTCAGGAAGAAGTTTTTGGAGATCGTGTTGCAGCTGCTTTGGAACAAGTTACTGAAGAGCGAGTCATTGTTTTTTGTGATGACTTTATCGTAGAAAAACCAGCTAAAATTGAAGAATTAGAAGAACTACTGTCTCTGATGGAAGAGGATACAAGTATTGCTAGTATTGTCCTATCACAAATATCTGGAGGGAATACACCTGAGCGTATTGCTGAGCATTATATAAGACGCACGAAATATGCCCCCTATAAGACAACTCTTCAATGCGCTATTTGGAAGAAGTCTAGTTTGATTCAATTCATGAAGGGGAGTCCCTCTCCTTGGGAATTTGAGATTTATCATAACTTTAAAACTTACCTGACGAAAGAGAAATTTTATGCTTTAGAGGATGATATGTTCCAACCTATCCCTTATAATAGAGGAAAGTTGATTATTCGAGGTAAAGTTGTTAAACCTGAAAAAGAACGTTTGGAGGAACTTTTGGGTTATTCATTAGATTTATCGGATTTCCCAGAAACGGAGTCTTTTGTCCAGGGGGAAAATCTTACTGTAGGCTATCGGTTGAAGAGAAAGATTAAATTGTTAGAAAAAGAAATTATTTATCGTTTGAAATCTAAAATAAAGAATAAGAAAGAATAGTGAAACAGAAAGTTTATAATATTTGGTGGATGCAAAAGATTCAAAGATTGAGTTATCTTTATTTCTACACCTTTAAAAAAATATAGCTTTTCTTTTGGATAAGTTGTATGTTGAAAGTATCACCAATATTATCAGTCAGAAAAATATTGTAGTGCGTTATTTTTCATGTTGTTAAGCTTTAAATTTATTTAAAAAGCATTATGTTGAACATCATTATAGATAGGAGTAATAACTATGTTTACAAAGAAAACTCTCCTTATTACAGGGGGGACAGGTTCATTCGGGAATGCAGTTCTCAAACGATTTTTGGGAACAGATATTTCGGAGGTACGTATCTTTTCAAGAGATGAGAAGAAACAGGATGATATGCGTCATGAATTTCAAGCAAAAATGCCAGAAGTAGCTGATAAGATACGTTTTTACTTAGGAGATGTACGTGATTTAGCTTCTGTTAAAAATGCTATGATCGGTGTGGATTACGTATTTCATGCTGCTGCATTAAAACAAGTTCCTTCTTGTGAATTTTTCCCTGTGGAAGCAGTCAAAACTAACGTTCTAGGAACTGAAAATATTCTCACTGCAGCTATAGAAGCTGGAGTAAAACAAGTCATCTGCCTTTCTACAGATAAGGCAGCCTATCCTGTTAATGCGATGGGAACCTCTAAGGCTATGATGGAAAAGATTGCTGTTGCTAAGTCAAGGACGGTAAAAGAAGATCAGACAAAAGTCTGTGTAACTCGCTACGGCAATGTTCTATGTAGTCGTGGTTCTGTGATTCCCCTATGGATTGATCAAATAAAGCAAGGGAATCCTATAACGATTACGGAACCTAGTATGACTCGTTTTATTATGTCCTTAGAAGAAGCGGTAGACCTAGTTCTGTTTGCTTTTGAAAAAGGAAAAACAGGAGATATCCTGGTACAGAAAGCACCAGCATGTACCATTGAAGTGTTGGCGCAAGCTGTTACGGAACTTTTTGCACCTAATCAAGATATTAAAGTAATCGGGATTCGCCACGGTGAAAAGATGTATGAAACGTTGTTGACTAATGAAGAATGTACGAATGCCATTGATTTAGGTGGCTTTTATCGTGTGCCTAGCGATAATCGAGATCTTAACTATGATAAGTATTTCAACGAAGGGGATGCCAAACGCAATCCCTTAACAGAGTTTAACAGTAGTAATACAGAACTCTGGAATGTCGAGCAGGTCAAGGAAAAACTCTTACTTTTGCCCTATATTAGGAAAGAATTAGCATCTTTAAATCAGTGAGGTACCCTATGAAAATAGCAGTAGCAGGGACAGGTTATGTGGGTTTATCTATTGCAATTCTATTAGCGCAATATCATAAGGTTATAGCGGTAGATGTTATTCCTGAAAAAGTAGAGCTTATCAATCGTCGCCAATCTCCCATTAAGGATGATGATATTGAAACTTATTTAGTGGAAAAGGAATTAGACCTAGTTGCAACATTAGATTGTAATGAAGCTTATCGAGATGCTGACTTTATCATAATTGCTGTTCCAACTAACTATGACAGTAAAAAAAATTATTTTGATACATCTGTTGTGGAAGCAGTTATTGAGCAGATTATTGCGGTTAATTTGAAGGCGACCATTGTCATAAAATCCACAATTCCTGTGGGATATACAGAAAGTCTCCGAACACGTTTTGGGCAAGTTAAGATTCTCTTTAGTCCTGAATTTTTACGGGAGTCTAAAGCACTTTATGATAATCTCTATCCTAGTCGAATCATCGTTGGAGCAGATTTGAGAGATACGGAGCAGGTAGTTCAGGCTGAGCGGTTTGCGACTCTTCTGCAGGAAGGTTCACTTAAACCTGATGTTGAGACCTTAATTATGGGTGTAACAGAGGCAGAAGCAGTCAAACTATTTGCTAACACCTATTTGGCTTTGCGGGTTTCTTACTTTAATGAATTGGATACCTATGCGGAGATGAAGGGATTGGATACTAAATCCATCATTGACGGAGTAGGGTTAGATCCACGAATTGGTAGCCATTATAACAATCCGTCATTTGGTTATGGAGGTTATTGTCTTCCCAAAGATAGTAAGCAGTTGCTGGCGAATTATCATGATGTACCACAAAATATGATGACAGCTATTGTAGAAAGTAACCGTACTCGCAAGTATTTTATTGCCGATCGTATTTTGAAAAAGGCGTTGGAGCTTTCAGACGGTAATCAAACAATCATAATAGGTGTTTACCGCTTAACTATGAAGAGTGGTTCGGATAATTTCCGTCAATCATCAATCCAAGGTGTTATAAAATGTTTAAAGGCCAAAGGTGTAGAAGTAATTATCTATGAACCAACTTTGGAGGATCATAGCTTTTTCTTTGGTAATCAGGTGATTAATGATTTGGAAGTTTTTAAGTCTAGCAGTCAAGTGATTGTTGCCAATCGGATGGAAAAATCTTTATATGATGTGCTAGAAAAAGTTTATACAAGAGATATTTTTCAGCGAGATTAAGTATATGGAGGGAAAAATATGCCATTAAATATTTTAGTGACTGGTTCTAAGGGATTTGTAGGAAAAAATCTTATCTGTACTCTGGAAGCTTTGAAAGATGGACGAGATAGAACTCGTCCTAATTTAGAGATTGGAGAGATTTTTCAGTATGATCGTGATACAGATCCGATTTTATTAGAAGAATATTGTAAGAAGGCCGATTTTGTATTCCATTTAGCTGGTGTCAATCGTCCACAGAATCCTGATGAATTTATGGAGGGAAATTACGGTTTTTCAAGTAGATTATTAGAGATTTTAGAAAAGTATGAAAATACTTGTCCTGTTTTACTCTCGAGTTCTACTCAAGCTAGTTTAGAAGGTCGATTTTCGAACTCTGTATATGGACAATCTAAACTAGCAGGGGAAGAACTCTTCTTCGAATATGGAAAGAAAACGGGAGCACCTGTCTTAGTTTACCGTTTCCCAAATCTTTATGGGAAGTGGTGTCGTCCTAACTATAATTCTGCTGTAGCAACTTTCTGTCATAATCTAGCTCACGATTTGCCTATTCAAGTAAATGATCCAAGTGTAGAATTGGAGTTGCTATATATTGATGATTTGATACAAGAGTGTCTAACTGCATTGGAAGGAAATCCTCATCGCTGTAATCTAGATGGATTACAAATCTTACCTAGCCCATCAGGAAACTACTGCTATGTACCAACGACTCATCGTGCAACCTTAGGAGAGATTGTCTCTCTATTGGAAACATTTAAAAAACAGCCTGATAGTTTAGTTATGCCTGAAATTCCTCAAGGATCGTTTGAAAAGAAATTGTATTCTACCTACCTATCTTATTTACCGGTAGATAAGTTTAAGTTTCCTCTAAAAATGAATATAGATGAACGAGGTAGTTTTACAGAACTATTAAAAACAGAAAATGCAGGTCAATTTTCTGTCAATATTTCTAAACCTGGCATTACCAAAGGGCAGCATTGGCATCATTCTAAGTGGGAATTTTTCATGGTTGTTTCTGGTCGTGCTTTAATACAAGAGCGTAGGATAGGGCTGGATGAAAACGGACAAGAATATCCTATTCTGAACTTTGAAGTGTCGGGCGATAAGATTGAGGCAATACATATGATACCGGGCTATGCACATAATATTATTAATCTTTCTGATACAGAAAATCTAGTTACGGTCATGTGGGCTAATGAGTCATTTGATCCTAACCATCCAGATACTTTTTTTGAACAAGTGGAGAAATAAATGAAAATTAAGACAGATTATAGTGATATTCACTTTAAAGATAATGGCAAACTTAAGTTATTGATTATTGTGGGAACACGTCCAGAGATTATACGTCTAAGTAGTGTTATCACTAAATGTCGAAAGTATTTTGATGTTATTTTGGCACATACTGGACAAAACTATGATTACAATTTAAATGGCATTTTCTTTGATGATTTAGGTTTAGATACTCCAGATGTATACATGGATGCTGTTGGAGATGATCTTGGTGCTACTGTAGGGAATATTATCAATACTTCCTACAAATTGATGAATCAAATTAAACCAGATGCTTTATTGATTTTAGGGGATACAAATTCTTGTTTATCAGCTATTGCTGCTAAGCGTTTACATATTCCAATTTTTCATATGGAGGCTGGCAATCGCTGTAAGGATGAGTGTCTTCCGGAAGAAACTAATCGTCGAATTGTTGATATTATTTCAGATGTTAACTTATCATACTCTGAACATGCTCGAAAGTATTTACATGAGTGTGGTTTACCTAAAGAGCGCACGTACGTAACTGGTTCTCCTATGGCAGAAGTGTTACATAAAAATTTATCTGCCATTGAGTCTTCAGATATCCATGAACGTTTGGGATTGAAAAAAGGAGGATATATCCTACTTTCAGCTCACCGTGAGGAAAATATTGATACAGATAAAAATTTTCTCTCTCTTTTCACAGCAATTAATAAATTAGCTGAAAAGTATAATATGCCAATCTTGTATTCTTGCCATCCTCGATCTAAGAAAAGATTAAAAGAGAGCAGTTTTGAATTAGATAAACGTGTGATTCAGCATGAGCCATTAGGATTCCATGATTATAATTGTTTACAGATGAATGCGTTTGTTGTAGTATCTGATTCGGGAACTTTACCAGAAGAAAGTAGTTTCTTTACTAGTCAAGGTTATCCTTTTCCTGCGGTATGTATTCGTACAAGTACAGAACGTCCTGAGTCCCTAGATAAGGCAGGATTTATTTTGGCAGGTATTGATGAAAATTCTCTTCTTCAAGCAGTTGAAACTGCTGTTAGCTTGGCAGAAGATGAGGATTTTGGATTACCGGTTCCAGATTATGTCGAGGAAAATGTCTCTACTAAAGTTGTTAAGATAATACAGAGCTATACAGGGATAGTGGATAAAATAGTTTGGCGGAAAAACTGAATTGTATATTTTTAATAAAATAATCAATTCTTAATAGAACAGGAATAAAATTGAATGAATTTGATAGAAATGGCTTTTTTGATAGTAGAGGGGATCGCCATTCTATCGGATTATGGCTTGTTTTTGCGCCTTACGTTTGATAGAATAAAGTAACAACACTTTAACAATTGCAGTGAGGTGATAATGATGGCAGTATTTTTTAAATATGTACTTATTGAAGAGAATACTGATGAAGAAAAACAACATATTTTATCTATTTTAAATGGTGAGTATGACTTATCTGATGATGTAAGTCGTAGATCACGACGACTGGATGAGGAAAGTAAACGCTTGGAAGTGTTTGTTAAGGAGACGCACTCACTTGTCTAGTTCGTATTCTGTTAATTAATTGAAATCAATAAGTATCTCATTGTCATTTTTTTACGATATGGTGAAATTATGCCTCTTACACAGTTATTTGAAACATCCTTAGAAATTGATTTTTAATTGTATGCAAACAAAGTAGAATTCACTTATTTCATTTTATACTAAATGTAATATGAAATAAGTGAATTTTTATAGATAAAGAAGAGTTTACTAATTAAGATAGAATGATTTTCTAGTCTAATAAAAGAGGCAGATAATGAACTCCAAAGGAGCTTAATATGTACGATTATCTTGTTGTTGGTGCTGGTCTTTTTGGTGCGGTTTTTGCCCATGAAGCAGCCTTAAAAGGAAAAAAAGTAAAAGTCATTGAAAAACGAAATCATATCGCGGGTAATATCTATACTCGTGAAGAGGAAGGGATTCAAGTTCATCAGTATGGCGCTCATATCTTCCATACTTCTGATAAGGAGATTTGGGATTATGTGAACCAGTTTGTAGAGTTTAACCGTTACACAAATTCTCCTGTTGCAAACTATAAGGGAGAGATTTATAACCTTCCTTTCAATATGAATACTTTCAATAAACTCTGGGGAGTTGTAACGCCAGCAGAAGCACAAGCGAAGATTGATGAGCAACGTGCTGTTTTAAATGGCAAAACTCCTGAAAATTTGGAAGAACAGGCGATTTCTCTTGTAGGTACAGACATCTACGAAAAATTAATCAAAGATTATACAGAGAAACAGTGGGGCAAACCGACTACAGAACTTCCAGCCTTTATCATTCGCCGTTTACCAGTACGTTTGACGTATGATAACAACTATTTTAACGATACCTATCAAGGGATTCCAATTGGTGGCTACACTCAAATAGTTAAAAAAATGTTGGATCATGAAAACATTGATGTTGAAACAAATGTTGATTTCTTCGCGAATAAAGAGCAATACCTGAAAGATTTTCCTAAGATTGTCTTTACCGGTATGATTGATGAATTCTTCGATTATAAGTTGGGAGAACTAGAGTACCGTAGTCTTCGTTTTGAAAACGAGACCTTGGATATGGAGAATTACCAAGGAAATGCAGTTGTCAACTATACAGATGCAGATACCCCATATACTCGCATTATTGAACACAAACATTTTGAGTTTGGAAATCAAGCCAAGACTATTATTACTAAAGAATATTCTAAAACTTGGGAAAAAGGTGATGATCCTTATTATCCAGTTAATAATGATCGTAATAATCATTTGTATAAATCATATAAAAAATTGGCTGATGAGCAAGGCAATGTTATCTTTGGTGGCCGTTTAGGACACTATCGTTATTACGATATGCACCAAGTAATTGGAGCAGCCTTGCAGTGTGTAAGAAATGAGTTAGATTAAATAAGTAAAACTGACCACCAGTTCTCATTTATAAAAGTATTAGAAATTCTTTGACTATGTGATGTAGTTGAGGGATTTTTGATATTATTCATATTTTTGCAACATCATTGTTTAAAAAATAATTTTCAAAAATTCTGAAAATTGTATTGACAGGACTTGAAAAAGAGTCTATAATGAATAAAAAAACGAAGGAGAAGACTATGAAAACAAGAAAAGTATTGGCTCTTGCGGGAGTGACTTTATTAGCAGCGGGTGTTTTAGCTGCTTGTTCTGGGGGCTCAGGCGCTAAAGGTGAGCAGACCTTTGCCTTTACCTATGAGACCCACCCAGATAATCTCAACTACTTAACAACTGGTAAGGCAGCAACTGCTGACATTACTAGTAATGTGATTGATGGATTGCTTGAAAATGATAAATACGGGAACCTTATTCCCTCAATGGCAGAGGACTGGTCAGTTTCTAAGGATGGATTGACCTACACTTATAAGATTCGTCAAGATGCCAAGTGGTACACATCTGAGGGAGAAGAGTATGCTCCTGTTAAGGCTCAGGACTTTGTAACAGGACTTAAATATGCAACAGATAAGAAAGCAGAAGCCCTTTACTTGGTACAAGATTCAATCAAAGGTCTGGATGCTTATGCTAAAGGGGAAATTAAAGATTTCTCTCAAGTTGGGATTAAAGCCCTTGACGATCAAACAGTCCAATACACTTTGAACAAACCTGAAAGCTTTTGGAATTCAAAAACAACCATGGGTGTGCTTGCGCCAGTCAATGAAGAGTTTTTGAACTCAAAAGGGGATGATTTTGCCAAAGCTACGGATCCAAGTAGTATCTTGTACAATGGTCCTTATTTGTTGAAATCTATTGTGACCAAATCCTCTGTTGAATTTGCGAAAAATCCGAACTACTGGGATAAGGACAATGTCCATATTGACAAGATCAAATTGTCATTCTGGGATGGTCAAGATACTAGCAAACCAGCAGAAAACTTTAAAGATGGTAGCCTTACAGCAGCTCGTCTCTATCCAACAAGTGCAAGTTTTGCAGAACTTGAAAAAGAGCTGAAAGACAATATTGTCTATACTCAACAAGACTCTGTTACGTATCTAGTTGGTACAAATATTGACCGCCAATCTTATAAATACACATCTAAGACCAGCGACGAACAAAAGACATCTACTAAAAAAGCTCTCTTAAACAAGGATTTCCGTCAGGCTATTGCTTTCGGATTTGACCGTACAGCCTATGCCTCTCAGTTGAATGGAGAAACTGGAGCAAGCAAAATCTTACGTAATCTCTTTGTTCCACCAACATTTGTTCAAGCAGATGGTAAAAACTTTGGCGATATGGTCAAAGAGAAATTGGTCACTTATGGGGATGAATGGAAGGATGTTAATCTTGCAGATTCTCAGGATGGCCTTTACAATCCAGAGAAAGCCAAGGCTGAATTTGCTAAAGCTAAATCAGCCCTACAAGCTGAGGGAGTACAATTCCCAATTCACCTAGATATGCCTGTTGACCAAACAGCAACTACAAAAGTTCAGCGCGTGCAATCTATGAAACAATCCTTGGAAGCGACTTTAGGAACTGATAATGTCATTATTGATATTCAACAACTACAAAAAGATGAAGTAAACAATATTACATATTTTGCTGAAAATGCTGCTGGCGAAGACTGGGATTTATCAGATAATGTCGGTTGGGGTCCTGACTTTGCCGATCCATCAACCTACCTTGATATTATCAAACCATCTGTAGGAGAAAGTACTAAAACATATTTAGGGTTTGACTCAGGGAAAGATAATGTAGCTGCTAAAAAAGTAGGTCTATATGACTACGAAAAATTGGTTACAGAAGCTGGTGATGAGGCTACAGATGTTTCTAAACGATATGATAAATACGCTGCGGCCCAAGCTTGGTTGACAGATAGTGCTTTGATTATTCCAACTACATCTCGTACAGGGCGTCCAATCTTGTCTAAGATGGTACCATTTACAATACCATTTGCATTGTCAGGAAATAAAGGTACAAGTGAGCCACTCTTGTACAAATACTTGGAAATTCAAGACAAGGCAGTTACTGCAGATGAATACCAAAAAGCTCAAGAAAAATGGATGAAAGAAAAAGCAGAATCCAATAAAAAAGCGCAAGAAGACCTTGCAAAACATGTCAAATAAGATAAAAAAGAAGTTATAGTTAATTGAAATAAGAACAAGACAAAAGAGCCTCAAAAAAAGTATTGCAACTTGGTAATACCTTTTTGAGGTG
>CAJNDL010000007.1 GCA_905221505.1 bacterium
GAATTCTCTCAAGTCCTTGAAGAAGAATTGGAAAAACTGAGCCAGGACATTGAGGAGACACCCGTTAAAGAGAAAGATGAACGTAAAACCCAACGTCGTAAACTCAAGAAAGTCTTACGTAAAGTCAAGGATGATTTTTCAGTACGTGCTGAAAAATATGAAAAGTATCAAGAGACATTTGAAGGGCGTAACAGTTTTTCCAAAACCGATCCAGACGCCACTTTTATGCGGATGAAGGAAGATCATATGAAAAATGGTCAACTCAAGGCTGCTTATAATCTTCAAATCGCTACTGAAAACCAATTTGTTCTTCACTATGATGTCTTTTTAAATCCGACAGATACCAAGACTCTTCTACCCTTACTTGAAACCTATCCGCATGATGTAAAGACAGTTGTCGCAGATGCTGGATATGGAAGTGAAGAGAACCTCCTTCGTTTAGATGAAAAGGAGGTAAACCATCTGATTAAATATGCCATGTTTGATAAGGAACAAAAGAGAGGGTATAAACAGTCAGCTAAAAACTTAGCGAATTGGCACTATAATGACAAGGAGGATAGCTACACACATCCTGATGGTTGGTGCTATCGTTTTCACCATACCAAACATCAGAAAACACAGACAGACTTTCAACAGGAAATCAAGGTTTACTACGCAGATGAACCTGAATCAGCCCCTCAAAAGGGACTGTATATGAACGAACGCTATCAGCACTTAAAAATGAAAGAATGTCAGGCGCTTTTATCTCCCCAAGGTAGACAGATTTTCGCTCAACGCAAGATTGATGTGGAACCTGTCTTTGGTCAGATAAAGGCTTGTTTAGGTTACAATAGATGTAATCTGAGAGGGAAGCGTCAAGTGAGAATTGACATGGGATTGGTACTTATGGCCAATAACCTCCTAAAATACAATAAGAGAACAACTCAAAATTAAAAAGCTAGAGTTCCGCAATTGGAAATCTCTAGCTTTTTTGTGGTCGAGAACTATTTTGTCCCAGACTCTTCTTTTCATCTTCAAAAGTGATTTGCCTGCTTAACGAGGTGGCAGTCCAAGGGCAATACGGCCGTAGCGACTGATTCGTGTGATTTTCCAAGCAGGCGACCAGGTAACTTCAACCTTGACATCTTCGATACCTTCGATTTGTTTGAGACCTGCCACGATTTCGATAGGCAAACTTTCTGCACAATCGCAGGCAGTATCAGTGAAGGTCATGACAATCTTGCAGAGACCTGTTTCATCCAGATTAATTTCATAAATCAGTCCTAGATTGTAAACATCCAATTCCACATCTGTATCAAAAACCTTCTCTAGTTTTTCGATAATTTGGTCTTGCAAGGCCAAAGCACGGTCATTGATTTTGATATCCTCTCTCATTACAGTCCCTCCACGTGATAAATATCCTCTATTTTCTCATAATTCTGACAATTTGGCAAGTTTTTGATGAATTTTCTGAAAAATGTGATAAAATGAAGAAAATACGGAATCAAGGGGAAGTCTATGGAGCAGATTGGAAAAGTCTTTAGACAATTACGGGAGTCAAGAAATATCTCGCTGAGACAGGCGACTGGGGGACAATTTTCTCCGTCTATGTTGTCCCGATTTGAAACAGGTCAGAGTGAGCTTTCGGTGGAAAAGTTTTTGTTTGCCCTAGAAAATATATCTGCCAGTGTAGAGGAAATACTCTTTCTGGCAAGAGGTTTTCAGTATGATACTGATTCTGAGTTGAGAAAAGAAATTACAGATGTCTTGGATCTAAAGAATATAGCACCTCTCGAAGACTTGTATCGCAAGGAGTATCAAAAGCATGCCCATTCTCAAAACAAACAGAAACATATTCTAAATGCCATTATTATCAAGTCTTATATGAAGAGCATGGATGAAAGCGTAGAGTTAACGGCAGAGGAAGGGAAAGTCCTTCATGATTACCTGTTTTCTACCGAGATTTGGGGAATCTATGAACTCAATTTGTTCTCAGTCAGTTCTCCGTTCTTATCTGTTTCTCTTTTTACTAGATATGTACGAGAAATGGTTCGAAAATCTGATTTTCTAATGGAAATGTCTGGTAATCGAAACCTTTTTCACACTATGCTATTGAATGGTTTTTTAGCTAGCATTGAATGTGAAGAATTTACCAATGCCTCTTATTTTAAACGTGTCATCAAAGAGCATTTCTACAAGGAAAATGAGACCTATTTCCGAATTGTCTATTTGTGGGCGGAAGGTCTCCTTGATAGCAAGCAGGGAAGAGTCAAGGAAGGGCAGAAAAAGATGGAGGATGCTGTCCATATTTTTGAGATGCTTGGCTGTCACAAATCTGCCGAATACTACAGAAAAACGACCGATTGTTGAATATTTGCAAACTAAGAAAATAATTTGAAATTTTAAGCGATAGAACTCTTACCCTCTCTCAGGTTATCAAAGAAGTTCTATCGTTTTTTTTGCTTATTTTGTGTGTTGCATATATTCAAAAGTTTTCCCTTTCAATTTCTAAGTGCTATACTGTAGTCATACTTCATATAGAACTTATACTCTTCGAAAATCTCTTCAAACCACGTCAGCTTCCATCCACAACCTCAAAACACTGTTTTGAGCAACCTTCGGCTAGCTTCCTAGTTTGCTCTTTGATTTTCATTGAGTATTTGAACAAGAAGGGAGATTACCTATGAACCTATTGTTTAGAAATCAAGCTTATCGTCTTTTGACTTTGTCACGCTTCTTCAATGCTTTTGGTGCTTCAATTTTTAACCTGGTATTTATCGTTTATGCATCGACCTTGCCACAAGCATCTTTTGCGGTTGCTATGGCGAATATTGTCATGATTCTTCCGACTTTCTTTACAGTTTTTGTAGGGATTCGAGCAGATTATACGAGGGACAAAGTCAAATGGATGACCTATAGCGGTTTGTTTCAGGCGGTTTTATTTTTTCTAGCAGCCCTAGTTGTCCAGCAAGCTAGTCTCTTTGCATTTTCTAGCCTGTGTTTAATCAATGTCATTAGTGATGTCATCAGTGATTTTGCTGGTGGTTTGCGAATGCCTCTCGTTAAGGAAAAAGTAGCTGAAGAGGATTTGATGGAAGCTTACTCTTTTTCACAGTTCATCACCTATATTTCAGCTATTGGTGGTCAAGCTTTTGGAGTCTGGCTCTTAGGGCTATCGGTCAATAATTTTTCTCTCGTTGCGGGAATCAATGCCTGCTTTTTCCTAGTATCAGCCTCTATTCTCTTTTTAGGAAGAAGCAAATTGAGTCTGTCAATTTCAGCTGCTGATGGTGAAAACCTAAAAAATGAGAAGCTTTCTATCAAAGACCAGTTCCTAACAATTTACCGAAATTTACGTCTCGTTTTTCTTAAAAGTGGACAGAAAAACTTTGGTTTTATGCTCTTTGCAGTCTTGCTTATCAATTCCTTGGGTGGCGCTTTAGGAAGCATTTATAACATCTTCTTTTTGAGCCATTCTCTTTTGGACTTTTCTTACACAGAGGCATTATTTATTAGTCAATTCTGTGCTTTGTTAGCAATCATCATCAGTAGCCTTACGGGCAATGATTATTTTGGGAAGCAGTCCTTGCCTAGATTGATGATGTGGGTGACCGTAGGACTCAGTCTAGTTGGTCTAGCTAATTTATTCAATCAAGTCGTACTTGGTTTACTATTTCTCTGTTCAACTCTGTATGTGTCTGGTAAAGTTCAACCAAAGATTAGTGCCATGCTCCTGAAAAATCTAGCTCCAGAGGTTCTAGCTCGTACCAGTAATTTTTTAGGTTTATTGTTCACCTTATCCATACCTGTGGGAACAGCTTGTTTTTCACTTATAGCTGTATGGAATATACAGTTGACTTGGATGCTATTTGTTGGTCTCTCCTTGATCGCTATTCTTTTGACAGGTCTTAATCTCAAAAATGATATCTAATACTCTTCGAAAATCTCTTCAAACCACGTCAACGTCGCCTTGCCGTAAGTATATGTTACTGACTTCGTCAGTTCTATCTCCAACCTCAAAGCTGTGCTTTGAGCAACCTGCGGCTAGTTTCCTAGTTTGCTCTTTGATTTTCATTGAGTATAAATCCTAATTTTTTTCTTACTGTTTTAATCCCTCTATTTATGGTAAAATAAGACTATTAAGTTTAAAGAGGATTCCCTATGAAATTACAAAAACCAAAAGGAACGCAGGATATTTTACCTGCTGAGTCTGCCAAATGGCAGTACGTTGAGGGCTTTGCCCGTGAAATTTTCAAGCGCTATAACTATGCAGAAGTGCGCACGCCTATTTTTGAGCATTACGAGGTTATCAGTCGCTCTGTCGGAGATACAACGGATATCGTAACTAAGGAAATGTACGATTTCTATGACAAGGGTGACCGCCATATTACCCTCCGTCCAGAAGGAACTGCTCCTGTTGTTCGTTCCTATGTGGAAAATAAACTCTTCGCTCCAGAAGTGCAAAAGCCAAGTAAGTTCTACTACATGGGCCCTATGTTCCGTTATGAGCGTCCACAGGCAGGGCGTTTGCGCCAGTTCCACCAAATTGGTGTTGAGTGCTTTGGCTCTAGCAATCCAGCTACGGATGTGGAGACCATCGCTATGGCAGCTCATTTCTTGAAAGAAATCGGTATCCAAGGTGTCAAACTACACCTCAATACGCTTGGAAATCCTGAGAGCCGTGCGGCTTATCGCCAAGCCTTGATTGACTATTTGACACCGCTTAAGGAGACCTTGTCTAAGGATAGCCAACGTCGCTTAGAGGAAAATCCTCTCCGTGTCTTGGACTCTAAGGAGAAAGAAGATAAGGTGGCTGTAGAGAATGCGCCGTCTATCTTGGATTTCCTTGATGAAGAAAGCCAAGCTCATTTTGATGCTGTGCGTCAGATGTTGGAGAATCTTGGAGTAGACTATATCATCGATACCAATATGGTGCGTGGTTTGGACTACTACAACCACACCATTTTCGAGTTTATCACTGAGATTGAGGGCAATGACTTGACAGTCTGTGCGGGTGGTCGCTATGATGGTTTGGTTGCTTACTTTGGTGGTCCTGAGACTGCTGGCTTTGGTTTTGGACTTGGTGTAGAGCGTCTGCTTCTCATCCTTGAAAAGCAAGGTGTGGCCCTCCCTATCGAAAACGCCCTAGATGTCTATATTGCGGTCTTGGGTGAGGGAGCAAATGTTAAGGCCTTGGAATTGGTACAAGCTCTTCGCCAACAAGGATTCAAAGCAGAGCGTGATTACCTCAACCGTAAACTCAAAGCTCAGTTCAAGTCAGCCGATGTCTTTGCGGCTAAGACCCTCATCACCCTAGGAGAAAGCGAAGTCGAAAGCGGACAAGTGACGGTCAAGAACAATCAAACCCGAGAAGAAGTGCAAGTGTCGCTTGAGACAATCAGCCAAAACTTCTCAGAAATCTTTGAAAAATTAGGCTTTTAATGATAGATAAACTGGTCAGGAACCCACTCCTGACCTTTTTCTTTTGCAAAATGACAAAAATCATAAACTTTTTGACAAATATACTTGTCAAAAAGAAAAAGATGTGTTACAATGTAAGCAAGTTAAGAGAAAAGGAGAAAGGAACGATTATGTGGGCATTAGGATTTGTACCTCTTGTGATTATGTATTATATCTACCATTCCCAAAAGGTCAAGAAACTGGAGAATAAAATCAAAAGAATTGAGCAAAAACAGAAAGGAAATAAAGAAATGTCAAGATTATTAAAAGAATTGATTGGGAAAAAACCAACAATCGTTGGACAAGTGTTTGGAACAGACAACTGGGAAGTTGTGGATGTTGATGAGGAATGGGTCAAGCTACGCCGTGTTAATAAAAAAGGAAAAGAAAAATTCAAACTACAACGCATTGAGGATATCCAGACAGTTGAATTTGACGGAGAGTAGGTGTGTAACATGCAACTTAAAAATCGTCTAAAAGAGCTTCGAGCTCGCGATGGTCTTAATCAAACCGACCTAGCCAAACTGGCAGAAGTTTCCAGACAGACCATTAGCCTATTAGAACGGGACGAATACACTCCGTCCGTTGTGATTGCCTTGAAAATATCTCAGATTTTCAACGAAACAGTCGAATCGGTATTTCGCTTGGAGGAGGATGAGTGATGAATATGTATAGAGTGGTTTATTATATGAGTGTTCTTGCTCTTATTGTGAATGCCTTGGCTATGATTGGAACATTACTGGGGTGGTTCTATTTTGTTGAAAGTAAGTATTTGTTTTGGATTAACTTAGTCCTCTTGTCCATTTTCAATCGGTTGAAGAAGAAGGAGAAAAATGATGAACAAGTATAAAGTAATCTATTATGTAGTTGCCATAGCTCTATTAGTCAGCGTGTTTCTACTGATTGGGATGGACCTAGGCTGGTTTAGTCCCTATCAAAGTGACCAATTTATTTGGGCCTACTTTGCCCTCATCCCAGTCGTTGACTGGATTGAAAAGAAATCCAAAAATCTAGCAAGTGAATAAGGAGAATGAATATGAAAGAGTTTTTAGCAGGTTTTCAAGTAGATACTGAGAACAAAGAACTTGCAGGTGTCTGTGCAGGTTTAGGAAATTATTTTAATATCAAAACTATCGTGGTTCGTTTAGTGATGCTGTTCTTGTTTCTTTCCTCGACTGAATTTGGGATTTTGACAGTCACTCTGTATGCCTATCTTGCTGGTTGGCTAAGTAAAGAGCCTCTGGGAGCTAGTGAGACAAAAGCAAGAAACCAAGCTATTCTCTTGTTTGCTGTTTGTTTGATTTTAGTATCACTGGGAACAGAGGGCTTGACAGCTATTTATGAATCAGGTAAAGCCTTTGGTCAGTGGTTAGTTGGATTGGTTTAGTTTAGAAAGAGAATGAATATGAAAAAGAAAAATAAACGTGGATTGTTGTTATTTTTAATGTCTGTTGTCTTGGGAGGTTTCTTGTACATATTTGTAGATATGTTGAAGGCTGGTGCCGAATCCCACGAAATTATTTTAGATGTAAAAATCTTGATACCATGGATATCAGCTATTGGTTTAGTATTAGGTTTCATTAGCATTCTTTTGACGTTCAATTTCTTAAAGAAAAGCAGAAAATTTCACTCCTTGTATCAAGAGGAAATGGATGATGATCTGAATGAAACCTATTATGTGCAGATGTATCGGAATCTCGAGTTTGGAACTATTGCTTTTAATAGTGCAAGCGTAGCGATTTTATTGGCTCTCTTCATTTCAGGAAGTGAAGTAATTGTACTCGATATAAGCCATATAACCTTATCCCTTTCCTTTTTGGGGTTAGTGTTAGTTTTAAATGCTCAAAAATATCTTTTTAAGACCATTGCGATTGTTCGTCAGTTTGATTTGGCATTTTTCTCTACACCAAAGGATGTCATGGACTTTATCAATTCTTACGATGAAGGGGAGCGCCAGGCTAATTTGGAACAGAGTTTTCGGATTTTATTCTAACTAAATCAGTATGTCTTGCCAGGTCTCTACATTCTAATTGCTCTCTTTTCCTTACTGACAGGAGAGATTCAGTTACTAGCCTTCTTGCTTGTAGGAGCAATCCATATTTATATCAATGTGATGCAAATACCTATGGTAAAACGTTATTTCAAATAAAGGAGTTTCTATGATTCGTGTTGAAAATGTAAGCAAAAGTTTTGGGAGCAAAAAAGCTCTTCACCAGATTTCTTTTGAGATTAAGGAGGGTGAAATCTTTGGTTTTCTTGGACCTTCTGGCTCAGGTAAAACAACCATGATCAATGTCTTAACAGGTCAGTTGGCTGCAGATCAAGGTAACACAATTTTGTTAGGTAAGAACTCTCAAGATTTAACCTCAAATGATTTGGAACAAATCGGTATAGTTAGTGATGGCAGTGGTTTTTATGAAAAGATGAGTCTTTACAAAAATCTGCTCATTTACGCTAAGTTATATGGTCTCAAGGCAGATAGAGTAGTTCAGGTGCTCCAACAGGTTGGATTGGCAGATGCTAAAGATATTATCGCAGAAAAGTTATCTACTGGAATGAAACAACGAATGTTCTTGGCTCGT
Organism: bacterium; assembly: GCA_905221505.1. Classification (GTDB taxonomy): domain Bacteria; phylum Bacillota; class Bacilli; order Lactobacillales; family Streptococcaceae; genus Streptococcus. The sequence goes on from CAJNDL010000007.1 coordinate 8,022, forward strand.
GCCCTTCTGAATGCTCCTAAGATTCTCTTTCTAGATGAGCCAACTAGTGGCTTAGACCCTACAACATCTAAGATGATTCATACCCTACTTCAAGAATTAAAGCAGGCGGGGACAACTATCTTTTTGACAACGCATGATATGAATGAGGCAACTCTGCTTTGTGATCGCTTATCTCTTTTGAATAAGGGTAACCTAATAGAGTATGGAAGTCCGCAAGACATTATCCAGAAGTATCATGTGGATAAGAAAGTACATGTGGTTTATAACGATGGACGAGAACAGATAGTTCCATTTGAAGAATTACCACAATTAGACACGACAGATTTGATGGTGGTTCACTCTTGTGAGCCAACACTAGAAGAGATCTTTATCAGATTAACAGGAGAAAAGTTAGATGTTTAGAAAATTAAATGCCCTACTATGGTTAAGAGTACAAGTTCTTATTAGCAATTCAAGTTTGTTAGCAACTTTATTGATGCCTTTTGGTATTGCTGTTCTATATAATGAATTCATGAATAAGAATGGAGAATTGAGTATGTTTCTCCTCTCTACGAGTTTGACCATGGTCTTGAGTATGGGAAGTGGTTATATGGTATCGATTATGATGGCAGAAGATAAGGAAAAACGAAATCTTAAATCACTCATTCTAAGTGGTGTGACAGCAACAGAATATACTTTTAGTATGCTTGTTCTCCCTATTCTGATAATGTTACTTGCTATGATTGTACTTCCCATCTATCTTAAAGTAGATCTATCAGGTTACTTATTTGCCTATGTTATCTATTTGCTCCTAGCAACTATTAGTATTATTTTTCTCAACCTTCTAATCGGTGCGGTTTCAGATACTCAATCTAAAGCGCAAGTTTATAGTATCTTCCCTATGTTAATTGTCTCTTTTTTACCTATAATTGCTCTTCAAAATGATACGGTTCAAAAAGTGTTGGATTACTCGTTCGTCGGTCCTATTGTAAATCTTTTAAATCAAAAAGGTGGAGAAATATCCTTTTCTAATATCGGTATGTTACTTGCCTGGGTACTTGTGTTAGGAATAGCAAACCTCTTTGTATTGAAAAACAGCTATAAAGCAAGATAGGAGACCTTTATGAAATTACTTAAAAACCTCGGCTGGTTTCTTCTAGCTGTTCTATCCTTTTTCTTTGGCTATGGTCTGGTTCAGAGTATGGCTCTGTCAGCTCTTGGACTAGGGGCTTCGATATATGGAGTTTTACCACTTTATATCGCCCTGTCAGGAGCCTATGTTTATGGAATTTACAGATGGTATCAGACAGAAAAGGTTAGCATACAGACGACTGCTTTTAATCGTCATATCTGGTTGCCTACTCTGGTTTTGCTAGTGGCTATTACAGCCCAGTTCTTTTTACCAGAAGATCCGTCGGTCAGTCAACAAATCGTATCTCAACTGACAGTGGAACAGCCTGCATTTGGTTTCTTTATGGTGGTGGTCTTTGCTCCTTTGACGGAAGAACTTATCTTTAGAGGGATGTTGGCACGCTATCTCTTTCCTAAGCAGGACAAGAGCAAACAGGTTCTGTTTCTTCTGGTATCTAGTGTTCTGTTTGCCTTGATTCATTTCCCAGGTGATGTGCAACAATTTTTAGTCTATACTAGTCTTGGTTTTAGCTTGGGCTTGGCTTATATTAGCAGAAAAGGTCTGGTCTACAGTATTTCTCTCCACGCTTTGAATAATTTAGTCAGCTTTTTGATGATTCTCATGCTATAATAGAGTCAGGAGGTCACATGAAACGAGTAATTTTATTAGCAGTGATTCAAGCAGTTGTTCTATTTTTCATCATTGGAGCGCTAGCTTATGCCTTTAAGGGAGATTTCTTCTATAGCCATCTAGCAGTGGTCTTTGCCCCTATTGCCGGTATCTGGCGTTTTGGGACAGCTTACACAACGGAAATCGTCTTGCCTCGAAAGGCAGCCGAAATTGCTGAAAAGCGTAAAGCAGGCAAAAATTCAAAATAAAAGAGTCCGATGAATTTCATCGGATTTTTGTATGGACGCTAATTTTTAGGGCCTTCACCTAATTTTTAAAGACTGGCAAACTTTTCTGCTGATTTTCATGAAGAGCCTGCGCTTTTATGGTAAAATAGTAACAGAATAAAAGAGGAGAGAAACAATGAAACGTAGTATGTATGCTGGTCGTGTTCGTGAGGAACACATCGGACAAGAAATTACCTTGAAAGGATGGGTTGGTCGTCGTCGTGACCTTGGTGGTTTGATCTTTATCGACCTTCGTGACCGTGAAGGAATCATGCAGTTGGTTATCAACCCTGAAAAAGTCTCTGCAGAGGTCATGGCAACAGCTGAAAGCCTTCGTAGCGAATTTGTTATCGAAGTAACTGGTCAGGTCGTTGCGCGTGAGCAAGCCAATGATAAGTTGCCAACAGGTGCAGTTGAGTTAAACGTGACAGCTCTGGCAGTGCTCAATACAGCCAAAACAACACCATTTGAGATTAAGGATGGCATTGAGGCTAATGATGATACGCGTTTGCGTTACCGTTACCTTGACCTTCGTCGTCCAGAAATGTTGGAAAATCTTAAACTTCGTGCCAAGGTGACCCACTCTATCCGTAACTACTTGGATGAGTTGGAGTTTATCGACGTGGAGACACCATTCCTTTCTAAGTCAACGCCAGAAGGGGCGCGTGACTATTTGGTGCCGTCTCGTGTTAATAAAGGACATTTTTACGCCCTTCCTCAAAGTCCACAAATCACTAAGCAGTTGTTGATGAATGCTGGTTTTGACCGCTATTACCAAATCGTTAAATGCTTCCGTGACGAGGACTTGCGTGGAGACCGCCAGCCTGAGTTTACTCAGGTCGACTTGGAAACGTCTTTCCTTACTGAGCAAGAAATCCAAGATATCACAGAAGGCTTGATTGCGCGCGTCATGAAGGAAACAAAAGGTATCGAGGTAACTCTTCCATTCCCTCGTATGAAGTATGACGATGCCATGGCTCTTTATGGTTCTGACAAGCCAGATACTCGTTTTGAAATGTTGCTTCAGGACTTGACAGAAGTGGTCAAAGGTGTGGACTTTAAAGTCTTTTCAGAAGCCCCTGCCGTTAAAGCCATTGTGGTCAAAGGCGCTGCGGACAACTATTCACGTAAAGACATTGACAAGATGACGGAAGTAGCCAAACAGTACGGTGCCAAAGGTCTTGCTTGGGTCAAGGTTGTGAATGGAGAATTAAACGGACCAGTTGCCAAGTTCTTGACTGGTATCCAAGCAGAGTTGACAACAGCACTTGCTCTTGAAGATAAAGACTTGGTTCTCTTTGTGGCAGATACGCTTGAGGTAGCCAATGCAACGCTTGGTGCTCTTCGTGGACGCATTGCCAAAGAGCTTGGTTTGATTGATAATGATAAGTTCAACTTCCTTTGGGTAGTTGACTGGCCAATGTTTGAATGGTCTGAAGAAGAAGGTCGCTACATGAGCGCCCACCATCCGTTCACCCTTCCACAAGAAGAAACAGCTCACGAATTAGAAGGTGATTTGGCTAAGGTTCGTGCCATTGCTTACGATATCGTCTTGAACGGTTATGAACTTGGTGGTGGTAGCCTTCGTATCAACCAAAAAGACCTTCAAGAACGCATGTTCAAGGCTCTTGGTTTCTCAGCTGAAGAAGCAAATGACCAGTTTGGTTTCCTTCTTGAAGCTATGGACTATGGTTTCCCACCACACGGTGGTTTGGCTATCGGACTTGACCGATTTGTTATGTTGCTTGCAGGAGAAGAAAATATCCGTGAAGTTATTGCCTTTCCTAAGAACAACAAGGCAACTGACCCAATGACACAAGCTCCATCAACAGTCGCTCTCAAACAACTAGAGGAACTCAGCTTACAAGTAGAAGAAGATGAAACAAGCAAAACGAATTAAGCGGTGGCGCTATTATCTGCGCCGCTTTGCTTATCAGATAAAAATTTTACGTGTCTTACAAAGCATCTCTCGTGAAAAATATGATGAGAAGATTTCGGCTTCTCTGGTCTATGGTTTTTTATCAGCAGTAGCGGTCAATTTCTTTTTCCAACCAGGACATGTGTATTCGAGTGGTGCGACAGGTCTGGCACAGATTATCTCTGCCTTGAGTAATCACTGGTTTGGTTTTCATATTCCGATTTCGCTGACCTTCTACGCCATTAATTTTCCTTTGATGGTCTTGGCCTGGTATCAGATTGGGCATAAGTTCACCGTCTTTACCTTTATCACGGTATCCATGAGTTCCTTCTTTATCCAGTTTGTCCCTGTGGCGACCTTGACGGAGGATCCCATTATCAATGCCCTTTTTGGGGGTGTTGTCATGGGCTTGGGGATTGGTTTTGCTCTTCGAAACAATATCTCCAGTGGTGGAACGGATATTGTCAGTCTGACCATTCGTAAGAAAACAGGTAAGAATGTCGGCAGTATTTCTTTCTTGGTAAATGGGACCATCATGTTGATAGCTGGTTTGACCTTTGGTTGGAAATACGCTCTCTACTCTATGATTACCATCTTTGTCTCTAGCCGTGTGACAGACGCAGTCTTTACTAAGCAAAAACGCATGCAGGCCATGATTGTGACCAATCATCCAGACAAGGTCATTGAAAAAATCCATAAAAAATTGCACCGTGGAGCAACCATGATCCACGATGCAGAAGGAACCTATAATCACGAGAGAAAGGCAGTTTTAATCACTGTCATTACACGTGCAGAGTTTAATGAATTTAAACAGATTATGAAACAGGTGGATCCAGGTGCCTTTGTCTCTGTATCTGAGAATGTTCATATTCTGGGACGATTCGTTGAAACAGAAAATTAGTGATCAAAAAAACCAGCGCGAGCTGGTTTTTATTTTTCGATAATTTTGTGGGCGATCAACTGGCGGTAGCAAATTTGTTTATTGCTCTTAGCATCGTTGATAATCTGAAGAATGGTTTCAAATGATGTTCGACCAAGTTCTAGGCTATTAATATCGACATAGGCTGCCAAGTTGAGCTTGGGATTGACCGAGTCAAAGCTGAGAACTGGAACATCCAGTTGGTGCTTAGCAATGTAGTCACAGACCCCTTCAGCTAGGAGGCTATCAGTTGTGATGATAGCATCAATCATAGGATCGTGTTTAAATAAACGCTTACTGAATTGATAACCTTTTTCTTCTAGGAATTCGTTCGCAAAATAGGTCAAGTTACTATCAAGAGGCAGTTGGTACTGTTTGAGTGCTGACTCATAGCCTGTTAAACGGTCTTGTGTTACGAAGAGTCTCTTAGTCCCTCCAATAAAGGCAATTCGTTTGCAGCCTTTTTTGATGAAATATTCAGTCGCATCAAAGCCAGCTTGGACATTGTCGTTATCGACAAGTGGAATAAAGGGGGACAGAGATTTTCCGAGGATGAGGAAGGGGAACTGCTCATCAGCCACCAGTTTGACTAAAGGATCTTCCTCTTCGGCATAAAGGAAAATTAAACCGTCTACACGTTTACCATAGACCATTTGTGAGATGGCAGTAAGACGCTCCTTCTCATCTTTCCCTGTTGCTATCTGAATGGCATAGTGGTTTTCAGATGCGACTTGAGAGATGCCACGTAGGACTGATGGAAAGAAAGGATTCTGGTAGAAGGCATCTGAGTCATCAGGAAGCACCAAGCCAATAACTTGGGTATAACTACTTACCAAGCTACGAGCGTTGAGGTTGGGGTGGTAATTAAGCTCCTTCATCGCCTTGCGAACGCGTTTTTTTGTTTCGTCGCTAATGGTTGATTTATTTTGAATAACACGGGTTACGGTTGAAGGCGAAACACCAGCAGCCTTGGCCACGTCTTTAATCGTAACGGGCATAAAAATCTCCTATTTATGGTAATCTGGATCACGGAAATGCGTTTTATAAAAGATAGTGACCAGATATAGAACAAAAAGAATGTTTTGTACAGTAATCAGAGTTGTCATGTTTTGGCCAAATAATCCCAAAATAAGCGTAATCAGAGTTGGCAATCCTAAACAGTTCAAGATAAAATGGTAGCACTCTTTAAAGGTTCTAAATGAAAAGAGGCGTGATTTCTTAGTGATATAAAGGAGAAGACTGGCTCCTAGAGAGACGATAAAGAAATTCAAACCAAAGAGGAAGCTAGCACCGAGAACTAGGAAGAGACTGATATAGACACGATTCTGCTGGTACCAGTCTTTAGAAATCGCTTGGGTCAAGCTTTCTTTGTTTTTGAAACTCTCAGTCTGAATCGCTCGGTAAGAGATGCGAGTCAGTTCCTTATTTTCCTTGCTGATGACCAGCTCTTTGGTATCGAAATGTAGTTGCAAGTCTTTCGGTAAGTCTTTGATTTGACTTGGACCAATCACAATAGAAGGCGCTTGACTAGTTGTCCCTGTATAAGTTAAATTGCCATCAACAATTCTAGCATGCTCAGAGAGATCCTGGACAACTTCATCTGTCAGAGGTTCATAGACATTATCGATAAAGGTTTCTAGCGGATAAGTCTCCTGTGAGCTGTTTTGGATGGCAATGGGTACCATAGATAAGCTGATAAGGAAGATACTGGTAAAGAGAAGCTGAAACCAGTTGAGCCCGAAACGTTTGGACAGGGGCTTACGAAATCCCCAAATACTTGAAAAATAGGAAAATGGATATGGAAGCATAGGTATCTTTCTAAAAGGTGTTTTCTATATGAGTATTATTATATAGAGAAATGTGCTTTATTTCAAGTCTAGGAGAGAAATTGCTTGCTACAAGGATATTTTTACAGTAACGAGTTTCAAAATGAAAAAGGGTGGCGGGGATATATTATCCCTTGTCGCCACCACTTGTAAGTCCTGAAACAAAGTTCTTTTGTAGGAAGAAGAAGAGAATACAGATTGGAAGGGCGATGAGGATAGCACCTGCTGAGAAGTAGGCAATCTTCATGTTTTTCGCATTGTTAACGAAGGTTTGGAGACCAACGGCAACAGTAAAGTATTCTTTCTCACGAAGCAAGAAACTAGAGAGGATGTAGTCTCCGAAAGGTCCCATGAAGGCCCAGAGAGCTTGTACGGCAACCATTGGGCGAACAAGTGGAAGAACAATTTGCCAGAAGCGGCGGAAGTGTCCTGCACCGTCTAGTTTTGCAGATTCGTCTAGAGACATTGGCACTGTATCGAAGTAGCCTTTCATGAGCCAAGCATTCATCGGGATACCACCACCAACGTAGAGGAAGATGAGGAACCAGCTGTGGTTAAGGGCGTTCAACATAAGCGCCATAACGAAGAAGGCTGTCAAAGCGGCCATGGTTGGCACCATTTGGATAATCAAGAAGAAGACCAAACTTTGTTTACGAGCCAAGAAGTTGTAACGGCTGTAAGCATAACCAGCAAGTACGATGATACTTGTTTGGACAGCCATGGTAATCAAGGCGATAATCAAAGTGTTGAGGTACCAAGTGCCGTACAAGGTTTCAGAGAAGAGCCCTTGGAAGTTAGCAAAACTAAAGTCGACGTTGCTGTCTAGTTTAAAGGCTACTACGTTACCAGTCTTGAAGGCTGACATAATGGTAATCAAAAGTGGATAGATAATCACGATTGAGAGACCAATCAAGTAAAGGTATGTAAGGGTTTGAGTCAGTCTACGTTTGAGTTTAATTGAGTTATTCATCTTAGACGTCCTCCATATCAAATGCGTGTAGTTTCTTGAATGCGATCATAGAGATTGAGATGACAATGATAGAGATAATCAAGGTAACAGCTGCCGCCATAGAGTATTGAGGAGATGTACCTGTTGTCAAACGGTAAATCCATGAAATCAAGATATCGGTTGAACCAGCTCCACCACCGACACTACCAGGTCCTCCAGCGTTGAAGAGGTACATGATAGAGAAGTTGTTAAAGTTGAAGGTGTATTGACTAATCAAAGTAGGTGCCGCAACAGCCAAGATCATTGGGAAAGTGATGTTGCGGAATTTTTGCCAAGCATTGGCACCATCAATATAAGCTGCTTCGTAAAGGTCGTTAGGAATAGATTGCAAGATACCCAAAGTCAAAACGTAGATGTATGGGAATCCGAGCCAACCTTGCATCATAATCAAGGCAATTTTAGTCCAAGTTGGGTCTGTTTTCCAAGGAATAAGAGCCCCATCAAGGAAAGGAAGGAATTTAGCCAAGATTGGCAATACTTGAGTGTTGATAGCTCCGACACTATCGTTAAACATGTTTGAGAATGTCAAGATAGTGATGAAGGCTGGGACAGCCCAAGGAAGAAGGAAAATAACACCGAAGATACGTTTTCCTTTGATAAATGGTTGGTTAGCAATGATAGCTGTGAAGATACCGATGACGATTTGTAAAGTAGAAGCTGCCAAAGCCCAGATGATAGTCCAAGAAAGAACAGCACCAAAGGCAGAACGGAAGGTACTCAAGCTCCAGATATTTGTAAAGTTTGTCAAACCAACCCAGTCCAACAATTTGTTTGGTGGCAAGTGTTGGAAGTCGTAGTTAGTAAAGGCGATCATCAAGGTTACGATAACTGGGAAGATAATCGCGAATGTCATAGCAACATAAGATGGGATGATCAAGAGGTAAGGGAAACCATTTTCATAGATTCCTTTGACCATATCTTTGAGGCTACGAGGAACTGGAATTCCATTGTTAATGCGTTTTGCAATTGTATGTGCATCTTTGATATTTGAGAAATAAAAGAGTACATAAACGACTACAAAGATTAAATGGAAGGCACCACGAATCAGCATAAAGAGGGAATTATCACGACCTGGTTTGTCACCAAGAGTGATGAGATTGCTCAATTCAGGGGCTGCAAGTGATAGGAAGTAAAGGACAAATACAAGGGTTACACCAAGGAAGATAAAACCTTTTGCTTTTTGTTTATTGTAAATCTGTCCTAACCCAGGAATGATAGACAGCAGGGCTGCTTTACTAGGTTGTTGCTTTTCCATAATAACTCCTTTCATAGGATACTGGTTTTTAGATAAAACCTAAACTATTTATGTTTCTATTGATAAATTCAAAGGGGGATTTGATTTCCACCCCCCTTGAACAAATTTTTTATTCACCAAATTTTTGTTTGATTGTTTCTTTGATCAATGTTACAGCATCGTTAGCAGCTGTTTTAGCATCTTTCTTACCACTTACAGAGTCAAAGAGCATGTTAGCAGCTGGTTCCCAAACTGCAGACATTTGAGAGATGTTTGGCATTGGTTGAGCGTTCTTGAACTGTTTGATAACAGCTGTTGTCAACTCATCGTTTTTACCTTCAGCGTATGAACGAGCTTCAGTGTTAGCTGGGATTTCGTTAGTTGCATCGTAGAAGGCTTTTTGTTGTTCAGTTGAAACAAGGAAGTCTACAAATTTTTGTGCGCCTTCAAGGTTCTTAGTGCTTGATGGGATGATCCAAGCTTTACCACCACCGAATGCTGAGTAGTCTTTTCCGTTTGGAAGAGTTGGGATAGTTGCAACACCGTAGTTTACTTTAGCATCTTTGAAGGCTTGAGCTTTCCAAGGTCCGTCGATGATAGCAGCTGTTTTACCTTCTTGGAATTGAGTTTGGATTAAGTTTCCAGCAGCTGTACCATCTTGCATACCTTTAGGCCATTTTTCGTACCAAGATTTAGCGTAGTTGATACCTGCGATAGAACCGTCGTTAGCAAGACCGATGTCTTTAGCATCTTTACCGTTTTGTCCGAATACGTAAGCACCGTTACCAGCAAGAAGTCCGTATGCATAGTAGAAGTTTGTCCAGTCAGCTAGGAAAGCAGAAGTTTTTCCATCTTCTCCAGCGAATGCGTATTTGCTATCTTTAGCAAGGTTTTCCAAGTCAGCAAAAGTTTTTGGAGCTTCTTTTACCAAGTCTTTGTTGTAGTACATAACAAGTGACTCAATAACGGCAGGAGCACCGTAAACTTTACCGTCAGCAGCTGTTACAAGAGATTTAGTTTTATCATCTGTTTTAGCGCCGTCGCTCAATTTAACTTCTGAAAGTTGTCCGTCAGTACCAAGGCTACCTACACGGTCGTATGGAGCCATCATAACGTCAGCAGCTTGACCTGATTGGTTGTCAAGAGAAAGTTTGTCAAGACCACCAAGTTGGTCACCAGATTTGATGTTAACTTTTGTTCCTGATTCTTTTTCATAAGCTTTAGCAACTGTTTCAGCATAAGCTTTGTATTGGTCTTCAACGTAAAGAGTGATTTCTTTCGCTTCAGATGAACCAGAATCAGCAGGCTTATCAGCAGTTTTGCTTCCGCAAGCTACCAAAAGCAAGCTAGCAAGTGTAGCAGTTCCAAGCACAGCAGCGCTCTTCATGAATTTAGATGACATAGTGTATTCCTCCTAAAGAATAACAAATTTTATAATGAGGAAACGCAAACGTTTTCCTTTATGGGACTAGTATAGCACAAACAGAAAACGGTTGCAAGTGTTTTTTGTAAAAATTTTAAAAAAATTTCACGAATAGGGTAAGCGTTTTATTTGTTTATAATAGAAGAAAAGTCAGAAAATATATTTTCATGATTTTACTGAAATTATTTAGGGAAACGATTGCCTAGATTTTGAACAAAAAATAAATTGCTCTAGACCAAAAGTAAGCTAAGTTGGGCCTTCGATTTGTGGCTGAAGAAGATTTTGTAAATAGAAAAGGAAAATGTATATGTATACATAAAGAAGGACGACTTTTTTTAAAAAAATAATCAAAAGTTTTTTTAAAAACGCTTGCAATTATTCCAAAAATGAAGTATACTTATCTTAACGCAAACGTTTGCGTCCAAAAATGAAAATTTAAACTACAAATACACGAGGTGTTGTTTATGAAAAAACGTCAAAGTGGTGTGTTGATGCACATCTCTTCTCTCCCAGGAGCCTACGGAATCGGATCATTTGGCCAAAGTGCTTATGACTTCGTTGATTTCTTGGTTCGTACCAAACAACGTTACTGGCAAATCCTTCCATTAGGAACAACTAGTTACGGGGATTCTCCTTACCAATCTTTCTCAGCCTTCGCAGGGAACACTCATTTTATCGATTTGGATATCTTGGTGGAGCAAGGTTTGTTGGAAGCAAGTGACCTTGAAGGAGTTGACTTTGGTAGCGATGCATCTGAAGTTGACTATGCGAAAATCTACTATGCACGTCGTCCTCTTTTAGAAAAAGCGGTAAAACGTTTCTTTGAAGTCGGAGATGTTAAAGATTTTGAGAAATTTGCTCAAGACAATCAATCATGGCTTGAGCTCTTTGCTGAGTATATGGCTATCAAAGAGCATTTTGAAAATCTTGCTTGGACAGAATGGCCAGATGCTGATGCTCGTGCTCGTAAAGCTTCAGCACTTGAAAGCTACCGTGAGCAATTGGCAGACAAGTTGGTTTACCACCGTGTGACTCAATACTTCTTCTTCCAACAATGGTTGAAATTGAAAGCTTACGCTAACGACAACCACATCGAAATCGTTGGGGACATGCCAATCTATGTAGCGGAAGATTCAAGCGATATGTGGGCAAATCCACATCTCTTCAAGACAGATGTCAACGGTAAAGCAACTTGCATCGCAGGATGCCCACCAGATGAGTTTTCTGCAACTGGTCAGCTTTGGGGTAACCCAATCTATGACTGGGAAGCAATGGACAAGGACGGCTACAAATGGTGGATTGAACGCTTGCGTGAAAGTTTCAAAATCTACGACATCGTTCGTATCGACCACTTCCGTGGTTTCGAATCTTACTGGGAAATCCCTGCTGGTTCTGATACAGCAGCACCTGGTGAGTGGGTAAAAGGTCCTGGCTACAAGCTTTTTGCAGCCGTTAAGGAAGAACTTGGTGAGCTAAACATCATCGCTGAAGACCTTGGCTTCATGACAGATGAAGTTATCGAGTTGCGTGAACGTACTGGCTTCCCAGGAATGAAGATTCTTCAATTTGCCTTCAACCCAGAAGACGAAAGTATCGATAGCCCACACTTGGCACCTGCTAACTCAGTTATGTACACAGGAACTCACGATAACAACACGGTTCTTGGTTGGTACCGTAACGAGATCGATGATGCGACTCGTGAGTACATGGCTCGCTACACGAACCGTAAAGAATACGAAACAGTGCCACACGCTATGCTTCGCACAGTCTTTTCATCAGTTAGCTTCATGGCAATTGCAACTATGCAAGATTTGCTAGAATTGGATGAGACAGCTCGTATGAACTTCCCATCTACCCTTGGTGGAAACTGGTCTTGGCGTATGACTGAAGATCAATTGACACCAGCTGTCGAGGAAGGCTTGCTTGACTTGACAACAATCTATCGACGAATTAATGAAAATTTGGTAGAATTAAAGAAATAATACAATATCAGGAGACACCTTAAACATGTTATCACTACAAGAATTTGTACAAAATCGTTACAATAAAACCATTGCAGAATGTAGCAATGAAGAGCTTTACCTTGCTCTTCTTAACTACAGCAAGCTTGCAAGCAGCCAAAAACCAGTCAACACTGGTAAAAAGAAAGTTTACTACATCTCAGCTGAGTTCTTGATTGGTAAACTCTTGTCAAACAACTTGATCAACCTTGGTCTTTACGACGATGTTAAAAAAGAACTTGCTGCTGCAGGTAAAGACTTGATCGAAGTTGAAGAAGTTGAATTGGAACCATCTCTTGGTAATGGTGGTTTGGGACGTTTGGCTGCCTGCTTTATCGACTCAATTGCGACTCTTGGTTTGAACGGTGACGGTGTTGGTCTTAACTACCACTTTGGTCTTTTCCAACAAGTTCTTAAAAACAATCAACAAGAAACAATTCCAAATGCATGGTTGACAGAGCAAAACTGGTTGGTTCGCTCAAGCCGTAGCTACCAAGTGCCATTTGCAGACTTTACTTTGACATCAACTCTTTATGATATTGATGTTACTGGTTATGAAACAGCAACTAAAAACCGCTTGCGTTTGTTTGACTTGGATTCAGTTGATTCTTCTATTATTAAAGATGGTATCAATTTTGACAAGACAGATATCGCTCGCAACTTGACTCTTTTCCTTTACCCAGACGATAGCGATAAACAAGGTGAATTGCTCCGTATCTTCCAACAATACTTCATGGTTTCAAACGGAGCGCAATTGATCATCGACGAAGCAATCGAAAAAGGAAGCAACTTGCATGACCTTGCTGACTACGCAGTTGTACAAATCAACGATACTCACCCATCAATGGTTATTCCTGAATTGATCCGTCTTTTGACTGCACGTGGTATCGAGCTTGATGAAGCAATCTCAATCGTTCGTAGCATGACTGCCTACACTAACCACACAATCCTTGCTGAAGCCCTTGAAAAATGGCCTCTTGAATTCTTGCAAGAAGTGGTTCCTCACTTGGTACCAATCATTAAAGAATTGGACCGTCGCGTGAAAGCAGAAGTGAAAGATCCAGCTGTTCAAATTATCGATGAGAGCGGACGTGTTCACATGGCTCACATGGATATCCACTACGGATATAGCGTTAACGGGGTAGCAGCACTTCACACTGAAATCTTGAAAAATTCTGAGTTGAAAGCCTTCTACGACCTTTACCCAGAAAAATTCAACAACAAAACAAACGGTATCACGTTCCGTCGTTGGCTCATGCATGCTAACCCAAGTTTGTCTCACTACTTGGATGAGATTCTTGGAGACGGTTGGCACCATGAAGCAGATGAGCTTGAAAAACTCTTGTCTTACGAAGACAAAGCAGCTGTCAAAGAAAAATTGGAAAGCATCAAGGCTCACAACAAACGTAAATTGGCTCGTCACTTGAAAGAACACCAAGGTGTGGAAATCAATCCAAACTCTATCTTTGATATCCAAATCAAACGTCTTCACGAGTACAAACGCCAACAAATGAACGCTTTGTATGTAATCCACAAATACCTTGACATCAAAGCTGGTAACATCCCTGCTCGTCCAATCACAATCTTCTTTGGTGGTAAAGCAGCTCCAGCCTACACAATCGCTCAAGACATTATCCACTTGATTCTTTGCATGTCAGAAGTTATTGCTAACGACCCAGCAGTAGCTCCACACTTGCAAGTAGTTATGGTTGAAAACTACAACGTTACTGCAGCAAGCTTCCTTATCCCAGCATGTGATATCTCAGAACAAATCTCACTTGCTTCTAAAGAAGCTTCAGGTACTGGTAACATGAAATTCATGTTGAACGGAGCTTTGACTCTTGGTACTATGGACGGAGCTAACGTGGAAATCGCTGAGTTGGTTGGCGATGAAAACATCTACATCTTCGGTGAAGATTCAGAAACTGTTATCGACCTTTACGCAAAAGCAGCTTACAAATCAAGCGAATTCTACGCTCGTGAAGCTATCAAACCATTGGTTGACTTCATCGTTAGCGATGCAGTTCTTGCAGCTGGAAACAAAGAGCGCTTGGAACGTCTTTACAATGAATTGATCAATAAAGACTGGTTCATGACTCTCCTTGACTTGGAAGACTACATCAAAGTCAAAGAGCAAATGCTTGCTGACTACGAAGATCGTGACGCATGGTTGGATAAAGTCATCGTTAACATTTCTAAAGCAGGATTCTTCTCATCTGACCGTACAATCGCTCAGTATAACGAAGATATCTGGCACTTGAACTAAGATACAAGTTTATACTAATACATTTTGTAAAAAAGCGAGTTTCGATTGAAATTCGCTTTTTTTTGAATGCTGTGGATTTGGGTCAATCTTGTCTTAAAAAGATAGAAATCATAGATACAGTTAAGGGTTAGAAATACTGCTTTTTACTCTCTTTCAACCTCATGTTTCTTTGTAGTTGATTACCTCATATTTCTTGTATTCGCTTACATAAAGTATTATAATATGATTGTAGGAAAGAAGGTGTTTTTATGATATATACAAAATTGGTGTTGTTTATTACCTTTCTTGTAATAAGCTTGTTACCTGATAAGATTTTTGGAAAAAATAAAAAAATTTGGAAAATAGTTCTTGCAATATTGACGGCGGTGGCAGCATTGTCATTTATGTACTAAGTTATTTTAAGAATGTAGGGTTTATTTTGGATTTTATTTATAATTTTGACCTGCCTCTATATAGGTAACCACGATTTGTTTCCTCTTAATCATCAAGAACTCTCTCTTCGTGGTAGTTTCTGGGGTTCGGTACTGGCCTTATATCACTTACTGTTTATTTGAATGCCGTGGATTTGGGTCAATCTTGTCTAAAAACAGATAAATCCTTAGATACAGTGAAGGTTTAGAAATGCTGGTTTTTACTGTCTTCAGCCTTATATTTCTTCGTAGTTGCTTACCTCATATTTCTTGTATTCGCTTACATCAAGTATTATAATATGATTGTAGGAAAGAAGGTGTTTTTATGTGGAAAAAATATTTTTCAAAATATAGATGGACTGATTTATTTTGGATTGTATTTGTTATTTTGACATGCCTCTTGACGGGTAATAATACTCTTTTTCCACTTACCCATCAAGAAATCTCTTATCATGGGTGCTTATTGGGAATTACACTTGCCTTATATCATTTACTATTCATTGATAAGTTTGTTATTTCGAATCGAAAATAAATATGAGGTATATGCCTGACTGCCCACTGTTAGGATTGATTTTGGAGAAAAGATTTTGTCTCTATTATTTATTGCTTTAAATTTATTTATTTTGTACAAGATTTATTCTTTGAGACGGGAGAAATCGAAATACTTGATTTATACGGCCTATATCATATTTGGGGTAAATGTACTATATGGTATTCAATGGTTATTAAGAGAACTGATTTCAACTAATTCCCCTTAATGTGTATGGAAACTATAACAAAACGCATAAGATTAAGGTTTTTGTGTACTGACCCCCAAAAGTTGGACAAATAATTATTGAAAGAATTTAGTTCTGTATTGCACAGGACTAAGTCCTTTTAGTTTTACCTTAATTCGTTTGTTGTTGTAGTAATCGATATAGTCTATAATGGCTTGTTCCAATTGATTAAGTGATTTAAAGTTTTTCTCATGGGCATAAAACATTTCGGATTTTAAAATGTCAAAGAAAGATTCCATCATACCGTTGTCTGGGCTGTTGCCCTTTCGTGACATGGATGCTTGAATTTCCTTACTCTCTAGGAACCGATGATAAGAATCGTGTTGGTATTGCCAACCTTGGTCACTATGGAGAATCGTATTCTCGTAGTGCTTCTCTGTGAATGCCTGTTCCAACATTGTTTGTACTTGTTCTAAGTTGGGTGAAGTTGAAAGATTATAGGCGATAATTTCGCTATTAAAGCCATCTAAAACTTGTGATAAGTAAAGCTTTTGAGTACTTGCTGGAATGGCAAATTCTGTCACATCTGTGTAGCACTTTTCCATTGTTTTAGAGCCTTCAAATTGGCGTTGAATGAGATTCTCTGCCTTCTTGCCAACATCTCCTTTATGAGAAGAATATTTTCGTTTCTG
This sequence comes from bacterium, assembly GCA_905221505.1. Taxonomy (GTDB): domain Bacteria; phylum Bacillota; class Bacilli; order Lactobacillales; family Streptococcaceae; genus Streptococcus. The sequence goes on from CAJNDL010000007.1 coordinate 24,442, forward strand.
TCGCATTTTAGCTTGTAAATTGAGTACTTTCATCAAGCGTTGAACTCTTTTATGATTTACCAGATAACCACGATTTCTTAGTTCTAAATGAACCCGGCGATAACCATAATTTCCCTTGTGTTTGATAAAAATGGATTGAATTTCAGCTTTAAGCTCTTGGTCCTTATCTGGTTTATCTAGCTGTTTCAAGTGATAGTAGTAGGTCGAACGAGCTAGTCTAATGGCTTTTAGAAGAATATCTAACGAAAACTCAGTAATTAATTCTTGAACAATTTCTGTCTTTCTTCTTTCTCTTTTTCCTCCTTCAATCGGAGTTCTCTTAACTTTTTTAGGATAGCATTCTCCGCTCTCAGGTACTCATTTTCTGCTTGAAGACGTTCTAATTCTGTCCTCTCTTCAGGTCTCGTTTTTGGCTTACGTCCCATTTTAGTTGGTCTCCCTCTTGTTTTCTCAACAATCGTATACCCGTTTTTCTTGTATTGTGCTAGCCAATTAAGAAGTATCGTACGACTTGGGAGGCCGTATTCAAGAGAAACTCTATCTTTAGTCCAGCCTTCATGTAAGACTTTATCAATCATTTCTTGTTTTAAATCAGGAGAATAGTAACGATTTTTTCCTTTTTTGACGAACTCTATTCCGTAACGATCAATCAATTTAATCATGTACCTAATATTAGAATTGTTTATCCCAAATTTATTTGAAAGCTTCTCTAAGCTATATCCTTGTTTTCTAAGTTCATAGATTTGAACTTTATCATCATAAGTCAATTTCATAATAAAAATACCCCAAAAGTTAGATTTTTTCTGTCTAACTTTTGGGGTGCAGTTCATACACTAAATTACCGTTTTTTATTTGAATTCTATTGCTATTAACTACCTATTATTACTAATATTATTACTAATATTATTACCAACAGTACTAATATTAGTACTAATTACCCTGAGGCCATCGTTTGTAAATTGACCCAAAACGTCAAATCCGTCATAAATTCCTTTATAAATAAAGAGTCCTAAAATTATAGATGAAATAATAATACTTGCACAAATAAAATATGTACGTTTTTTTTCATTCATAATATCGATTATCTCCTAAGTTAGTATAGACTAATAGTTCCGTTTTGATTAAATGGAACTCTATAATAAGATTTGCCTGACATACTACCTCCAAATGTAAATCCAGCTCCTAACAACTCTGCTTGAACTTGAGCTGAACCACTAGTTTCTATAACTGCTGTTAAAGTGCCATTATAAGCATACTTTATTTTTGTTGTAGGGTATCCATTTGTAGACCAAACATCAATAATTTTGTCTTCAATAGATGTGTTTGTAATAGAATTTGTTATTCCTAAGTAATAACCGTGAACTGAGTTAATCTGACGGAAAGAACCCTCATTATATAGCTCAATATTTACGCTTAATTGAACTGTAGTTCTAGCAAATGTTGCACTTCTTTTTAATGTATGTGAAGTAACTGTAGCGCGAGAAAGATCTGGGATAAGTTCGATAGTTTCAACAACTTTTCCAGTATCACTATCAAGAACAGTTGCGACTTCTTTGAATCCTGATTTTGAATAGATTACTTCTGGATTAGGGATATTATAATCCTCAACAGTAAATGTTAGTTCATTGAATTTTATGACAAGATTATTATTAGTGTCGGCATTTACAGAAATAGGCAAACAAAATAATGCTAAACAACTAAATAATAGAGTAATTAGTGTTTTTTTCATGACAATCACCTACCATTCTTTCATAACTAAGTTGGATATTAAGAGTTGATAATTATAGTTTGTACATTGGAATCATCTGCTTTCTTATAGGAATATTAATTGAATAAGGCAATTTCTTTTTATTTGTATTCGCTTACATTTTATCATATAATATTATTGTAGTCAAGAAAAATATGCTATTATGTTAAAAATATTTTTCAAAATATAAATGGACTGATTTATTTTGGATTGTATTTATCATTTTGACCTGCCTCTATATAGGTAACCATGATTTGTTTCCTCTCAATCATCAAGAAATCTCTCTTCGAGGTAGTTTCTGGGGATCTGTACTTGCCTTATATCAATTGCTATTTATTGATAAATTTGTTATTTCAAATCGAAAATAAAGATTAGAGCTTAGAATTATTAAATTTCAACTCTCTTCAGATAGATAGTTTAAAAATTGCAATTTAAAACCGCATATCTTCTTGAAATGCGGTTTTTTGTATGTGCCAATTACATTGCTTTCCCAACCAGAATCTCTGCTTCAATTGTAATCTCTGTCAGTTGGCTCCAGTCAATCTTGCTTTGGTCAACATGAAAGAGAAGGGGTGTCATGCTGAGTAGGGCTTGGAGTTGCTCTGCTGTGATAGTCTTAGTCAGAGAGGCCGTTTGGCTAAATAGGATGGTAAAGTGTTCTTGGAAATGATTTTTGATATCTTGGTTGGAATAGTCCTTGTTTGTCAGCTGGTCTTGTACCTTCTGACGGATTTCCTTGAGGTGATTTTCAGTTGGAATAACCTTTATCAAGATGCCGTCCTTGGATAAAACGCGACGGAATTCTCCATAGTTGGCAGGTGAAAAGATATCCAGTAGGATATCCATACTGGCGTCTTTTATAGGAAGACGAGCCAGGTCGCCAACGAAAAAATTGACTGCCCAGTTTGGTTCACTCTTGGCAGCGATTTGGACGGAATCTTTTGAAATGTCAAAGGCATAGAAAGTTTTGTCAGGATGACTTTCTTGGAGTTTACGAGAGTAGAAACCTTCGCCACAACCGATATCTAAAATTGTTTTGGCATTTTTTGAGTTTGAAAGTAAATCAGAGATGGCCTCTAAGATAGCTTGGTAAAAGCCGGCTTCTAGGATTTGTTGGCGGTTTTGAAAGTTTTCTTTGTCGTAGTTGGCAGATTGCTTAATTTGAGGTGTCAGATTGACATAGCCAAATTTTGCCAGATCAAAAGAATGGCGATTGTTGCATTTGAGACTGCTCTCTACCAGAGTCAGATTTTCTTGGCAGATAGGACAGGTAAAGGCAGTCGCAGCAGCGAAGCGCTGAAGTTTGGGTTTGAGATTTGTATTCATAGTTTAAGTGTATCAAAAGAGGCAAGTGAAAGCAACTTTAGGAGTAAGTAGATGGGAGATTCAGTAGAAATAAAACTAATACTCTTCGAAAATCTCTTCAAACCACGTCAACGTCGCCTTGCCGTAGGTATGGTTACTGACTTCGTCAGTTCTATCTACAACCTCAAAGCAGTGCTTTGAGCAACCTGCGGCTAGTTTCCTAGTTTGCTCTTTGATTTTTATTGAGTATAATTCTCCAATTTATAAAATAAAATTGCTTTTATATCTAAATTGCTATATAATAATGATAAGGAGGAAATAAGTATGTTAAAAGAAGTACTAACCGTTGCAAAAGTTGCGAAAAAATCATCACTCTTTTTGGGTGGTGTCGCATTTGGTACCCTTGGTTTGAAAATCTTAGCAAGTAAGGAAGCTAAAAAAGGTTATTCTAAAGCTTTGGCTAAGGCTTACAAGTTGAAAGACGAGCTAGATGCATCTGTTTCTGTTGTGAAGCAACATGGAGACGATGTTTTGCAAGATGCCAAATATTTGTACGAGCAAGAGAAAAAAGAAGAGCAATTAGATAGCCTTATAGGAGAATAATATGTCTTTTAAAGTGCTATATAGAGGATATCAACATATCCGACTATCATCTTCTTTTTCACTTACCTTGGATATTCAAGACTATCTTCGTTCCTTGGCGAGAGATGAGAAGGGAATTGAGTCTATCCAGTTTTACATGGATCAACAGCACTTTACCCTACGTATAAAAGAAGGCTTCTCTGTATTAGACAATGCAGAAGCCTTTTTAAAAAGAATTGATAAAGGGAAAGTTTCTGAGTTGATGACTCTTCCTGTTCGTAGAGAAGAGAGTGCCTATTCTATCGTTTCAGGTGCAGCGATTAAGCGTGTGCTTTTTCGTAGTCTTGTGCCGTCTCCTATTCGCTATATATGGACTTGTTATCAGGCTTTTGGATATGTTAAAGAAGCCTATCAAACACTAGCGCGTAAGGAACTAACGATGGAAGTCTTGGACTGTTCGGCTATTTTATTGTCTTTGTTTATGAACCAATCCAAGACTGCCAGCAACATCATGTTTATGCTTGATTTGGGGAATCATTTAGATCAGTGGTCCTTGAAAAAAACTGCAACAGATTTAGAACAGAGTCTTCTTGCAAAAGAGAGCGATGTATTCTTAGTACAGGGCGATACGGTCGTTAGTATCAAGAGTTCCGATGTTCAAATAGGAGATGTCTTGGTCCTATCTCAAGGAAATGAAATTCTGTTTGATGGACAAGTAGTTTCAGGTTTAGGTATGGTCAACGAAAGTTCCTTGACAGGAGAGAGTTTTCCAGTTGAAAAAAGAGAGTCTGATTTGGTTTGTGCAAATACAGTATTAGAAACTGGAGAGTTACGCATTCGTGTAACCGATAATCAGATGAACAGCCGTATTTTACAGCTGATTGAGTTGATGAAGAAATCTGAAGAAAATAAGAAAACGAAACAACGCTATTTCATCAAGATGGCGGATAAGGTCGTCAAATATAATTTCTTGGGGGCTGGTCTGACTTACCTATTAACAGGTTCTTTTTCTAAGGCTATTTCTTTCCTATTGGTCGATTTCTCCTGCGCTTTGAAAATCTCTACTCCTGTAGCTTATTTAACAGCTATCAAGGAGGGGTTGAATCGTGAAATGGTGATTAAGGATGGAGATGTTCTGGAGAAATATCTGGAAGTTGATACTTTCTTGTTTGATAAGACGGGAACAATCACAACTAGTTATCCTATAGTTGAAAAGGTGTTACCTTTTGGGGACTATAGTGAGGAAGATATTCTCAGAATCAGTGCCTGTCTTGAGGAACACATTTATCATCCTATTGCTAATGCCATTGTCAAACAAGCCGAGATAGAGGGGATTGAACATGAGGAAATGCATGGGAAACTCCAATATATCGCAAGTAAGGGAATCAAATCCCATATAGATGGCCAACCAGTTGTTATTGGGAATTATGTTTTGATGCAGGATGAGCAGATTCATATCAGTTCAGAACAAAATGCTTTAATTGAAGAGTATAAGAGTCACTACAATCTCTTATTCTTGGCTTATCAGAATGAATTGATTGGAATGTTCTGCATTCATACTCCTTTGAGAAAAGAAGCAAAAGCAGCCTTGGAGAAACTTAAGAAACAAGGGAAAAAATTGATTCTGGCAACAGGGGACACCTTGGTTAGAACAGAGGAATTAGTCAAAGATTTGCCCTTTGATCAGGTCTATACAGACTTGAAACCTAATGGGAAATTTGAGTTAGTAGAGGAACTGCAGAAAGCAGGTCATACTATTTTGATGGTTGGAGATGGGTTGAATGACTCAGCGGCTCTAACCCTATCAGATATCGGTGTGGTGATGAATGAGAGCGCAGATATTTCTAAGCAGATGAGCGATATCTTATTGTTAGATAATCGCTTGGATTTCTTCCAAGAGTTGGATTCGCTATCATCATCTTTGCAAAAACTCATCAAGAAGAATATTCAAGATACCGTTGTCGTAAATAGTAGTTTGATTGGCTTTGGCTTGTTTAATTGGCTCAGTCCTTCAAATCTCTCTATCTTACATAATCTAACAACCTTGCGCATTGTCTTGCGTAGTCTGTCTATTAAAAATAGATAGATGAGAGTTATTAACAGCAAAAAGGAGTTACCTTTCTCGAGGTTAACTCCTTTGTTTATAGATAAATGTTGAACAGTTTAGTAAGTCAATACAAAGTATTTTTTCTTACCGCGACGGATAACAGTCAGTTCGTTTTCTAACTTATCTGCGTCACTCAAGACATAGTCAAGGTCTTGGATACGGTCGCCGTTTACGTAGATAGCTCCGTTTTGGACATCTTCACGGGCTTGACGTTTTGAGTTAACCACACCAGATGAAACGAGCAGTTCCACGATATTGTGGTTTTCTTCTGCCTGTACTTGATAGTTTGGCACTCCACGAAGTCCTTGTTTGAGTTCTTTGACAGAAAGGTTTTTGATGTTTCCAGCAAAGAGTTGCTCAGTGATGTTGAGGGCTTCTTTGTAGGCTTCTTCGCCGTGAACAAGTGTAACAACTTCACGAGCCAATACTTTTTGAGCCAAGCGTTCGTGTGGAGCCGCTTCAAACTGTTTACGGATGTCTTCAATCTCATCAAGTGACAAGAAAGTAAAGATTTTCAAGAAACGAACAGCGTCAGCGTCCATCACATTCATCCAGAATTGGTACATTTCGTATGAAGAAGTCTTTTCAGGATTGAGCCAGACTGCGTTTCCTTCAGATTTACCAAATTTCTTACCAGTTGCATCTGTAATCAATGGAACAGTGATAACGTGACCAGTCTTGTCAGACTTACGACGAAGCAATTCGGTACCAGCTGTCATATTTCCCCACTGGTCAGAACCACCGATTTGTAGCGTTACATTGTGATCTTGGTTAAGAACGAAGAAGTCGTAACCTTGCATGATTTGGTAAGCAAACTCAGTGTAAGAAATCCCTGTTTCAATCCGTTTTTTCACAGATTCTTTGCTCATCATGTAGTTGACAGTAAAGTATTTTCCGATATCACGGAGGAAGTCAATGAAGCTGATGCTGCCAAACCAGTCGTAGTTGTTGACCATGACAGCTTTATTTTCGCCATTTTCAAAGTCAAGAAAACGAGAAAGTTGTCCTTGGATAGACTTGACCCAGCCATCTACTGTGTCTTTTGTTTGGAGACTACGCTCAGCATCTTTGAAGGACGGATCTCCGATGAGACCTGTAGCACCGCCAACGAGCGCATAAGGTTTGTGACCTGCTAGTTGCAAGCGACGACTTGTCAAGATTGCGACAAGGTGGCCTAGGTGAAGGCTGTCAGCAGTTGGATCGTAGCCAGTATAATAAGAAACTTGACCTTCTTCTAGGGCTTTACGCAAAGCTTCTTCATCAGTCGTTTGAAAAATCAAACCACGCTCTTTTAGCTCATCAAAAATGTGCATGTGTCTTTTCTCCTTTTTAAAATTATTGTTTCTAACTATTGTATCATAAACTTGGGCAATAGCCTAGCAGAATAGGGAAGAAAGTGGCTATTTTATTGAAAGTTTACCTTTTGTGGTATAATAGATAGAGTGAGGAAATCCATGCAAAATCAATTAAATGAATTAAAACGAAAAATGCTGGAATTTTTCCAGCAAAAACAAAAAAATAAAAAATCAGCTAGCCCTGGCAAGAAAGGCTTAAGTGTCCAAACATCTAAATCCTTAGAGAAGCCAGCCATTTTTCCAGCTATTTTACTGAGTATAAAGGCTATTTTTAACCTACTCTTTGTTCTCGGTTTTCTAGGAGGAATGTTGGGAGCTGGGATTGCTTTGGGGTACGGGGTGGCCTTGTTTGACAAGGTACGGGTACCTCAGACAGAAGAATTGGTACATCAGGTCAAGGACATCTCTTCTATTTCAGAGATTACCTATGCGGATGGGACGGTGATTGCTTCCATAGAGAGTGATTTGTTGCGCACTTCTATCTCATCTGAGCAAATTTCGGAAAATCTGAAGAAGGCTATCATTGCGACGGAAGATGAACACTTTAAAGAACATAAGGGTGTAGTGCCCAAGGCGGTGATTCGTGCGACCTTGGGGAAATTTGTAGGTTTGGGTTCCTCTAGTGGGGGTTCAACCTTGACCCAGCAACTGATTAAACAGCAGGTGGTTGGGGATGCGCCGACCTTGGCTCGTAAGGCGACAGAAATTGTGGATGCTCTTGCCTTGGAACGCGCCATGAATAAAGACGAGATTTTAACGACCTATCTCAATGTGGCTCCGTTTGGGCGAAATAATAAGGGGCAGAATATTGCAGGAGCTCAGCAGGCAGCCGAGGGGATTTTCGGTGTAGATGCGAGTCAGTTGACGGTTCCTCAAGCAGCATTTTTAGCAGGACTTCCACAGAGTCCCATTACCTATTCTCCTTATGAAAATACTGGAGAGTTGAAGAGTGATGAAGACTTAGAAATAGGTTTGAGACGGGCTAAGGCAGTTCTTTATAGTATGTATCGCACAGGTGCCTTAAGCAAAGACGAGTATTCTCAGTATAAGGATTATGACCTTAAACAGGACTTTCTCCCTTCAGCTACAGTCACAGGTATGTCACGAGGTTATTTATACTTTACAGCCTTGGCAGAAGCTCAGGAACGTATGTACGACTATCTAGCTCAGAGAGACAATGTCTCCGCTAAGGAGTTGAAAAATGAGGCAACTCAGAAGTTTTATCGCGATTTGGCAGCCAAGGAAATTGAAAATGGTGGTTATAAGATTACTACTACCATAGACCAGAAAATTCATGCTGCTATGCAAAATGCGGTTGCTGACTATGGCTATCTTTTAGACGACGGAACTGGTCGTGTAGAAGTAGGGAATGTCTTGATGGACAACCAAACAGGTGCTATTCTAGGCTTTGTAGGTGGTCGTAATTATCAAGAAAATCAAAACAATCATGCCTTTGATACCAAACGTTCACCAGCTTCTACTACCAAGCCTTTGCTGGCCTATGGGATCGCTATTGACCAGGGCTTGATGGGAAGCGAAACGATTCTGTCTAACTATCCAACAAACTTTGCCAATGGCAACCCGATTATGTATGCTAATAGCAAGGGGACAGGAATGATGACCTTGGGAGAAGCCCTGAACTATTCATGGAATATCCCAGCTTACTGGACCTATCGTATGCTCCGTGAAAAGGGCGTTGATGTCAAGGGTTATATGGAAAAGATGGGCTACGAGATTCCTGAGTACGGTATTGAGAGCCTGCCAATGGGTGGTGGTATTGAAGTCACAGTTGCCCAGCATACCAATGGCTATCAGACCTTGGCCAATAACGGAATTTATCATCAGAAACATGTAATTTCTAAAATTGAAGCAGCAGATGGTAGAGTGGTTTATGAGTATCAGGATAAACCGGTTCAAGTCTATTCAAAAGCTACTGCGACAATTATGCAGGGCTTGTTGCGAGAAGTTCTATCCTCTCGTGTGACAACAACCTTCAAGACTAACCTGACTTCTTTAAATCCTACTTTAGCTAATGCAGATTGGATTGGGAAGACTGGTACAACCAACCAAGACGAAAATATGTGGCTCATGCTTTCGACACCTAGATTAACCCTAGGTGGCTGGATTGGGCATGATGATAATCATTCATTGTCACGTAGAGCAGGTTATTCTAATAACTCCAATTACATGGCTCATCTGGTAAATGCGATTCAGCAAGCCTCCCCAAGCATTTGGGGAAACGAGCGCTTCGCTTTAGATCCTAGTGTAGTAAAATCCGAAGTCTTGAAATCAACAGGTCAAAAACCAGGGAAGGTTTCTGTTGAAGGAAAAGAGGTAGATGTTACAGGTTCGACTGTTACTAGCTATTGGGCTAATAAGGCAGGAGCGCCAACGACCAGTTATCGCTTTGCTATTGGTGGAAGTGATGCGGATTATCAGAATGCTTGGTCTAGCATCGTGGGGAGTCTACCAACTCCATCAAGCTCCAGCAGTTCAAGTAGTAGCTCTAGCGACAGTAGCAACTCAAGTGCTACACGACCTTCTTCTTCAAGGACAAGACGATAAGTTCTATGAACTGTGCTAAATGAAGTGGCTAATCAATGGATTGCCACTTTTTTCTTTTTTCCTTTCGTGTTACAATAAAGGTATGAATCAGTATCAGAAAAAGATTGTTAAAGGAACCATTTATTCGCTTCTATCAGGTTTAATCTGGGGAATTTGTGGGATTTTAGGAGAGTATTTCTTTACTCATTATCAAGTGTCCTCTGGTTGGATTACTTCTATGCGTTTGACGCTGGCAGGGAGTCTTGTACTTATTTGGTCAGCAATGCAATTAAAGTCACAAGTGTTAGATATCTGGCGAGACAAGAAAAATTACCTGCCCTTTCTAGCCTATGCTATTTTGGGAATTTTCTCAGTCCAGTATTTTTTCTATCTCTGCGTAGAATACTCAAATGCTGCGACAGCGACTATTTTACAGTTCATTAGTCCTGTCTTTATCCTCTTTTACAATCGCTTAATTTATAAAAAACGAGCGTCGAAAAGTGCTATTTTCTATGTTTTGGTTGCTATGCTGGGTGTTGGCTTGATGGCGACAAAGGGAGATCTCTCTCAGTTATCCATGACACCACTAGCCCTTATAACAGGTCTGTTGAGTGCCATGGGTGTTATGTTTAATGTTATCCTGCCCCAACCTTTCGCGAAGCGCTATGGTTTTGTACCGACGGTTGGGTGGGGGATGATTTTGGCCGGTTTATTTAGCAATGTCCTCTCGCCGGTTTATCAGCTTTCCTTTACTCTTGATATTTGGAGTATCTTGATTTGCCTTATTATCGCTTTCTTTGGGACGGCTTTTGCCTTTTTCATTTCCATGAAGGCAGTGTCCTTGGTTTCTCCCTTGGTAGTTTCTGTCATTAGTGCCAGTGAACCTCTCTCTTCTGCTCTCTTGAGTGTTTTGTTTTTAGGATTGGTAGTGGATTGGTCCCTTCTTCTAGCTATGGTCCTGATTATTTTACCCATGATTTTCCTATCAATAGAAGAAGCGAAAGAAAGTAAATAAAAAGTCTTTTCTTAATTCTAAAAGTGTGCTATACTAGAATAGTCAATAAAACACGGGGAGATAGTTGTGAAGAGTGTTTTTAGGTTGTATCGGTAGGGGCTAGCTTTTACCGACAGCACGTTTTATCTCACATCCCTAAAAATCATACCTAAAAACAAACAAAAAGGCTTCAAATTTGAGGCCTTTTTTGGTAGAATAGGTATCATTAAAATGAACTAGGAGGCGCCTATGACTGCTACAAAAATGAATGCACAAGAAATTATCCAATTTATCGCCAATGCTGAAAAGAAAACCAGTGTGAAAGTAACATTTGAAGGACAACTCGCAACTGCTGTACCAAGCTCTGTTGTCAAACTAGGGAATGTCTTATTCGGAGACTGGAAGGACGTATCTCCTCTTCTCGATGGCTTGGTAGAAAATCAAGACTATGTTGTTGAGCAAGACGCTCGTAATTCAGCAGTTCCTTTGCTAGATAAACGTGCTATCAACGCTCGTATCGAGCCAGGTGCGATTATCCGTGATCAGGTTGAAATTGGTGACAATGCTGTTATCATGATGGGAGCAGTTATCAATATCGGTGCTGAAATCGGTGCAGGAACCATGATTGATATGGGTGCCATCCTTGGTGGCCGTGCTATCGTTGGGAAAAATAGCCACGTTGGTGCAGGTGCCGTTTTGGCAGGTGTGATTGAGCCAGCTAGCGCTGAACCAGTTCGTGTCGGAGACAATGTTCTTATCGGTGCCAATGCAGTGGTTATCGAAGGAGTCCAAATCGGTAGTGGTTCAGTTGTCGCAGCGGGAGCTATTGTTACCCAAGATGTTCCAGAAAACGTTGTCGTAGCAGGTGTTCCAGCTCGTATCATCAAAGAGATTGATGCCCAAACTCAACAAAAAACAGCGCTAGAAGATGCGCTTCGTACCTTGTAATTGTAAAAGTAAAAAAGAGGCGGAACCCTTTTTCCAGCCTCTTTCTGCTATATCGGAGGATAGATAGATGTTAGATTTGATTCAGACTAGACGAGATTTGCACCAGATTCCAGAGATTGGCTTGGAGGAGTTCAAGACTCATGCTTATTTGCTGGATGTGATTGAGAAATTGACTGCGGGCAAGGATTTTGTCCAAGTTCGTACTTGGCGGACAGGTATTTTGGTCTATTTGCAGGGAAGTCAGCCAGAGCGGACCATTGGTTGGAGAACAGATATTGACGGTCTGCCTATCGTTGAACAAACAGGCCTTCCTTTTGTTTCTCAGCACCAAGGTCGCATGCACGCCTGTGGACATGATTTCCACATGACCATTGCCTTGGGCTGTCTTGAACGAGCCCTTGAGGAGCAACCCAAGAACAATCTGCTCTTCCTATTTCAGCCTGCTGAAGAAAATGAAGCTGGTGGCATGCTCATGTATGAGGATGACGCTTTTGGAGACTGGTTGCCAGACCAGTTTTATGGCCTCCATGTTCGACCAGATTTGAAAGTCGGCCAGATTGCGACCAATACCCACACTCTCTTTGCAGGGACTTGCGAGGTGAAGGTTCGTTTCAAAGGAAAAGGGGGACATGCAGCCTTTCCGCATGAAGCAAACGACGCCTTGGTGGCTGCTAGTTACTTTGTGACCCAGGTGCAATCAGTTGTCAGTCGTAATGTCAATCCAATCGAGGGAGCAGTGGTGACCTTTGGCCTTTTCCAAGCTGGAACAACCAACAATGTCATTACAGACACAGCATTTTTACATGGAACCATTCGTGCCTTGACACAGGACATGAGCCTCTTGGTGCAAAAGAGGGTCAAAACAGTTGCAGAAGGCGTTGCAGCTGCCTTTGATATGGAAGTCGAAGTCGAACTTAAACAAGGGGGCTACTTGCCTGTGGAGAACAATCCAGACTTGGCGCGTGAACTGATGGACTTCTTTGAAGAAAAAGAGGGGATTGATTTGATTGATATCGAGCCTGCTATGACAGGTGAGGACTTTGGTTATCTCCTTTCGAAGGTAGATGGCGTTATGTTTTGGCTTGGTATTGATAGTCCCTATGCCCTTCATCACCCTCAGATGACTCCTAAGGAAGAGGCTTTAGCTATTGGGGTGGACGCAGTTTCTAGTTTCCTGAAAAAGAAGGCAACAGAGTAGAGGAATTATCTATGAAAGCAGAACTACGCAAGCAAGTCTTGCAAGAAATGAAGGCTATCCCTAGAGAGCAAAAACAGGCTATGGATCAAGTTTTAACGGAGCATTTCTTACATCACCCCTTCTACCAAGAAGCAAATACAATCGCAACCTATCTCTCTTTTTCTCATGAGTTTCAAACGCATGAACTGATTGAGCAGGCGCTGAGGGATGGCAAGAAGGTTCTAATACCCAAAACCTATCCCAAGGGGCGCATGGACTTTGTAGTCTATAATCCGCAACAACTGGTCAAAACTTCTTTTGGCTTACTGGAACCACAGGGAAATTTGGAAGTAGTGGATGCCTCTCAGATTGATTTGATTCATGTTCCTGGTCTGGCTTTTACGACAGAGGGCTATCGGATTGGCTATGGCGGAGGCTATTACGACCGCTATCTTGAACATTTTACTGGTCATAGTATGAGTACAATCTATCCTTGTCAAGTTCAGCAATTCATGCCTGAAAATCATGATATTCCTGTTCAGGAGGTTTTGGTTGATGAAGGAAATCTTTGACAGACGTTATCCTGTGACGAGTTTCTTCCTATTAGTGACGACCTTGGTATTTCTACTAATGTTGGTGACCACAGGTGGAAATTTTGACAGGGCAGATACCCTATTTCGATTTGGAGCCATGTACGGGCCTGCCATTCGCCTCTTTCCAGAGCAGATTTGGCGTCTCTTATCGGCTATTTTTGTGCATATTGGGTGGGAACATTTCATCGTTAATATGCTGTCACTTTATTATCTTGGTAGGCAGGTAGAGGAGATTTTCGGTTCTAAGCAGTTTTTCTTTCTCTATCTCTTATCAGGAATGATGGGCAATCTCTTTGTTTTTGAGTTTAGTCCTAAATCCATAGCGGCAGGTGCATCCACCTCTCTTTATGGTCTTTTTGCCGCGATTATCATTCTTCGCTATGCCACTCGCAGTCCCTATATCCAACAGCTAGGACAGTCTTATTTGACACTTTTTGTGATTAACATTATTGGAAGTGTTCTGATTCCAGGAATTAGCCTAGCTGGCCATATCGGAGGTGCAGTTGGTGGCGCATTTCTAGCAGTTATCTTTCCAGTTCGAGGAGAAAGACGGATGTATAGCATCAGCAAGAGGTTAGGAGCGGTAGTCTTGTTCGTAGGACTCGCAGTCTTACTTCTCTACAAGGGAATGGGAATGTGACGACTAATATGTAAACTTGAATAAGAAAAAAGCTACTTAAAAAATGAGTAGCTTTTAATGTGTTTTGGAACCATTCGAAACAACACAGCTCTAAAACGAGAAGAGGAATCTAGAAACAGCAAGTTTAGTTTTGGAACCATTCGAAACAACACAACTCTAAAACTCATCTGTGGATAACTCTTTCTCAAGATTAGTTTTGGAACCATTCGAAACAACACAGCTCTAAAACGCGGTCTTTGATTTCTTGGTAAGCCAATTCGTTTTGGAACCATTCGAAACAACACAGCTCTAAAACGTAAGTCCAAATTGTGTATTTAACTCACCGGTTTTGGAACCATTCGAAACAACACAGCTCTAAAACTGGATGGAGCGCCGTTACTCTACCAGTAGTGTTTTGGAACCATTCGAAACAACACAGCTCTAAAACCTTGTCGTAGTCATCGAAAGGGTTGTAAGGTTTTGGAACCATTCGAAACAACACAGCTCTAAAACTCCGCTGAATACAGTTCGTATGGCTCTTGAGTTTTGGAACCATTCGAAACAACACAGCTCTAAAACTAGATGAATACCACCCCCTCCCCTAAAAAGGTTTTGGAACCATTCGAAACAACACAGCTCTAAAACGTCCAGAAACTACGATAGAGCCGTTTCTTTGTTTTGGAACCATTCGAAACAACACAGCTCTAAAACAATTCAGTTCTTGAGTTCCAGTAAAATTCAGTTTTGGAACCATTCGAAACAACACAGCTCTAAAACATTGTCCAAGCAAAGAAGGAATTACATGAAGTTTTGGAACCATTCGAAACAACACAGCTCTAAAACTCTGCTCGATCGTGCGTTTCAGTCCTTCAAGTTTTGGAACCATTCGAAACAACACAGCTCTAAAACTCTATTTGCAGGTTCATACTGCACATACTTTGTTTTGGAACCATTCGAAACAACACAGCTCTAAAACTTACGACACCCTGATTTCAGGTAACCATCTGTTTTGGAACCATTCGAAACAACACAGCTCTAAAACGAGGCCAATAAGTATGTGAAAGTACGTTCTGTTTTGGAACCATTCGAAACAACACAGCTCTAAAACACATGAGTAGTATCATGTCAACTATTTCAGGGTTTTGGAACCATTCGAAACAACACAGCTCTAAAACTTATAAACCATTTGTTGGTTAAACTGGACAAGTTTTGGAACCATTCGAAACAACACAGCTCTAAAACACCATGACAGGCCAATAAAGATGTCGATGGGTTTTGGAACCATTCGAAACAACACAGCTCTAAAACTCCGCTGAATACAGTTCGTATGGCTCTTGAGTTTTGGAACCATTCGAAACAACACAGCTCTAAAACTAGATGAATACCACCCCCTCCCCTAAAAAGGTTTTGGAACCATTCGAAACAACACAGCTCTAAAACGTCCAGAAACTACGATAGAGCCGTTTCTTTGTTTTGGAACCATTCGAAACAACACAGCTCTAAAACAATTCAGTTCTTGAGTTCCAGTAAAATTCAGTTTTGGAACCATTCGAAACAACACAGCTCTAAAACATTGTCCAAGCAAAGAAGGAATTACATGAAGTTTTGGAACCATTCGAAACAACACAGCTCTAAAACTCTGCTCGATCGTGCGTTTCAGTCCTTCAAGTTTTGGAACCATTCGAAACAACACAGCTCTAAAACTCTATTTGCAGGTTCATACTGCACATACTTTGTTTTGGAACCATTCGAAACAACACAGCTCTAAAACTTACGACACCCTGATTTCAGGTAACCATCTGTTTTGGAACCATTCGAAACAACACAGCTCTAAAACGAGGCCAATAAGTATGTGAAAGTACGTTCTGTTTTGGAACCATTCGAAACAACACAGCTCTAAAACACATGAGTAGTATCATGTCAACTATTTCAGGGTTTTGGAACCATTCGAAACAACACAGCTCTAAAACTTATAAACCATTTGTTGGTTAAACTGGACAAGTTTTGGAACCATTCGAAACAACACAGCTCTAAAACCTCGTAGAAAAATTTTTCTCACGAAATTTCGTAATCGCGCCATTCGTCCCAGCCAGACTTCAGCTCGTCAGGTTCCAATTGTTACTCTTATTATACCATATTTTCAGGGTTCAAGAAATAGTCTTGATCCAATACATACTGCGGAAAATCATAGATTTTCCGAGGCTCAACAAACAAGACGGACAGTTGATTGAGTTGGATATACTCTATCAAATTTACTAACTCATCCTTTGATAGATAGGCGGATGCATTGATGAAAACAAGGAGTTTCTTTTTAGAAAGATATTTAAAAACCTGGACAATTTCTAGCATCTTTTCAAAAGGTGTATCACTCAGGGTTTCGACTTTGACACCAAGTGCATCGATTAACTCTAGAATGGTAATTTCATCATACTCTAGGTCTAACTCGTTTTCTAAACACTCAAATGCTAGCAATTCTGTAATCGTAGCAACCAGCTTTTCAATCATGGATTTGACTTCGGGCTTGTCATTGAGCTGATTTTCAAGATCTGCATGTATCAGCTTGAGCATCGCAGGTGAGTTGAGATTGTATCCTAAGACATCCGTTATCACGAGTAATTCAGCTTCTTTCAGAGCTTTTAGATTTCTATCAAACAACTTCAACTCCCCATCATCAGTATATTGGTAGAATTGCTTGACGATAGTTGAAAAGGTAAACTGGTCTTCCAACACTAAAAAAGTGGCATTTTCAATAGCTAATGGTTCATCCAGTAGTGGGAAATTAATCTTCATCTCTAGGCTCCTCTCCTAGAAAGACCAAGCGTGCATCGGAATTTGCTATGCTGGTATTTCGCTCGCCATTTAAGTAAATCATACGAGAAAACTGCTTTTCTGTAATGGTTAAGAGAGTAATGTTCCCCTTTTTAGGGTTATGGGTCTTGAGTCGCTCAATCATGGCGTTATTAGCAGAGTTGTTGAGCAAGAGTTTGCTATAGATGGAGAATTGGTGCATGATAAATCCCTCATCTATGAGGAACTTCCGAAATTTCCGATAGGCCTTGCGTTCCTCTACGGTATCGACTGGCATATCAAACATTAAAATCATACGCATATATCGATAATTCATATCCTAAACTCAGGAACTCCTTTCTCGGGTTGATTGAGAGCTTGGATGACTTTCTTAGTATAGTCACTGATGATATTGGACAGGTACATATCTTTACCATTGTAGTGGAAGGTGTCTGAGAAAATAGTAAAAAGTTCTCGTTTGATTTTGATAAAAGAGCTGTTTCGATTTTCATAGACAATTCTGTCAATAATCGGACGGAAAGGCTCCATAATATCACTGGCTAGGTTGAATTGATTGAACTGATTGGCATGTTTCAAGCCAAACTGAGTCATACAGCCAGACAAAACAATCTCACGCGCAAACATACTCAAAATCAAAGTGTAGCCATAGTCTAAGGCAGCATTAACATCACTATCTTGCTCACGATTAAAATCATTTCCAAACAAGGTGTTGAAATAAATACGAGCTGCGTGTCCCTCACGGTTACTAGGATCAAACAAATCCAATCCATGATAGAGATCGATGACGGACTGGCTCTTTTCCAGAAAACCACAACTCTCCAGATAAAAAGCTTGATTGAGAATTTTTTGTGCAATGATGGTTGTCCATATTTCCGCCTTTACATCTTCATTCCAAGCAATTTGACGAGAGAGTTGCAAACTGGAATCATGACGACCATAGTAAGGCATTAAATATGCCGTTGGTAAGCGTTTATCATCACAAAAGATGACCAGAATATTTTCATCCACCAAGCGCTTTATCAGCATAGTGGAGAGAACAATATCTGTCGTCTCCAAAAGCAGGATGTCCACCTCGGACAGATGAATTAACTCTGTCCGAGAGGCGTCTTTAAAAATCAAGTGGTTATTCTTGTAGGAGAGTTTAGAGTGCGTATTGACTACAACAGTTCTCCATCCCATTAGTCTTCTCCTAATTTGCTTAAGTCAATCCGAGTCTCGTAGAGACCAGTGATGGATTGGTGGATGAGGGTGGCGTTGAGGAGTGAAGAAGGTGTATAGTCTCTGTATCGTGGAATTTTTACTCCCAAGAACTCGAAGTCAGAAGCACTTCCTTGTGAAGTTAACTCGAATAAACCAGCATTTTTACTATTTCTTGGACCAATGAAACTGAAACATAACTTTTCGATATCAACTGTTTCCCAATCAATAAATGCTTGTCTGATTCTTTCTCCATTTTTTAATACGCCTACATACTTATCGTTAAAATCAAGTACAGATTCTAAAAGTTTAGCAAAATCATTTCGATGTTTCTCAACATACTCTAAGTGTTCTGGTTCAAGTGTTTTATTAATATTCTTAGCATGATACAAAAGAGTCGTATACTTTTCGGGGATGACCAATTCATTACCTTTATGAATTTCTCCTCGTTTATTGTTTGTCGATAGAATACTTGCTAGTCTTCTTCTTGTACCATCAGGAAACTCAAACAAACTATATTTAGGTAAAGTAATAGTTGATAGAATTTTTATGTATCCTTTTTCAAGAAGATAGTTTTCTTTGTTCTTTTCAAAATTTATTTTATCTAAAATAGAGATACCTTGAAATTCAAGAACTGTCTTTTGTTGTTTTTTCGCTCCTTTTTCAATAATAGCTTTAACTAAGACCGCGTATGAGTTAGAAATACCAGCGTAACCACCGTATTTTCGTGGGTCAAGCCCTTGTTTAATTGGGACAAGATTTTCTTTACTATCTTCTGAAGGTTTAGGAGATGGATTAGAATTGAACAATCCTCTAGGTTTACCTCTATCTAGACCATGTGTTTGAATCTCTGTCTTCTTCACAATATTCACCTGCGGAAGTGAAAGAACTTTTTTAATTGTAGCGAAATCTTTTTCTTTATTCCAAGCGATTTCTCCAGTATCCTTAGAGTATTCGATATTCTCTCGTTTTACGATGGTTCCGTCTGCGTAATGCATCTCTTCTTTAAAGAAGTTCAACAAGTTTGAGTAGAAGAAATACTTTTCAGTTGCTTTTTCAACATCTTTAGGATCTTTGGATCTTGAGATGTAGCGCTTAAGATCGTACTTTTGATAGTCACCATAGACGAATTCAGGCTCTAGTTTAGGATATTTCTTAAGGATGGCCTTAGCCACTACTGCATTTAAGTAGGCATCATGTGCATGGTGGTAGTCATTGATTTCCCGCACCTTATATAACTTAAATTCTTTACGAAAGTTGGAAACTAGATTGGATTTCAAAGTGATAATTTTGACGTTACGGTTCTTCTTATCCTTCTCAGTCACTTCTGTATTAAAACGGGCATCCAAAATCTGAGCAACATGTTTTGTGATTTGCCGTGTTTCAACTAGTTGGCGTCTGATAAAGCCAACTTTATCTCGCTCATCTAGCCCACCACGTTCAGCCTTGGTTAAATTATTAAATTTACGTTCTGAAATCAATTTGGAATACAGTAATTGTTGCCAAAAAGCTTTTCTTTTTTGAACAACCTCTAAACTTGGAACATTATCAGATTTACCACGATTATCCTTTGAACTAGTCAAGACACGGTTGTCTAGAGAATCATCTTTTATAAAAGCCTGTGGGACGATATGGTCAATGTCATAGCTACTTAGTTGGTTGATGTCAAGAGGTTCCCCAGTGTACATATCCTTCCCATTTTGGAGATAGTAAAGGAAGAGACGGTCGTTTTGAAGTTGAATATTATCTGTTGGATATTCTTTTAATATATTTGAATCAAGTCCAGGTGCTAAATTTTTTAGTGCATCTTCAATGCGTTTATATCTTTGTTGGGAATTCTTTTTCCCTCTGGCAGTTGTCTGATTTTCTCGTGCCATCTCAATCACAATGGACTCGGGAGCGTGGCCCATAACTTTGACAACCTCATCGACAAGTTTGATACTTTGTAAAATTCCCTTTTTAATGGCAGGGCTTCCTGGAAGCTCTTGGACAACTTGCTTCACATCGTTTGTCTTACCTACTACTTGTGCTTTTTGAATAATGTCTTTGAAGGAAAGCCCGTCATCATTGATTAACTGCATAAAATTACGATTGCTGTAGCCATCATCAATCAAGTAGTCAAGAATTGTTTTACCAGTTTTTTTATCACAGATACCGTTGATTAGCTTAGCAGAGAGTTTTCCCCAACCAGTATAATGTCGACGAATCAGTGCTTTAATCACTTTTTCATCAAAGAGAGAGTCATATTGAGCAAGACGTTGCTTGATCATCTCACGATCTTCAAAGATAGTGAGCGTGTGGATGATATTTTCAAGAGTTGCTTCATTTTCAGCATCATCCATAAACGCTTTATCCTTGATTATTTTAAGTAAATCATGATAAGTAGAAAGACTAGCGTTAAATTGTTTTTCAATTCCTTTTAGTTCGATTCCATCGTAGCCATCAACATTGTGTAGGTACTGAATGATGTC
This sequence comes from bacterium, assembly GCA_905221505.1. Taxonomy (GTDB): domain Bacteria; phylum Bacillota; class Bacilli; order Lactobacillales; family Streptococcaceae; genus Streptococcus. The sequence goes on from CAJNDL010000007.1 coordinate 44,889, forward strand.
TTTTTCAGTTACTTTTCTTTTCTCTTTGAATAATTGATTGACAATTTGCCTCTTTTGCCCACTATCAAGGAATTGATAGTCTCTCAATCCTTCTGCAATAAATTTTACTTTTGTTAATTCATTGTAGACAGCAAATGTTTCATACAAGAGACTATGTTTGGGTAAAACTTTTTCCTCTGGCAGATACAAGTCATAGTTAGTCATCTTATGGATGAAGTCTTCTGCAGAGCTTGCTTGGTCAACAATTTCTTCAAAGTTCCAAGGCCGGATTGCTTGGTCAGAATTTCGAGTAAGCCACGCAAAATTACGATTGCCACGAGCCAATGGGCCAACATAGTATGGAATGCGGAAAGTCAAGATTGTCTCAATCTTTTCTCTATTTTCCTTCAGAAATGGATAGTGTTCTCTTTGACGACGGAGAATGGCATTCATCTCTTGGAGGTGGATTTGGTGAGGAATAGAACCGTTATCAAAGGTGCGTTGTTTCCTCAAGAAATCTTCACGTTCAATTTTATCAAGGAAATAATCTGATCCTTCGAATTTAGAGAGAAGATTTTTGATGTACTTGTAAAATGCTTCTTGAGTGGTCTTGCCATCGATATATCCAGCATACCCATCTTTAGATTGGTCAGAAAAAACTTCATCATATTTTTCTGGAATATTGTTTTTGATGAATTGTTTTAAAGCTGCCAAATCTTTTTGGTGATTTTCATAGCGCTCAATCATAGATGCTGACAGTGGAGCCTTGGTTGAAGGATCTGTAACGGTTAAGATTCCTGATAGAAGAATAGCATCATAGAGTTTTTTAGCAACTAGAAAAAGGTCTGCAAAACTATCTCCAATTTGTCCGAGTAAGTTTTCCAAATCCTCATCGTAGGTATCCTTAGAGAATTGTAGTGGAGCTTTTTCTTCCAAGTCAAAATGTTTTTTAAACTCAGCTTGATTTCCTACAATTAACTTGAGAAATTCCGAGAATAAACCAGTGGATTTTTCATCAGGAAAGAGTTTTAGAACGCGTTCTCTCTTTGCAGATTTGCTAATTTTATCAGAAAAAATTGCTTCTACTTGCGCGTTTTGTCCGCTAAGTGAACTTCCTTCAAAGGTGTTATCGTAAACGTTTATAAACTCGTTAAAGATTTTTTGAATATCATTGTTTTTAATATCGAAAGATTCTTCATATAAAAAATGTCCGCGGTATTTAATCATATGAGCTAATGCTAGATAGATTAAGCGCAAGTCAGCTTTTTCTTTTGAGTCCGCCAGGTGTTTTCTCAAATGATAGATAGTTGGAAATTTCTTGTGATATTCTTTTTCTTCTGTCAAGGTAGCAAAAATAGGGTATTTACTTCCTCTTTTATCCTCAGGAACTAAGAAGGAGTCATCTAATCGATGGAAGAAACTACTATCCACCTTGCTCATTTCTTCAGAAAAGATTTCTTGAAGATAGCGAAGACGATTTTTTCGACGAGTATAGCGACGGCGTGCTGTTCGTTTGAGACGTCTATCTTCAGCAGTAGTTCCTTCATCAAATAATAAAGCTCCAATTAGATTTTTCTTGATAAAGTGTTTATCAGTATTGCCTAGAACTTTCATCTTTTTCGATGGCACCTTATAGTCATCCGTAATGACGGCCCATCCGACGCTGTTTGTTCCGATATCGAGTCCGATAGAGTAGGATATGTTGCTCATTTAGTGTTCTCCTTTTATTAAGTTTTTTGTTAGTAAATGATAATACAATACTTTCAGATGAATTTCTAATATAAAATATTATTCCATTTTATTTACATTTCTCTTGCTAATTTTAAAAGAATAATATACAATACAAGTGTTGGAACTATTCGAAACAACACAGCAAGTTAAAATAAGGCTTTGTCCGTATACAACTTGAAAAAGTGCGCACCGATTCGGTGCTTTTTTGTTTTACTATACTAATTTATTGTACTCCTATTTTAATGAAAAGACAAATGCAAGTATAACGCTTTCAATAGTTTTTATGAAATTGCTAGATTCAAGTATAGAATTTGCTTAATTGATGTGTGTCTAATCTTGATATATAAAAGAAGAACTAGGATGCTGAATGTTCCTAGTTCTTCTTTTATACAAATTATTTTATTCCTTCTCAGCCAATTCTTTTCCTAGTTGGATGAGGTATTCTTTCAAATCATCTTTGACTTGTGGATGTTTGAGGGCGTAGTCAATAGATGTTTTCATAAAGCCAAACTTATCCCCAACGTCGTAACGAGCTCCTGTAAATTCACGGGCAAAAACACGCTGTGTTTTATTAAGCGTATCGATAGCATCGGTAAGCTGGATTTCATTTCCAGCACCAGGAGCTTGCTTTTCGAGGATATCAAAAATTTCCGGTGTGAGAAGATAGCGACCGATGATTGCCAAATCACTTGGTGCATCTTCGGGAGCAGGTTTTTCAACGAAAGTTTCGACACTGTAGAGGCCATTGATTCCTTCGCCTTGAGGAGCAATGACTCCATATGATGAAACGTCTTCGTGTGGTACGGGCATAACAGCAATGGTTGATGCGTGTGTCTTTTCGTAATCATTCATCAGTTGTTTTGTCAAAGGAACGGCATTCTCATTTGTGATGTCCATAAGGTCATCACCCAGCATGACAACGAAGGGCTCATTCCCTACAAAAGCTTTGGCTTGTAAGACAGCATCTCCAAGACCACGAGGGTGAGTTTGGCGAATGAAATGGAGGCGCATACCAGTTGCTTCATCTACTAATTTTAACAGATCCGTTTTGCCTTTTTCTTTGAGGTTGTACTCAAGCTCAAAATTTGAATCAAAGTGGTCCTCAATAGAACGTTTTGACTTACCAGTGACAACTAGAATATCTTCGATACCTGATTTAAGAGCCTCTTCCACGATAAATTGGATAGTTGGTTTATCTACAATTGGCAACATTTCTTTGGCAAGGGCCTTGGTTGCTGGTAAAAATCGAGTTCCTAGTCCAGCGGCAGGAATGACTGCTTTTCTAACTTTCAGTGCCATAATAATCCTTTCTATAGAGGGCTAAGACCACTCATTTTCTGCTTTAAATTCATTGTTCATGATGTCATAAATGGCATCTTTGATATTGGTTCCGTTGTAGATAACTTGGTAAATGGCTTGTGTAATTGGCATATAAACTCCAAGTTCTTGCGCCAGTTCATAGGCTGCTCGAGTCGTTGAGATTCCTTCAATTACCATGCCCATATTGGCCTCGATATCAGCTAGGGATTCTCCACGACCAAGGGCATCGCCGGCTCTCCAGTTTCGAGAGTGGATGGAGGTTCCCGTTACAATCAAATCTCCCACACCGGATAAGCCACTATAGGTCAACGGACTGGCACCGAGTGCCACCCCTAGGCGGGTAATTTCTGCCAAACCTCGAGCGATGATGGCTGCCTTGGCATTGTCACCAAATCCTAAACCATGTAAAGCTCCAGCACCGACAGCGATAATATTTTTAAGAGCACCAGCAGTTTCAACTCCAATGACATCCGTATTTGTGTAAAGTCGGAAGTAGTGATTGCTAAAGAGTTCCTGAACGTATTGAGCTGTTTGTAAATCTTTAGAAGCAGCAGTGATTAAAGTCAGGTCACGTACAATGGTCTCTTCTGCATGACTAGGACCTGAAACAACGACGATATCACTGCGGAGATGTTCAGGAATTTCTTCTTCAAGGATGGTTGATAATCGTTTATGGCTATCGGGTTCTAATCCCTTTGATGCGTGCATGATGATAGCCTTATGGTCTAAGGTTTGAGCAACTTGTTGGGCAACAAGTCGTGTCACTTTTGTTGGGACAACAAACAAAATCGCATCCACATCTTTCAGTGTCTCTGCTAAGTCAGTGTAGGCAATGATTTTTTCATCTAGAACGACATCTTTAAAGTAGTGTTTATTAGTATGGTGTGTATTAATTTCATTGATTTGTTCGGGAATATTTCCCCAAATACGTACCTCGTGTCCATTGTCATTTAAGACTTGTGAAAGGGCAGTCCCCCAAGAACCAGGCCCCAAGACGGCGACGGTTTGTTTTTCCATGATTTCCTCCTTAATAGAGTTCTCTTTTTATTTTATCACATTCTAGGGGATTTTGCACTTTCATTGCTGGGTAGTGGTGGCTTTGTTACTTGAAAAATATACAAAAACCGAGACTCAGTATTAAAGTCTTAGTCTCGGTTTTGATATTCCTTAAAGAATAGCTAGGTTTATTTCAATTGATCTGTAATGTCTTTTGATAGCAACATTCCCAGATGATAAGTTTTATTGATATAAGCAATGACATCATTGATATTTTCAGTCGTTTGAATTTTCTCTTTGATGTCAGCCCTAAATGTTTCATCCTTTAAAAGTTGTTCTTGGTAGAGCCTTTGAAGTCTCTCCTTCTCGTACTTATTGAGCAGAAAAAGGAACACCAAGCTAATCACAACGAGGATATAAGCATATTGGCTCATAGGAAATCTCCCTGTATGATAAAGAAATAGTAGTGAGTAGATTGAATTAGTAAAGCGCCTAAGCAAATCCTCGATAGGATTTGGTGTTAGTTACTTATACTCTTAGAAAATCTCTTCAAATCACGTCAGCGTCGCCTTACCATACTCAAGTACAGCCTGCGGCTAGCTTCCTAGTTTACTCTTTGATTTTCATTGAGTATTAGATTGCTTTACAATAAAGTGATTAAAAGATTACGACATGAGCCTAACCAAATCGATATTATTTAGTTAGGTGAATTAGTGAAGCGATTAGGTAAATCACCATAGTTACGACGTCATGGTCTCTAAATCGATAATATTTATGTTTCTTTACTAGTGAAGCAGTTAGCTAGTCCGCCTATAAGCGGCTAGAGTCTAACAATTAGGAACTTTAGTTCCAATAACTTTAAGATTACGACGTTTTAGGACATAAATCGATCATATTTATGTCTTAAAACTAGTGAAGCGTTTAGGCAATTCGCCATATAGCGATTGCCGTCAAGAGACTAGGAACTTTAGTTCCAGTCTCTTGTAACGATTTACATCTTCTCTGGCGCTTCTACTCCAAGCAAGCGAAGAGCTTCTTTGAGAACGACTGCAGTTGCGTAGCTGAGGGCTAGACGGCTTTCGCGTTCTGAGCTTTCATCCAAGATACGTGTATGTGCATAGTATTTGTTGAAGGCTTGAGCCAGGCTAATTGCAAATTTAGCAATGATAGAAGGTTCAAAGTTATCCGCCGCACGGTTGATAATACGTGGGAAGTCTTGGATGAGTTTGATGATTTCCCAGCTTTCAGCATCATTCAAGCTATAGTTGACAGCTGTTTCTGGTTTGAAATCCGCTTTGCGTAAGATAGATTGGATACGAGCGTAGGCGTATTGAACATAAGGACCAGTTTCACCCTCGAAGGATACCATAGCCTCTAAGTCGAAGTCGTATCCATTTGTACGGTCGGTTTTGAGGTCATAGAATTTAATGGCTCCAACCCCAACAGCATGCGCTACTTGATCTTTGTTTTCAAGTTCAGGATTTTTAGCCTCGATTTGGGCTTTAGCACGGCTAACAGCCTCTGCAATAGTAGGCTCTAGCAAGATGACATTCCCTTTACGAGTAGAGAGTTTCTTCCCTTCTTTTGTAACCAAACCAAAAGGAACATGAGTAATGTCTTCACTCCAGTCGTAGCCCATCTCTTGCAAGACAGCTTTGAGCTGTTTAAAGTGGGCGGATTGCTCTTGACCAACGACGTAGATAGATTTAGCAAATTGGTATTCGTTTTTACGGTAAAGGGCTGCAGCCAAGTCACGTGTGATATAGAGAGTTGCACCATCAGATTTTTTGATAAGGGCTGGATGTTCAATTCCATATTTCTCAAGATTGACAACTTGGGCACCTTCTGACTCAACAAGAAGTCCTTTTTCAGAAAGAATGTCTACAACTGCATCCATCTTATCGTTGTAGAAGGCTTCTCCGTTGTAGCTGTCAAAGTCAACCTTCAATTCATTGTAAAGGCGGTTAAATTCTACCAAACTTTCATCGCGGAACCATTGCCAAAGTGCAAGAGCTTCCTCATCTCCATTTTCCAGTTTACGGAACCATTCGCGTGCTTCTTCATCCAAGCTAGGGTCATTTTCAGCTTCAGCATTGATGCGAACGTAGAGTTTAAGAAGTTCATCGATTGGATGAGCTTTTACAGCTTCTTCGTCTCCCCATTTTTTGTAGGCAACAATCAGCATCCCAAACTGTTTACCCCAGTCTCCCAAGTGGTTGACTTTGACAGTTTGATAACCGATTTTTTGGAAAATATGTGACAAGCTATCTCCGATAACAGTTGAGCGTAGGTGACCGATAGAAAATGGTTTAGCGATATTGGGGCTAGACATGTCGATCACAACATTTTCTTGTTTACCAATGTTTTGGTCAGCATAGTGTTCTTTTTCAGTGATAACAGCTTGCAATACTTGAGCAGAAATGGCAGATTTATCAAGGAAAAAGTTGACGTAAGGTCCAGTTGCGACAACCTTTTCAAAGGCTTGACTGTTAATCTTTTCAGTCAGTTCCGCAGCAATCATTTGAGGTGCTTTACGTTCGACTTTTGCAAGAGAAAAAGCAGGAAAAGCGACGTCTCCCATTTCTGAGTTTTTAGGGGTTTCCAGTAAATTTAAAATAGCCTCTTGGTCCAGGCTATCAATGACGCTAGCCAACTCGCTAGCAATCAATTCTTTTGTATTCATTAAGAGCTCCTTTTGGACTTTTCTACTATTTTATCACAATTTTAAAGAAAGAAGAAAAAATTTTTGAAATCTCCTATTTTTTTGGTATAATATAGTTATAAAATTAGTTATAAATATTCACATAAGAGGATTTTATGAGAAAAAGAGATCGTCATCAGTTAATAAAAAAAATGATTACTGAGGAGAAATTAAGTACACAAAAAGAAATTCAAGATCGGTTGGAGGCGCACAATGTCTTTGTGACGCAGACAACCCTGTCTCGTGATTTGCGCGAAATCGGCTTGACCAAGGTCAAGAAAAATGATATGGTGTATTATGTACTAGCAAATGAGACAGAAAAGATTGATTTGGTGGAATTTTTGTCTCATCATTTAGAAGGCGTTGCAAGAGCAGAGTTTACCTTGGTGCTTCATACCAAACTGGGAGAAGCCTCTGTTTTGGCCAATATTGTAGATGCAAACAAGGATGAATGGATTTTAGGAACAGTTGCTGGTGCCAATACCTTATTGGTTATTTGTCGAGACCAGCACGTTGCCAAACTCATGGAAGATCGTTTGCTAGATTTGATGAAAGATAAGTAAGGTCTTGGGAGTTGCTCTCAAGACTTATTTTTGACAAGGAGAGACGGAAAATGGCGACAGAAAAGCTATCACCCGGCATGCAACAGTATGTGGATATTAAAAAGCAATATCCAGATGCTTTTTTGCTCTTTCGAATGGGTGATTTTTATGAATTGTTTTATGAGGATGCGGTCAATGCTGCGCAGATTCTGGAAATTTCCTTAACGAGTCGCAACAAGAATGCCGATAATCCGATCCCTATGGCGGGTGTTCCCTATCATTCTGCCCAACAGTATATCGATGTCTTGATTGAGCAGGGTTATAAGGTGGCTATCGCAGAGCAGATGGAAGATCCTAAACAAGCAGTTGGGGTTGTGAAACGAGAGGTTGTTCAGGTCATTACACCTGGGACAGTAGTCGATAGCACTAAGCCAGACAGTCAGAACAACTTCTTAGTTGCTATAGATCGTGATGGCAATCAATTTGGTCTAGCTTATATGGACCTGGTGACGGGTGACTTTTATGTGACAGGTCTTTTGGATTTCACGCTGGTTTGTGGGGAAATCCGCAATCTCAAGGCTCGAGAAGTGGTGCTGGGTTATGATTTGTCTGATGCAGAAGAACAGATTCTCAGTCGCCAGATGAATTTGGTGCTCTCTTATGAGAAAGAAGGCTTTGAGGATCTTCATTTACTGGATTCACGATTGGCAGCTGTGGAGCAGGCGGCCTCTAGTAAGCTGCTCCAGTATGTTCATCGAACTCAGATGAGGGAATTGAACCACCTCAAGCCTGTTATTCGCTATGAAATCAAAGATTTTTTGCAGATGGATTATGCGACCAAGGCTAGTCTGGATTTGGTTGAGAATGCCCGTTCAGGCAAGAAACAAGGCAGTCTTTTCTGGCTTTTAGATGAAACCAAAACAGCTATGGGAATGCGTCTCTTGCGTTCTTGGATTCATCGTCCCCTGATTGATAAGGAACGAATTGTTCAGCGTCAAGAAGTGGTGCAGGTCTTTCTTGATTACTTCTTTGAGCGCAGTGATTTAACGGATAGTCTCAAAGGTGTTTATGATATCGAACGCTTGGCTAGTCGGGTTTCTTTTGGCAAGACCAATCCCAAGGACCTCTTGCAACTGGCGACTACCTTGTCCAGTGTGCCACGGATTCGTGCGATTTTAGAAGGGATGGAGCAACCTGCTCTGACTTATCTTATCGAACAACTGGATGGAATCCCTGAGTTGGAGAGTTTGATTAGCGCAGCGATTGCTCCTGAAGCTCCTCATGTGATTACGGAAGGTGGCATTATCCGCACTGGATTTGATGAAACCTTAGACAAGTACCGTCGTGTGCTCAGAGAAGGGACTAGCTGGATTGCTGAGATTGAGGCTAAGGAGCGAGAAAACTCTGGTATCAGCACGCTTAAGATTGATTACAATAAAAAGGATGGCTACTATTTCCATGTGACCAATTCACAACTGGGGAATGTGCCAGCTCACTTTTTCCGCAAGGCAACGCTGAAAAACTCGGAACGTTTTGGAACTGAGGAATTAGCGCGTATCGAGGGAGATATGCTGGAGGCGCGTGAGAAGTCAGCCAACCTCGAATACGAAATCTTTATGCGCATTCGTGAAGAGGTCAGTAAGTACATTCAGCGTATACAAGCTTTAGCTCAAGGAATTGCGACGGTTGATGTCTTACAGAGTCTAGCAGTTGTGGCTGAAACCCAGCATTTGATTCGACCAGAGTTCGGAGAGGATTCACAAATTGATATCCAGAAAGGGCGTCATGCTGTCGTTGAAAAGGTTATGGGGGCTCAGACCTATATTCCTAATACGATTCAGATGGCAGAAGACACCAGTATTCAGCTGATTACAGGGCCAAACATGAGTGGGAAGTCCACCTACATGCGTCAGTTAGCCATGACGGCAGTTATGGCTCAGTTGGGTTCTTATGTGCCAGCAGAAAGTGCCCATTTGCCAATTTTTGATGCTATTTTTACCCGTATCGGAGCAGCCGATGATTTGGTTTCAGGTCAATCAACCTTTATGGTAGAGATGATGGAGGCCAACAATGCCATTTCGCATGCGACCAAGAATTCACTCATTCTCTTTGATGAATTGGGACGGGGAACCGCGACTTATGACGGGATGGCTCTTGCCCAGTCCATCATCGAATATATCCATGAGCATATCGGAGCCAAGACCCTCTTTGCGACCCACTACCATGAGTTGACCAGTCTAGAGTCTAGCTTGGAACACTTGGTCAATGTTCACGTGGCAACCTTGGAGCAGGATGGGCAGGTCACTTTCCTTCATAAGATTGAACCAGGCCCAGCTGACAAATCCTACGGTATCCATGTGGCTAAGATTGCTGGCTTACCAGCAGACCTTTTAGCAAGGGCGGATAAGATTTTGACCCAACTAGAGAGTCAAGGAATAGAAAGTCCTGCTCCCATGAGACAAACAAGTGCTGTCACTGAACAGATTTCACTCTTTGATACAGCAGAAGAGCATCCTATCCTAGCAGAATTGTCTAAACTGGATGTTTACAATATGACACCTATGCAGGCTATGAATGTCTTGGTCGAGTTAAAACAGAAACTATAAAGAGAAAATTACTAGTCATTCTAGCTGTATCAAGGAGACTTCTTTGACAATCCCCCACTTTTTTGCTAGAATAACATCACACAAACAGAATGAAAAGGAGCTGACGCATTGTCGCTCCCTTTTGTCTATTTTTTAAGGAGAAAATATGCTGATTCAGAAAGTAAAAACCTACAAGTGGCAGGCCTTGGCTTCGCTTCTGATGACAGGCTTGATGGTTGCTAGTTCACTTCTGCAACCACGTTATCTGCAGGAAGTGTTAGACGCCCTCCTTGCTGGGAAATATGAAGCCATTTATAGTATAGGGGCTTGGTTGATTGGTGTGGCCTTGGTCGGTCTGGTTGCTGGTGGGCTCAATGTTATCCTTGCAGCCTATATTGCTCAAGGAGTTTCATCCGACCTTCGGGAGGATGCCTTCCGTAAAATCCAAACCTTTTCTTATGCCAATATTGAACAATTTAATGCGGGAAATCTAGTCGTTCGAATGACCAACGATATCAACCAGATTCAGAACGTGGTCATGATGACCTTCCAAATTCTGTTCAGGCTTCCCCTCTTGTTCATCGGTTCGTTTATCCTTGCGGTTCAAACTTTACCATCTCTGTGGTGGGTGATTGTTCTCATGGTGATCTTAATTTTTGGTTTGACTGCTGTCATGATGGGGATGATGGGGCCACGTTTTGCCAAGTTTCAAACCCTTCTTGAGCGTATCAATGCTATCGCCAAAGAAAATCTGCGCGGTGTTCGAGTGGTCAAATCCTTTGTCCAAGAAAAAGAGCAGTTTGCTAAGTTTACAGAGGTCTCAGACGAGCTTCTTGGTCAAAATCTTTACATTGGCTATGCGTTTTCAGTAGTGGAACCCTTCATGATGTTGGTCGGCTACGGAGCAGTTTTCCTCTCTATTTGGCTGGTTGCAGGGATGGTCCAGTCTGATCCGTCTGTTGTTGGTTCGATTGCTTCCTTTGTCAATTACTTGAGCCAGATTATCTTTACCATTGTTATGGTTGGATTTTTGGGAAATTCTGTCAGTCGCGCCATGATTTCTATGCGTCGTATTCGAGAAATTCTTGACGCAGAACCAGCTATGACCTTCAAGGATGTCCCAGATGAAGAGTTGGTTGGAAACCTTAGCTTTGAAAATGTAACCTTTACCTATCCAACGGACAAGGAACCGATGCTGAAAGATGTGACCTTTACTATTGAACCTGGTCAAATGGTTGGTGTAGTCGGAGCGACTGGTGCAGGAAAGTCAACCTTAGCTCAATTGATTCCACGTCTCTTTGACCCACAGGAAGGGACCATCAAAATTGGAGGCAAGGATATTCGAGAAGTGAGTGAAGGAACCCTGCGTAAAACAGTGTCTATCGTTCTCCAACGTGCCATTCTCTTTAGTGGAACGATTGCAGATAACTTGAGACAGGGTAAGGGAGATGCCACCCTATTTGAAATGGAGCGCGCAGCCAATATTGCCCAAGCCAGCGAATTTATTCATCGTATGGAGAAAACCTTTGAAAGTCCAGTTGAGGAACGGGGAACCAATTTCTCTGGTGGGCAAAAGCAAAGGATGTCGATTGCCCGTGGGATTGTTAGCAATCCACGTATTCTGATTTTTGACGATTCGACCTCAGCCTTGGATGCCAAGTCAGAGCGCTTGGTTCAGGAGGCTTTGAACAAGGACTTAAAAGGCACAACAACCATTATCATTGCTCAAAAGATTAGCTCGGTTGTTCATGCAGACAAGATCTTGGTTCTGGATCAGGGACGATTGATTGGTCAAGGAACACATGCAGATTTGGTTGCCAATAACGCCGTTTACCGTGAAATCTATGAAACACAGAAAGGAAAGGAGGAGTAAAATGAAGACAGTCCAGTTCTTTTGGCATTATTTTAAAGTCTATAAGCTATCATTTGTAGTTGTCATTCTGATGATTGTTCTGGCGACTCTTGCCCAAGCCCTCTTCCCAGTCTTTTCTGGACAAGCAGTGACGCAGTTAGCTAATTTAGTTCAAGCTTATCAAAATGGCGATCCAGAACTTGTTTGGCAAAGCCTATCAGGAATCATGGTCAATCTCGGTCTGCTGGTTTTGGTTCTCTTTATCTCCAGTGTCATATATATGTGTCTCATGACGCGCGTGATTGCAGAGTCAACTAACGAGATGCGCAAAGGCCTCTTTGGCAAGCTTGCGCGATTGACGGTTTCTTTCTTTGATCGCCGACAAGATGGCGATATCTTGTCTCGTTTTACCAGTGATTTGGATAATATCCTCCAAGCCTTTAACGAAAGCTTGATTCAGGTCATGAGCAATATTGTTTTATACATTGGTCTGATTCTTGTCATGTTTTCGAGAAATGTGACGCTGGCCCTCATCACCATTGCCAGCACACCATTGGCCTTTCTTATGCTGATTTTCATCGTGAAAATGGCGCGCAAATACACCAACCTCCAGCAAAAAGAGGTAGGGAAACTCAACGCCTATATGGATGAGAGTATCTCAGGTCAAAAAGCTGTCATTGTCCAAGGAATTCAAGAGGACATGATGGCAGGATTTCTTGAACAAAATGAGCGCGTGCGCAAGGCAACCTTTAAAGGAAGAATGTTCTCAGGAATTCTTTTCCCTGTCATGAATGGGATGAGTCTGGTTAATACAGCCATCGTCATCTTTGCGGGTTCAGCTGTACTTTTAAATGATAAGTCTATTGAAACAAGTACAGCCCTCGGTTTGATTGTTATGTTTGCCCAATTTTCTCAGCAATACTACCAGCCTATTATCCAAGTTGCAGCTAGTTGGGGAAGTCTTCAGTTAGCCTTTACTGGGGCTGAACGAATTCAGGAAATGTTTGATGCAGAGGAAGAAATTCGGCCTGAAAATGCTCCAAACTTCACTCAGTTGCAAGAAGGTGTTGAAATCCGTCATATTGATTTTTCATACTTGCCTGATAAACCTATTTTGAAAGATGTCAGCATTTCCGCTCCGAAAGGCCAGATGACAGCAGTTGTTGGTCCGACAGGTTCAGGGAAAACGACTATTATGAATCTTATCAATCGCTTTTATGATGTTGATGCTGGTGGTATTTATTTTGACGGCAAAGACATCCGTGACTATGATTTAGATAGTCTCAGAAGTAAGGTGGGGATTGTCTTGCAAGATTCGGTCTTATTTAGCGGAACGATTCGAGACAATATCCGTTTCGGTGTGCCAGATGCCAGTCAGGAAATGGTTGAGGCAGCAGCCAAGGCAACCCATATTCATGACTATATCGAAAGCTTGCCTGATAAGTACGATACTCTTATAGATGATGACCAGAGCATCTTTTCGACAGGGCAGAAGCAATTGATTTCCATTGCTCGAACCCTGATGACAGATCCAGAAGTTCTCATTCTCGATGAAGCAACTTCAAACGTAGATACGGTGACAGAAAGCAAGATTCAGCATGCCATGGAGGCAGTTGTAGCAGGCAGAACCAGTTTCGTTATTGCCCACCGTTTGAAAACCATTCTTAATGCAGACCAGATTATTGTTCTCAAAGATGGAGAAGTGATTGAACGCGGTAACCACCATGAACTCTTAAAACTAGGTGGTTTCTACTCAGAACTCTATCACAATCAATTTGTTTTTGAATAAGAAAAAAGTTGTCCAATGTGGGCAGCTTTGTCTTATCCATAAAAAATTTTTATCACAGCCTTAAAAAAAACATATTAGACGAAAGGCGTTTTGAGTGATATGATAGGACTATCGTTAATATTTGAAAGGAGAGACATCATGGCTAGAACGGTTGTAGGAGTTGCTGCAAATCTATGTCCCGTAGACGCAGAAGGAAAAAACATTCACTCATCTGTATCTTGTAGGTTCGCAGAGAGCATTCGTCAAGTCGGTGGTCTCCCTTTAGTCATTCCTGTTGGTGATGAGTCCGTTGTACGCGATTATGTGGAAATGATTGACAAGCTTATTTTGACAGGCGGGCAAAATGTCCATCCTCAGTTTTATGGAGAGAAAAAGACCATTGAGAGCGATGATTACAATCTGGTCCGTGATGAATTTGAATTGGCACTCTTGAAGGAAGCGCTCCGTCAGAATAAACCAATTATGGCAATCTGCCGCGGTGTCCAACTTGTCAATGTTGCCTTTGGTGGAACCCTCAATCAAGAAATCGAAGGTCACTGGCAAGGACTACCTTTCGGAACATCTCACTCTATTGAGACAGTGGAAGGAAGCGTGGTGGCTAAGTTATTCGGAAAAGAAAGTCAGGTCAACTCTGTCCATCGTCAAAGTATTAAAGATTTGGCACCTAATTTCCGTGTAACTGCTATTGATCCCAGAGACCAGACCATCGAAGCGATTGAGTCTATCGACGAGCACCGCATTATCGGTTTGCAGTGGCATCCAGAGTTTCTGGTTAATGAAGAAGATGGCAATTTAGAATTATTTGAGTATTTATTGAATGAACTGTAACGACTGGAACATCTAGTCGTTCTTTCTTTTATTATTTCAAAATTTTTGGAATACGGTATTTTTACGCAAACGTTTGAATTCTGATAAAAATTGGAGAAATTCGACAAAAAAACTTGAAAAAAACGAAGGTAAGCGTTATGATAGAAAAGAAGAAATATTGGAGGAATAACATGTCACATATTAAATTTGATTATTCAAAAGTTTTAGACAAATTTGTTGCACCACATGAAGTGGAATACATGCAAGCACAAGTAACAGCAGCAGATGAATTGATCCGTAAAGGAACTGGTGCTGGTAGCGACTTCTTAGGATGGTTGGACCTTCCTGAAAACTACGACCGTGAAGAATTTGACCGCATCTTGAAAGCTGCTGAGCAAATTAAGTCAGACAGCGATGTTTTGGTTGTGATTGGTATCGGTGGATCTTACCTTGGTGCCAAAGCAGCAATCGACTTCTTGAACCACCATTTTGCTAACTTGCAAACAAAAGAAGAACGCAAGGCTCCACAAATCCTTTACGCTGGAAACTCAATCTCATCTACTTACCTTGCTGACTTGGTAGAGTACTTAGCTGACAAAGACTTCTCAGTAAACGTGATTTCTAAATCAGGTACAACAACTGAACCAGCTATCGCTTTCCGTGTCTTCAAAGAACTTTTGGTTAAGAAATACGGACAAGAAGAAGCCAACAAACGTATCTATGCAACAACTGACCGCCAAAAAGGTGCTGTTAAGGTTGAAGCAGACGCTAACGGTTGGGAAACATTTGTTGTTCCAGACGACATCGGTGGACGCTTCTCAGTATTGACAGCAGTTGGATTGCTTCCAATCGCAGCATCAGGAGCTGATATCAAAGCACTTATGGAAGGTGCGAACGCAGCTCGCAAAGACTACACTTCAGATAAAATCTCTGAAAACGAAGCATACCAATACGCAGCAGTTCGTAACATCCTTTACCGTAAAGGCTATGCAACTGAAATCTTGGTAAATTATGAGCCATCACTTCAATACTTCTCAGAATGGTGGAAACAATTGGCTGGTGAATCAGAAGGGAAAGACCAAAAAGGTATCTACCCAACTTCAGCTAACTTCTCAACTGACTTGCACTCACTTGGTCAATTTATCCAAGAAGGAACTCGTATCATGTTTGAAACAGTTGTTCGTGTTGACAAACCACGTAAAAACGTGATCATTCCTACATTGGAAGAAGATCTTGATGGACTTGGTTACCTTCAAGGAAAAGACGTTGACTTTGTAAACAAAAAAGCAACTGACGGTGTTCTTCTTGCCCACACTGATGGTGATGTACCAAACATGTATGTGACTCTTCCAGAGCAAGACGCTTTCACTCTTGGTTACACTATCTACTTCTTCGAATTGGCAATTGCTCTTTCAGGTTACTTGAATGCTATCAACCCATTTGACCAACCAGGTGTTGAAGCTTACAAACGTAACATGTTTGCCCTTCTTGGAAAACCAGGATTTGAAGAATTGAGCAAAGAACTTAACGCACGTCTATAATAGAAGAAAAGAGTGGTTTGTCCACTCTTTTTACTCTCTTTATCCATAGAAATTGGACTCAGCCAAGACTTGTGATATAATATAGAGAGCAAAAAGGCAGACGCCTAAAGACTTTATAGGAGAAACTATGTCAAAAGATATCCGCGTACGTTACGCACCAAGTCCAACAGGACTACTACACATCGGAAATGCCCGTACAGCATTGTTCAACTACCTTTACGCACGTCATCACGGTGGCACTTTTATTATCCGTATCGAAGATACTGACCGTAAACGTCATGTCGAAGATGGTGAACGTTCACAGCTTGAAAACCTTCGTTGGTTAGGTATGGATTGGGATGAAAGCCCAGAAACACATGAAAATTACCGCCAGTCTGAGCGTTTGGACTTGTATCAAAAATATATCGATCAATTGCTAGCTGAAGGAAAAGCCTACAAATCTTATGTTACAGAAGAAGAGTTGGCAGCTGAACGCGAACGCCAAGAAGCAGCTGGTGAAACACCACGTTACATCAATGAATACCTTGGGATGAGTGAAGAGGAAAAGGCTACTTACATCGCAGAACGCGAAGCAGCAGGGATCATCCCAACGGTCCGTTTGGCTGTCAATGAGTCAGGTATCTACAAGTGGCATGACATGGTCAAAGGCGATATCGAATTTGAAGGTGGCAATATCGGTGGTGACTGGGTTATTCAAAAGAAAGACGGTTACCCAACTTACAACTTTGCCGTTGTTATCGATGACCACGATATGCAAATCTCTCATGTTATCCGTGGAGATGACCATATTGCTAATACACCAAAACAGCTTATGGTTTATGAAGCCCTTGGTTGGGAAGCTCCAGAGTTCGGTCACATGACCTTGATCATCAACTCTGAAACTGGGAAAAAATTGTCTAAACGTGACACCAACACCCTTCAGTTTATCGAAGACTACCGTAAAAAAGGTTATTTACCAGAAGCAGTCTTTAACTTTATTGCTCTTCTTGGTTGGAACCCAGGTGGCGAAGATGAAATCTTCTCTCGTGAAGAACTCATTAAACTTTTTGATGAAAACCGTCTCAGTAAGTCACCAGCAGCCTTTGATCAGAAGAAACTCGACTGGATGAGCAACGATTATATCAAGAATGCAGACCTAGAAACTATCTTTGAAATGGCAAAACCATTCCTAGAAGAAGCAGGTCGATTGACTGATAAGGCTGAAAAATTAGTTGAGCTCTATAAACCACAAATGAAGTCGGTAGATGAGATTATCCCATTGACAGATCTCTTCTTCTCAGATTTCCCAGAATTGACCGAAGCAGAGCGCGAAGTCATGGCGGGTGAAACAGTTCCAACAGTTCTTGAAGCCTTCAAAGCAAAACTCGAAGCGATGACAGATGATGAATTTGTGACAGAGAATATCTTCCCACAAATTAAAGCAGTCCAAAAAGAAACAGGTATTAAAGGGAAAAATCTTTTCATGCCTATTCGTATTGCTGTTTCAGGTGAAATGCATGGACCAGAATTGCCAGATACTATCTTCTTGTTAGGTCGCGAAAAATCAATCCAGCATATAGAAAACATGTTAAAAGAAATCTCTAGGTAAGAAGGGTACAATAATGGACATCTGGGAAAAGATGTACGAAGAAGCACAGAAGCTATACGATCCACATGAAGTATCTGATTTTGTTTACGCTAACCATGTTGTAGCCGCAGTAGAAGCAGAAGATGGACAAATATTTACAGGTTTCTGTATGGAGGGAACCTGTGGTGTATTCCATCTCTGCGCAGAGCGGGCAGCACTCTTCAATATGTACCAATTTTCAGGGCAAACTAAGGTTAAAAAAGTATTAGCCTTCCGAGATAAACCGCCGTATGGTGGAAGTTCAGGAATGCCCTGTGGAGCTTGCAGAGAATTCCTCTTAGAGATGAACGCTGAAAATAAAGATGCAGAATTCATGATGGACTACGGTACAAGAAAGACAGTGAAAATCGCAGAACTAATGCCCTATTGGTGGGGAGAAGAACGTGCTTCTATGTTTAATGAGCAATAGAAGAGTCAGTTTAATTCTGGCTCTTTTATTATAAGTTGAAAAAGTCGATTTGAAAAAAATGAAAAAAATTAGAAAAAGATGTTGACAAAAACTAAAAAGGCTGTATAATAGTAAGAGTTGAAAATAACAACTCTGGTCCGTTGGTCAAGGGGTTAAGACACCGCCTTTTCACGGCGGTAACACGGGTTCGAATCCCGTACGGACTATGGTA